>NZ_JAHGVE010000001.1 GCF_018835585.1 Pelorhabdus rhamnosifermentans
GAACTCGCCAAAGCCGCCGGAGCCACTTTCGTTGCCCGTGGGACAACCTATCACGCCCAGCAGCTCAGTGACGTCATTGCTGAGGCCATCGCCCATGACGGATTCGCCCTTGTCGAAGCCATCACCGCTTGCCCCATCGGGTTCGGTCGTCAAAACAAAAGCGGTTCAGGAGCAAATATGATGAAATGGCAGAAAGATCACGCCGTAGCCAAAGCAGCCTATGAAAAACTCGCAGCCGAAGAACAGGCCGACAAGTTTGCCATTGGCGTGCTTTATGAAAGTAAGGCTCCTGAATATACCAAAGAATACGACAAACTGATCGAACAGGCCCAGGGGGGAGCAAAATGAAACGATTAGAAATGAGATTATCCGGTTCCGGCGGTCAGGGACTCATCCTGGCAGGTATCATCCTAGCTGAAGCCGCCATACTAGATAAGAAAAACGCCGTTCAGTCCCAGTCCTACGGACCCGAAGCAAGAGGCGGCTCAAGTAAATCAGAAGTGCTTATTTCAGATGAAGCCATTCATTATCCGAAAGTAGTCAAACCGGACCTGCTTCTCGCCATGACGCAAGAAGCATTAGATAAATATGCCCATGACCTGCCAGACGAGGCCATGCTTGTCATTGATACAACCTTCGTTAAAGACATTCCGAATAAATTCACGAATGTCTATCAGCTGCCCATTACAGAAAAGGCCAAAGAAGTTTTAGGCAGAGCCTTGTTTGCCAATATCATTGCCATTGGGGCCATTGTAGCCCTGACAAAAGCGGTAAGCAAAGAGTCGGCCGTGAAGGCCGTACTGGCTCGGGTACCAAAAGGAACAGAAGCTAAGAATGAACAGGCTTTTGAACTCGGGATGTCACTGGTTAACGCGTAATCATTTTGCGGTTGCAGCGAGAACAAAGAGCAGGAGAATCGTTATAGAGATTCTCCTGCTCTTTTTTGAAAGCCTATGATGATTAATCTGATTCCTTCATAAGTAATCAGTAAATTGGGCAGGATTTCATGTAGAAAGCCAGAATAATAGCATGCAGAGGAAAAATGAAATTCTACTGATGATAAAATCAATGTTATAAAATGCGATAAAGGGGGTGCAAGTATGAAAATTGTGGAGCAAGTTTGCCGGATGAAAGCGAGTGCTAGTCTATTAAAAGCCGAATATCCTACGGAGAACTTATTTCAGATTTTCGTGAATGGACGTCTCCAAGATAAATCAACCTGCGTCATTGAAGGCGAAAATATTAATTTCGGATTTGATTGTCTTGTAGCGGGCGATGTGGTACAAATTTTTTACTGCTTGTCATAGACAACAAAAAAGCCTAACTCCTTATGAATAAGGAACTAGGCTTTTGTTTTCTTATAATGGCGGAGTGGCAGGGATTTGAACCCTGGCAGGCCTCACGACCTCTAACGATTTAGCAAACCGTCCTCTTCAGCCACTTGAGTACCACTCCAGTCACGCTTATTTAGTATAGCATGGACGAATAGGACTGTCAAGGATGAAAGCAAAGAGATAAGAAAAATTCTTTGAAAGTTATTAATAGAAAATTCGTAAGGAATAGATAAAAATGGTCTGATTTGTGATAAAATATTGAAGAAAATAAACCAATTGTCATGAGGGAGCTCCTATGAACCCAATTTACTTACCTAAACTCAATTATTTAACACCTACTTTTGATTCTACTTTGCTCAAAGCTGTAGAAGAAGCTGGTGAATTGGCTCGTGCCGTTTTGCAGTTCCTTCCTTATGATGAGTCAAATTTTGACAAGAAGGCCTTGTCTGCTCAAGGGAAGTCGCTGCTTTTAGCTGTGTCGCAAGAATTGCTTGATGTTGCGCAGACTTGTGTTACCATGATTTTTGTTATGGAAGATGAATATCATGTGGATGCCGATCAACTTATTCGCAGTCATCTTGCTAAGCTTACAGTAAAGGGCTATCAGTTTGACGAACGGCCTGTTTATCAGATCACAACGGTGGGGTGTTTTAAGTCGCTCCATTTACCGCGTCTTTATCTTGAAAATGTTACACTTTTAACAACCGTCTGCAAAATTCAAGAAGAACTTGGTGAACTGACGCAGTATGTTGGTAAAAAATCCGGTGCTTCGGGTGAGAGTCACTTTTTAGAAGAATCTGCTGTACTTGCTGGCTGTGCAGCAGAATTGCTTGATGTGGCGCAATGTTGTTTTACAATGATGTATATTTTAGCTGAACAGTATCATGTGAATATCGCTGAGGTTGTAGCTGAACATGTACAGAAATTAGAAAGAAAGGGCTATTTTGGCTCGTAATTGGAATGGCAGTCCAAGAATAGTCGAGAGAAGGGGTTTTGCGACGTAGACTTTGATTGACAAGGTTTCTTCGTTTTTGGTACAATAGGAACGTTGGTACCTGCCTGGATAAATTAATAGTTTATTCAGATTAGGTGCATTAGAAAAACGAGGTGCATGGATATGCAATCCTATGTTGTAGCTTTTATTCTGGCGCTAGTTATTACGTATTTCTTAACGCCATACGTAAAAAATCTGGCCATTCGACTCGGAGCCTTAGATGCGCCTGATGCGCGTAAAGTTCATAAAACTCCTATTCCTCGAATGGGGGGGTTGGCAATTTACGTTGGTTTTGTTATTGCCGTGCTTTCAAGTATGCATTTAAGTCAAGAACTTATTGGTCTACTTACAGGGGGGACAGTAATATTAATTGTCGGTATTATTGATGATATGGTACAGCTTTCAGCAAAAGTAAAGTTGCTTGGTCAGATTGCCGCCGCAGCTGTATTGATTTTATTTGATATTCGTATTGAATGGCTGACAAATCCTTTTGGGGATATGGTTTATGTCGAATATTTATCTATTCCAATTACCCTGTTTTGGGTTGTTGCCTTGACGAATACAGTCAATCTTATCGATGGTCTGGATGGTTTGGCTGCAGGTGTTTCTACCATTGCTGCAGTAACGATTTTGCTTGTTGCGCTTCAGGAAAATTCCCTTATTGTTGCTGTGCTTACGGCAGCGCTTGCTGGAAGTGCTTTTGGATTTTTGCAGCATAACTTTAATCCTGCGAAAATATTCATGGGAGATACGGGTAGCATGTTCCTTGGCTATATGTTAGCGGCAATTTCCGTGCTTGGTGCGGTAAAATCGGCTGCCACGATTGCTCTTATTGTGCCTATTGTGGCACTGGGCCTTCCTATTATGGATACAGCCTTTGCTATTATTCGTCGTTACAGCAATGGTCAACCCATTTTTAAACCGGATAAAGGTCATTTACATCATCGTTTGCTTGAAATGGGACTTTCCCAGAAGCAGGCAGTTCTTCTTATGTATGTGATTAGCGGTTGCCTGGGATTGAGTGCCATTGCTCTTACTGAAGTAAACAAAGGATTAGCCGCTTTGATCATTCTTGCTTTGCTTGCTGTGGCCTTTTTTGGTGCACGTAAAATTGGTGTGCTTAAACAGACAGGGTCGGCACAAACGCATTCTTGAGTAATAGCGCATAAAAGGATAATGGATAATAATAATTACAAATGGAATAATATGGACGGGCGCAAGTCCGTCCATATTACTTCAACGGGAGAGTGGTATGCTTGGCACGTCTCAAAATTATGACCGTTTTTGGCACCCGGCCTGAGGCCATCAAAATGGCGCCAGTAGTATTAGAATTGACGAAGTACCCTGAATTGATTCAACCTAGTGTGACTGTTACAGCGCAACATCGTGAGATGCTTGATCAAGTTTTAGGGCTGTTTTCCATTAAACCTGACTATGATTTGGATATTATGTCGGCGGGACAAACCCTGTTTGATATTACGACAAGGGCTATGCACGGTCTGGACAAAGTGCTAAAACAGGAAAAGCCTGATCTCGTACTTGTTCATGGCGATACAACAACAACCTTTGCTGGCGCTCTTGCTGCCTATTATCATCATATTGCTGTAGGTCATGTGGAAGCCGGGCTTCGTACAGGCAATAAATATTCGCCTTTTCCTGAAGAAATGAATCGTAAACTCACCGGGGCTTTAGCTGATTTTCATTTTGCACCGACAAGCCAGGCGCGACAGAATCTGCTTTTGGAGAATGTCAGCAAGGACCGGTTGTTTATTACAGGGAATACCGTTATTGATGCCCTAAAGGCGACAGTCAAAAAAGACTATGTTTTTGCCGATTCTATGTTGGCAGCGATTAACTATGAACGGCGGAGAGTCATTTTGATTACAACGCATCGCAGAGAAAACCTCGGCGAACCTATGCGTCATGTCTATCAGGCGCTGAAGGATATTGTGGCGGCTTTCCCTGATGTGGAAGTTGTTTTCCCTGTACATAAAAACCCGAAAGTTCGTGAAGTCGTTGAGGCCGAATTGGGTCATTTGGCGCGCATTCATTTGATTGATCCCTTGGATTATGAACCTTTTGCTAATCTGATTGCCCGTTCTTATCTTGTTTTGACTGATTCTGGTGGTATTCAAGAAGAAGCACCTGCATTAGGTAAGCCCGTTCTTGTCCTTCGTGATACGACGGAGCGTCCTGAAGCCATCGATGCTGGAACAGTAAAGTTAATTGGTACAGAAAAACAGCGCGTTTTTTCAGAAACCAAGCTTTTGCTGGAAGATCAGAGTCAGTATGATCAAATGGCAGGTGCTTGCAATCCTTATGGTGATGGTCAGGCTTCGCGGCGCATAGTGCGAAATATTTTGTATCGACATGGGTTGATTGCTGAAGCACCTGAACCGTTTGTTTGTTCAATAAAGTAAATAAGTTTCATGAATCCTTCTAAATTTTTAGAAGGATTTTTTTAATTGTGCAAAGAATTAGTATATAGCATTGCTTTATTGAGTGTTTAGTGATAGATTTTTTCTGTTAGGGGTATAATAGTTCTGCCAGAAAAAGGGATGACGCCATGGATAATCATCATCTTTTGAATGCGATTAGCCGTGTATCTACACTCGGAGTGACACTTGTTTCTTCCATTGCTGTTGGCATGTTTTTAGGGCATTTATTAGATAATTGGCTTAATAGTTCACCTTGGGGAATTATTGCAGGTATTCTGCTTGGTATTGTTGCTGGGTTTTATGGTATCTTAAAAATCGTTCTGGCTAATCAGGATAGATGATTGAAACTGGAAAGGAATTTGTGATGTGATGGTTTTTTGGCAGCAGAAAAAGGTCCAAGCCTATTGTATGGGTCTTGCAGTTTGGTCTGCTGTACTGATTGCCGGTATGTGGCTTGCAGGCCAGGAAGACGAGCTTCCCGGCCTTATTTTAGGTATGGTTACAAGTCTGTTTTATTTTTTCCTGCTTGTTTTGCGTGCGCAGCGCAGTGTTGTGCTTCCTGTTCCAAAGGCTGTGTCATCCATGCGTATTGGGTGGCTTCTCCGTTTGTTTTTTATTTTACTTATGTTGGTTTTGTCGCTGAAAATTCCTGTGTTTCATTTTGCGGCGGCTGTTTTAGGACTGTTTTCATTTCACATTTTTATGATGTTAACGGCCTGCTTGTTTATTTTAAAACAGCGGCTTTTACATAAAATTTAATGAGAAAGGGGTGAATTTTTAATGGGACATGAAATTGGGGCACATCATTTGGCACATTTCGCTGGGTTTACTATTCACATGGATACGATGTATATGACTTGGCTGACCATGGCGATTGTGATCCTTATTGCGCTCCTGGCTACGAGGCGTTTAAAGCTTGTACCATCTGGCTGGCAAAATGTATTGGAAATGGCTGTTGAAGCGCTTTTAAATCAAATCAAAGAGACGATGGGGCCCAAGGGCGTCTCGTTTGCTCCAATGATTATTACGTTGTTTTTATTTCTACTTGTTGGAAACTGGCTGGGTCTTGTTCCAGGGTTATCGTCACCAACGAGTGATTTAAATACTACACTCGGATTGGCTCTCATGGTCATCATTATGGTCCAACTTGTGGCTATTATGAATAAAGGATTAAGTGCTTACTTAGGTCACTTTATTAAGCCAATGGTACTTTTTCTACCAATTAATATTATTGAAGAATTATCTAAGCCAATTACGCTTTCTTTTCGTTTGTTTGGTAATATAATGGCCGGTGAAATTTTGATTATTGTGCTGGGCATGCTTGTGCCGTATGTTATTCCAACAGCATGGTTGGCGTTTAGCGTATTTGTCGGTGTTATTCAGGCTTTTATTTTTACAATGCTTTCCATGTCCTACTTGTCTAGCGGACTAAATGATGAAGGCCACTAAAAATTGATAATATAACCATGAGTATTGAAAGGTTAAAAAGGAGGAAGTTAACTATGGAACACGCAATTATGGTAGCTGCATCGGCGATTGGTGCTGGCTTGGCAATTGGTCTTGCTGCAATCGGTGCCGGTATCGGTGACGGTGTAGTAACAGGAAAAGCAGTAGAGGGAATGGCAAGACAACCGGAGGCAAAAGGAACGATTCTTGTGAATATGCTTATTTCGGTTGGTTTGATCGAGTCAATTCCTATCATTGCAGCTGTTATTGCTATTGTTTTAGTATTTGCTAATCCGTTTATTAAGTAATAAAAAGCAGCGGTATAGGGCGGCGGATTGAACATGTCTGTCGTCTGTTTTACCCGCCAAAAGAGGAGGGTCCTCAGTGGTTGAAATTGATGCGACGCTTGTTGCGCAGATTATAAACTTCTTGATTCTTGTGGCTATATTGACCAAAGTGGCGTATAAACCGCTTGTCAAAGTGTTGGCTGAGCGCCAGCAGCGCATTGAAAATAGTATTGCAGCCGCAGATAAAGAAAAAGCTTTAGCTGAAGAGTTAAAAGCTGAACATGAACGTCAATTAGCTAACGCTCGTACGCAGGCGCAGGCCATTATTGACAAGGCAGAGAAATTTGCCGCTGCCAAGCGGGATGAAGAAATAGAGCAAACTCGTTTGGAATGTGCTCGAATGCTGTCAAAAGCACAAGAGGAAATTACGCGGGAGCGTGATCAGGCTATTGCTGACATGCGCTCTGAAGTCGTTTCGTTATCTCTTGCGGCAGCTTCTAAGGTTATTGGTGAGAATATGACATCTGCAGCCAATGCAAAACTTGTCGAAGGCTTTATTAACAAGCTTGATGAAACAAAGCCAGGTAGTTTGCCATGTTAATGGAACAATTGGCGCAAAAATATGCGCAAGCCGTGTATGAATTGGCAAAAGAAAAACAACAATTAATTGCCGTGGAAGCGCAGCTGAGTATTGTGGATCAAACCATTAGTGGTCATAGCGAGCTTAGCACTTTCTTATATCATCCGCGTGTACCTATGGCAGCTAAGAAAGATTTAATAAAAAATGTGTTTGCCCAGGAAGTAACTGTAGATGTATTAAACTTTTTGTTGCTTATAGTAGATAAGCGGCGGGAAAATTTGTTGCCGCAAATTATTGAGCAATTTGTGGCACTGGCTAATGAAGAGCGTAATATTGCCATAGCTGAAGTAACGACAGTCTTGCCCCTTAGTGAACAGGCAGAAACGGCGCTTATTCAAAAGCTCACAAAAGTAATTGGAAAAAATATTCAACTTAAAAAGCACACAGATCCGTCCATTATTGGGGGCGTTATTGTACGCCTCGGTGATAAACTTATTGACGGTAGTGTAAAACGTCAACTTGATATGATGAAGTTTAAATTGCAGAGTTCTCAAGTGACGAAGATTGGGGTGACAAACGGAGTATGAAAATGAGGCCTGAAGAAATTACGGCTATCATCAAGCAGCAAATAGAAAATTATGAAGTCGACCTCAATGTCGATGACATTGGTACAGTGATTGAAGTCGGCGACGGTATTGCCCGAATTCACGGTTTAGCCAAAGCTATGGCTGGTGAACTGCTAGAATTTCCTGGCGGTGTTTTCGGTATGGTACTCAATTTGGAAGAAGACAATGTGGGCGGCGTGCTATTAAGTGGTGAAACAGCCATTAAAGAAGGCGATATGGTCCGGCGTACTGGGAAAATTATGCAGGTTCCTGCCGGCGAAGCTCTTGTTGGCCGCGTTGTCAATCCATTAGGTCAGCCTATTGATGGTAAGGGACCGATTAACACGACAGAGTTTCGCCCTGTTGAATTTAAGGCACCGGGTATTGCAGATCGTCAGAGCGTAAAAGAACCTTTGCAAACAGGATTAAAGGCAGTAGATGCCCTTGTTCCGATTGGTCGGGGGCAGCGTGAACTGATTATTGGTGACCGTGGTACAGGAAAGACAGCCATTGCTATTGACACTATTATTAATCAAAAAGGTCAGGACGTCATTTGCGTTTATGTGGCCATTGGCCAAAAGGCTTCAACAGTTGCGCGTGTTGTACATACTTTAGAAGCCCATGACGCAATGGAGTATACGATTGTTGTTGTAGCTTCGGCATCGGATAGTGCGCCACTGCAATATATTGCGCCTTATGCGGGTGTAGCTATGGCAGAATATTTTATGTATAAAGGCGGCCATTGTCTGTGCGTTTATGATGATTTATCTAAACAAGCCACAGCCTATCGGGCTATGTCACTTTTACTGCGTCGTCCACCTGGTCGTGAAGCTTATCCTGGTGATGTATTTTACTTACACAGCCGTTTACTCGAACGTGCGGCAAAATTGTCAGCCGAACTTGGCGGCGGTTCCATTACGGCTCTACCTATTATTGAAACACTTGCAGGCGATGTATCGGCTTACATTCCAACGAATGTTATTTCGATTACAGATGGTCAGATCTTCCTGGAAAGCGAACTGTTTTATTCTGGTATTCGTCCGGCTATTAATGTTGGTTTGTCTGTATCGCGTGTTGGCGGTAGCGCTCAGGTAAAAGCCATGAAGCAAGTGGCAGGAACACTTCGCCTTGATTTAGCCCAGTATCGTGAAATGGCTGCTTTTGCGCAGTTTGGATCAGATCTGGATAAATCGACAAAAGCCCTTATTGACCGTGGTGACCGCATGACAGAGATTTTGAAGCAGACGCAATATGCACCACTGCCTGTCGAGGAACAAGTCATTGTCATTTATATGGCTGTCAATGGATTTCTTGATGATGTGCCTGTGGAAAATATTACGAAGCTTGAACAAGATTATTTGAAGTTTATGCGGACGAGTTATGCTGAGATCGGCAAGTCCATTAAAGAAAAGAAAACCATTGATAATGACATAGCAACAGCGCTGAAAAAAGCCATTAAAGAGTTTAAAGATACATTCTTAAGTTTTGAACAGAATGCGGCGAGGTGATAAGAAATGCCTAGTACACAGGACATACGTCGCCGCATTAAAAGCGTAAAAAATATTCAGCAGATAACAAAAGCCATGAAAATGGTGGCTGCTGCCCGTTTGCGTAAAGCACAGGAAAAGGCACAATCCTCCCGTCCTTATACGACGAAAATACGGGAAGTGCTGACAAGCGTAGCGCAACATGTAAGCGATGTATCCCATCCGCTGCTTGAAAAAAGGGAAGCTAAAAATGTTTGCTACCTTTTAATGAGCGCCGATAAGGGACTGGCAGGTGCTTATTCATCGAATTTGATTCGCGAAGTTGTTCCATTAATCAAAAGGCATGAGGCTGTTAGCTTAGTGACAGTAGGACGCAAAATGCGTGATTATTTTCAGCGGCGCAGTTATGATATTGATCAAGCGTTTGCGGGATTTTCAGAAAAACCGGGCTATCAAGATGCCATGGACATTGCACGTTTTATGGCAGATGGTTTTTGTGCTGGTAAGTATGACGAGATTTACATGGCCTATACGCAGTTTATTTCGCCCATTCATCATGTGCCGACGGTTGTAAAATTGTTACCCATGGAAGATATGACGCAGGCAGAACAGGGTATAGCTGAATCTGCCAGTCAGTCTGAATATATATTCGAACCCAATGCAGCCGAAGTACTTGGTGAATTGCTGCCGAAGTATTTGGAATCTACCATTTATGGTGCCCTCCTTCAATCAGCTGCAAGTGAACTAGGTGCTCGTATGACAGCCATGGGGTCGGCTACAGATAATGCCCAAGAACTGATTTCCAAGTTAGAACTCAAATATAACCAAATCCGTCAAGCCACAATTACGCGTGAAATCTCGGAGATTGTCGGCGGGGCAGAAGCGATTAAATAGTTATTCAAAGGAGGGGGGAACCCTGTGAATATCGGTAAAGTAAAGCAAGTTATCGGTCCTGTTGTGGACATTGAATTTTCCCCCGAACAGCTCCCTGCCATTTATAACGCCATTAAAATTCAAGGCCAAGCAGGAGATGTTCAGCTCAGCGTTATAGCAGAAGTGATGCAGCACTTAGGTGACAATACCATTCGTGCCGTAGCCATGTCGTCTACAGACGGTATGACACGCGGCATGGAGGCCATTGATACGGGTGCTCCTATTAAAATCCCTGTTGGCAAAGGCACGCTGGGTCGGGTATTTAATGTATTAGGTGAAGCCGTTGACAATAATTCAGAGGCTGTTCAAGCGGATGATTATTGGCCAATTCATCGACCTGCTCCGTCATTCGAAGAGCAGGAAACATCTACACAAATTTTAGAAACAGGCATCAAGGTTGTTGACCTTATTGCGCCTTATTCTCGCGGCGGTAAAATCGGTTTGTTTGGTGGTGCCGGTGTTGGTAAAACCGTTTTGATTATGGAGCTCATTCATAATATTGCCACCGAGCATGGCGGGTTTTCCGTTTTTGCCGGCGTAGGTGAGCGTACGCGTGAAGGCAATGACTTATGGTCTGAAATGAAAGAATCCGGTGTTATTGATAAAACAGCTCTTGTGTACGGGCAAATGAATGAGCCGCCGGGAGCCAGAATGCGTGTCGGTCTGACTGGTCTTACCATGGCAGAGTATTTCCGTGATGTGGCAGGTCAGGACGTCCTGCTCTTTATTGATAATATCTTCCGCTTTATTCAAGCAGGTTCAGAAGTATCGGCCCTTTTGGGTCGTATGCCATCTGCTGTTGGTTATCAACCAACATTGGCGAATGATGTGGGCGCTTTGCAAGAACGGATTACATCCACCAAGAAAGGTTCCATTACGTCTGTTCAGGCCGTTTATGTGCCTGCCGATGACTTGACTGACCCGGCTCCTGCTGCGACATTTGCTCATCTTGATGCGACGACAGTACTTTCTCGTCAAATTGCTGAGCTTGGTATTTATCCAGCCGTGGATCCTCTTGATTCAACATCAAGAATCATGGACCCCAATGTGCTTGGTGATGAACATTATCGCGTAGCGCGGGGCGTGCAGAAGATTTTGCAGCGTTATAAAGAACTGCAGGACATTATTGCCATACTGGGTATGGAAGAATTGTCGGAAGATGATAAAATTACTGTTGGAAGAGCCCGAAAAGTTCAGCGGTTCCTAAGCCAGCCTTTCTTTGTGGCTGAAGTCTTTACTGGATCACCTGGTAAATATGTCTCCTTAAAAGAAACCATTCGTGGTTTCGATGAAATTTTAAGTGGAAAGCATGATGATTTGCCTGAAGCAGCATTTAACTTGGTAGGTTCGATTGATGAAGCGATTGAAAAGGCTCGCACTCTGAAGGGGGAATAGAAAGTGGCCAAAACGGTTCGCTTGGACATTGTGACTCCTGATAAGTTGGCTTATTCAGAAGATGTTACAATGGTTATTGCCAGAGCAACTGACGGCGATCTCGGCGTCCTGCCTGGTCATGTGCCACTGATTGCAGCCCTTGGCATTTGGCCGCTGCGACTATTCAATGATGATGGCGAGAAACAAATTTCACTTTGCGGCGGCTTTATTGAAGTACAGCCCGACAAAGTAGTTATTTTAGCAGGCTGTGCTGAACTGCCGGAAGAAATTGATGTGCCCCGTGCCGAGCAAGCCAAACGGCGGGCAGAAGAGCGCTTGGCTAAGCATGGCGGCGATGTGGACGTTACGCGGGCTGAGGCCGCCTTGTCGAGGGCCATGATGCGTCTCAAAGTAGCTGGCTTTCAATCACACAAATAAAAATGAATACCTTTTGTGCAAGCTGAACGTAACGTTCAGCTTGTTTTTTTTGTCCTCACGACAGGCTGCATATTCACTGAAAAAAGTGGCAACAATGATTTTATAGCGGCAAATAATAAAATTGAGGTTTATCGTGAGGAGACACTAGGTGAAAAAAGTGGCTTGGAAGTGGTTGAGCTTTGGCTTGATTGCAGTCTATATATGCATCATAGTTACTTATGGGGGACAGCAAAAATGTGCTTTGCCTGTATTAAGCAAAGCTTTGTCAACTACAGGGGCTGAAGTTGCTTTCGTAGATATTCAGGGGTGGGTAAAGCAAGAGCACTTAAGGATGGATGAAGCTGCACTGGAAGAGAATGTGCGAGAAAGTTTCGATAAACTTGGTTATAACGGGAACGATGTACAGATTGAAAAAAAACAAAACTCTTATTTTTGTAAGGTTCGTGGGGAACTTCGTGATCCGAATCTTGTGATTGTTGTTATGAGTCAAATGATTTATGCCAAAGGGATTCAACCTGCTGTGTCTTATACTGCCATAAATGCTGAGATACAGGGCCAAAATGCCTCTGGTGAGGAGTGGGAAAGAAAAATCGGCAAAATTTTAGCAGAAATTGGGCCAAGACCTCGGATAAATACTTGCCTCGTAGGCCGGCTTGATGGTAAACTAAACAAGAATAACTTGGAACATCGTTTATTTCTTGCCTTTCACAGCATACAAGCTGTAGTACAGGAACCGATGTTTGTTGATGATATCGCTAGTTTTACCGGATATACGCCAAATCTGACGGAATTCTTTACAGTGAATGAGCAAAAGGTAAATGTCCATATGGCTGTGCGGTATCATCCGTCTGAAGAGCGAACCTATGTAACCATTGGGACACCGGTGATTACACGGGGGTATTAGTCGTAACGAGTTGGTGTAGGAGGAACTTTTGTGGAGAAATTAGTTATCAAAGGCGGCAATAAGTTATCAGGAATTGTAAAAATTAGTGGCGCTAAGAACGCTGTGTTGCCGATTATTACTGCCTCGCTGCTTGGCACGACTCCCAGTAGACTGGAAGAAATACCAGATCTGGAAGATGTGCGTACAATCAGTGCAGTACTTGCTGCACTCGGCGTGAAAGTGGACGCCAGTGAAAAAGCAACCCTTACTATTGACAGCACTCATATTCGTACTTTAGAAGCTCCTTATGAGCTTGTTCGTAAGATGCGGGCCTCTTTTTTGGTCATGGGACCGTTGCTCGCCCGTTTTGGCCGGGCTAAAATTTCATTGCCTGGTGGTTGTGCTATTGGCACTCGCCCCATTGATTTACATTTAAAAGGCTTTGAAGCTCTTGGGGCTCAAGTGGAATTAGGCCATGGTTTTATTGAAGCCCGTGCACCGGAAGGTGGACTTATCGGCGCACGGTTTTATTTCGATTTCCCCAGCGTCGGTGCTACAGAAAATTTGATGATGGCTGCTAGTCTTGCGAAGGGGCAGACAATTATTGAAAATCCTGCTGAAGAACCGGAAATTGTTGATTTAGCCAATTACTTAAATGCCATGGGAGCTAAGATTCGTGGTGCCGGTACGAATGTAATTCGTATTAATGGCGTCAACGAACTTACGGGAGCTGTCCACCAAGTCATTCCTGATCGTATCGAAGCAGGTACCTATATGGTTGCAGCAGCCATGACGGGCGGTGAAGTGCGTGTTGAGAACGTCCTTATTGAGCATTTAAAACCGGTTATTGCCAAGTTAAAAGAAGCAGGCATTAAGCTTGAAGAAGATACCAGCGGCGTCTGGGTTCGTGCCAGCAACAGGGAATTCCGTTCTGTTGATATTAAAACGCTGCCTTATCCTGGTTTTCCTACGGACATGCAGGCGCAGCTTATGGCACTTATGACAGTGGCTAAAGGCACAAGTGTTATTACGGAAACGGTTTTTGAGAATCGGTTTATGCATGTTGATGAATTGAAGCGCATGGGAGCTAATATTAAGATTGAGGGACGCAGTGCAATCGTAGAAGGTGTGACAGGGCTTACTGGCTGCCAGGTTAAAGCAACAGATCTTCGCGCAGGTGCGGCACTTGTCCTTGCGGCTTTAGTTGCTGAGGGAACAACAGAAATTGGTTATATTCATCATATTGATCGCGGTTATGATGATATTGTTAATAAGTTACGTGGCCTTGGCGCTAATATTTGTCGCGTCGAGCGGTAAGCTTTACAGTAAAGTAATGATTAAAGAAAAACAACCTTCACAAGGGAGGTTGTTTTTTTTATACTTTTTGCATAATATTTAGGGATCAGAAGGGAGAGAGAATCTTGTGAGATCCCTAATTGGCGCCATACTGGCAATTTTAGTCTTAGTCATTATCATACCTGCCTTGGTTGTTCGCAGTACTACGCTGTTTACACCGTCACATTCTCTGAAAAGTCAGTTTGGCAAGCCTGAAACAGTCTTAATTAACGTTTATATTGCCGAGCAAGGCCGTAATACTGAGTTGGAGTTAGAGGACTATATTAAAGGCGTTGTGGCAGCTGAAATGCCAGCAGACTTCGAGCCGGAGGCTCTCAAAGCTCAGGCTGTTGCGGCCCGCACTTATGCCGTGAAAAATATGGTTCGGTTTGGTGGCGCAGGACTCGCCAGTCATGTCGGTTCTGACGTCAGCACAGATACGCGGGAGGGGCAGGCCTGGCAAAGTAGCGAGCAGTTAAAACAAAAGTGGGGAGCAAATTATAGTCAGTATGCCAGTAAAATCAGTCGTGCCGTCGATGAAACACGGGGGATCATTGTTACTTATCAAGGCGAACCGATTCATGCCGTATTTCATTCTACAAGTGGAGAACGTACAGCGAGTGCCAAAGAAGTCTGGGGATTTGATTATCCCTATTTAGTGAGCGTTTCCTGTCAGTGGGATCGACAATCACCACGTTATCGTGATGAAAAGAAATACAGCATTGCCGAACTGGAGCAGCGGTTAGGCAGTGATGCTGGCGTTGTCGCTGCTGTTCAGGGCGGTGGAGGAGCACCAGTTCAGGTGCTGAGTCTGACTGAGTCGGGACGTGTCGATCAGGTGAGATTGGGGACCAAGACCTTTAATGGTCAAGAGCTGCGTGATAAGTTAGCACTTCGGTCAACGAATTTTACTATTGAAGTTCAGGGAGACAGTTTCATATTCCATACTATCGGTTATGGTCATGGTGTGGGTCTGTCACAGTATGGTTCCAATGGTATGGCCAAAGAGGGCATGGATTTTAAAAAAATTCTTACTTATTATTATACAGGTGTTGCCCTTAAAAATATCTATGGATCTTAACTGTTTATATGGTGGCATTCCTGGGAACACTAGTAGTGAGGTGATTTTATGCCGTCTCAATCTGTCCTTTTTCGTAAAATTCTCGCTATTAGTATCTGCTTTTTGCTTGCATTGTTTTTATTAGGGGGAGCAGTTCTTCCGGCTTTTATTGCAAAAACGTCGCAGCAGCCTGTAATTCCTTCAACTGATACAATTAGCGAGTCATTGTCTGATCAGCCTGACACAGCAAGTACACAAGCAGCAACAAGCATTCTCCAAAATTCAGACCCAGAGCCTTCTCGTGCTATCGTCGCGGTCGTTGAGGACAAGCCATGGCTTCATGAAAAACCTCGTCTTCCCCTAGCGGGAAAATTACGACTAGCATATGGATGGGAGATTCATCCTGTTTTTGGTGACTGGCGGTTTCATACAGGTATCGATTTTGATGCGATGCCAAGTGAGGCTGTGACAGCTGTAATGAGTGGCATTGTGACATCCAGTTGTGAAGAGAAACATACAGGACTTACAGTTACCATTGAGTCAGGTCCCAGACAGTTTATTTATGGCAGTCTGGTCCGAACACCTCTCAAGGTGGGGGCTAAAGTAGCACAGGGAGAGGTCATCGGCTATACCGGTCAATGCACGGATGAACCTTATGACCATTTACATCTGGGTTTAAAAGTCGGGGAAGATTATGAGGATCCCCAAAAACTATTTTAAATACGACTTCTCAAAAAATGCATAATTTACGTCAGATAATGCTCTGACAAGTTACGTATTTTTTTTGTTTGTTTGCATATATATGATAGCAAAGTGGTCATGAGGGGAGTTAAAGAGATGAAAGACTATATTCGAAAACGTGTCTTAGACGTTTGTAGTCACATTTTGGAAAGCAAGCATACCGTCAGGCAGACAGCGGTCGTATTTGGCGTAAGTAAGAGTACTGTTCATAAAGAGTTACCAAAAGTGAACGGTGGAAGAATATAGTAAATTCAATGGTTTCTAGGTATTCGCTACGCTTCTTCGATTCCTTGGTCTTTTCGTAGTTTAGCATTCTTTCTGATTTTTATCGTCCCAACAATAATTTCAGGAAGCAACACAAATAATAATCCTATATAACCAACGGACCCGTATCCTTTGACAACGATATTAGTTAATCCAAATACAGAAATACCTGTGCATATTAGCAAAGTGATAAAAGAAATAGTGAGTCTACGGACCCTCAAGTTTTCAAAAATACCTTTTCCAACCCAAACCGGTTCGAATCGGGCAACTGTAGAAAACACGAGGGACACTGCGGTTCCAAGCAATGCAACAAATAGGATAATAGTGTACAAAATTTTTAACCACGGCAGGCTAAGTTGCGAGCAGACGAAATATACCGGGAGCGTCTGGTCGAGAACTTCTGGTGTAAAGCCTAACAGCATAATACAAATTACTACCAAAAAGATACCGTTTAGGAGCATGCCAAAGAGCATAAAAAGATTGCACTCTTTAGTCGTTTTAATGTTATGTGAGACGGAAATGATGGGTAGCACCGTAAAGGACTGGAAACCAACGTAGATCAGCATGAACCAAACTGCATCCCAAAAGCTTTGGCCAAAGGTTTCATTTGTAACCATGACTTGCTGGAAATGAAAAGCACCTACTTGCAGACCTAGTGCACAGAGTATGAATAAAGTAATGATTAGGAAGTAAGTCTTGTAATTTAAAACTTTAATAATTAAATCGCTCCCGAATATAGTCAAAAGTAATAAAATTAGTCCTACGATTACAATACCGATTCCATAAGGAATTCCTAAAGAACTCTTTAACAAGGAGCCTGAGCCTGCGATTGAAGTACTCACTCCACAGGCAATTAACACGATAAACCCAAATTCAAATACAATAGAAAAATATTTTTCATACGGATGAAAAAGAGCATCACCATAACTTTTATAATCATAAGTCTTATAATCCTTCGCTAAAACGAGGGCATTTCTATGTGCCCATCCCAAAAGTATCATGGCAATGATTGGTAGAAAGACTGCATACCAGCCATACTTTACAAAAAAATTAACTTCCTGGTTGCCAGTGGCGAATCCTCCGCCGCAATGCGTTGCAAACCAGACCGCAGCCATAGCAAATGATGTTCCTACAGATCCAGTTTTTTGAAATCCCATATCTATGTTCCTCCTAATTATTTGTTATTGGACTTTTGTGCAGAGCGAAGACAGGTAGATGACTGAGCGAAATAGAAAAGCCCCTATTGACACATAAAATGTCAATAGGGGCGATAATTATCGCGGTACCACCCTAATTTGGCTCATAACTCGACCAAAGCTAACTATATTGGCCAATACCTTAACGCGGATACTCGCTTTTGCCTAATTAAGTCTTTTATATTACTTTTTCAGCAAAAGAATTCCTGGGTGAGTTCACAAAAATTATCTGCACCGGCTTTCAGCAAGCACCGGCTCTCTGAGGCAAAATAGTCTTTGCTTTTTCCCAATCATCATTTTTAATAGATTAACTTTATACGAACTATTACACACCTGCAGGATTAAGTGTAACATTGTTAACATTGTCACAGGTATTGAGATTTTTGTCAAGGTGTTTTTTAATAGAAAAATAGGTTTGACAAATATATTTTCCTGTTGTATACTAAAAAAAGTTTACAGAGTTACAAACAATTTGGTAAGAACAATAGAATATTGTAACATGAAAAGTGATGAAGGAAATAGTTGTATGTAGTATGTTTCAGAGAGCCGATGGTTGGTGCGAATCGGTAACAGAACGATACAATCGTCATTCCTGAACTGCGAAGCTGAAAAATTTAAGTAGGCTGCGCCGGTGTCTGCTCCTAGTGAGTGCAACCGTTATATTGCTAGGGTTGTTAGACCTGATGAGATGTAGTAGTCATTTTTATTGACGCTGCGAAAAAGGGTGGTACCGCGAGATTCATCTCTTGCCCCTTGATTTATTTAATCAAGGAGGTGAGAGATTTTTTATTTCCAGAAATCTAAGAAAAGCATTTCAAATGCAAATAATGGAGGAATAATGATGAATTTATTAGAAAAAATGGCAACCTTCGTGTGTGAAAAATTCACCTTATGGATTATAATTTTTTCATTAATGGCTTTTTTACAACCTGAATCATTTAAGCCAATTGCTTCTCATATTTCTTATCTTCTTGGCTTTATTATGCTGGGAATGGGGCTTACGATGTCACTTCGTGACTTTGAACTAGTATTTAAATATCCCAAAGAAGTTTTTTATGGTGTAGCATTTCGTTACTGTATAATGCCTCTGATCGGCTATAGTGTAGCTAAGTTGCTAGGTTTACCGCCCGCATTAGCAGCTGGTGTGGTTTTATTGGGTGCCTGTCCAAGTGGTACGGCTTCTAATGTTATGTCTTTTATCGCTAAAGGGGATACGGCTTTGTCCGTAACCGTGTCAAGCGTTAATACCATCCTGGCACCTGTGTTGACTCCGTATATATTTTTATTATTAGCTGGAACGCTTATTCCAATCGATGTAATGGCATTGTTTATTGAAATTGTAAAAATCGTCTTGTTACCAGTCGCTATCGGAGTGACGATTCGAATGATTGCCGGTCGGACAGTAGAGAGATTGAATAAGATTATTCCGGCTTTTTCAGTTGTTCTCATAATTTCGGTTGTAGCGGCTGTTGTAGCCGTAAATGCCGGAAAGCTAGCCGCTATGGGCATGGTTGTTATGTTAGCTGTGTTCTTCCATAATAGTTTAGGGTTAATACTCGGTTACGGTGCAGCCCGTGGGGTTGGAATGAGTGAGAAAAAATCTCGGGCAATTACCTTTGAAATCGGAATGGAAAATTCTGGCTTGGCCGTTGCTTTAGCGATGGCGCATCTTGATCCTATGGCGGCACTTCCTGCGGCACTGTGTAGTATCTGGCAAAATATTAGCGGCAGTATGCTGGCGGGCTATTGGGGAGCCAAAAGTGAAGTCATTGACGACACAACTGCTGAATTGGCTAAATTGGAATCTTAAATAGGATTTATGTTTATTGCATAATACAAACTAGGTATAGGAGAGTGAAATTTTGTGAATAATTTAATTGAATGTGTAAATTTTCCTGTTAAAGTATTTCGTGGGTTTAATGCATTAGATAATTTAGGGGATTTTTGTAAAACATTAGGTACAGCTGCATTTATTTTGGGTGGAAAAACTGCTTTAGCGAAGACTGAGCAGAAGATACACACCCAGCTTGAAAAGGCAGGAATTAAGGCTGCAGCTGCCCAATGGTATGGTGGAGAGTGTTCGCGGCGCAATATCAATACCTTAATTGAAGAAGTGGTGAAAAGCCAAGCTAATGTGATCATCGCCGTTGGTGGCGGTAAGGTTCTTGATACAGGTAAAATGGTATCTATGGAGTGCCATTTACCAGTTATAACGATTCCTACGATTGCTGCAACCTGTGCGGCTATTACTCCGTTATCTGTTGTATATAGCGATCAAGGTGAATTTGTTGAGATGGTCTGTTTTGAACAATGTCCGGTTGGGACGGTCATTGATACGGCTGTAATTCTTGATTCGCCTATTCGCTGGTTGGCGGCTGGTATGGGCGACACGCTCGCAAAATGGTATGAGTATCGTGTTAGCATAGAGTGTACTCAACAAACGAGTCTAACATTGGCAGCGCTTGCAAACGGCAAATTGTGTTACGATTTGGTCGAGAGATTTGGCGGTGAAGCCCGGCAGGCATTGGACAAGCGAGAATTCAATGAAGCATTGGATTCGACAGTTGATGCAATTATCTTATATGCAGGACTGGCTTCGATTTTTGGCGGAGAAAAAATTCGCTCTGCAGCTGCGCATGGTCTGCACAATGGTTTAACGAAAATACCAGCAGCGCACAAAGTCGGACACGGTTTGATTGTTGGTTACGGTAACTTGTGTTTATTGGCATTGGAAGACCGCTCGGATGATGAAATTATGGAAGCAATAAAAATTGCTGAACGTTGTGCTATTCCTACGACAATAAGTCAGATCGTTGCATTAACGAAGGAGGATCTTAAGGTAGTGGCTGCCGCGACTATATTGACTCCTGACATAAAGAATATGCCGTTTACAGTGACTGAAGACATGGTGATCAAGGCTATACAACGGGTCGACAATCTGGCAAGTAGCTTCAAAGTAGGAGAATGTTCTGAGCCATAAGATTTCTTGAGTGATGTGCAGATCGTTTAATTTAACACATTGCAGGTATGCTTGATAGCGGTGCCAAGAAAGTTCAGATCCCGATTACATCTGCAGTTGATTTGTGTACTGTCCCTTAGGAATTAATTGGACATTTTAACATTATCTTTTATCAGAGTGAGGAAGATGCTGTGTTTAAGGCACTGGGCGTTGAGTAAGCTTCGAATATAGGGCACTGGCCATGATTTTGGCTAGTGCCTTTTGAATGTTAATCAAACGAATAATAAGATCAGGTCTTAAGAAGATTATCAAGTTGAGTGTTAGTAATTCAGAGGTGCAGGGGATTTTAATTTATTTGCAGTCATATTTCTGGAATTGAAACGTATGATGTATTGAAGATTATGTGCAGTTCATTTGGGGGAGGAATATAAAATGAGTCTGAAAATTACATTTATTAATCCCAATTCAAACGATGAGGTGGACAAGTATTTGCCGAAAATCTTGGCAGAAGCGGTGCTCAATAAGATTTCCAATGAGCTTACTGATGTAGCTTCTGCTAAATATAATGAGTATGATGTAAAGCATTCAGCGTAAGAAACTGGATTTTAATTTTAACGGAAGGGGGGAGTCGTACGATGATTGGAAATGCTGAAAAGAAAAAAGTTGCTGCATACTGCCGGGTGTCTACGGAGAAAGAAGACCAGTTGCTTAGCCTACAGGCACAAAAAGAGTTTTTTGAAGGGTACGCCGCTAAGAATAATTTTGAACTGGTAGAACTGTATGCTGACGAAGGCATTAGCGGTACCAAGCTGAAAAATAGAACGGAATTTAGGCGTATGATGGCTGATGCGGAGCGCGGTAAGTTTGAATGCGTTTATGTTAAGGATGTTTCTAGGCTTGCTCGTAATGTCGTGGACTTTCTCCAAAGTATTCGCACATTAAAAGCGTTAAATATTAACTGCCGTTTTGTGACAGCTAATATGTCTAGTAATGACGGTGAATTGACATTAACCATACTGGCGGCGGTGGCGCAAGAAGAATCCGCTAACCTGTCTAAAAGGGTTAAGTTTGGGAAAAAACGTAATGCTGAAAAGGGGCGCGTGCCTAATCTTGTTTATGGTTATGATAAAACAATCGGGGAATATTTTAGCCTGACTATTAATGAGGCAGAAGCAAAGGTAGTCAAGGGGATATTCGACTTTTACGTGTATAAGCGGCATGGGGCAAATAAAATTGCTCAGCTATTAAATAAGGAAGGCTTAGTAACAAAGCGCAAGTGCCACTGGTCACAGCAAGCTATTTCCACAATCTTAACCAATCCACTTTATATAGGTAAAGTGATTAACGGTAAGGAGTCAGTCAAGGACTTTTTGACAGGTGAAAGGGTTAAGAATGATGAGGATAAGCAGTTTATCGTGGACAAGCCAGAGCTTGCCATTATTGAACAGGAAATTTTTGATAAGGCACAGGTGTTACTAGCTAAGCGAACAAAAAACTTTCGACTGACGAAAAATCGTCAGTCGAATAAGTACTGTTTTAGTACTATGATAAAGTGCGGCGATTGTGGCTATAGTTTTCGGAGAATGCATAGGAAGTATATTAAAGAATATACTCGGTGGTGTTGCTCAGGTCGCAATGCGAATGGCAAGGATTTTTGCAATAATCATACGGTCGTCGATGAACAGGAACTGCTTGATGAGATAAAAAATTATCTGGGTGGCTTGGTATCATCAAAGGACAAGCTGTTAAAACAAACCATTGCTGAATTTAAAAAGAAATATAAACCAAGTAATCATGAGTTATCAGAGTCGTATATTGTCAGTGAACTAACAAGGCTCAAAAGGGCCAAAGCCAAACAGACACAAATGTTTGAGGTGGATGCTATTACTATTGAAGAATTAAAGGAAAGAACGGCTGAATTAAATGGTGCCATTGCTAAATATGAAAATGAGCTTACGGTTTTGCAAGGGAATACCTCAATATTAGGTCGCATTGATGAGAGGGTCAAAAAGTATTGCAGTAGTATTCAAGCTGTACTATCCGCTGATATTATTGATAATGCTATGCTAAGAAAAGTTATTGATAAAATTGTCGTGACAGTAGAAGGAGAAATTCAAGTTTTTCTAAAACTATTTTCCGATCTGGAGATTAAACATGCTGCAGCTATATAAAAGTAACCCTATTGTCCTTTAATAATAAGACGATAGGGTTACTTGTTACATGGATGTCAACGGACGTTAAAATCCGTTGAACTTTCTTTTTTCTCAGATGCCTTCTAGTGACACATAGTCCCCTTCTAAGCAGAAGTATCAATGGAGTTTCCGATGGTTTCAGGTTTTTCCGCGTTGCTCGCGCGCGCTTTATTACCTAGATCATTATATGCAGCTCTCCATGCAGCGGTATATATGGCAGCAAATTTGTCAGTACGTGCGTTTTCAGCCGGGGTACCACTCATTGTCCAACCATTGGTCGGGCAATACGATGCGATTATATTTCCAGTGTTATCACGGAACTCTGCAAATGTTACTTCTCCTTTTTCGACCGATTTACGCGAGGCCGCGGCGATAATGCTTCTTCTGTCAGGAGAAACAACAGAGACAAAACTTTTTTCCAAACTCATAAATTCAAAATTGTTGTTCCCTGAAGTGCTGCATTTTCCGCTGGCAACGTCTTTTTTCGCAAGCTCGATGATCGCTTCCTTGTATTGCTCGTCACTCATTGTGGGAGTAGTCTTTGTACAGCAATCCAATCTGGAAAAATCGGGTTGAGGCAAACTAGTGGCTCTTGGTCTAGCCATGCCTTTAGCCATGCCTTTTGCTCCCAGAAAATATAACAATACTTCACTGTTTGTATCTTGAATATTCATATTTTACTCAGTCTCCTTAACAGTTATCGCTCAATAATGGGCCGGAAGATATTGAGCGATAGTCTTAATCCGGCTGAACCAAGTCGGTTGATAACTTAATAATTATAGTAAATGGTGAGCGTAACGCCTTGGTACCATTTTGCTGAATCATATGAGCTACTCACATTAGTACCCCTGTAGTAAAAAGACCAAGCTCCATTCCCACCAGTGATTCCGGTCGTGAAATTGGTTATGTTACCTGGACCCCAAGGTAAAGTAACATAGTCATTAGTCACGTTACTCTTTAAAGAAGCATTAATGGACAGAATTGCCCCCATCCCGCTGTGTTGTATAATTGTGTCTGCATCTACTCTTGCTTTCGTCACAATGGCACCTGTCGGCAAACCATAAACATTAAAAGTAATAGCGTTCGAGTTTCCGGTTGCACCTGGCGCAAGATACAAACTCATCGTGTCTCTTGAGGTAAAGGTTTTAGAAGCTGAAGAGGCAAAAACGGTTGTTGTCATGGCAACGACCATCATTAGCACAAGTAATATACTAAATAGTCTATTTCTCATTTTTTACCACTCCTTTATGTTTTCTGAATTCCGGTCCTATTAAATATATCGTAATATTTTTCCAGAAGTTTAGTATTTTGGAAAATTTTCTATTCGGTTTCCTAAAATAGGGTATTACTTTTAAAAAGAGAGAGTCAAGGTCATATTTGCACATATTGCATGAGAAGAATATCTAAGGATTAACCATAGAGCACTATGTCCCGCAGTTCGTGGATGAAATTTGGCTTGAGATAAAATCAAGATATAAGTATTTTTTGACGGGAATGTTGATATTTGATGAATATAAGGGTATAATTTCGGTAATAATCGTTTTGAGAGGGTGATTTTATGATAATAAATCCCTATACACCTGGAGCAGGATTAGTTCCAAATTATTTAGCCGGTCGTGATGATACGATTGAGGAAGCAAAAGAAGTTATTTCTTATGTTGCTCATGGATATCCTACTCGTTCTATTGTTTACTATGGGTTACGTGGTGTTGGAAAAACGGTACTTTTAAATAAAATTGAAGAGATTGCAGAAGAAAACGATGTATTATATGAGCATATTGAAGTATCAGAACGGTCTTCTTTTAAAATTTCTATTTCGTTAAATATACAAAAATTAATTAAGCAAATGAGTGTTAAGGAAAAAGCTAAAAATTATGTTCAAAAAGCAATGTCCGTATTAAAGGCTTTTAAAATTACTTATTCCCCAGAAGGGGAGGTAAGTTTTGGTTTAAATGAGGATGTGGCCCCTGCTGTAGGTGTATCTGATACCGGAAATTTTGCAAATGATCTTACCGAATTGCTTGTATCTATGGGAACACTTGCGAAAAACAGCGAAAGTTCGGTGTGCTTATTTATTGATGAAATACAATATTTAAAAGACGATGAATTTGAAGCATTGATTACTGCTGTACATAGAGTGAATCAAAAAGGATTGCCTGTTACATTGTTTGCAGCAGGATTGCCTAAAATTGCAAAGATTGCTGGCGATATTAAGTCCTATGCCGAAAGATTATTTAGTTTTATTTCTATAGATTCTTTAGAACCTAAGGCTGCTAAGTTGGCACTGGTGGAGCCAGCAAAAAAAATCGGCGTAACCTTCACAGATGAGGCGATTGATGAAATTTTAAGAATTACAGCGGGATATCCCTATTTTCTACAGGAATATGGCAAACAAGTTTGGGCTTTTATAAAAAATAAAAATATTGATATTACATCAGTACAGGAAGCATATCCAGTTTTTGAGAAAAGCTTAGATGATAGCTTTTTCAAAGTTCGTTATGATCGAGCGACATCAAAAGAAAAAGAATTTATGCTGGTAATGGTTGAGTGTGGGGAATTGCCCTGTACCATTGCCCAAATAGCTAGTAAGATGAATACTACTGTACAAAGAATTTCACCATTGAGAGCACAATTGATTTATAAGGGGTTTATTTATGCGACGAGCTATGGAGAAGTGGACTTTACAGTACCTCAATTTAATCAGTATCTAAAACGAATCCATAATAGTAAATAATAGAATTTTGATAGTATTGTTGCATTTCTTGCGGAGAAATGTATCATTTATGTTGAAAAATAGTTCTCATTACCTATTTAAAAATCACCTGTCTTGTACTACAATAGAAACAATTAGAGGGGTTAACGGTCTTTGAAAATAGACAGTTAACCCTTTTTATTACCGTTCACTTTTGGTATATCGTTCCATAAAGATATGATTGAAAGATTGCCACTTATTAATAAACGCTTGGCAGCGAAAGTTCGGGGCGTTTTAGAATTGAACAAAGCCGAACGACACATTCGTGGCGGTGAAGCCACGCGAAAAAAGTATCGCGAAAACAAAGAAACTGTAGAAAAGTCCTAGGAAAAGGGACTGAAAAATAGAGGGTTTTGACCAGATTTGTAGAAATAAAACATCACTTATGAATTAACAGTCAGTGGTTTTTTGCAAAATGTCTTATTTTGACTGTTTTTCTTTTTATAAAATAGGACAAGCACTGGACAAGACGAGAGGGGTTAAAGTATGTTTGGAATGTCAATGGATATTGGAGTCGATTTAGGGACTGCCAATGTTTTGGTTTACATAAAAGGAAAAGGTATTGTGCTGAGGGAACCTTCTGTAGTAGCTATTGATCGGGATACAAATCGTGTCCTTGCCATTGGGGAGGAAGCCCGTCGAATGTTAGGGCGTACACCAGGCAATATTATTGCCATCAGACCGCTTCGTGAAGGCGTGATTGCGGATTATGATACAACAGAAAGCATGCTGAGGCATTTCATTCAAAAAGTAGCTGGGAAAAGTAGCTTTTTTAAGCCCCGTATTATGATCTGTATTCCTTCTGGTGTTACGACAGTAGAAAAACGGGCCGTTTTGGAAGCTTCGATACAGGCTGGTGCCAGAAAGACATTTCTTATTGAAGAACCTCTTGCAGCAGCTATGGGAGCGGGATTGGATATTGCCGAGCCTTGTGGTTCCATGGTCGTTGATATTGGCGGTGGCACAACCGATGTGGCTGTGCTGAGTTTGGGAGGCATTGTCATTAGTGAGTCACTTAGAGTTGGAGGCGATAAATTTGATGAAGCCCTTGTTCGCTACGTCAAGAAAGAATATAATATCATGATTGGCGAACGGACGGCGGAACAAATTAAAGTCAATATTGGTACAGCTTACCCTACGGGGCGCGATGAAACCATGGAAATTCGTGGACGTGACCTTGTATCTGGTTTACCGAAAACCATGAGTATCAGTTCCAGTGAAACACGTGAGGCTTTAGCGGAATCAGTAGCTTTAATTGTTCATTGTGTCAAATCCGTTCTTGAGGGTACTCCGCCTGAACTGGCAGCAGATATTATGGATCGCGGGATTGTCATGACAGGTGGCGGGTCACTACTCTTCGGTCTTGATAAATTGATCAATCAGGAGACTGGCATTCCTACTTATTTGGCAGAAGATCCTTTGTCTTGTGTGGCTCTTGGCACAGGCAAGGCGCTTGACGCATTAGAAAACATTCAGGATAGTTTGACAACGCTTAACAAAGCAGGTGCTCGTTCATAATGTTTGGGAGCGCTTTAACGGGGGAGTCTTAGCATTAATGGACTTCTAGTAAAGAGAGGAGTGAGGTAGTTGATTCGTGGAATTTATACGGCAGCATCAGGTATGGTCGCAGAGTCCTTGCGTACCGATACCATTGCAAACAATCTTGCCAATGTGAATACAACCAGTTATAAACGAGATGTGGCCGTAACAGAGGATTTTGATACAATGTTAATGAAACGTATCGATGATGGTCCGAGTAGCCCCAGTACCATTGGTGAAATGGGTTATGGTTCCCTTGTGAATGAAACAGCGACGATTTATGATGAAGGTCAGATTAATCCCACCGGAAATTCTCTGGATTTGGCCATTAGTGGCAAGGGCTATTTCACTGTACAGACGCCGAATGGTCTTCAGTATACACGGAATGGTTCTTTTACACGCAGTGCTCAGGGAGAATTGGTGACAAGTGAAGGTTATCGCGTGATGGGGACGCGAGGTCCTATTCATCTG
This sequence comes from Pelorhabdus rhamnosifermentans, assembly GCF_018835585.1. Taxonomy (NCBI): domain Bacteria; kingdom Bacillati; phylum Bacillota; class Negativicutes; order Selenomonadales; family Sporomusaceae; genus Pelorhabdus; species Pelorhabdus rhamnosifermentans. Next base: position 27,309 of record NZ_JAHGVE010000001.1, read on the forward strand.
AATGGGAATCAGATAACCGTTGGCAGTGATGGCAGCGTAAAAGTGGACAATGTACAAACAAATCAATTGCAAATTGTTCAATTTGCCAATGACCGCACGGCACTGCGTAAGCAAGGTTCCAGTTTGCTCGCAGCGACAGGGGCTGAGCAACCCGCTCGGGCGACAGGTAGTGTGGAGCAAGGCGCATTGGAGCGATCCAATGTCAATGCAGTCGCTGAGATGGTTAACTTAATTACAGGATACAGAGCCTATGAAATCAACAGTAAATCCGTACAAGCTCATGATGCCCTGCTTGATAAGGCCGTCAATGAAGTAGGAAAATCTTAAGACAACACTGGATTGAAGTAACGAGTCATTAGCAGAAAAAGGGGACGATTTATTATGATGAGAGCTTTATGGACAGCGAGTTCAGGCATGTCTGCTCAACAAAACAATATTGACGTGGTTGCCAATAATTTGGCCAACGTCAATACAAACGGTTTTAAAACAGTACGTACTAATTTTCAGGATTTAATGTATCAAACTATGCGTCAGGCTGGGGCAGCGACAGGTCCTGATACACAAGTACCGACAGGTATTCAGTTCGGTAGCGGTGTTCGTCAGGCATCTACGCAGCGGATTTATACGGAAGGTACACCTGTTGCAACAGAAAGTCAGTATGACATGATGATTGAAGGCGACGGCTTTTTTCAAATTACCATGCCTGATGGTACAACGTCTTATACGCGTGACGGCAATTTTACTACGGATGGTCAGGGGCGTCTAGTTACATCTGACGGTTATTTTGTGCAACCGGCTATTGCCGTTCCATCCACAGCTACTGAAGTCGATGTATCTGCGGACGGACGGGTATCAGCAAAAATTCCCGGTCAGACAGATCCACAGGATTTGGGGCAACTTCAGATCGCACGTTTTATCAATCCGGCCGGGTTAGATGCTATCGGGCGTAATCTGTTAGTTGAGACATCCGCATCAGGCGCACCTGTTACAGGTAATCCCGGTGCAGATGGTGCCGGAACGATTCGATCCAAGTCTCTTGAAGGCTCCAATGTCCAAGTCGTGAATGAAATGGTCAATATGATTACGGCACAGCGGGCCTATGAAATGAATACCAAAGTTATTACCACCTGTGATGATATGCTGAGTCAGGCTGCTGCACTGAAACGATAATGAACAGGTTTTATAAAATCGGTGTTGCTTTGTTCTTGGAATTGTTATTTGCTGTGGCAGTGGCTTGTGCCTCCGTTACAATCTCGATACCTGAACAGGTCACCTTGGAATCAGCCAATTTGACCTTGGGTGATCTAGCAACACTTACAGGCGACGATGAAGATAAAATTCGTCAGCTCAGTCAGTGGCGATTGGGGAGTTCGCCGCCCCCTGGTCATTCTTTGACTCTGACACCGGAAATTATTACCATGCGTTTGGCAAGCAGTGCTATTGATTTGTCTGATATTACATGGCAGATTCCGTCTGCCATTACTGTAACGACAGCTTCTCAAATTCTTTCAGGAAGTCTTTTGGGTGATCAGGCTGTTGCTGCAGCCAGGCAACAGCTGGTTGGCGTCGATAGTGAGATCAAAGCGCAATCTGTGCAAGATGTTACTTTACCTGTTGGTGCAGTAGATTATAAAATTACTTTTCCCAGCGGTATTCGGTTTGTTGGACTCACAACCGCCCTGATTCCCATTTCTGTGAATCAGCAGCATGTTACGCAAACTGTTGTGAAATTAAATGTTACTATTTATCAATCAGTTGTGGTTACTGCGCGGGCTTTTCAACAGGGGGAGATAGTGAATCCCGCCGATCTCGTGCTTGAACGAAGAAATGTGGGGCCCATGAGTTCCTATTATACAGACAAGGCGAAGGCTGTCGGTCATGTTCTTACACATGCTATGGCGGCAGGTGCGGTGATTAATGATTCCGTGCTTGCCATGCCAAAAGTGATTAAGCAGGGTGATCTGGTATCCCTTGTGGCACGTAACGGGGATATTGAGGTCATGACAACAGGTCGGGCTTTGCAAAGTGGCAGTGTTAATCAGTTTATTCGGGTGCAAAACTTACAATCCAAAAAAATGTTATCTGGTAAAGTCATTGATTCGCATACAGTTGATGTCACGGCGACATATTAATTTTATGAATAACCTGTATTTTCAGCAGGACACAAAGTGAGGCGTAACGGATGGGTTTCCGAAAATATCGAAACGTTCTTGTAGTCTTGATGGCGGTCTGCCTGCTATTAGGCCCGCAGGTTGCGTCAGCTGATTCTTTATGGACAGATTCACCAAGCTTTTTTAGTGACAGGCGGGCTCATGCTGTGGGCGACAGTCTAACGATTTTAATTAGTGAGAGTACGTCAGCGGCGCGAAACGGGAATGCCAGCAATTCAAAATCAGGCAGTTCTTCTATGAATGCCGGTACAGGAATTTTCCATTTTATTGCCAGTGCCAGTGCCAGTGGCAGTGATGCTTTTTCAGCCAAGGGCTCGTTGACAAATACTAATACTGTAACAGGAAAGATTACGGTTCAAGTTACCGAAGTAAAGCCAAATGGCAATTTCATTGTTTCCGGTACGCAAAGTATTAATCAGAACGGCGAAGAACAAAAGATTACGATTACCGGGACGGTTCGTCCTGAAGATATTTCGTCTGACAATACGGTCATGTCGTCGAATGTAGCCGATGCGAAGCTGAAAATTGATGGTAATGGTCCGATCGCCAATAAACAACGCGAAGGCATTTTGACTCAAATTTTTAATTTTTTGTTTTGAGTTTTAAAGCAGGAAAAATGGGGGATTTTATGCGAAAATTTCTAGCAGTCTTGGTGCTCATTGTGGTTTGTTGCAGTATGTTACCTGTTTATGCAGCTCCGTCAACGCGTATCAAAGATGTAGCCAAAGTACAGGGCGTACGTAGCAATCAATTAATCGGCTATGGTCTTGTCAGTGGACTCAATGGTACAGGTGACGGAACGAAGATTATAGAGACTTTGCAGTCTATTGCCAGTATGCTGAAATCATTTGGCGTGAATATTACAACGGCGCAAATGCAGACAAAGAATATTGCGGCTGTCATGGTGACTGCGGATCTACCTCCCTTTGCCAAGCCGGGCGATACTATTGATATGAATGTTTCATCAATTGGGGATGCCAAAAGCTTGCAAGGCGGTGTATTGCTTCAAACACCGCTCAAGGCTGCCAATGGTGCAGTTTATGCTGTAGGCCAGGGGACCTTGGCTGTTGGGGGCTACTCTGTTGGTAGTGGCGGCAGCAGTGTTCAGAAAAACTTCCCCAATGTCGCTCGCGTGCCAGGTGGGGCTATTGTGGAGCGGGAAGTTCCCATGACATTTACGACGAACGGTGAATTGCGCTTATCACTTTCCCAACCTGATTTTACAACAGCCACGCGCATTGCCGAAAGTATTGAAGGCAAGTTTGGCTATATTGCTTCAGCGAAGGACCCAGGGACAGTTGTGATTAATATTCCTGCTGAATATGAATCAAATGTCGTAGCTTTTGTTTCAGCCATTGAAGACTTGCCTGTTTATCCGGACAGTGTTGCTAAGATTGTCATTAATGAACGAACAGGTACCATCGTCATGGGAACAAATGTCACCATTGATGAAGTCGCTGTGGCACAAGGCGGTTTGACAGTGAAAATTGAGCGAAACAATGATGTATCACAGCCTGCACCGTTTTCAAACGGAACGACAGCGCCAGTCAGCAATACTACCGTAAATGCCAATGAAAAAGATGGCCATCTGATTGTTCTGCCTGAAGCATCCAGTGTCGGCGATGTTGTGGGTGCCTTAAATGCAGTGGGTGCTACACCTCAGGATATTATTTCCATTTTGCAGGCCATGAAGGCCGCCGGGGCATTGCATGCCGACTTGCAAATCATTTAAGTGCGAGTAAGCAAGGAGGATTTATGAATATTAATACACAAGTGAGTAGCATACTAACAAATGTTCCATCACCTGCATCTGCGTCGCTTGCGACGGCTGTGTCAAATGGTACGGGCAGTGATTTTGCTCAGAAACTTGACCGGGCGCTTGGAGGTAAGTCGACTGCAGCAAGTGATAAAAAACTGAAAAGTGTCTGTCAAGATATGGAATCTGTTTTTTTGAATATGATGCTTACATCCATGCGTGCCACCGTTCCTAAGGATTCGTTACTTGGTGAAAGTAACGAAGATGATATTATGAAATCCATGTTAGATACGGAGTTGTCTAAAAACATGGCTCAGGCGGGTGGGGTGGGGATTGCTAGTCTTTTATATCGTCAGCTTTCACCGCAGCAATCCCTTACCAAGAAGTGAGAAGACCTAAAGAAGTAACCAGACACAGCTGTGTCTGGTTACTTCCCTAATAGGTGGAAAAAAGTAGATTTTTTATATTTGGTGGGAGGCCAAAAAAAATGAAAAAAATCGTGACGCGTCTCGTTGCACTTGGATTATTTTTACTTATTTTGTCGCAGACCGTTTTTGCCTTTGCAGCGCCTGCTTCACTGCAGAAGATGCGTTATAGTCAGGCAACTGACAAAGTACGTATCGTGCTTGATGTATCGGCTGTTCCATCTTATACAGTCGACACAACTCAAGACGGTCAGATTCGCATTGATTTGCCAGGGACAACGGTTGGGTCCGCTCTTGCGGCCTTGTCTTTTAAGGACGACGCTGTAGATTCAGCCAAATTAATTGCTGTGGATTCAGCGCATCAGCAACTGGTAATTACGCTGAAAAGTACTGTTGTGCCCAAAGTTTTTGTTCTTCAAAACCCTAACAGGCTTGTCATTGATTTAGTAAAAAACAATCGTGTAACGAAAACTGCATTGTTAGGTAAGACAGCTGCAACGGTTGCACCTGGTCTTACCTATACTTCCCTTGTACGTAACAAATCTTTTGGCCCTGTTGTGGCTTATATTTTAGATGCAGATTTAAGCAAGATTAAGGTGCAGCCGGCTCTCTCGAATGGCATGATTGCCGGATTAGAGTCTGTTCAGGATATGGCAGTTCATAATCAGGCCCTTGCTGCTGTAAATGGATCGTATTTTGCCCCGAATGGTGAAATTATAGGTTTGCTTAAAATGAATAATGTGATTGCAAGCATTCCCTATATTACGCGAACAGCTTTAGGTATAACGACAGATAACAAACTTATTTTTGGTCAAGTTGATTATCAGGGAAACATTCGTTTGCCTGATGGACGGGTGCTCGCCATTAATGGCATCAATTGCGAACGAAGTGAAGATGCTGTTACGTTATATAACTCTTATTATGGAAAGTCTACTCAGACCAATGAATTTGGCAAGGAGTACGTCATAACAAACGGAAAAGTCAGTGCTATTTCGCCGCAGGATACGCCGCTCAAGCCCGGAAGTATTGTCTTATCCGCTCATGGCGCGGCAGCTACCGTAATGGCAGGGCTGAAAGTTGGCGATAGTGTTGTCATTGAGCAATCTTTAGGACCAGACTTTGACAAAGTTCCCTTTGCTATCGGAGCGGGTCCCCTGCTTGTCAAAGATGGTAAACCCTTTTTAACAACGAAAGCCGAAGAATTTCCCGATGATATTGCTGTGGGGCGGGCACCACGGACAGCACTAGGTGTTACCAAATCCGGACATCTGCTGATGGTTGTTATTGATGGGCGGCAGGCGGCAAGTAAGGGATTAACACTTGTTGAATTGGCCGATTTCATGCAGGAACTTGGAGCTGATGAAGCCATGAATTTTGATGGTGGCGGTTCCAGCGAAATGGTTGTGAAAGGCAGTGTCATGAACAATCCGTCTGATGGTCAGGAACGGCTTGTTGGAGACGCGATCGTTCTTACTGCCAAATAATGATTTATGTTGCTAAAAGCGGCTAAACAGGTATAATGGAAAGTGAGAATAAAAGAATTAAGAAGCAGCATAAAAGTGAGGTGTTTATGATGAGGACCAGAAAAATTGCCCTTATCACTTTGCTAGTGTTAGCTTTGGCCATGACGTACGCAGCCGCAGCTTCATTGGTAGATCAAAAAGGCGTGCTCACAGGCAAGGTTTTGTCAGAAAGGTTGGTTGTAGCAGGCACAGAGGTGAAGGTGGGAGTTCCCCTTGTGATGATTGAAACGCCAGTCGGACCGGTACCCGCTACACGGGCCAATGTCAACGGAATCGTAAGAGAAGTGCTCGTTCATCCTGGCGATATGATTCATACAGGAGATGTACTCGTTCGCATCGAGCAGGTGCAGCGCAAATAGAAAGGATGATCCGTTTGTTTACCACGTTACGGGTGCTGTTCATAGGACTGCTGGCCGCATGGCTTTTTCCGCTGACGGCAGGATGGGCAGCACCTGCCATTTTGCCTATTAACGAATTGCAGGCAGGCATGCACGGCATAGGAAAAACAGTTGTTCAAGGTACGAAAATAGAGGATTTTGATGTAGAAATTCTTGGCATCATGAAAGGCAAGGGAGCAGCAGGCGGTGATTTGATCCTTGTTCGTACATCTGGGGATGTCATTAATCGCACAGGTGGTATTGCGCAAGGCATGAGTGGCAGTCCTGTTTATATCGGTGGTAAACTGATTGGTGCTATTGCTTATGGTTGGTCGCTAGCGGATCATAGGGTGGGTATGGTTACGCCTATTGCTGACATGCTAAAAAATCTCGATATTACAAAGCCCAGTGTGGAGCTGATTCCACCAACTGAGCCTGACATCAAGGATGAGAAGCTGGAAAACGCAAAGCCGCTTACGACTCCTCTCATGGTGTCTGGTTATAACAGTCAAACCCTCCAATACTTACAGACTCAGCTTGAACCTTTTCATCTTGTTCCATTTGAAGTGGGGGATGTTCCCGCAGGGACCCAATATGGAGCTATCGAACCAGGAAGTTCCATTGGCGTAGAGCTTGTGCGTGGGGACGTCAATATTGGTGCATTAGGGACAGTGACCTATGTTGACGGGGATAAATTTGTTGCTTTTGGTCATCCTTTTTTACAAAAAGGTTTTGTTGATTTTTTAGCGACAAATGCCTATATTTACACGACAGTAAGCAGCCTGGACAGTCCTTTTAAAGTCGGTACGACAGGTGATCTGGTGGGGACAATTAATCAGGATCGTGGTACTGGAATAGCTGGTCAGCTTCATCAATACCCCTATATTATTCCCTTTCGGGTGTCTGTGACTGATCAAGATTTGCAGCGTACAGTAGAGTCTGATTATCAAGTGGTGCGTGACGAAGCCCTTGCGCCTATTTTAGGGGCTACGGGTGTTTATAACACCATTCAAAAGGCTATGGATCGTGATGGTGGCGGAACAGCCAAGGTCAGCTTTGAAATTACAGGTCGCGGCCTTCCTGATGAAGGCGTGAAAAGAGAGAATCTATTTTACACTCCGGCTAAACTAAGTGAGATTTCCGTTGCCGAGCTTCACGAAGCGCTTGACATGTTGACAAACAATCGGTTTAATCCGGTTGATTTATTTGATGTTAAAGTAAATGTAACGGTAGAAAGTGCCCGGAAAACCGCAACGCTGATGTCAGCTAAGGTTGCCAGCAATGCGGTTGTAAAGCCAGGTGACAGTGTCAATATTGATGTCACCCTCAAGCCTTATCGCGGTGCAAGCATTGTTCGAACCATCTCGTATGTCGTGCCAAAAAATCAGTCGACGGGATCGCTCATGTTGGAAGTCCGTGGCGGCGGCATGGTCCCGCTTACACAGATGTTATTAAAACGTCAAGGCATTGATATGGACATGCTCAAGCCTGACAAAAAATTACGCAGTTTTTCCGATCAAATTGATGATTTTGTTCATCGTGACCGGAATAATGATCTTGTTGTTGAAGTTCTTGATACTGGCGCTGAATCCGGTGATACGACAGCTCCTTCATCAACAACAGCCAAAAATAATCATCAGCAAGCAAATTTGGCTCAGACAGCTGTCATGGATCAGAAACTAATAGGGAATGATAAAAAAGACAAAACCTCTCTGGCAACAGATTATGTCATTGATGGTGATGCGCAAGTTGTTTTGAATGTCAGTAAATAACACCCCGTTGGGGTGTTTTTTTTGTTCAGTCAAAAATTGCAGGAAAACTTGTTTGGCATAGGGAATAAATACAAAGTTCATTACTTGCATTTAATGTAGTGAGGATGGCCGTTATGGTGATAAAATTACTTGAGAAAATAGGGAAAGTAGTCCTAAATGTGCTTGAAGTGAGTGGGCGAACGGCCATTATGGTTCGCAGTTCTTTTGCTGTTGTACATACAGTAAAAGCCAAGCCCTTGTTGCGTCAGATGGCTCATCTTGGTGCGGATTCGCTGCCTATTGTACTATTGACGATGTTATTTACCGGCATGGTCATGACCGTACAAATTGCTCACGAATTTATTAAGTATGGTGCTCAATCATCTGTTGGAGGTGTTATTGCTATTGCCATGGGGCGTGAATTGGCTCCCGTTCTGACTGGTGTCGTTGTAGCTGGGCGTGTCGGTGCTGCCATTGCGGCAGAGATCGGTTCCATGAAGGTGACAGAACAAATTGATGCCCTGCGAGTGATGGCTGTAAGTCCAATTGCTTATCTTGTTGTGCCCCGGCTGTTAGCCTGTGTCATGATGATGCCTGTCCTCGTTATTTTCGGCAATGTTATTGGCACAATTGGCGGATATCTCATGGCAACGCAGTATGCCGGTATTACGCATTTTGCTTTTGTACATTCCATCCGGGTTTTTTGTATTCCAAATGATGTTATGGGTGGGTTAATTAAGGCCATGTTTTTTGGCGTGATTATTGCTCTTGTTGGTTGTCATAAGGGTTTGACAACGGAGAATGGCGCCGAAGGTGTTGGTAAGGCTACGACAGGTTCTGTGGTGACGGCCATTATTTTGATTTTTGTTAGTAACTATTTCTTATCACTCTTACTCTATTAACGGTTTTTAGTCCGTAAGAACAGCGAGGGGAAGCTATGATTCGGTTAGAAAATGTCAGTGTCACTATGCGTGGACGGGACATTTTAAAAAATATTAGCCTAACCATTGATACAGGTGAAATTATGGTGATTATCGGAGCGAGCGGTTCAGGTAAAAGCACCTTGCTTCGCTTGCTCATTGGACTTTTAAAGCCAACAAGTGGGAAGATTTATTTTGATGATCGCGAGATTACTTCTTTGACAGAAGACGAAATGAACCAGGTTCGCCTGCAAATGGGGATGGTTTTTCAATATTCGGCTTTGTTCGATTTCTTGACAGTAGGCGAAAATGTAGCTTTTGGTTTGCGTGAACATTCGACGAAAAATGAGGATGAGATTCAACAAATCGTGCGTCGTAAACTGCGGCTAGTCGGTTTGTTCGGTCATGAAAATGACTGGCCGAACGAATTGTCAGGCGGCATGAAAAAACGGGTGAGCTTGGCCAGAGCTGTCGCGAGTGATCCTCAGATCGTGCTTTATGACGAACCTTCAGCAGGACTCGACCCCGTTATGTCGGCTACGATTGATCGTCTCATTGTCAATACGCGGCGTCGTTTGTGCGTTACGAGTATTGTGGTTACACACAATATGGAGAGTGCCTTTACCATTGCGGATCGTATGGCCATGATTCATGATGGTCAAATCATTGCGCTGGGCTTGCCGGCAGAATTTAAAACAAGTGCCGATCCACTTGTTTGGCGGTTTATCCATGGTGTGAGAAAGGCTAAACTGGCGAAAGGGAGGGAGTCCCTGTGAGTTTAAATTCAGAAGCTAAAGTAGGAGCCGTTACTCTATCGGCTATTGTGTTACTGGCAGGCATGTTGTTTGGTCTCAGTCGTTTCAGTTTGGGCGACAAGGGCTATCCCGTTTATGCCATGTTTCATGACGTAAACGGTTTGACCCAGGGGAATCTGGTACGCTTTGCCGGAGTAGAAGTCGGCCAGGTAGAAACGGTAACCATTGCACCTGAGGGCATTAAAGTGCTCGTTCGTATTCATAAAGGCACCGAGATTCCTGACGGATCGCATTTTACCATTGGCACAGATGGTCTGCTTGGAGAAAAATTTATTAGTATTGTGCCACCTGCTGTGGGAAATGGGAGTACCATCGCAGCGGGCGCTATTGTATTTGGTGAAGATCCGCAGGGGATTGCCAACTTGATTAGCTCGGCTGACAGGGTGCTCGCTGATGTTCATGCCTTAGTACAGTCGCTTAATGATATTATTGGCGATGAAAAAGTCAAAGCAGCTCTCAAGGATTCAGCACTTAATATGAAGGTTATTACAGATAACTTCAATGTTTTATCAGCCAGTTTAGCGCGCATGGCAGTCAATAATGAGCAAGATGTTCATCTCATGGTAGCAAATTTGAAAGCCATGGCCGAAAGTTTGAATAGTGTTGCCGGACGGATGGATAGTATGGTGGCCCGCGTAGATAACAATGGACAGACAGCAGCCGACTTGACGGCTGCCGTCCATAATATTAAGCTGACGAGTGAGCGCATTGAAAATATGGCAAAGTCTTTCGAAGGTGTGGCAACAGATCCTAAAACAGCTCAGAATATCAAGGATACTTTGCAAAATGCCAGGGAGGCCAGTGAAAAGGCAAACAGACTTTTAGGTAAAGTCGGCGATATTCATACGACTGGTGGCTTAGATTTTTTCTATAATCCGCATACAGAAAAATATCGCAGTAATGCTGATTTTAAGGTTTACACATCGCCCCAGGATTTTGCTGTTCTTGGGGTGGACAATGTGGGGGAAACGAGTAAGCTGGACTTTCAGATAGGAAGCGAAAATGATGGTCTTGCCCAGCGATTTGGAGTTATAAGCGGTAAGGCCGGTGTGGGGTTAGACACACACCTCAGCGATGATTTACGTTTTTCCGTGGATGTCTATGATCCCAATGAAGTCAAAGTGAGACTTCGGACAGAGTACAAACTATCGGATAATATGGCTCTTGTGGGGCAAACAGACAGTGTCAATCGGCAGGCGGACAAAAATACTTATTTTGGCATTCGCCGCCTGTTTTAATCATTGACACCTTTTATGAAGAGCCCTATAATAAATCTGTATTGACTAAAGAGTCAGCAAGTCGTTGATTACATTCGGGGAGGATTAAAAATAGCAATGAAAGTGAAAAAACAATCTTTTGTAAAAAAAAGTATCGCCTTAATGCTGTTTAGCAGTACGCTGATGTGGAGTGCTTCAACCGTTTGGGCGGCACCTGTAGAAATTTCCTTGGATGACAGTGTAGCCTTAGCACTTAAGAATAATCCGTCAGTGAAAATGGCTGAGACGGATCGTGAGGCGGCAATCGAAACGCTTAACGAAGCTCAAACAGGCTATCAGCCAAAATTAAATTATACTTTTTCAGGCGGGCGTGCCAGTACGGCAGCGTCACAATCAACAAAAAATCAATACATAGTGAGTAATAAATTTGATAATAAAGTCAGTCTGACTCTACCGCTTTATACAGGGGGTTCTGTTGAAGGACAAGTTAATCAGGCTAAACTGGCCTTAAATAGCGCCGATTTAAGTATTGTGTCAACAAAGCAGCAACTTCGGTTAAATGCGACCAATGGCTATTATTCTATTTTGCAAACCAAGAGCCTTGTGAAGGTGAACCAGGAAGAAGTAAATGATTTAGAAGGCCATTTGAATAATGTACAGGCTCAGTTCGATGTCGGAACTGTCGCCAAGTCTGACGTACTTCTTTCTGAAGTCAATTTGGCGAATGCCAGGCAAACTTTGCTTGAGGCACAAAACAAATACGATTTGGCTGTAGCCAGTTTGAATAACATTATTGGTCTTCCTATGGGAACAGAGCTGAAAGTCAAAGAGGAATTACAATATAAGAAATTCTCTACGCCTGTGACGGAATGTGTGGATTATGCTCTTAAGCATCGCCCCGAGAGTCTGCAGGCTGACATTAGTATTGCGAGTGCCAAAGAAGGGATCAGTGTTGCTGAGAGTAACCAGAAGCCTGCTGTCAGTTTAGGCGCAAGTGAAGACTGGAATGATACACATCTGCTTGGTACAGATAATAACAATTGGTCTGTTGGCGTGACTGCCAGCTGGGACATTTTTGATGCCGGTCTTACGAAAGCTAAAGTCAGAGCGGCTACCTCTTCTGTAGACAAGTCAGTGCATCAAGCGAAGCAAACGAAAGACGGCATTGAACTCGAAGTTCGTCAGGATTATTTGAGTCTGAGAAATGCTGAAAAACGGATTGCAACAACACAGGTTACGGTAGATCAGGCATTAGAAAACTATCATATCGCGCAAGTTCGCTATGCGTCAGGTGTTGGTACAAATTTGGATGTTATGGATGCTGAGTCGGCTTTGACTTTGGCAAAAACCAATAATGTTCAAGCTTTATACGATTATAATACAAGTAAAGCACAACTGGACAAGGCCATGGGAATTGGTATCTAGTCGGTTTTAAAATGGAGCTCTCGCTTTTTTTGGCGAGAGCTTTTTTCATGTATGACACAGAGGAGGATGGGAGGGGGGACTTGTCGAATTATCTTTTAATCCGATTCATCAGGAGGTTTATTATGCAGAAGAGAAAGGCATGGCTATTTTTCAGCCTCATCCTTGCCGTGCTTGTCAGTGGTGCACTCATTTGGCATAACCAGAGTCAGCCAGTGCTGCAGAATATTACGACAGACATTGCGCAGCAACTTTCTAAGTCACTGGGGCAGCCTGTAAAAATTGGCAATATTGTTATAAATTCTCCGACGAGCATGACTCTTCAGCAGGTAGAAATTGAAGATTCAGAGGGCCAACCCATTTTAATAAGCCCTGAAGTGAAAGTTTCTTTTTCATTGTGGGAGCTTTTTTGGGGACATGAGCCCGCTATACATATGATTAAAGAAATTCAAATAGCTACTCCGCAGTTATTTGTTACTGAGGGAGCCGATGGCAAATGGAATGTTGATCAGCTTTTGAAGGAGAAGCCAGCAGATCAGCCTTCGCTGCGCAGTTTAATTGATATTGATCAAGGGTCCGTTAATCTAACGCTGCCCCAAGGAAGCTGGACGTTGGATCACTTAACAGGTAAGGTCAACTTAGAAAATGCATCGGCCGCTGCCGTTGATCTTGCTGGGGAGGTAAGCGGCAATGCCTTTACTGTGGTAGGTCGACTGAATGATGGCGGAACCCATCATCTGCGCATTCAGGCGCCCCTGATTGATTTGCAGTCCTTTTTACCTTTGTTGAGTGGTCAGTCTCAATTGGAGAAAATTCAAGTACATGAGGGAAAGCTAGCGAATTTTACACTGTCTGTAGTGAGTGAAAAAGATAAGCCGCTTGTTTTTTCCGGTGAAAGTGAACTGAAGGAAATTGCCGTTAGTCTTGATGGACGTGAACTTCAACAGATTCATGGTTTTGTTACCTTTACGCAAGATTGCCTGGATTTTTATCATACGGAGGCCACATTGGGTGACCAGCCCTTCGCCATTAGCGGGCAGGTGCTGTTCAATACGGATGAGCCTGTTATTCACTTATCCATCACAGGGGTGAATTTAGATCTATCCGCCCTTCCTTTGCCTATCGAAGCCGCAGGACAGCTCAACGTAGCCTTCCAAGTCGCAGGGCGCGTGTCTCAGCCTGTCATTGACGGCACAGTCAGTGTTCAGAATCTGAAGGCCGAAGGCTATGCAGTGAATCAAGGGCGTGCGCATATTCATTTAGCCAATCAAGAATTGTCTGTTCAACATTTGTCAGCCGATCTGCTTGGTGGAACTCTTACCGGGAATGGGCAGGTGGATTTAGCTAGCGCGACAGGTTCCCTGCATCTTTCAGGTCGCCATATTGATAGTGCTGCACTGGGCATTGCTGCCAATATTCCTGTTTCAGGCTATAGTGATTTTGATGCAGACGTAAGCGGTCCTTTCGATCCGGCTCAGGCGGTCGTGTCTGCGCAGGTAGCTATGACGGAAGGAACATTTCAAGCTGTGCCTTTTTATAACTTGCAAACGGCTTTTGTTAAAACCGCTGCCGGCGATATACTGATTGATCAGGCATCAGCCGTTGTAGCAGGGGGAAAGCTTTTAGCTCAAGGTACTGTCGGCAGAGATAATTTGGATCTTTCTGTCATGGCCCAACAGATTCAGGCCGATTCCCTGGCACCGAATTTTACAGATGCGTCTATTAAGGGAGCCGTTACTGTCAATGGGCATGTGACAGGAACTCGAACAGCACCACTTGTTGCAGCTCAATTTTCGGCTGAAAATGGCGAGGTATTGAATCAGCCTTTTGATACTCTTACCGGGGCGTTTACAGCAACATCTCAGCAAGTATCCATTGATCATGCAACGCTTACTTATAATCAACCCTTCTGGAAAAATCAAGCTGATTTCCGTATTCCTCCAGTTATTACGACGCACCAAGTCAGTGGCACCATGGGTCTTACAGGCGATCATGCTGTTCAGTTAGCCATTACAACGCATGCGGCACGAGCAGAAGATTTGGTGAAATTTTTAGCGCCTGATCAAGACATTACAGGCAATGTAGATGCCGATGTTTTGCTGAGCGGTCCATTAGCTAATCCAGATGCTAAGGTAGCTGCTTATTTTACTGATGGCAGTTATCGCGGCTATCTTGTGCGACATGCCGAAGCGTTGCTGGTACGTAAACAAGGGTTGACAAAGATTGATCGCTTGACGGTTCATTCTTTACCAGGCGACTTGGAATTGTCAGGAACAATCGATGACAATCAAGTCATGAATTTTGCTGTGGACATTAAAAATATTCGCATGAACCATTTGGGACTGGATTTTCCTTATCCTCTTACGGGCCGGGCGAATTTCTCCGGACAACTGACAGGAACGCCGGATCATCCTATTTTTGATGGACAGCTGTTAGCTCAAAAACTGACTGTCAAGGGTCAGGAAATTACCAATGTTTCAGGCTTTGTTTTGCTTGATGGTCAAGATATTCGGATACCCGCCTTAGAATTTCATCAAGGTGAGGGACTCGTCCAGGTAAGTGGCGGGATGAATCTTCAGAATAGAACCCTTTCAGGTACAGCGAATTTTAGCAACGGATCAGTTAGCCAATTGGCGCCCTTGTTTGATATCGCTTCAGATAAAGTCACGGGAAAGCTTAATGGCCAAATTCGGGCTTCAGGAAGTCTTGATAATCCGACGGTTTTTCTAACAGGCAATTTGACAGGGGGAACCATCAAAAATTATCCGCTTGATTCCGTCGATTTAGATCTGGAAATGGTAAATCATGTAATTTCAATTAACCAATTTGCGGCTAAGCAAGGGGCCGGACATTTAATTATTACGGGAACCGCTGATCTAAATGGTCCCGTGCATTTAAATGTATATGGAAGTAGCATTGACAGCGGCCTTTTTCCAGCTTGGCTGGATATGAATATTCCAGTTCATGGCGATGCTCTCGTTTCTGTTGAAGTCACAGGAGATATTAAAAATCCTACAGCTGCTGTTTCGGTAGGCGTCCAAAACGGTAGTATTGACAATCAAAAGTTTGATAGTCTCAATGGCAGTTTTATTGTTACAAATAAACTTATTGATATCAATCAGATTACCTTGACCAAGGATGCCTATGTGGTCAGCGCCACAGGCACCATTCCGATACAAAATACTAAGGAACAAGAGTCTCTCAGTCCGTCCTTTAATTTCCCGACTCATTTCAGTTCGATCAGTAACAGGCTGATTGGTAATAATGAAATGGACGTCAAGATCATGTTGGATCAGGCGGATCTCGGTATCCTGCCCTTTATGACGAGCCAAATTGCTTGGGCGGGTGGAGCTACGCAGGGGAATCTGGTAATTAATGGTACACCTAGTCAGCCGAAATTATTTGGTAACTTGGCTGTTCAGAAGGGAACTGTTAAATTTGCGTCATTAAAAGATGCTATGACCGATTTAACTCTTGATATTCACTTTGAAGGTGATAAAATAGTTATAAATACCTTTCAGGGGAAAATGGGTCAGGGTAACTTTACCTTGGCGGGGTCAGCCCTGCTGAAAGGAAAGACACTCACTGATTATGACTTGAAAATGAAACTCAATCAATTGGGTATCAGGCATACGAACTTTAACGGTCCTGTGAGTGGCGAACTTGCCTTAACTTCGGCAAGTGGTCAGCCCTTGCTCAGTGGGAAAATCCGGCTTGAGCAAGATGACATTGATATTCCGGCAATTCCGGAGATCAAACCGGCTGCTTTTGACTTGGCACTGAATGTGGATGTGGAAGCAGGAAAAAATTTGCGGCTTTATAATCCCTATTTGTATGATTTCAATGTAGATGGGAAGGTCAATATTGGCGGGAGTCTCAAGCGGCCCATGCCCACTGGAAAATTCACAGTTAGTCATGGTAAGTTGACCTATTTAACAGCGCCATTTACCATCGAGACAGGAACAGCGGAATTTGTTCCTCATAGCGGGCTGCTAATTCCAGTCATTCATCTCACTTCGAAGTATCAAATTCAACAAACGACGGTCACACTGGCTATCAATGGTCCTGCTACGGAAATGGATTTTAAACTGACATCAAACCCAGCGCTCAGTCAGCCGCAAATTATGTCGCTCTTAACCTTGCGTAATCGTTATTTCGATAAACAGTTTGTGAATGGACGGGATAACAATTTTGGCCGCGATCAAATGGATAGTCTGGTGACTTTTGGATTGGAATCGCAATTATTTAGTCCCGTTGAAAATTCACTCCGCTCAATCTTTGGGTTTGATGATTTTCATGTTGTCCATAACTATGATACAGTGAGCGGATCTTCCAGCCAATCATCCATTACGCAGGAAGTGTATGATCTTGAAGTAAGTAAATACCTTACAGATAAATTACTTGTCAATTATTCGATGGGCATTGATCATACCTCCCAAAAATTTGGTTTCCGCTATGAATTTAATCAGCAGTTTAGTATTGGAACCTCGCAGGATTCACTTCATCACTATAAAGTGGATGCCCTTGCAAAATATCAATTTTAGATCGATTTAATTAGATTGGATGATGAAAATGAATCTTCATGAATATTTGCAGGAATTAAATAAGATTGAACTTTTGTCACCTGATCTTGAGCAGAGTTTATGGCAATCTTATAAAGAGCAAGGGGATGTTCGCTCTCGCGGGCAGCTTATTGAGCATTATCAGCCGCTGGTATTTAAAGTAGTTGCCCGTTTTAAAGCCAGCGAGAACCTTGTAATGGATTTGATTCAGGAAGGGACCGTCGGCCTGATTGAAGCAGCAGAAAATTATGAACCTAAGCGGGGGATTGCTTTTAGTTTATATGCCGTTCATCGTATTCGCGGGCGTATGTTGAACTTTATTCAAAAAGAAGGCAAACAGAATTGTGCCTATATGGAAAGTCCCCTTGAAGCGGATACAGCGTCAGGCACATTGGGCGATTGTTTAGCAGATCTTTCACCAAGCGTTGCGCAGCAGGCAGAACAACATTTTCTTGTCGATGAACTGAAAACAGCTTTGCGCCGTCTGCCCCAAAAAGAACAGCTTGTTGTTAGCGGGATGTATTTAGAAGAACAGGAGCCGAAGGCATTGGCTAATACACTCAACGTGAGCACTTCCCATCTTTATCGGCTACAGAAACAGGGTGTGCGGCGTATTCGCGGCATGATGTCGAAACTTATGCAGAATTGGTAAAGATGAACTTGTAGAAACGCGTGAGAATGCAAAAAACAGCTGTTTGGTAGAGATTGAACGAGCAAATTATTGTTTTTACGCAGTAATGGATAAATATGACCGATTGTCAATCACCAGAATCTGGCCTCTTCCCAGGATTGTATAGAGTGGTTATAATAGAGGTGGTCCATATGGGTGAATTAAAAGGGAAAGTAGTTTCACATTTACGGTCGGCCCAACAATGGCTGCACCGAGCAGAACAGGCTTTTGACAGTGAAAAAGATACACGCGGCAAGCTGGATTTGATGCTGGCCCAAGCGGAGCTGCAGCATCTCCATGAGTCTGCCATCAAGGGGAAATCTGTTCCTTTGATTCGTCAGGCCCTTGCTTTTGCTTTAGCTGGCCTGCTTTTTTCCGGTGGTATTGGTGGCGCTTATTTTTATTTGCATCAAGGTAAGCCGTTGCAAGAAAAGTTAGCCCAAACAGAGGAACGCAAAGTGCCTCCAGCCATGCCAGCCCCTGTTTCTCCAACTTCGCAGCCAGTCCCTTCATCCCCTATGACTGTTCCAGAATCCGCATCCCGGGCTGTTTCTAGTGTGCCGCCCGTATCTACTGCGGAGGTTGTTCACAAAGAAACAAATGTAGTTGTTTCTTCAAGTCCTGCGGCAAGTGACAAGGAAGTGTCTGCTCAACAGGTCGTCAAGCCTGGAGAAATGAACCAACTTATTCGGGCGGCAGGAAAATCATTACGTGGTCAGTAACTTCATAAGGAGGTAATGCATGAATAAACGGCGCTATGGACAACTTGTTGTTGCAGCTTTTTTCTGCCTCGTTTTTGTAATCAATGCTATTGCGCCGGCACTGGCGGCCGATTTTACTGGTAAAACAGTAACATCTGTTACGGTTACAGGCAATACTACCGTTGCTGAAAGCACCATCTTATCAGCAATTAAGGTAAAGCCAGGGGACGTGTTGGCAAGTGCTGCTATCAAGCAGGATATGCAGTCTATTTATGATTTAGGTTATTTTTTTGATGTAGTCGTTAATTTTACGGAAGTGCCTGAAGGTGTGAAAGTCGTCTATACGGTGATGGAAAATCCACCGCTCAGTGATGTTGTTGTGAAAGGAAATACGAAAGTCACGACAGAAAAAATCAAGAGCTTGATTCAGGCTAAAACGAATACGATTATTAACACCAAATCATTAAATGATAATATGCGGGCTATTGAACAGTATTATCATGATCAGGGCTATATATTAGCCAAAGTCAGTGATCTCAGCGTCAGCCCGGCGGGTGTGCTTACTGTGACAGTGAATGAGGGCATGCTTGAGAACATTGTCATTAAAGGCAATGAAAAAACGAAGGATTATGTCATTACGCGTGAAATGACCATTAAACCTGGTGAACCTTTTAATGCCAAACTTGCTCGTCGCAGCATGCAAAAAGTGTACAACCTGGGTTATTTTGAAGATGTTAATATGAAACTCAATCCAGGCAAAGATCCTAATGCAGTTTCCTTAGAAGCTGATGTAGTGGAGCAAAAAACAGGTACTTTCTCCATTGGTGGCGGCTATAGTCAAAGTGATGGTCTTGTTGGTATTATCGAGTTAGGTGATAATAATTTAGGTGGTACAGGCGATAAGGCTAAGATTCACTGGGAATTTGGCGGTAATGCCAGCAGCAAGAACTATGAATTTGATTACACCCATCCCTGGTTGGATGATAAGCAAACATCGATTGGATTCAGTATTTACAACATGACCAATCAATACACCGATTATGGTCTGAGCACGAATGGTTCCTACGATGACCGCGCGACGCGGTCAACGTATGATAAAAATCGTAAGGGCTTTGAGGTGACATTGGGTCGTCCGCAAGGCGAATATTTGCAAAACTATATTACCTTTAAAAATCGTAAAGATTCGTGGGTTAGCCAGGTTTCCGGTCCGATTGATTACTCGAATCCGACCGCAACAGATGCAACTTACGGCAATTACGATAGTTATTTGAAGGACAACTTCGGATTGACACGCAGTGTTACGTTAACGCGCGTTTTTGATGATCGCGACAACGTGTTTAATCCGACGGAAGGCAGCCGTTTTCAGTTGAGCGGTGAATTTGCCGGCAAAGGTTTAGGCGGTGATTTTAATTTTAATAAATATACTGCTGAGGCACGTCACTATTTCAAGATTAATGACGATCATGTCATTGCCTTGCGTGTTGCAGGTGGCTATGCCACAGGTGATATTTCCGAGACTAACCAATTTTCTGTCGGCGGTTCGGATACACTGCGCGGCTATGATGATGATCAGTTTAAAGGAACAAAGATGCTGACATCTTCAGCAGAATATCGGTTCCCGATTGTGAAAAAAGTCCAAGGCGTTGTATTTGCTGATGCCGGTAATGCTTGGAATGGCGAAGGGTACAAGCTTAATGACTTGAAAACGAGCGTGGGTGTTGGTATTCGTGTATCTACCCCACTCGGTCCGATCCGGATTGATTTGGCAAAAGGTGAAGAAGGCAACAAAACGCACTTTAGTTTTGGTGGACAATTCTAAGTTACAAAGTTGAAAGTCAGGTCTATGACCTGACTTTTCTTCTAGGGGGTGACGGTTATCTTTGGAGTGAAGCGATGGGTACTACTTAGTTGCTGCTTGCTGCTTTTGATGGGATTCTCCGTAGTCCAGGCACAAAGCAGTGTTGTAGAAAGTCTTTCTGTCCAGGTCACGTCCACGACAGCGCCACCTCCAGACAAGGTGTCCAAGCGGATGGCTGACAGTATCGCTATGGTTGGGCAGCATATTTTGCTTGGTAAATCACTGGATGAAGTCAACTTAAATAAAGATTCCTACGAAAAAGTAATTCGCGAGGTTTTCGAACGGGTCCTTGTGGGATACTCTGTGCAAAACGTCACGATTATTCCAGACACGGAAACAGGCATCCAAGTGACGATTGAACCATGGGGCGATGTGGTTCATCAGGTGAAGATTGAAACAAATTTTATCGGTCTTTCACCAGAAATGCAAAATCTTGCAGCGAGTCAGCTTACTGCTTTATCAGGTAAAACCGATGATACTCTTGTTGGCTTACCTATTGATGCCGTCGATTGGGCAGGGAGTATTTTAAAAGACAATTTGCGGGAACTTATTGCTGATAGACTGCCGGAATTTAAGGCCGCTTTTGAAATTCAGTCAGGTCCTGTAACAGTCATCAAGATGACATTAAGTCCAGTCGGTGAAGTTATTCAAGCTGTCAATGTCTCTGTCGGGTCAAAAACCCTGCCGAACTTTTTACTGAGCGAAGCCGAGCAATCAGCAGATGAACTGGGTCAAAACTTACGGGGATTACCTATTTCCTTTGTACAGCGCCATAAAGATTACTTCGAACAAAAAATTTTACATGCAGTCACTGCCTTGCCTGTGACAGAGCGGTATGGGTTGGTTTTTAAGCCGGAAATCCTGCCAGCCAGCACGACAAGTATTACTTTGAACGCCAATACGACGAAATATAAATTCTTTGTTGAAGGCTATTTGGATATGGGACGTAAAATCGATAATACATCCGTGAAGATCCATGCAGGTAAATGGATAACACCAAAAGATGAAGTCTTTATGGAAGGCACTTTTATACCCGGTTCCGTACGATGGGTATTTATGCCTGGCTGGGGCCATCAGTTTACGAAGCAAACACAGGCCGGGTTTAAGTACAATATGACAGATGAGCGAAGTCAATTATTTATCGAGCAGGAACTGGGTCCCAATTATAGCCTGCGTATCGAACGAGTTCCCGCCGGTTCTTTTAATGAAGTTGGGCTGCGCTATAAAATTCATGAGTATCTTAGCGCTGAATATGTTTTCAATAGCCATGAAAGCTATCTCAGGCTTGTTGGCAGTCTTTAAGGAACGGAAGATAATGATTGAATGTCTGGCAGGTCCTTGCTATAATGAACTAGAAAAACAAGGTAAGTTTAATCTTGCTTAGGACAGAAAGAAGGGGTTTATATGTTAAAAAACAAAAAAATGGTACGATTGGTTTCCTTGGGAGTTGCCATACTATTCTTAATCGGTGTAGCAGGTATCGCTCTTACGCAAAGTGGTGGGAAAATGGCATTGGCATCAGGCAATCCATCCTCCAACATTGGCGTAGTCAATAGCAACTTAGTTTTTCAACAGCATCCTGATTTAGCCAAAATTGATCAGCAGATGCAAGACGAAGTGGCACAAGCAAAAAAAGATTTTGATGAGAAATCAGCCACAATGAATGACAAAGAAAAGCAAGATTATTATAGCCAGACGCAGCAGCGGCTGCAATTGAAACAGCAGGAACTGATTGCGCCTGTTCGTACTCAAATTGATAATGCTATTAAAGCCGTAGCAGATACGAAAGGGATCACCATTGTTCTTGATAAAAGCACCGTTGTATTTGGCGGTCAGGATCTTACGGATGATGTCATTAAGAAAATTTCCGGCAAATAACAGCACAGGAAAATTAGCCGAGCCGGTGTAAGCTGTGCTCGGTCTTCCTTTTAGAAAGTGGTGATTTGATGAAGGCCAAATTGTTTCCTGTTTCCTTTCCTCTTTTCACCTGCCTGCTGTGTCTTGGGGCCCTTTTACTTCTAAGCAGTTGTGCGTCCAAGACTGTGACCGAGCCGGTCCAGTCCGGGCTCAAGCTCGCCGTCATTGATATGGATAAAGCCCTACAGTCTCATCCGAAGTATCGGGAGCGAGCGGCTTTGCAGAAAGAGTTAAACACCTTGTTATCCAATCAGCAGGTTTTAGCGGAGCAGGCTGCTCAAACTGCGGTAGATCAAGAGGTGCCTGATCAGGCACCTCTTGATATGACGACTGGGTCGGATCAGCAGCAACAGCAATATCAAGCAAAAATGGCCGCGAAACATGCCGAACTCAATGCTGGTTTTAATGAAAAATACGCCGCTTTGCGTAAGCAGTCTTCTGATGAATACGATGCTTATAGTGCCGCGTTAGATAAAGAATATCAGCCTTCTATCTTTGACCTTCAGCTTAAGTTAAAAACTTTGCAGTTATCAAAAGAAGAGGGACAGGCCTTGCAAGATAAACTAGAGAAACTTCGTCAGGAAAAAAGTGATCAGCTGGCAGCTCGGCAGCAGCAGCTTTCGACCGCTTTGACGGCTAAGTTAGCAGAACTGCAACAACAGTCGACAGCTGAGATGGATCGTTATGGGCAGCAAGTAACAGCCGAGCTCGTCCCTGTTGCTCCGCCAGTTGCGCCAACGGCTGCTGACAGGTCTGTTCAAGAACCTCCTGCGGAGTCATCAGGTTTGTCATCTGATGAACTTCAAGCCATTAATCGTTTGAAAGCCAAAATCGCCGCACTCGAGGATTTTATGATTCAAGATATAGAAAATGACTGTGGAAAAATAGCACTAGCCAAGGGATATGAACTCGTTGTGACAAATGTGACTGCGAATATTACTGCAGACGATATTACCGCCGAAGTGATTAGTCAGTTTAGTAAATAAATAAATGGCGTATAATAGAGTTAAGTCACATTGGATTGGAGGAATCGTTTAGATGGGAATAAAATTTTCAGGAGTAATCGTCTCACTATTGCTCGGAACGACCCTGTTGCTTGGTGGTTGCGGCACTCAGCCTGCTATTGGCATTCTTGATGTCAATAAGGTTATGTCAGATAGTCCGCAAGTCAAGGCCTTGCAGGATCAATTGAATGCGAAGGGCAAGGAATTGAGCGATCAGTTAGAAAAAGATAAAACGACGATTAGTGAGGACGAATTTAAGAAACGTCAGGAAGCAGCTTATGGCGACTTTTTAAAAACCAAGCAAGATCTTGAAGGGCAGATTGATAGCAATATTAAGCAGACCTTAGAACAAGTTTCAAAAGACAAAAAGTTAAGCATTGTCATTTATAAAAATAGTATCGCGCAGGGCGGCGTAGATATTACAGATGACGTGATTGCTAAAATGCCGGCAGCACCAGCAACGCCAGCACCAGCAAAGTGATGAGAACATTACAAGAATTAGCTGATGTGGTGGGAGGGAATTTACAAGGTGACGGTTCGTTAATTATTGAAGGTGTTACCAATTTGGATGATGCGGGGGCACGGCAGATTACTTTTGCTGTGCCGCCTCATCTTGAAAAAGCCGTTCGATCTTCGGCTGGCGCTGTGATTATTCCGCCTGAAGCAGCGTCCAATTTTCCTAAACCCGCTATTATTGTAGAAAATCCCCGTGTTGCTTTTATGACTTTATTGGAATTATTTACGCCTAAGCCTGTGATAGAACCAGGGATTCATTCCAGCGCCGTCATTGGAAAAAATGTGTCCATGGGTAAGAATGTAGCCATTTTACCTCATGTTGTCATTGCTGATGACGTCGTGATTGGTGACAATGCCATTATTTATCCGCATGTTTACATTGGGCAGGGTGTGAAGATTGGTCGTTCAGTTTTAATTTATCCCAGCGTCACGATTCGTGAATTTTGTCAGATTGGTCATGATGTCATCATTCATGCCAATACAGTCATTGGCAGTGACGGTTTTGGCTTTGTCACAGTCAAGGGAAAGCATGAAAAGGTTCCGCAAGTGGGCAATGTTGTTATTGGGAATCGTGTAGAAATTGGTGCCAATGTCGGTATTGATCGGGCTACAACAGGCAGTACGATTGTTAAAGATGGTACCAAGATTGATAATCTCGTTCATCTGGCTCATAATGTTGTCATTGGTGAAGATTGTTTTCTTTGTGCCCAGGTAGGCATTGCGGGCAGTGCGCAAATTGGCAATCAGGTGATTTTTGCCGGACAATCAGGCTGCAATGGACATATTACGGTTGGTGATAATTGTATTTTTGCCGCTCGCTCAGCACCTATTAAGGATGTGCCTGCGGGTTCTTTTCAGGCTGGATTTCCAGCACGCTCTCATCGGGAATGGCTCAAAGTCGAGGCGGCTTTGTCGAAAGTTCCAGATTTACTTAAAAAGGTGAAGCAACTGGAGAAGCAGCTTCATGACCTCGAAAACAGGTTACCGTAGGAATTTTCAAACTTAACATTAGGGCCGTGGGATATTCCCATGGCCCGCTCTAATTCATTCATATTCCTGATTATTCCCTGTCCCCCTATTCCATTAATCCATGAAAGAGGTTGTTCATGAATAAAAATTTTATCAATAAAATGATATTTTCCTTAAGTATCGGACTGCTCATGACTGCCACGGCGACGGCCGCACCGAGTTTACAGGGATCTACCGGACTCATCAATACGCAGACAGCTGATATTTTGCAGGAAGGGCAGTTTACTTTGGGAGTGGATCATGTTCATGAGGGTACCGTGCAAAACGTCGCAGTGGGGGTTGTACCGCGTGTTGAAGTGGGTGTGGCAGATCTCCATTATATTGGACAAGCCGATAAAATGTTGTTCAATGCTAAATATTCACTATTGTCGGAACAGATGCTGTTACCCGGTTTATCCGTCGGTGTGGAAGATGCTTTTAACAAAAATCAGCGAACCTCCTATTTAGCAATAAGTAAAACCTTGCCTTTTGGGTTTCGTATTCATGCCGGCTATGGAAATGGACGTTATCATGGTATTTTTGGCGGATTGGAGAAAACCATTAATCCAATTGGTTTTACTGGTGCAAGTACCTTTCCAGCCACCACGTTAATTGCCGAATATGATGGCAGTGCCTTCAATTATGGTGCTCGGTTATCTATTATTCCCGGGCTTAAGATTGAGGGCGGTATTCGTAATCACGCTGGTTATTATGGAATTAACTTTACCATGTAGGAGATGGTTTTTTGTATACTTTCGTGATTATTTTTAGCCGCGTCATTTGCCTCTTACCCCATAGACTTCGGCGATGGATTGGCAATCTGCTTGGGCAGTTTTGTTGGCTCATTGTGCCGACTAAGCGCAAGAATATGGCAGTAAAGAATGCCGAGCTCAGTCTGAACATAACGAAAGCTGAAGCTACAGGCATTGTAAAACAAAGTGTCACCCGTTTTGGGCGGATGTTCATGGAAGTACTTTATTTGCCGAAAATCACGCCGGAAAAAATGCTTACGCATGTTTCAATGGTCGGTGTAGAGCATTTAAAAGCTGCACTGGCCGCAGACAAAGGCGTGGTTCTTGCAACAGCTCATAGTGGAAACTGGGAGATCATGGGGGCTGCCCTTGCAATGCTTGGGTTTCCCCTTGTTGCTGTTGTACAAAAGCAGACGAGTGCGGCCATGGATCGGTTTATTAACGACTATCGAACCTTGGCTGGCATGCATGTGACATATAAAAGTGGTGTCCGTGAAATGGTGCGGCTGCTCGGCCAAGGAATGATTATTGGTTTACTAGCTGATCAAGATGCCGGACAGGATGGTGTATTTGTAAATTTTTTTGGTCGTGAAGCTTCAACGCCGCAAGGCCCTGCTGCACTGGCCCGTTTAAAAGATGCCCCCATTATTCCGGCTTTTATTACCCAAGAGGCTACAGGAAATCACACTATTCATATTTATCCAGCCGTATGGGTTCATAAAACCGCGGATCGTGATGACGATATTGCTGTTGCAACACAGATTGTTACAACAACTGTTGAGCAGCACATTCGTCGTTATCCAGGGGAGTGGTTTTGGCTGCACAACCGCTGGAAAACAAAACGACCATATTAAAAGAAGTCAGAGGCATTGGCCTTTGACTTTTTTTATCTTCGGATTTATTCAATTTCCTTGTTTTACCTCGCATATTTACAGTCATAAGTATAGCTACTAATAGCGATTTGTGATATAATAGCATGGCGATAAAGTATATATAAAATTTATTAATAATATATATTTGCAAGTAGTGAAATGATATAAAAAAAGAAATGTCATTGGAAAAAGAGGTGTGACGTCATGAAGAAAGATATATTGATTCTCCTCATTGTGAGTATTATTATTGGCTCGATTGCGGCAGGTTCTCTCTCTATGGCGTCGAACGCCTATTTCTCCAAAACGCTGGGCAATTTGGTCGGTGATTCAGGTGAATATGATGTCATTATTACGGTGCGCGAAGAGATGAAGCAGGACAGCGCAGACTATATTCAAAAAATTATTCAAGATACCATGCCAAGTGCAATATTTAAAGAGGGTCCAACGCTTTCAGGCAAGACAAGTTTTTTTATTGGACTACCTGAATCACTTAAAACCAAAGAGACTTATGATAATTTGAATAAGATTTTTGGCAGCATTCCCGGCGGCAGTGCCGTTGGTGTATTAACGGAGCCGCGTCTTACCGTTCGCGGCGTGCCTGAGGGAGCCAAGAAGATGCTTATGGCCCGTATTGGCCAGATTGATGGTGTAAAATTTACCTTTAATGATGGCGGTTCGATTGGTGTGCTATTAACGAATGCAAATAAGAATAATTCCGTCACGCAACAGATCAAGACCCTCCTTGATCAGTATCAAGTCATCGAAATCAGCTTTCCTGTGGGCAGTGAACCTGCCAATCCAGTTCGGTCAGGTGAAAATATTGCCCGTGCCATGGAACAGAATCTCAAGCTCGAATTAGCACAGAATGTATCTACTGATGGTAAAAATGATGACATGACGTATATGGTGAGCACCATGATTGAGTTAAAACGATTTCTCACGGCCTATGCCTCTCAAGTTGTTGTGGCGCCTAGCAGTGGCAGCGTCTATCATAAAGGCGATATTCTCGTTTTTCAAGGCCGGGCAGGAGCCCCGCCTGCGTCCGGTGCAGCGCCAGACAAGAATAACGTAATTGTATCTGTGAGTGCTGTACGTAGTGATGGGAGTGCAGAAGGCAGTATTACGCAAGGCGATGCACTTGATCTGACGAATCTTGAGGCCTATTCACTTGTAAATAATGTGGTTGGTAATCCAGTCGGCGTGGCGACCTATCGTTCTCCGCGTAAAGAGCTCGGCAGCGCCCTGGGTGAGACAAGCAAGCTTGTCTCCCAAGTGCCGGGTTTTGCTCAAAATGCTCAAAATATGAGTAAAGTGGCGTTTGGCGTCCTTGATCAATACAACAAAAGCCTTAGTACCATGGATCAAACTCTCGCTGCCATTGAAAATGCGGGTAATACCATGCAAAATGCGACGCGCGGATTGGCGAATATCGATACGACAAGCCTTTCCTCTCAAGTCGATAACTCGGCTAAAGCCATGGGAACGCTTGTCAATACGTTGCAAGTCGTCAAACTTTTAAATGGTGATGTGAACGGGGCCATTAGTAACTTAACTACAACACAGCAGGGATTGAATAATGTAAAAAGCACCTTGAATGCCTTAAGTAACGTAGCAAGTGATGCCCGTCAGGCCAAAGTCGTTGTAGATGATGTCGTAAGTAAAGGTCAGGGAGCTGTTCAGACGCTAAGGTCTTTTGACGCCAACGGTGCCAGGAGCAACCTGAATGATATTAATAGTCAGCTAGCTCAGGTACAGCAGGTGAATATTCCGCTTGTTACAACGCAGCTACAATATATGGCGGCAGCCATACCCAATATGAAAGATGATGAAATCAATCATTCCGTTGCTCTTTTAGACAAGTTTATTGCGGGCCAGGTGATTCCTGGTGCACGTATTCAGATTCTGACCACGAATAATATCAGTACCGAAGCTGTCCAGCCCCTTGTTGAAAGTGAAGTCGGTCATAATAATGCCTCGCTCTATTCTACGGCTTTGGGTGTCATTGAACCCGATCCGCGTGGGCAGATCATGAGTGTGCTTGCCGAAGTAAAAGCCATTTTGGCAGGTCTTACAGCGATTGCTTTTACTGTTGTCTGTTTAGTACTGGATCATACAGCTTTGATGACGGTGTATAAGCGTCAACGTTTGGCCAAAAAGGTGCAGAAAAAGGGCATTTCAAGTATGATTCAGAGTGTGATCCTGTTATTTACTGCCAAGGAGCGTCGGTACGGCATGGCTATGGGGGCAATATTGCTTACAAGCATGTTTATCTTATCTGGTGGTGGCATCCCTTATCTGCCTTGGCTGGGAGTACCTGTTGTTGGTGCTTTCCTGGGCCTTCTTGTGGCTGTTTACACCGATAAGATGAATCCCGTTTCTAATGATGAAATTTTAGCCGGTGAAGCCCTTGGGTTATCGTTTCGTGAGATTATGCGCGAAATTGTTATTCCGAGTGGTCGTCCCGGTTTATGGCAAAAGTTGAATCAGCGCGTCATGAAATTCAAGTAAAATTCCGTAAAACAAGGGAGGGAAAATCATGCTATCTTTACAGCATCTTCGGAAAAACTTTGGTTCCTTAAAGGCCATAGACGATTTAAGTCTTACCGTTTCTAAAGGGCAGACGGTGGTAATCATGGGCCCTTCCGGTTGTGGGAAATCAACAACCATTCGAACAATTAACAGGCTGGTGGAACCTGATCAAGGTTCCATTCTTTTTAATGGCAAAGAGATGCTCACACTTGAGGCGGCTGAACTTAGAAAAATGCGTAAAAAAATCGGGTTCGTCTTTCAGCATTTTAATTTAATTAGCCGTTTATCGACTTTGGAAAATGTAATGCTTGGTTTGGTTATGGATGGATTGGATAAAGAAGAGGCTCGTGATAAGGCATTGCAGGCATTAGAAAAGGTTGGACTTACGAATCACCAGCATCATAAGCCAAGCGAACTTTCCGGCGGACAGCAGCAGCGTGTGGGGATTGCACGGGCTTTGGCATTTGAACCTGAGCTTATGCTGTGGGACGAACCAACGGCGTCTCTTGATCCTATTCTTGTACGCGAAGTGCTTGTAGTTATGGAAGATTTGGCGAAATATCAAGACAGTACCATGCTTGTTGTAACTCATGAGATTTCTTTTGCTCTCCATGTAGCTCAGCAAATTGTGCTTATGGATCAAGGCCGGATTGTGGAACAAGGACAGCCTTCGCAGGTCTTTTTAGCCCCCGCGTCAGCCATTGGTCAGCAATACAAACAACTCATTGAATACCAGCTGAATCAGACGGAAATCACGCTATATGGAAAGCAGCGAGCAGCAGTCTAGGAAACCTTTGCTTTGATGGTGTTTTGAATAATGGTTGCAGTAAAGCTGAATTTCCGGTAAAATGGAATGAGTTAATTGTCAGGAGGATACCATGCAATACCAAACTACACTAGCCGAAGAGGTAACTTATACCGGAATTGGACTGCATTCCGGATTGAATGTAACCATCGTTTTGCAGCCAGCAGCGGCAGATACAGGCATTGTTTTTGTCCGAGCCGACCTTGCTGGTCGTCCTTCTGTTACGGCATTCGCTGCAAATGTAACGAATACAATGAGGGCTACGACGCTTGAAAATGGAGCAGCTAAAGTTTTTACGATAGAACATCTCATGGCGGCTTTTTCCGGCATGGGAGTGGATAATTGCCTTGTCACCATGACTGCACCGGAACCGCCTGTTGCCGACGGCAGCGCCTTGACTTTTGTCCGGCTCATTCAGCAAGCAGGAATTATCGAGCTTACGGCGAAACGACAGATTCTAAAGGTAGCGGCAGAACAGACGGTCCGCGTAGCAGATAAGTTTATTACCATTTTACCTTATGATGGTTTGCGCATTACTTTTACTTCGATTAATGCTCATCCGCTGCTTGGCGTACAATTTGGTGATTACGAAATAACACCGGAACTTTTTTGTCGGGAAATTGCGCCAGCTCGTACCATTGGTTTTATGAATGAAGTAGCAGCCCTGCAAGCCCAAGGCCTTGCCAGGGGTGGCAGTCTGGAAAATGTCGTTGTTTATGATGAGAAAGATGTGCTGACACCGCTCCGGTTTTCTGATGAACTTGTTCGCCATAAAATTTTGGATGTTGTGGGTGATATGGCTTTGGCAGGCTGTGTACAGGGACATATTATTGCCGTGAAATCCGGTCATGCTCTGAACACCGTCTTGGCCAAACAAGTGCTTGCTGCTCACAAGCGGGAGTCGGGCGGTATTTTGTGGATGAGTAATAAGGAGGCAGAGTAAGGCTATGTTAAATTCCGAAGAAATTCAGCAAATTATTCCCCATAGGTATCCCATGCTGCTTGTAGATCGTATTGTTGAACTGGAACCATTGAAGCGGGCCGTGGGAATTAAAAATGTTTCTATAAATGAACCGTTTTTTCAAGGCCATTTTCCTGATAATCCGATCATGCCTGGCGTACTTATTTTGGAGGCCATGGCTCAAGTCGGTGGTGTCGCTATGCTTTACCCGGAAGAATATCGTGGCAAGCTGGCTTTTTTTGCCGGCATTGAAAAAGCCAAGTTTCGTAAAATGGTTGTTCCGGGCGATCAGCTCAGGATGGTTGTTGAAATCTTGAAAATCAAGGGCCTGATTGGGAAAATAAAAGCCGAAGCTTTTGTAGATGACCAAGTCGTAGCCGAAGGCGAATTTATGTTTGCTCTATCACATAAAAAAGCGGAAAAGCAGGTAAACAAGTGATATTCAGTTGAAAAGATGAGAAAATAGTCTCGTTTTACCTGAATAGCCTGAAATATCGCCCTAGGGGCTTAGCAACGGGGCGACTCATGAGTCGGATTATATAGTATTAAATAGCTACGTTCAGTAGTCGTTTTCAAGCAGAACTAGAAGGAGTTGATGTACGGATGAAGGCAGAACCCGTAGTCATACCCATCCGTAAAATACATGAAACAGCAGTCATTCATCCGGCCGCTCGCATTGGCAAAGACGTAGAGATCGGTCCCTATGTTGTCATTGGTGAGAATGTTGTTATTGGTGATGGAACGAAAATTATGGCTCATGCTGTTATTGATGGTTGGACGAGCATTGGTCGAGAATGTGTCATTTTTCCCAGTGCATCCATTGGTGCCGAGCCGCAGGATTTAAAGTTTAATGGCGAAAAAAGTTATGTCTTTATTGGGGATTACACCAAAATACGAGAATTCGCCACAGTCCATCGGGCCACAGGTGAAGGCGAAGAAACACGCATTGGCATGCACTGCCTCATGATGGCGTATACCCATGTTGCGCATAATTGTATTGTTGGCAATCATGTCATCATGTCCAATGCCGCGACGCTTGCCGGTCATGTTATAGTAGAAGATCGGGCCGTCATTGGCGGATTAGCTGGTGTTCATCAATTTGTCAAGATTGGTCGGAATGCCATGATTGGTGGCGCTACCAAGATTGTACAGGATATTCCGCCTTACGTGATTGCTGATGGCAATCCCGCCCGGGTGAGGGGACTCAATAATGTAGGTATGTCGCGGGCTGGTATTAGTCCCATGGCCAGACGCAACCTTAAGAAGGCTTATCGTTATCTCTATCGTTCTAATTTGAGCTTGCCTCATGCCATTGCTGTTATGGAACAAGAATTGGATTCTTGTGAAGAAGTAGAACATTTCTTGCGCTTCTTGCGCAACGCCGAACGGGGCATTTGCCGTGGTCGGCGTGACGAAACGGGAGAATAAAATTGATGAAAACAATTGGTTTATTGGCTGGTGTCGGAAGATTGCCTGTCGAATTTGCCCGTGCCGCTCGCGGCATGGGCTTTGCCGTGATTACCATGGCTGTTGTGCCTGGTACGGACAAAGAACTTTCGGCTGTTTCAGATAAATTTTTTGATATTTCTATTGGTCAATTGGATACAATAATGCTAAAGCTAAAGCAAGAGGAGATTCACGAAGTAACCTTGCTTGGTAAGGTTACGAAAGAGCTTATGTTTACAGGAAAACTCGCTCTGGATGAAAGAATCAAAAAATTATTAGCCGCTTTGCCTGATTATAGTGATGATACGCTCATGCTGGCTTTTGTACGCGAACTGGCTGCTGCTGGGATTCGCGTGCTTGATCAGACACAGCTCATTGCTTCACTCATGCCTCAGCCGGGTGTACTTACAGTACGCAAGCCAACGGCAGAAGAATGTACAGATATGAAATTTGGGTTTGCTATGGCCAAACATATTGGCGCTCTTGACATTGGTCAGACCGTTGTTGTCAAGAACAGCGCTGTTTTAGCTGTAGAAGCCATTGAAGGAACAGATGCCTGCATCAAGCGCGGCGGCAAACTTGGTTGTGGCGGCGTCATTGTTGCGAAGGTAGCCAAACCGAATCAAGATATGCGGTTTGATGTTCCTGGAGTGGGAATTGCGACGATTCATTCCATGCTGGAAGCAGAGGCCGTTGGGCTGGTCATTGAAGCAGGAAAAACGCTCTTGATTGATCAGAAGGCAGTTGTTAAGCTGGCTGATGCCCATGGCATTGCCATTGTAGCCATGTAAAACGAGGGCCGCAGATTCATTGATTCACTGAGAACGTCTTTTCTCTGTGTTTCTTTGCCTCTGTGGCCCTTCTATAGTGGGAGATGTCTTATGAAAATTATGATTTCAGTCGGCGAAGCCTCAGGTGATCTCCATGGTGCTCGTTTGGCTGCCGCTTTAAAACAACTACAACCGGATATTACGCTGCTTGGCATGGGCGGACAGGCCATGCGTGCCGCTGGGGTTGAACTTGTCTATGACATTGCTGATTTGGGTGTTATGGGTATTGTGGAGGTCATCAAGAATTTGCGGCGTCTATTTGTTTTACGTGATGAACTTGTTTGTGTAATGAAACGCGAACAACCAGATGCCCTTGTTGTTATCGACTATCCTGGTTTTAATATGAGGCTGGCAAAGAAGGCCAGGGAACTGGGCATTCCGATCATTTCCTATATTAGTCCGTCCGCCTGGGCCTGGGGCAAAGGCCGAGCCAAAGAAACAGCTGAAATCGTCGATCGTGTAGCAGCTATTTTCCCTTTTGAGGCGAAAGTTTATGAAGAGGCAGGAGCGAAGGTGACTTTTGTGGGGCATCCTTTACTGGATATTGTCAAGTCGTCCATGAGTAAGGCTGCAGCCTATGAATTGTTTGGGACTGATCCCAATCACCCTGTCGTACTGCTTATGCCAGGCAGCCGGGTGCAGGAAATTGATAAGCTTTTGCCTGATATACTTCAGGCAGCCGAATTGATTGCAAAGCAGCTGCCAAGCTGCCAATTTTATTTACCCATTGCTTCTACTATTGCACGAGACAGAATTCAGGGACAATTAGCCAAGCGTAGCGTTTCTGTTACGCTTACGCAGGAAAACACCTATGATTTAATGAATATAAGTAATCTGGCTATTGCTGCTTCAGGAACAGCCACACTGGAAACCTCTCTCATGAAGGTACCTACCGTGATTATTTATCGTGTCAATGCTCTGACTTACTGGATAGGTAAACGACTAGTAAAAATACCCCATATCGGTCTGCCCAATATCGTGGCAGGGCGGCAAGTGGTTCCGGAATTGCTGCAAGCGGATGTTACACCTCAGCGCATTGCTGCTGAGAGTCTGGACATCTTGTTAAATCCCAACCGTCTACAGCAGCTTCAGCTTGATTTAGCTGAGGTTCAAAGCAAATTAGGGGAGTCTGGCGCTGTAGCAAAAGCCGCTGCCGTGATACTCGAAGTAGCTAGTCAAAGTGGAGGAATTCAATGAAAACGTATGTCCGTTTATTAAATTATATCCGGCCCTATATGAAACGTGTCGTTGTGGCGATTATTTGCATTATCCTGGCATCCAGCGCCAACTTGTACGTCCCTTGGATCATTAAGGATGTCATTGATGATGTACTCACAAGCCGTAACATGACGATGCTCAACTTGATTGCAGTCGGAATTGTGATTGTTTTTCTGCTGCGCGGTATTTTTTATTACGGGCAGACTTATCTCATGTCATATATTGGTCAGAAAGTGATTATTGATATTCGGGAAGCCGTCTATCGTCACTTGCAGAAATTATCACTGGCTTATTTCGAGAAACGCCAGACAGGAACCATTATGAGTTATATTACAAATGATGTGGCAGCCCTGCAAAGCGCCATGGTGGAAAATGTTATTGAAATGGTAACAGAAGGCGTCACGCTCATTGGTTCCATGGCAGCGATGTTTTATATTGATTGGCAGCTTTCCTTGCTTACTCTCGTTACTATGCCGCTTGTGGCCAAAACCATTGAGATTTTTGGTGGAAAACTGCGTACGGCGAGTACCACTATGCAGGAACGGGCCGCCGATATTACAGCCGTCTTGCAAGAAACGCTCTCGGCGGTTAGAGTGATTAAGTCTTTTGTCAGAGAAGATTACGAGATTTCTCGGTTTAATCGGGAAAATTATTTTAATTTTCGGGCGCAAATGAAAACATCTCAGCTTATGGCAACATTAACACCGATTATTGAATTTTTAGCTGCGATTGGCGTCACCGTTATTATCTGGTATGGTGGACGGGAAGTCATAGATGGTAATCTTACCTCAGGTTCACTTATTGCGTTTTTAATTTATGTTGTCAATCTTTCGAATCCTATCAAACGGTTAAGCCGGGTTTATGGCAATATTCAACGGGCTCTTGCGGCAGCTGATCGTGTCTTTGAAGTGTTAGATACAGTGCCGGAAATTACTGATGCTGCTGATGCTGAGGCCCTGCCGTCCATTGAGGGGCAAGTAGAATTTGAGAATGTCGTTTTTGAATATAATCCAGGGGAAGTAGTCCTTGATCATATTTCTCTTGTGGCTCAGCCGGGTCAAATGATTGCTATTGTCGGTCCGAGTGGGGCCGGCAAGACAACTATTGCGAATTTGATTCCCAGGTTTTATGATCCCACAGCAGGCCGTGTGTTGATTGACGGTTATGATATCAAACGCGTGACGACTCACTCTGTTCGCGCTCAGATTGGCATTGTTCCCCAGGAAACCGTGCTGTTTAATGGCACAGTCTATGATAATATTCTTTATGGTGATCTGGCTGCGACAGAGGAGCAAGTCATTGCAGCTGCCAAAGCTGCCAATGCCCATCAATTTATTACGAATATGCCTGAAGGCTATCGTTCTATGATTGGCGAACGGGGTGCAAAAATTTCCGGAGGCCAGCGTCAGCGTGTGGCTATTGCCAGGGCCATCTTAAAAAATCCCCGTGTCTTGATTTTGGACGAGGCTACATCAGCCCTTGACACAGAAAGTGAAAATCTGGTTCAGGAAGCTCTGGATAAGCTCATGGTAGGGCGGACATCTTTTGTCATTGCTCATCGCTTATCAACAGTGCAGCGGGCCGATTTGATTTTGGTGATGGAAAGGGGCCTTATTGTGGAACGCGGTACCCATCAGGAATTGTTGGAGAACCGCGGCCTCTATTATAAACTGTATCAAGTGCAATTTTCCGATAAAAAGCAACCCGTTGCTTAACGCAAGTTGTGAAAAGGGGTATCAAGCGTGAGATTTTTTTATAACTTTCTTGCTTCTTTGTTTGTCCTGTGCGCTCTTCCGGTATTCTTTTGGCGTCTCATGAAAGAACCAGGGTTTGGCGAACGGCTGAAGCAATGGTTTGGTTTTTTACCGGCTGAGTCGCTGGAAAGTGTCGCGAAACAGCAGTGTTTATGGCTTCATGCTGCATCAGTCGGCGAAATAGTTGCTGCAAGTCCCATTGTCAAGGAGATGCGGGCGGCTTTTCCCACGCGGAAGATTCTTATTTCTACAGTCACCGTAACAGGTCACGAAATGGCTAAAAAAATCCTGCCTGATGCTGATAGTATTATTTTTTTTCCCTTTGATTTGCCTTGGCTGATCGAGAGCGTAGTGAGAAGAATCGAGCCCGCTCTGTTTGTGCTTGTCGAGACCGAGCTGTGGCCGAATTTTTTGCAGGCTATGGAAAAAAGAAAGATTCCTGTACTGATGGTCAATGGCCGCATTAGTGATAAAAGTATTAAACGGTACCACTACTTATTTTCATTGCTCAGGGAAATGATGCAGTCTGTCAGCCTTTTTTGCATGCAATCCAGCCAGGACGCGTCTCGTATTATTACTATGGGAGCGTTACCGGAAAAAGTGGTAGTGACAGGAAACACAAAATTTGATCAAACTTATACTGTTGTTACGCCTTTAGAGAAAAAACATTTATTAGCTAATTTAGGTTATAGTGAAGAAAATGATTTTCTATTTATTGCCGGCAGTACTCATGAAGGAGAAGAAGATCAGATTTTCGCGGCTTATTTACTTGCCAGACAGTCTGTACCTGCCTTAAAACTTATGATTGCGCCGCGCGACATACGCCGTAGTGCAGAAGTGATTAAAATTGCTGAGGGTTACTCGCTTTTCCCTATCCGGCGCACCGAACTTCCGGATAAAACGGGTGATGTTGTGCTGCTGGACACCATTGGAGAACTGGGGAGGCTCTATAGTCTCGGTAACATTATTTTTGTTGGCGGCAGTTTAATTCAGCGCGGTGGTCATAATATTCTAGAACCTGCAGCTCATGGCAAACCCATTCTTGTCGGGCCTCATATGTTTAACTTTAAAGAATCTTATGCGCTTCTCCAAGGGCGTGGCGCTTGTATGACAGTTCATGATAGTAAAGAGCTGGCTGAAAAGATTGTATTGCTTGTGCAGGATCGAGAGGCAGCTAAGAATATGGGGCGATCTGCTGCGGAAATTATGCGGGAAAATAGTGGGGCGGCCCGGAAAAGCGTCGAATATATGCGGCGTTATGTATAGTAATTTTTTTCCGACAGGAGAATGAGCCATGCAGTTTATGGATGAATTTCAACAATATTTATATACATTAGTCCATAGCAAGCACCCCAGTGGGTTTGATCGAATTTTATTGGGATGTTTACAAATTTTTTCCTATATATATGGGTTAGGTGTCATGATCACGCTGGTTTTATATCGCATTGGTCTGTTGAGACAGTTTCGGTTGCCCTGTCTTGTCATTAGTTTAGGCAATATTACTGTAGGCGGTACAGGGAAAACGCCTACAGCCCAAAAACTTGCCGCGCTCATTCGTGATATGGGTTATCGTGTTGCCATTTTAAATCGTGGTTATCGGGCCGACTGGCAAGGTGATATTGGGACTGTTTCAGATGGCCGTAAGCTATATATGACTGTCAGCGAAGCCGGGGATGAAGCTTATTTGCTTGCCAAGCATGTACCAGGGGCTGCTGTTGTTATTGGAAAAAGCCGCAGTCAAACTGGAGAATATGCTTTTGATAAACTGAAGGCCGATGTGCTTATATTAGATGATGGTTATCAGCATTGGCCGCTTTATCGCGACCTTGATATTGTACTTATTGACGCGCTCAATCGGTTTGGCAATGGCTACTTATTACCGCGTGGTACGCTGCGGGAACCTCTCACAAACCTTAAGCGTGCCCAGGCTTTTTTGCTGACCAAGGTGGACCAATCATCTGAGGGGGCCTGTGAAAGTATTCGCAGCGTGGTGGCGAAATACAATCAGCATGCGCTCATTATGGAAAGTGTTCATAGTCCCCAATATTTTTTAGAGATTCAGGAATGGTATCGCGGCACACGTGAAAAGAGCATTCCCTTGAGCCAAATGAACGGCAAAACCGTTTTATCCTTTTGCGCGATTGGCAATCCTTCGTCTTTTGAACAGACCATTACGGATATGGGAGCAGTTGTTGAACGGGGAATTCGCTATCCCGATCATCATAATTACACCATGCTGGAAATGCAGCATGTTATGGACCTTGCTGTCGAGCAGGAAGTGAATGCTCTCATTACGACGGAAAAGGATGCTGTCAAGATTCCCTCTGAATTTATTTATTCTGATCGTCCTCTGCCGCTCTATGTTCTTGGTATTGAAGTGAAGATTACTTGCGGTGAACAAGAATTTATGAACTTAGTCCAAAAATTAACGGATGAGAAAAGGAAGTTTGTCTTATGAATACACTGTGTATTATTCCTGCACGTTATGCCTCCACCCGCTTTCCCGGTAAACCATTGGCTGATATTGCCGGCAAACCCATGATTCAACACGTTTATGAACGAGCTTGCCGCGCGTTACTCCCGACAGATGTTCTTGTGGCAACAGACAGTGACGTGATCTTGAAGACTGTCTTAGCTTTTGGCGGACAAGCTGTTATGACCTCAGCCAATCATCCGACAGGAACAGATCGCTTGGCTGAAGTTGCGTCCTCGCGTCCTGACGTGGATGTCATTGTCAATGTTCAAGGCGATGAACCTCTCATTGATCCCCAGGTTATCGATGACTTAGCAGCTGCCTTCTTGCACGATGAACAGTTAGCCATGGCAACAGTCATGACGCCTTTAACGATTGAGGAGCAGCGCGATGCCAATGTAGTCAAAGTCGTCACTGATCTTGGGGGCTATGCCCTGTATTTTTCCCGGTCTTTGATTCCTTTTCCACGTCATGAAGCGAGGCTTCCCGTATATAAACATATCGGATTGTATGCTTACAGACGGGATTTTTTATTGAAATTTGCCTCGCTGGCACCGACGCCGCTCGAACAAACAGAGTCGCTAGAACAGCTTCGGGTGCTTGAGCATGGCTATAAAATCAAGGTGCTGCTGGTCGATCGTGCGCCTGTTGGTGTCGATACACCGGAAGATTTGGAGCGCGTCAATCAATTAATATTAGGAGGTACATTATGAATATTGTCAAAGTACAGGATATGTTGATAGGCGGTAAAAACCCTCTGGCACTTATTGCGGGTCCCTGCGTCATTGAAGATTTTGATCGGACCTTACAGATTGGCAAAACCATTAAGGCCTTAACAGATAAACTTCATATTTCTTATATTTTTAAAGCCTCTTTTGATAAAGCCAATCGTTCCTCCATGTATTCTTTTCGCGGACCGGGACTTACAGAAGGCTTAGCCATGCTGGCTGAAATCAAGCAGCAGCTAAAGGTACCTGTTGTCAGTGATATTCATTCCATTGAACAAGTGGCACCAGCTGCTGAAGTGCTTGACATGCTTCAGATTCCGGCATTTTTATGTCGTCAGACAGACTTAGTTTATGAAGCAGCCAAGACGCAGAAAGTCATTAATGTAAAAAAAGGCCAGTTTTTAGCGCCATTAGATATGAAAAATGTTGTCAAGAAGGTCGAAGAAGCAGGTAATCATAACTTGTTGCTTACCGAACGGGGCGTTAGCTTTGGTTACAATAATCTTGTGGCTGATATGCGTTCTTTGCCTCTCATGCGCTCACTCGGTTATCCTATCGTATTTGATGGAACGCACAGTGTTCAGCTGCCAGGTGGTGCCGGTACGACTTCAGGTGGTCAAAGTGAATTTGTGCCTTATTTGACACGTGCCGCTGTTGCTGCAGGGGTAGACGCGCTCTTTTTAGAGGTTCATGATCATCCGGCTGAAGCACTATCTGATGGACCTAATATGCTTGATTTTGCGCAGCTTGAAGCGCTGCTTACGGATGTGCTAGCCATTGACGAAGTGGTGCGTAAGCACAAATAAGGAGGGAATACCATGTTGGAACAGGCTCAAAGGGCGCTCGAAATTGAAGCTAAGGCGATACTTGATCTTATTCCCCGTCTAAACGGGGATTTTACTAAAACCGTTCAGGCTATTTTAGCTTGTAAGGGACGAATCATTGTCACAGGCATGGGAAAATCCGGTCATGTAGGCCGAAAAATTGCGGCTACCTTGGCTTCTACGGGAACACCAGCCTTTTTCATGCATCCCGCCGAAGCTATTCACGGTGATTTAGGCATGGTGACAAGTGCCGATATCATTCTGGCTCTGTCCAATAGTGGTGAGACAAGTGAAGTACTGGCTATTCTGCCTGTACTCAAGCGGATTGGCACGCCTATTATTGTTTTGTGCGGAAACTTTGATTCAACGCTTGGTAAAAATGCCGATTATTATTTAGATGCTGCTGTGGCCAGCGAAGCCTGTCCCTTAGGACTTGCACCTACGGCAAGTACGACGGCAGCGTTGGCTCTCGGGGATGCGCTGGCCATTTCTTTATTGAGCCAGCGCCATTTTACTCGGGATGATTTTGCCCTGTTTCATCCCGGTGGTTCACTAGGACGGAAATTACTGCTTACTGTGGCCGATGTCATGCACAGCGGCGAAGAAAATCCCCTTATTGCCAGCGATAAGACCGTTCAGGAAGCCTTGTTTGTTATGACTGACAAGGGGTTAGGTGCTGTGAATGTTGTCGCTGCCGATGGCAAATTACTGGGCATTTTAACAGATGGTGATATTCGCCGCCGTCTTGAAAAAGGGTATGAATTTTTAAAGCAGCCTGTGGCAGCATTCATGACGCAAACGCCTCAGACTATTCTTGTTGATAAACTGGCGGCTTATGCCTTACACCAGATGGAGCAGCATCAGCCCCGCCCCGTTACGGTCCTTCCAGTTGTTGACAGTGAAAATAAGGCTATTGGTATGATTCACCTTACTGACTTACTCAGGCAAGGAGTGGTATAATGACATTAAAGACCTCCCTGAGCCTTGAAGAGCGGGCCCAGTCTGTCAGAATGATTGTTTTCGATGTGGATGGCGTGTTAACAGATGGTCAGATGTTTTTCAGTCGTGACGGCGAGGCCCTGAAAGCCTTTCAT
The DNA here is from genome assembly GCF_018835585.1 of Pelorhabdus rhamnosifermentans. NCBI lineage: Bacteria > Bacillati > Bacillota > Negativicutes > Selenomonadales > Sporomusaceae > Pelorhabdus > Pelorhabdus rhamnosifermentans. The sequence goes on from NZ_JAHGVE010000001.1 coordinate 68,208, forward strand.
GTGCGCGATGGTCTGGCCATATCTCTGGCACAGCGCGCGGGTCTCGGCGTGGCCATTATTACAGCACGCCAGAGTGAAATGGTCAGATTACGCGGTGCTGAGTTAAAAATCGGCGATATTTATCAAGGATCGCCGGACAAAGTGGTTTCTATGCAGGCGCTAATTGAGAAACATCAGCTTGATCTCAGTCAAATATGTTATATTGGTGACGACCTCAACGACTTGCCGCTTCTTATCAATGTGGGACTAGCCTGTACAGTAGCGAATGGCGCTGAGGAGGTTCAAGCTGTCAGTCATTTTGTGGCGGACAAACCCGGCGGACAGGGAGCCGTACGACAGATTATCGAAATGATCTTAAAATCACAAGGCAAATGGGAGGATCTCGTTGCGGCTTATCGCCGACCGGGGTGCATCGGTCTTTGCCAGTAAGGAAAGGACATCACTATGATAGGATCAGTCCAATATATTTTTTACAAACTTCTTAGTGCATGGATCTGCCTTTTTCCTTATTCCCTGCTGCTTGCTTGCGGCAGGCAGCTTGGCAAGCTTTATTACTGCGTCGCAGCCAAGCAGCGAAAACGGGCACTGCGCCAGATTCAGGAGCATTTAAATTTGTCGCCCAAGGCTGCGGAGCAGATCATTAGGCGAGTTTTTATTAAATTAAGCCAGACCTTTTTGGAAGTACTTTATATGCCTCGGTTGAATAAGCAGAGTGTCAGTAAGTATATGACAGTCGAGAACCGTCCGTATCTTGAAGAGGCGCTAGCAGAAGGTAAGGGCGTGATTTTACTTGCCGCTCATTTTGGCAACTGGGAGTGGCTTGGCGCGGGGCTTGCCTTGTTTGGTTTTCCTTTGACAAGCTTTGCCAAGCGTCAGCCCAATGAAGTGTATATGCGCATTCTTGCAGAACATCGTAGTCAAGCTGGAATAGAGATTTTTTACAGTAAGTCCCTTGATCTCATTAGTGCGGCTAAAGCTTTGAAACAGGGAAAGACATTAGGGTTTATCTCAGATCAAGATGCTGGACCCAAGGGGATTTTTGTCGACTTTCTCGGTCAAAAGGCGTCTACTCCCGCTGGAGCAGCTGTTTTTGCTAAAAAATTTCATTCTCCTGTTGTGCCTACCTTTATTGTGCGTCGTAAAACAGGGGGCCATCAAATTTTACTTGGTGAGCCCTTTTATTTTGAACCGGATGATACCATTCAGTCCTTTACACAGAAACTATCGACAATCACTGAGAACATGATCCGCGAATATCCCGATGAATGGCTATGGTTTCAAAAACGCTGGAATACGAAGGTTCCAGTTGTCGGGAAGGAAGGGGACGCCTAAATGAAACGGCAAACTATTCTTATGGGCGTTGCTTTTGTTTTGATTATTGGCAGTGGTCTGTACTATTTTCTCAAAGAGGAATCCATGGCGTCCCATCCGCAGCCTGCGCAGGATGCCGCTAAACAGCAGCAAGCAGCACTTTCTTTTGAGGGCAACAAGATTACGGAAGAAGAAAATGGTCGGCTCATCTGGGAACTGACGGCTGAGACTATTGAAGTGGACAGTGTGACACAGAATGTCACCTTGCATAAGTTAAATGGAACATTCTACTCAGCCGCTGGGACGACAATGACGATTACGAGTGAGACAGGCAATCTGGATTCTAAAACCAAGGATGTTGTACTTACGGGTTCTGTTCATGGTACAGCAAGCGACGGTGGCGACTTTACGGCAGCTCAGGCCACATGGCAAGATGAAACCAAGCTATTTCATGGCACAGGCGGAGTTCGGGCTGTCAAAGGCGGTACCATTTTGACGGGCGATGTCCTTGATGGCGATATGATGCTTAATAAAATGAAAGTATCGGGTCATGCCCATATTGTGAATAAAGGAGGTCAGATCGAATGACTTATGGTAAAATAAGAACAGTCCTCTGTGTAGGAATGTTTTCTGTGGCTTTCGTTTTGACTGGCGTTGGGGTAAATGGATCCTTTGCCGCCGGTGAAGGACAGCCCATAGAAGTTTCCGCTGACACCATTAATTACGATGCAGCGCAAGGCATCGTTGATGCGCAGGGCAGTATCGTCATGAAACAAAATGACGCTGTGCTTACAGGCAGTTCCGTTCATTATAATATGAAAAGTTTAGAAGGAATCGTTACTGGGGGGGTTAAAGCCGTCAAGGCCGATGCGGTTCTTACGGCAGACAAGGTAGAAACGCATAACAACACCCGCCTTGTTGCCACAGGCGCTCCGGTCCTTGTCAAGGGCGAAAGCACCCTCAAAGGTTCCCTTATTGATTATGATTCAGCGAAGCAATACGCCTTAGTGCCATCTGATGTGACACTTACGACGGCTGAAGGTACTCTGACAACAGATCATTTAGAAGCTTTTTTTGCTGAAGACCGGGCGGTCGGTGAAGGCGATGTTCATCTCGTTAGTTTGACCCGCCAAATTGATGCTACATCGGATCATATCGTTTATTATGGCATGCAAGGCAAGGGCAAGGCTGTTTTGACAGGCAATGCCAGGGCCGTGCAGGAAGGCAATGTTATTGTGGGAGATACGTTAACACTGAACATGGACAGCCAGTCGGCGGATGCTCAGGGCCGAACTAAAGTCATTATTATTCCGAAGTCAACATAAAGCGCTGCACGCAGCGCTTGAAAGGGTTAAAATTATGTATATAGAGACGAATAGCCTTGTAAAAACCTATGGCAAACGTAATGTTGTCGATGGCGTCAGCCTTAGGGTGGATCAAGGCAGTATTGTAGGACTGCTTGGCCCGAATGGCGCAGGCAAAACAACGACTTTTTATATGATTGTCGGTTTGGAACAGCCCAATCAGGGGGCAATTACTGTTGATCATGAAGATGTTACATTTCTCCCGATGTATAAGAGGTCGCGGTTTGGCATTGGCTATCTGCCTCAGGAAGCCTCGATTTTTCGTAAACTGACTGTGGAAGATAATCTGATGGCCATTTTAGAAACAACACCGCTATCAAGCGGGGAGCGCAGAGATAAGCAGGAAGCCTTGCTCGAAGAGTTTCATGTCGCGCATGTGCGGAAAAGCTTTGGTTCAGAGCTTTCCGGAGGAGAGCGGCGACGCGTAGAAATTGCGCGGAGTTTGGCTACAGATCCCGCTTTTATTTTGCTTGACGAACCCTTTGCAGGCGTTGATCCTATTGCGGTGGCAGATATTCAGCAAATCATTGGTTATCTGAAAGAGCGCGGGATTGGTGTACTCATTACCGACCATAATGTGCGGGAAACACTGAGTATCGTTGATAAGGCTTATATTTTAAATGAGGGACAGATACTAATTTCCGGCGATTCAGCGACGATTGCCGATAGTGAGATTGCCAAGAAGTTTTATCTTGGTGAGAACTTCAGCCTGTAGGAGAATTTTATGCGCATACTGGACAAATATATTATCAAAGAACTATTGGGACCGTTTGTGTTTGGCATTGCCGCTTTTTCCAGCGTGTTTATCGGGACAAGTACGCTGTTCCGCATTGCCCAATATGTAACAAAATATGGCGCTTCCATGTGGATAGTGACACAATTGTTTGTATACAGCCTGCCTCCTATTGTCGTACTTACTTTCCCCATGAGTATGCTGCTTGCTTCATTACTGTCGTTTGGCAGACTTTCTGGCTCAAGTGAAATTACGGCGATGCGTTCCGGAGGTATCAGCTTTTATCGCTTGGCAACGCCTGTTTTTATTGTGGCGTTTGGTGTCAGTATTTTTGCTGTTATTTTTAATGAATTTGTTGTGCCTCAGGCCAATGAACGATACAATCATCTTGTACATTATGAAATTGAAAAGAATACGGCACCGAAGTCGCAGGAACATATTATTATTAAAGATATTCAAAGCGATGTTTTGCAGCGGCTGACTTACGCCAAAAAATTTGATGCGGATTCGAACACTCTTGTCGGTGTAACAGTACAGGAATTTGAAAACGGTAGTGTGACGCGCGTGGAAAATGCTGAAACAGCTACCTGGCAGGCGGACCGCTGGATTATGCACAATGGAACGATTCACGATATTTCGGGGGCAAACAATATATCACGGGTGCTCACGTTTACCGAGCAAGTGCTACCTGTCAATCGTGATCCGAAGGCCATTACACGTGATCAGAAGAAACAGGAAGAAATGTCAATGAAGGAATTAAAGCAGGAAATTCGTTTGCTCAAGAGTCAGTATATACCTACTGCTACTTATGAAGTAGAACTTCATCAGCGTCTGGCTATTCCGCTTGCAAGCTTTGTTTTTGCTCTCATTGGGACACCCCTTGGACTTCAGCCCCATCGGTCCAGTTCATCCATTGGACTCGGACTCAGCATTATTATTATCTTCATTTATTACGGGATTATGACGGTGTCAACGGCGCTTGGGCAGGGCGCAGCGATTTCTCCTGTCTTGGCGGCTTGGCTGCCTGATATTATTGGTATTTTTGCAGGGATCTATCTTATCCGTAAATCAGCAAAATAATTGTAGGAAAAAGGAGGGGTTTTGATGTTTGGCGTGGCACTAATTTTTATCATTGCCGTTATGGGTGGATTAATTGCCTATATCGGGGATAAGCTAGGGACAAAAGTCGGCAAACGCAAACTCTCCATTTTCGGTCTCAGACCAAAGCACACATCCATTCTTGTCACCATTATTACAGGCATACTCATTGCTGGCTCCACGCTCAGCTTGCTCGCGTTGAGCTCACATAATGTGCGTACCGCTTTGTTTGGCATGGAAGCTCTCAAAGCTGAACTTGCTGATTTATCACAGAACGTAGCCCTGAAAACAAATGAACTTGCTGCAAGTCAGCAGGCTCTGGCAGTCAAAACAGCAGAATATACGGCAGTCAATGATAAAGTAGCTGAAACAACAGCTAAATTATCAGCTGTGAGCGATGAGCTGAGTAGCGTCACGGCGGAACGCGACCGGACAGCACAGGCTTTAAGTTCGCTGCAGCAGCAGTTTACTGAGGCTGAAGGCAATTTACAAGTGTCCCAGCAACAAATTGCGGTCCTCCAGGATACGAAAAAGCAATTAGATAGTAAGATTGTTACCCTGACAGATGCGAAAGAAGCCATGCAAAAAGACGTTGATCGTTTAAATGAGCTTACAGCCAATTTACGTGATGGGTTGCAGAATGTTCGCAGAGGTACGGTCATTTATCAGGCGAATGAAGTCTTGGTTAATTCTACTATCCCTGCCGGTCTATCTGAAAAAGCAACATCCGATGCCCTTACAAATATTATTTATCGTACAAACCAGGATATTATTAGTAAACTGAATGTGAATGATAAAAATCTGCAAGTTCTATGGATTTCACAGATTGATTTTGATCAGGCTATCAGCCTGATTGCGTCGGCACCGCAAGAGATGATTGTGCGTATTTCCTCCGCAAGTAACGCCGTTTATGGCGAACCTGTCCTAGGAAAACTGGAACTGTTTCCGAACAAACTGATTTATCCGGCTGAAAGTATCATTTATAGTGAAATTCTCGGGCAGACTGCGAATCAGCAGCAAGCAGAAGATGCTGTGCTTGCTTTTCTGCATCACGTGAATGAAGTGGCTAAACAACAGGGCATCTTGGCTGATCCGCTGCAAGGAACAGTCGGCGCTATTAGCGGTGCTCAACTTTACGATGCCGTGGCTAAAGTGAAACATGCCGGCAGTAATGTACAATTGCGCGCCATCAGTGACGGCCCCATTTATTCAGCGGGTCCTTTAAAGATTGAGATTCAAGTGTTGCCGGTTCCTTATGTTCCTTAAGCGGATGCAGTAATTCAGTCAGTCTGTGCCCGTTTATATATAAACAATCAAAGGTGGGAAATTATTTTGACGATTTTTCAGACCGTTGTTTTTGCACTTATTCAGGGCTTGAGTGAACTCTTCCCAGTCAGTAGCGTGGCTCATGGAGTTCTTACGCCTTATTTATTCGGCTGGAGCCTTGATCCTGAATTTCTAAAAGAGCATTTTATGCCGTTTGTTGTCATGCTTCATTTAGGAACGGCTGTAGCTCTGTTGATCTTTTTCGGCAGTGAATGGATCAGCATTATTCAATCTCTTTTTACAGGAAATAGCAAGTATCGTCGATTGCTCAAGTTAATTATTGCCGGTACCGTTCCTGCGGCTGTTATCGGTTTTATTTTTGAGAAAACGATTCGTCATATGTTTAGTGATGTTACAAATGCCGCCGCTTTTTTAGTTATTAACGGCTTTTTGCTCTACTGGGGCGAAAAATTGCGCAATCGCGGTAGGAAAGAAATTGAAGAATTAAGCTACGGACAAGCAGCTGTTGTGGGCTTTTTTCAGTCCCTTGCCTTGATACCTGGATTTTCACGTTCGGGTGCCAGCATGACAGCCGGTTTTTGGATGGGACTCAAGCATGAAGCTTCTGTTCGTTTTTCATTGCTCCTGGCTACACCTATTATTGTAGGGGCTGCAATTTTGGAAGTTCCTAAATTGATGCACACCAATGTGGCTGGTCTTTTTGCTATTTCTTTGACAGGTGGTGTCATATCAGGCATTGCCGCTTTCATTAGTGTTTGGCTTTTGATGCGCTGGTTCCATACGAATGAAATTACTGCCATGCGCCCTTTTGCAATCTATTGCTGGCTTCTTGGTGGCGGTATTGTTATCTCCAAACTCTTTTTCTGATCTATAACTGTTTACCAATCTTGGCAAAAAGTACAAGCAACGAATTCTGCTATTCAGGCAGGATTCTTTTTTTTGTTGTTGAATTATACATTATGTAAAGCTAATAAGCTTTATGCAACTTGCTTGTTAATCGATTTTATGCTTGTTTTTCCAATATTTACACTGAGTTAATAAGCAGGAGTTTTTAAAAGAAAGTAGAATTTATGTAAACTAAGAGCTGTGAAAAGCGACAGCTCCGGAGAGAGTGCTGAAGGTCGAAGAGTTTAAGGAAACGTGGATACTTAAACGAACGTTCGGCTCGGGCTGTACTCATTTCTGAAGGTGACTGACTGGTCATCCGCTGATTAAAATTTAGGGGGATTTTTTGTGAAAAAGAGTTTAGTAAAATTAGCTATCACTTCCGCTTTAGTTGTTTCCTTTGCTGCACCTACTTTTGCTGCAACAGCGACTGTTAATCCATTCTCTGATGTTCCTACCAATAATTGGGCTTATGGCGCTGTGAATCAACTTGCCAAAGCAGGTATTGTAACCGGTTATGCTGATGGTACATTCAAAGGCGACAAAACCATGACACGTTATGAAATGGCTGCAATTGTTGCTAAAGCAATGAACAAAACGATGTCTGCCGACCAAAAAGCCATTCTAGACAAATTGGCTATCGAATTTGGCGCAGAACTAGGCACTCTTGGTGTAAAAGTGGACGGTATGCAAAAACAACTCGATAACCAAGTAAAAATTTCTGGTGATGCTCGTGTACGTTACTTCAATGTCAAAGATACGAATGATACGACAGATTACCGTGCTCGTGTAACTTTTGACGGCAAAATCAATGACAACCTGAAATTCAATGCTCGTCTGACAGGCGGTAGTAACAATGTCAATGGTACTGCTGGCACAGTGAAACTGGATACAGCCAATGTGAACACGAATTTCCTTGGCATGAATACGACCCTTGGCCGTGAAGATTTTAAATTGGGCGCAGGCTATTTAGCTGATACACAGATGAATGGTGTCATTGCTAAAACAGGCGACTTTGCTTTCTTCGGTGGTACTGCAACACAGAACGTTGATAGCACGAAAGCTGAGCGCGTCTATGGTGCCGAATACAAAACAAATTTCTTAGGTGCCGCTGTGACTGCTGATTACCTGAAAGACACAACAGCTAAAACAAGCGTATATGGCTTGAATACTTCCTTTGGTCTTATTGACGGTGTCACTGCCAATGCTGAATACTACAGAAACACTTCCGCCTCTGCTGATAATACAGCGAAAGCTTTCGGCGTAAAATTCAATAGCCTGGGTCTTTCTGCTACGTATCGCAATGTGGGTGCCAATGCTTTCAATACCCTGTCTACGTTAGATGGTGTAACAGGTGTGGCTCAGCTTCCTCAAACAACGGGCTTCAAAGGTATGGAATATCAATATGATCAAGCTCTTGATAAAAATGCAGCCTTGACTGTAAAATATCAAGACTTCAAAGATCAAGCAGGCAACAAAATTGATAATCGTGCCAGTGCCGTTGTCAACGTAAAATTCTAAGCAATAAAATCAGCAAGCGAAAATTATTGAATTGAAAATTGAATAGTTAACGAAGTAACAAAAGAACAACGGGGGCTTTAGCCTCCGTTGTTTTTTTGTTAGTTTATTTTGTCATGTGAATTCATTTCGGATATTATTCAAAATTGAATCATTAAGATATATTGTATACTCGTAAATGTGTAGCCTGTGATACAGTTTTTTCTTTGTATCTAAAGTATAATTAACAAAAAACTTCTAGCACGTCCTAGTTTGTCTTGTAAGTATCCCGGTAATGATACGTTAAGCCGCCCTATAAATGATAAAGGGTTATTCGCTGAATCATTAGGTAGGTGAAATAGAAGAGATACAATCTTATATGAAACGCAATAGGCTAGAGCAGTTGCGTTAATTATAAGCTAGGATGTGAATAACATGTACCAAGATTTATTTGTTGAGGAACAACAGGCTTTTATGAGAAACTATTTCCTTAATAACTTATCAAAGTGTGGCATCGTAAAAAAGTATAAGAAAAAGCAGTTTATTGCTGCCGTATCCCATTATTTATCTATTGCTATCGTTGTCAAGGGGCAAGTGGTAGTAAGCATTATTAGTTCGGAGGGGCAGGAAAAAATATTATATACCCTCATTCCTGGCGAATGTTTTGGGGAAATGAATTTATTTTCCAATAGTCTTTTGAACTATATGATTAGGGTAAAAGAAGATGCGGAAATCTCTTATGTTAGTAAAGCCGTTTTTTCGGAATTTGCAAAGAGCAATCCTGTCGTATACCAATATTTTATGAATGTAATGATAATAAAATTCAGAATTGTACTTCTCCAAATGACGAGTAATGTGTTTAATGATTCCATCGGTAAAGTGGCGGATGCTTTAATTAGGCTTGTTTCAACTTCTAATTCTTTGGAGGCTAATGGGACAAGTAACAGGATTTCAGTTAATTTTACACAAAGCGAGTTGGCGCGTATTGTTGGCTGTTCTAGAATAACGATTACTCGGATATTGAATCAGTTTGTACAGGAAGATCTGATTAGTATGAATCATAAAAAAATTGTTATTAAAAAATTTGATGATTTAGCTAAATATATTGTTTGCGTACAGTAACTTGTTAAGATTTAAGTGTATATAATCATGAGATCTAAAGGATCAGTGAGATTTAGCACTTAGTTGAAATTAAATTTTGCTAGTGATTCTAAAATGAATAATATAATAAGGTAATTGTTGTGATTGACTTAACAGAGTCGTTAAGAGGTCATATTTCATTCATGAGATATGGTCTCTTTATTTTTAATTGGGAGTTCTAAAAAACCATAGTTAAGCTTACTTTCGGCAGTTAATAGAAATTTTGCGCTTTCATAAACTGCTGTGGTTATAAATAATCAAGTATGGGGGAAGAGCTCCAATACACATATGAGAGAAGGGGGTTAATAAATACAATCGTGCAGAAACAATAGAATGAATCTACATAGCAAAAAAATTAGTCCGAGGGGGAGAAGAATGAAGAAAAGTTTCGTTTTAGTCTTTATTTTAGTCTTTATGTTGGGTCTTGGCGGTACTGTATTTGCGGCGGCGAATCCATTCGAACTTGTTCCTATTAATCATTGGGCGTATGCGTCAATCAACAGTTTGGTTCAAGACGGTATATATAAAGATTATCAAGATATTAACTTTCAGAAGGACAGGACATTAACGCGCAATGAATTAGCGACTCTTGTTGCTAAAGCGATGGCGAATGAAAAGAAAGCGACTGCTGAACAAAAGGCAATCATTGATAAATTGGCGGCAGAATTTAAGCCGGAGCTTGAAAGCATCGGTGTTCACGCGAATAGCGTTGCCGCTGAAAATGTAAAATTCTCCGGGTTATACCGTCTCCGTTATCAGTCGTTAAAAGATCAGACAACTAATACAAGCATTTTGCATCAATTTTACAGTAGGATTGAACTTGATGCGAATGTCAATATAACGGATGGCTGGACTGGCAACTTCGCTTGGGAAGCTTACAAAAATTTCTATAATGATGCAGGTAAAACGAACGGTACCTTTTCCAGCGCGTGGGGTACTACCTATAATGGAGCTAACGATGTCACGCTTGCTAGTGTAACCGGGCCAGTGGCTGGCACTATAATGACAGTCGGTAAATTCAACAATACGTTTGGTTCCGGATTGATTTTCGATGATTATGTAAGTGGCGTTAAATTTGAATTTGGTAAAAAGTTAAAAACAAAATTGCTATACGCAGAAGCAGATTCTAACATTGAAGGCAATACGCCATCTTCTACTAGTTATCTTTATAAATTGAACAAAGTTACTTCAGCTGAATTTAACTATGCTTTAAATGAAGCGACTAGCTTAACGGCGTCGTTCCAAAATTGGCAGTCTAAAACCGCCGGGATTGATGACATGCGGGTATATGATCTGAATATAACTTCCGCTCTTAATCAAGATTATTCAGTGTACGCGACCTATGATAAAACGAGCGCTGATACTGGCAATAAAGCGTATGTGCTGGGCATATCCTACAAAAATGCCGACAAAAATAAAGCTGGTTCATACGGTGCCTGGCTCGACTATGAATACTTTGAGAAAAATACGGCTATTGATACTACCAATTGGATGTCGCCGGGCCAAAAAGGGTTTGCGGCAGGCTTTAACTATATTCCGGCAAAAAATATCAAATGGACGAATGTTTTTGTTTATGGCAAAGCGTTGGCTGATAATGATTTAAGTCAAACAACGGGTGAGAAGCAGCAATTTTTTCGGACGCAGTTATATTTTTACTTCTAATTATAAAAAAATTTCTCTTTTATGTAAAACTAATGGCGACAATTGATGCCGTTAGTTTTACATTTGTCACTAATAGAAGACTAGAAATATTTTATTGTGAAAATAGCAGGAGGCGTTTTGCATGATATTCAAAAAGTGGAGTGTACTGGCCATCATGATGGTAATGTTGGGGACAATACTGGCCGGTTGCGGCGGATCAGCAAGCAACGAACAAGTCATGCGTGTAGTGATCGGAGGTGAGCCGGAGACGTTGGATCCGGCTAAAATGACTGGAGTGCCTGAAGGCAACTATGCGCAGGCCATGTTTGAAGGCTTAACAGAGCTCGATGCGCAGGCGCTGCCTGTTGCGGCTGCGGCGGAAAAATGGGAAATTTCGCCGGATGGACTAAAATACATTTTTCACTTACGGGCGAATAAGTGGTCGAACGGCGATGAAGTAACAGCAAAGGATTTCGAATACGCCTGGAAGCGTCTGCTAAATCCGACAACAGCAGCGGAATATGCGTATATGCTGTTCCCAATCAAGGGAGCGGAAGCCTATAACAGTGGTAAAGGCAGTAGTGATGCTGTTGGAGTAAAGGCTGTAGACGATCATACATTGGAAGTTAACTTAGAAAGACCGACTTCATATTTCTTAGCATCACTAACTCACTCATCCACTTATCCCGTAAATCAGAAGGTTGTTGAAGCCAATAACGAATGGGCTACTGATGTGAGTACGCTAATTGGCAATGGACCTTTTAAGGTTTCGGAGTGGGTCCATGGCAGCAAGCTGGTTATGGTAAAAAATGATCAGTATTGGAACAAGGATAAAGTAAAACTGGCAAAATTAGAATGGACACTTGTGGAGGAAATGGGAACGGCATTGTCAATGTTCGAAAATAATCAGCTTGATTTTGCCTATGAGCCGCCGATGACTGAAGTAGAGCGGCTGAAAAAGGAAAACAAACTGCAATTTTCAAAAATTGTTGGTACCTATTACTATGAATTTAATAACAAAAAAGCGCCGTTTGACAATCCTAAAGTACGAAAAGCTTTTTCTTTAGCAATTGATCGCGCGACGTTGGTAAAAAACGTATTGCATGATGTACATAAACCGGCCTATGCGTGGATACCGTTCGGTTTTACCGATCCCACGAACAAGAAGGATTTTCGTGAAGAAGGGGGTGCTCTTTTCAAAGAGAATATTGAGGAAGCTAAAAAACTTTTAGCAGAAGCGGGCTATCCGGACGGACAGGGTTTGCCGCCGATTACGCTACTTTATAACACGAATGAAAATCATAAAGCCATTGCGGAAGCTGTTCAGGAGATGTGGAAGAAAAATCTGGGTGTTAATGTGGAATTGCAAAATCAGGAATGGAAGGTATATCTTGGAGCGCGTAAATCAGGTGATTTCCAAGTAGCTCGTGCGGGGTGGAACGGCGACTATGCCGATCCCATGACTTTCGGGGACGATATCGTGACGGCGAGTGGCAATAACTATGGAAAATATAGTAGTCCGGCGTATGATAAATTTATTGAGACTGCCCAAAATTCCAATGATCAGACCGTGAGAATGCAAGCGCTGCATGACGCGGATAAGACGGTAATGGATGATATGGGAGTCATGCCGATTTATTTTTATACTGACTATTATTGCCTTAATCCCAAGGCAAAAGGTCTTATTGCGTCGCCGACTTCTATCTATAATTTTAAATACGTAACGATTCAAGAATAGTCGCCGTAGCTTCCGTTATATAAAAAGGAGAGAAGTCATGATTAGTTATCTATTGAAACGCATTTTGAATTCCTGCGTTGTTTTGTGGTTGGTCATTACGATTACTTTTTTCCTCATGCACGCTATTCCTGGGGGGCCATTTACGACGGAAAAAAACCTGCCACCAGCCATCATGCAAAATATTGAAGCACGTTACAAATTGAATGACCCGTTATGGAAACAATATACCGATTACCTGGTAAACCTGACGAGGCTTGACTTAGGGCCGTCATTTAAATATCAAGGACGGACGGTCAATAATATTATCGCTCAAGGGTTTCCCGTATCCTTCCATTTAGGGATGAACAGCATCGGGATTGCCGTGCTGCTGGGTATTCCGGCTGGGGTTATGTCAGCCTTAAAACATAATCAATGGCAGGATCGGGCCATCATGTTACTGACGACTTTCGGGGTGGCAGTGCCCAGTTTTGTATTGGCTGCTGTTCTGATCCATGTTTTTGCCATTAAACTATCATTATTACCAGCTGCGATGTGGAATGGCTGGCAATTTCAGGTTTTACCTTCCCTCGCATTGGCTGGTATGCCTACTTCTTATATTGCTCGTTTAACCCGCTCCAGCATGTTGGATGTGCTTGGGCAGGATTATATTAAGACGGCCAAAGCCAAGGGTTTAACGTCCTACGTCATTATGTATCGGCATGCGTTGAAAAACGCATTGATTCCGGTAGTTACCTATATCGGACCCATGGCGGCCGGTATTTTGACAGGAAGCTTCGTTATTGAGACACTTTTTGCTATTCCTGGATTGGGCCGCTATTTTGTAACAAGCATTTATAACCGGGATTATACCGTTATTCTTGGCGTGACCGTCTTTTACAGCTTTCTAGTCATCGCGCTCAACATGATCGTTGATATGATCTATCCGGTGCTGGATCCACGAATTAAATTGGGCGGTAATCAGGAGGAATAGAACATGCAACTGACATCAGAATCGTTCATACCCATTAGGCGAGGTTATGTGGAACAAAATACTACCAGGCCTAGTCTTACTTATTGGCAAGACGCCTGGTTACGCTTGAAAAGAAATAAAACAGCGATGCTGGGTTTATTTCTTATTATTGTGTTGTTATTCGCTGCTATTATTGGCCCCTTATTTTCAGCTACTTCTTATTCTGATCAAGATCTGTCGCTGGCCAATCAGGCACCAGGCAAGGCCCATTGGTTTGGCACGGATAATCTGGGCCGCGATCTTTTTATTCGCGTATTGTACGGAGCTCGCATTTCTCTGTCGATTGGAATTGTTGCAAGCTTGCTTAACTTTACTATTGGGGTGGCCTATGGTGGGATTGCCGGATTTATCGGCGGACGAACAGACCGTCTTATGATGAATCTTGTTGATATTTTATACAGCGTGCCTGTGCTCTTGTATGTCATATTACTGATGGTGGTATTAAAACCCGGGTTGACCAATATTTTTATTGCCTTGGGAATCGCCTACTGGTTGCAGATGGCCCGAATTGTTCGCGGACAAATACTGGTCATTAAGGAGCAGGAATATGTATTGGCGGCTCGTACGATTGGTGCTGGAAAATGTCGAATATTGTTAAGACATTTGATTCCTAACAGTATGGGGGCCATTATTATCACCATGACGTTGGCCATTCCAGATGCCATATTTACCGAAGCCTTTCTCAGCTTTATCGGGTTGGGTGTATCGGCACCCATGGCAAGCTGGGGGGTGCTGGCTTCTGAGGGCGTAAATAGCCTAAGATCTTATCCCTTTCAACTGTTTTTTCCATCACTGGCTATCAGTATAACTATGCTGGCCTTTAATTTTCTGGGCGATGGGTTGCGTGATGCCCTCGATCCCCGCATGCGGCGTTAAGGAGGAGAAAGCATGAAACCGATACTCGAAGTGCAGGATTTAGCAGTAACTTTTAATACTTATGCAGGAGAAGTTAGGGCGGTTCAGCAGGTTAGCTTTGCTGTTCATCCCGGTGAAGCCATTGGCATTGTAGGTGAGTCAGGCTGCGGAAAAAGTGTGACTGCTCATTCCATCATGGGACTGATCCCTCATCCGCCAGGGCAAGTGGTGGGTGGAAAAATATTATTTAATAGTACGGATCTACTGGAACTGTCGGAGCAAGCCATGATTAAAATACGCGGCAATGAGATCGGAATGATTTTTCAAGACCCCATGACTTCTCTTAATCCGGTGTTGACAGTGGGGAAACAGATTACGGAGAGCCTAAAATTGCACAAAAGGATGACTAGCGGGCAAGCTATGGCTAAAGCAGTGGATTTACTGCAAGTTGTGGGCATTCCTGCCGCGGAAAAGCGATTAAAGGATTATCCCCATCATTTTAGCGGGGGCATGCGTCAACGGGTGATGATTGCCATGGCCTTGGCATGCAATCCTAAATTACTTATTGCCGATGAACCAACTACTGCTTTGGATGTAACCATCCAGGCCCAAATTTTGGATTTAATCAAAGATTTGAAGCAGCAATTTAATACGGCGGTGATTATGATTTCTCATGATCTGGGTGTCATAGCCAGCCTGTGCAATCGCGTGATTGTGATGTACGCTGGTAAAGTAGCGGAAGCCGGCTCTGTTTACGATGTTTTTCACAACCCGCAGCATCCCTATACCTGGGGCTTATTAAAGTCGCTGCCCCGACTGGATGCTGATCAAAAAGCGTCCTTGTCAGTTATTGATGGGCAGCCACCTGATCTTTTGCAGCCGCCTAATGGGTGTCCCTTTCATCCACGCTGTCCTCATGCCATGAAAGTCTGTACCGAATGCTATCCGGATACAACACAATTGAATGATGAGCATAGTGTGAAATGTTGGCTGCAACATCCGGCTGCGCCGAAATCCGAGCGGGAGATGGTTCGATAATGAGGACGGAAACTTTGCTGGAAGTACGAAACTTAAAGAAACATTTTGCCGTTGCCACTAATTTTTTTGGCCGGACTACTGCTCAGTTAAAAGCAGTGGATGATGTCAGCTTTTCTATTGCAGCCGGAGAGACTTTGGGATTGGTTGGGGAGAGCGGCTGCGGTAAGTCAACAACGGGACGAACGATCATCGGTCTTTATCAGCCTACTGCGGGCCAAGTATTGTTTAAAGGGCAAGAACTGTTAGGAATGGGAGCTCAGAAAAATTTGTACCGGGAAATCCAGATGATTTTTCAGGATCCTTACGCATCCCTCAATCCACGTATGACAGTGGGGGATATTGTTGGCGAACCGCTCGATATTCACCATTTAGCGCAAGGAAAAGCACGGACAAAGCGCATTCAGGAACTGCTGCAGTTGGTTGGTCTTAATGCGGAGCACGCCAACCGCTTTCCCCATGAATTTAGTGGCGGACAACGTCAAAGGATCGGTATTGCCAGGGCATTAGCTGTTAATCCCAGTCTGATTATTTGTGATGAACCCATCTCGGCGTTAGATGTTTCCATTCAGGCCCAGGTAGTTAATTTATTGGAAAATTTGCAGCGTGAATTAGGATTAACTTATCTGTTTATCGCTCACGATTTGGCTATGGTCAAGTATATTAGCCGCCGGGTGGCAGTCATGTATTTGGGGAAGATTGTTGAACTAGCTGAGACTAACGAATTATATAGCAGTCCTCGCCACCCTTATACCCAGGCGTTGCTATCAGCCATTCCCATTCCTGATCCTGAAATGGAAGCGAAACGGGAGCGTATTTGTCTCCAAGGGGATGTTCCGAATCCGATCCATCCGCCTTCCGGGTGCCACTTTCGCACTCGCTGTCCCTATGCGATGCCTGTTTGTACTGAAAAAGAACCTGATTTTGCTGAGGCGGGTAATGGACATAGCGTTGCTTGTCATTTAATCACTGGATGTGCTAAACATAAAATTTTCCATAGAGTGATTGAACCTGTTATACTTAATTGAGGGCATATGGGTTAAATAGTTTAATCAGCAGAAGGTGAAAAAATGAGTGATATCATCGTTGCCATTGATCCGGGACGGGAAAAATGTGGTTTAGCTGTGTTACATAGGCAGTGCGGTGTGCTTGAAAAGGCAGTTATTGCGTCAGGTCAGCTGTTAGAAACGTTGCAGGATTATTGTACGCGTTATGATGTTGAAGTCGTTGTACTCGGTAATGGCACAAGTTCGGCTGAAAAAGCAGTGTCAATTCGCGATTTTTTGCATAGAATGTGTGCTAGAAGGATATCTTTGCAGCTCATAAATGAATATAAAACGACAGAATCCGCCCGCATTCGTTATTGGCGGGAAAATCCGCCCAAAGGCTGGCGGCGTCTGCTTCCTTTGACCATGCAAGTACCGCCTGTCCCTGTGGATGACGTGGTGGCTGTACTGCTTGGCGAAAAATATTTTAATTTATTTTAAATTTTTTGCTGGAAAAAGAGGAATACTCTTCCTCATATAGAATAGTTATGAAAGAGCCGGAAAGTATGGATGATTTGTGAGGAAACATGGCAACTCCCAAAAAGTCCTCCTCATGGCTCGAAAATGATATTTTTAGGAGGAAACAATTTATGAAAAAGAAAATCGCTCTTGGCCTTGCTTTAGCACTTGCTACAAGCGTAGGCACAACCGCTTTCGCAGCGGCTGCAAATCCTTTCACTGATGTCCCTACAAAACACTGGTCTTATGGTGCTGTTCAACAACTTGCTAAAGCAGGAATTATTGACGGCTACAACGACGGTACGTTCAAAGGTGACAAGACCATTACTCGTTATGAAATGGCTGTTCTTGTTGCTAAAGCAATGGCTAAAGAAGACAAAGCGGATGCTGCACAGAAAGCTACTATCGACAAACTAGCTGCAGAATTCTCCAGCGAACTTGACAACCTTGGCGTTCGTGTAACGAATTTGGAAAACAAAGTGGGTAACATTAAATGGGATGGTTATGCTCGTATTCGCGCTGAGCAGACTCCATCCGGTTCAAATCCTACTGGTGAAAAAGATACGGTTGGCAGAACTCGTGTTCGTTTGAATATGACGGCTCCACTTGATACGGATTGGACTTTCAAAGGCCGCATCCAGTATGATTCACAAGATAACAATAATTTAAATTCAGGCGCAGCTGCAAATGATAATGGTAAAATTGATTTTGCATCCGCTTATGTTACTGGTAAAGCTTTTGGTTTAGACACCATTTCTGTTGGTCGTGCTCCTGTATGGTTAGGTCAGGGCTTTATCTCTGATGATAAAGGCAGTGCAGGTGGTGTTGCTCCAGACGGTATTATTATCGGCAAGAACATTGGTGTAACAAACTTGCAGATCGGTTACAACCGTTCTAACGCGCTCTATAAAGCTTCTTCTGCTCTAAGGCCTTATGGTCTTCCAACAGATCTTACTACAGAATTTGCGGGCTTTACTGCTCCAATTGGAAGCACACTGATTTTTGATGCTTCTTATTTAAAAGATAAAGATAGCCACTATTACAAGACTACTGCTGCTGGCTTGACTTATACTGGCCTGCAAAACTTCACAATTAGCGGTGAATATGGTGAAAACAAATCAAAAGTTGTAAAAGATATTCTTAAAACAGGTAAAGCAAAGGCTTATCAGGCAAAAGTAAAATGGATGGGTGCTGATAAGAGCAAAGTCAATACTTGGGGAACTTGGGTAGCTTACAATAAATTTGAAGCTGGTTTCGATCCAGCTGATTTCACCACGACTGATTTCACCACCTATCAAACTGCGAATTTACAAGATGGTGGGCTGAAAGGCACTGAAGTTGGTGTAGAATATGTACCATTTAAAAATAGTATCTTAACTTTCAAATATGAAGGTTATAAAACTAGTGATATTAAAGCGAATGATTTCAATGCTAACAGTAAAGGCTATATTGCTCAGTTGGAAGTATTCTTCTGATCTTAATCAACAACCGGAACCTAGGAATTTATTCCTAGGTTCTTTTTTTGACTTTTTTAGATTCCTTGCCGACAGCTAGCGTGGGATTTATAGCCTCTCTTCTGTTGTTTTTTGCAGGAATTTTTTTCTTGTACCAGAATAATTCTATAGGAGTAGAAAGGGGAATGGTTATGTTTCGAAAAAATATGATTTGTTTGTTGGCTATCCTGCTTGTTCTTGCGTCTTTCAACGCATTCAGTTTTGCCGCCGAAAATGAGAAGGCCGTTACTCTCGATGACTTTGCTCATCCTGGACATGGTATAGAATCTGTTGCTGAGGGGCATGGCATGATTGATTGGCGACAGGGCGTGATTGAGGTACAAGGCTCTGGCACCGTTCTCGCTGAGTATGCTGCTATGCCGCAAGCTAAGATTATTGCCAGACGAGCGGCTATTGTGGATGGTTATCACAATTTGGCGCAAGCTGTCAAAGAGGTTCAAATTGATGCCCAGTCAACCATGAAGAATATTCAGCTTGCAGACGATAACGCTCGCATGAAAGTGGCAGCACTGATTCAAGGTGCTAGAATTATCAGTGAAAATCAGGCGGAAAATGGTGAGGTTACTGTTGTTATGGCGCTTGATCTTTATGGTGACAACAGTCTGAATAAAATCATTATGGAGAGTTCTCAAAATGTTAAACAGGCATCGATTCCTCAGCCTACTGTACCTATGAATATTTCCGATAGAGTAACAGGGCTTATTGTAAATGCGCGTGGATTAGGTTTGGAACCTGTGATGGCTGTGAAGATTTACGACCAGTCAGGACGCGCTGTTTACGGCAATCAATATGGTGATATCCAATACCAAATCGCCCGAGGTTTGGCTGAGTATGTTTTTACTGATGAAGATAGACAAACTGTTACGGCTGAAAAATCTCGTGCAGGCAGCGCACCGCTGATAATAAAAGCGTTAGGGTTGCGTGATAACAATTGCGACCTTGTTATCAGTAATGAAGATGGCGATAAAATTCTGGCAGCCAATAGCGGAAGAAACTTTATTCAAAAATGTGCTGTTGTTTTAGAAAAATAGCTATATTATAAAAAGAATAAGTGAATTATTGAAAAACTGCTAAAAGTTAGCAGTTTTCTTTATGTTAGAACTTGATTTAATATAAAATTAACAGTATAATTAAGTAAATATTTCCGCAATATCCACTTGGTGGAATTTGCAGAGATATGCATAAAGTGTGGTCAAAGGATAAAGGAGAGTAAGGAAACGTGGATACTTACGTATATCTTTATGCGGCGGCCTTGCTAAATGCACAAAAAACACATTTAGGGAGGAATTAAAAATGAAAAAGTCTCTTCTCGCAACAGCCGTGGCAGCAGCCATGGTACTTTCAACGTCAGCTGTTTTTGCAGCAACAGCTGATCCGTCACCTGTAACCATTGATGGGAGTGCAACTATTCAGTATCGTAATAACACAAATGATGCAGATGCTACTGCACCTAAGAAACCGAACAAAACAACGATTATTTTAAACTTTAACAATGATCTTGGTAATGGTTGGGATGCTTATGCTCGTGCTTCCATTCAGAGTTCAACGAGACAGATTGCAGATTTTAATACAAGTACGTATTCTAATGATTATGCGGCTTCACTTGATCAGTTTGGCTTTAAATATACCAATGGGGATAATCAGTTGAAAATTGGTCGTCAGTCCGCATGGGTTGGCGAAACGGGTCTGTTCTATGATACGACAGGTAAAGTCGGTAGAAAGATTATGGCTGATGGACTGACTTATACAGGGAAAGCGGATGCATGGAGTTATAAAGTCGTTGCAGTTCAAGAAAATGTAGATTATGGTGCACTAAAAAATGGTACGGTTATTGGTGACAGTAAGAATAAGCTGTATGTGGGTCATGTCAATTATAACTTTACACCCGATTTTGTTTTAGGTACGACTTTTGCGAAATATAATTTAGATAAGAAGGCTTCTTATCAAGGGAGTGCTGATGCAAAAGATTCCAATTTATGGGCTGTCAATACTGCTTATACTTTGGGTAATGCTACGTTCTCTGCTGAATATGGCAAAACAAATTATGATATTAACAATAAAGCTTACGATTTCGGTATTGCCTATAACTTTGATGAGAAAAACTCCATTTCAGCTACTTATTTCAAAGTAGAAGATAATGGCGATATTAATCATTACACGACCTTTGATCCGAATGCGAAAGGCATGTATTATAGCTTTACGCATAAATTTAATAAAGCTACTTCACTGAATTTCTTCTATGATGATGCAAAATATATTACTGGTACTGATGCTGATAAGAATTATACTTCCTTCCGTACCACCCTCAACTACAATTTCTAATCTTAGCACAAGACAAAAATCCTGCCGAGTTTCGGCAGGATTTTCTTTATTTTTCCCGAAATAATATCCCTATGAAGTACAAGGGGGTTTTTTCATGAGTCGAAAAATAATTGCGGCAGTTTTATTATTCTGCTTGTTATTCACAGTAGGTGCTTTTGCTCAAGGAACGAGTACGGAATTGACTGCTCTTGACAAATTGACGAGTATTGAAAAGGTTTATTATGGTGCGGAACAAACAGGCTCGTTAGTGGAACGGACGAACAGATTGGAAAAGGATGTTTATGGAAATATAACGAAAGATGCGCTCATGGTCAAAGTGGATCGTTTGTATGACCACACCAAGACAAATTCATCCACGAATCCGTCGTTTATTTTAAAACTGAATGCTGTCGAATGGAGTCTCATGCATAATGTGACGACTCAGCCTGGCAAGGCTAGAATAGAAGATCTGGAAAAAACTTTGACAGGCAGTCCCAGTCAGGGAGCCTTTGACTATCGATTAAATTCTTTGCTTAAGCTGGCTTATAGTGATAGTCATGTTGATGTAGGTGATGCCTCGATCCGGCAAGACAGTTTGATTAAGGTAAAATTGGTAACGCCGCTTAGCAGTAAGGATAGTCGGCCTGGAGACAGTTTTACTTATGCTGTTTCAGAGGATGTCTTTGATAATGGCTTACTTGTTATTGCCAAGGGGGCTATGGGGCAGGGAAGAGTCAAAAAAGTAGATCAAGCAGGTAATTTTGGTCGTGATGCGAAATTAGAATTGTCTTTTGATACGGTGGAAGCAGTAGATGGTACAGTCCTGGATACGTTGCTTGGTGATAAGGCCAAAGAAAAAACCAATTCCATGGCGACAGCAGCCGGTGCATCAGCTGCAGGAATGGTGATACTCGGACCTGTGGGAATTTTGGGCGGAGCGTTCGTACATGGTCACGATGTGGTGATGCCTGTTGATACGGAGCTCTATATTCAAACCAAAACAGAGGCACATGTTTACGGAATTCGACTTAAATAATTGTTTTTCAAAAGTGGGCTTAGTAAAAGCCCACTTTTTTGCGCTTTATTACCAGTCTGGCTATGGCAGGAAAAAGGAGATTGGTGTAGAATCATAGTGATGTAGTTCCATCTTAAATGGGTTAGGTGGAGAGGAATAGGAGATAACATGAGAAAACAGTCCAAACAAGTTGTTGCAATCGCAGTTGCCTGCGGCTTTTTATGGGGAAATAGCTTGAGTGGTGAGGCAGCTGAAACGATCACAGCTGCTGAACAGACCCGGACTCAGCCTTTAACCAATCAAGAGCCTGTAGCAATAGAAAATACAGTCCAACCCGATCCGCAGTCCAGTCCTATAGATAAGAAGACAGCCGAAGTAGCGAAGGCCGACACTGCTAAAGATACCCCAAAAACTAAAAAAGCTAAGACTCAATCAGATGCTCCTGTGACGATAACAGCAGATGAATTATATATGAGCGATTCCACTGGCGATGTTTATGCCAAAGGCAATGTCAAAATGGTTCAAGGCAGTCAACAGCTTCTGACAGATTTGCTTAATGGCAATACGAACCAGCAAGAACTATGGATTGCAGGACAAGCTGATTACACAGATACGGCGTTTAAGGCTCATCTTGACGCGATGGATACACGTTATAATTATCAGACAAAAGAAGGAACGATGGCAGCTGTCAAGGGAAAAGTGGATCGCGATATTATTTCTGGCGAATCAGTAGTCATGGCGCCAACGGAGATATTGATTCATAATGGTACGGTGACTCGTTGTCCTGCTAAGGTGCCTGATTATCACATGAGTGCTGAGCGCATTGAAATGTGGCCTGGAAAAAAGATGGTCGCTTATAATGCGAAGTTTTGGCTTGGAAATATGGTTATTTACAGCTTGCCTGTGTACGAGCAGTCTTTAGAACCAGGTGCACAGGGTAACAATGCTTATCCTACGATTGGCTATAGCAGTCGCGATGGAGTTCATATTCGACAAAAATTGGAAATGCCTGTAGCCAATAAATTTTATGGCTTTGTTAATCTGGATTTTTATACGCATGGCGGGTTTAAACCCAATGGGGGAGTTTCTTATCGGCAGTCAGCGTATTCAGTTGGTGTTATAGACGGATATTATCGTGATGATAATGGTAATTGGATTAAGAAACAGCCGGAATTTGATTTTAATCTTTATTCTCATCGCATTGGTTCTTTGCCCATTAGTTATACTTTTAATGCCGCCTATGGTCAGTGGATCGATTCGTCAAAAACAAGCTGGCATAAAGAATACAATCTTTATTTTAGTCATGATGTTATTCATTTAAATGGCAGGAATGATTTATCTTTAGGTACTGGTGTAGGAATGATTCATGAAAGTTACGATAATTCAACGATTCATGATTTTAAATTTGATACAACGCTGACGCATACCTTTAATGATCGTTGGAGCACTTGGCTGGGATATCATTATACAAAAACCCAGAATAGTTTGTTTGCCTATGATCGACCGGATATGGCCCGTGAATTGGATACGGGCTTTAGCTATAAGATTGACAATAAGAATACCTTCAAGTATAGTCAAAGTTATGATTTGAATAATAAGCATCTCTATGACCAGGATTATACGTGGGTGCATGATTTGCATTGCTGGGTAGGTTCGCTGACTTATCGTGCGAAACGGGATCAGTGGAAATTTGATGTTGCATTGAAACGTTGGTAGATGACGAACCCGAAAGGGAGATTTTTATGAAGCGAATATTTTTAGATCTTATTGATCACATGAAAAACAAAAAAATTATGGTTATTGGCGATATGGTTGCCGATTCTTATTTAGAGGGCAAGATTTCGCGTATTTCCCGCGAAGCACCTGTACTCATTTTAGAGCATACCGGTGAAAAAGTGGTGCCAGGCGGTGCTGCCAATGTCGTGCATAATGGAGCGACATTGCTTGGTAAGGTCTATGCTGTTGGAGTTATTGGCCTGGATTCGGCAGGTGAACTTTTGAATCAAAGACTGCAGCAAGTGGGCGTCAATACGGATGGGTTTATTATTGATGAAGAGCGACCGACTATTTCCAAGCAACGGATTATGGCGGGCGGACTCGCCACAGTGAGACAGCAAGTTGTCCGAATTGACAAGGAAAGCAAGAAACCGCTATCTTCTCATACAGAGCAAAAGCTTCTTGAGTATATAAGAAGAACTTTACCTCACATGGATGCAGTTGTCATGAGTGATTACGGCAGCTATACCGTATTTGATACACTAAAGAAAAACGTGATTGATTGGTGCAATGAACGAAGCATTCCTTGCATGGTGGATTCACGGTATGATATTCTTTCTTATACAAATGTTACTCTTGTCAAACAAAACGAATCAGAGGCAGCAAATGCTGCTGGGCTACCCGATTTAACGGGGCAGCGGCTACAAGAAGCAGGCGAAAA
Source organism: Pelorhabdus rhamnosifermentans (assembly GCF_018835585.1). Lineage (NCBI taxonomy): Bacteria > Bacillati > Bacillota > Negativicutes > Selenomonadales > Sporomusaceae > Pelorhabdus > Pelorhabdus rhamnosifermentans. The sequence goes on from NZ_JAHGVE010000001.1 coordinate 92,573, forward strand.
ATTGCTTGAGCAGCTTAAAGCCCGGGCTGTTCTGATTACACAAGGTGCAGAAGGTATGACATTATTTGAACAGCAAGGGAAACAGACGCATATTCCTGTTACGAATATCAGCGAAGTTTATGATGTGAGCGGCGCGGGGGATACCGTCGTTGTAACTATGATGCTGGCCATTGCTGCAGGTGCTGATTTTTTTGCGGCAGCGAAACTGGCCAATGTGGCTGCAGGTATTGTGGTGCGCAAATCAGGTACAGCGACGACAAATCCCTTGGAATTAAAGCAAGCGATAGGAGACCAATTTGATGAAACTCGTTGAGCGACAGACTGCGCAGGAACTAGTGCAGCAATTAAAAGCACAAGGAAAAACCGTTGTGTTTACGAACGGTTGTTTTGATATCCTCCATGCCGGGCATGTACGTTATCTCACGGCGGCTCGCGAGCTTGGCGATTGCCTGATTGTTGGACTGAACAGCGATCAATCTGTGCAACGTCTGAAAGGGCCCGCTCGTCCCATTAATCAACAGCAGGATCGGGCTGAAGTGCTTGCCGGTCTTTATGCCGTGGATTACATTGTTATTTTTTCTGATGAGACAGCCGAAAGTCTTGTGGCAGAGCTTCAGCCTGATATTTATGTCAAAGGCGGCGATTATTCTATTGAGCGTTTGCCAGAGGCAGCCATTGCTGCTTCGTATGGCGGAAAAACGATACTCATTCCGGAAGTAGCCGGAAAGTCTTCTAGCCGGATTATTGCCAAGATTGCTGGACAGTAAAGGCGGGAAAAATTCATGAAATTATCGTTAGGCAATGTTTTGGTTGTAAAAATGAGCGCTATTGGTGACGTTATCCACGCTTTGCCTGTTTCGTATGCACTCAAGGAAACCTATCCAGATACGAAAATTACGTGGGTTGTTGAACCGCCTGCTTATGGGCTGCTTAAAAATAACCCTTATATTGATGACATTATCATATTTGAAAAGGCAAAATTTCGCTCACTTCGAGGGCTGGTTACACAGCTGCCCTCGTTTTCTCATATTTTAAAACAAGGTCGGTTTGATGTGGCCTTGGATCTCCAGGGACTGGCGAAAAGCGCTGCTATGGCTTATTTAAGCAAGGCTCCCAAGCGACTGGGCTTTTGCAATATGCGGGAAGGCAGCCAGCTGATTAGTACGCCCGTTTGTGGTTCACATCAGCAGGGCAGCGTTGTTGAGCGGTATCTTGATGTAGTAAGAGCCTTGGGGTGCAGGGTGGACAAAGTTGTTTTTCCTGTATTTCCAACGGAAGAAGAAAAACAGCAAGCACGAATTCTTGCTCAAGAGGCCGGGCTTGATATAGATCAATCCTATATTTTGCTTGTACCTGGCGCGAATTGGCCGAATAAGCGGTGGCCTACGGAGCATTTTGCGTGTCTTGTGGACCTTATTTGGGGATCAGGCAAAGTCCCTGTTGTTGTGGGGGCCGGGAACGATCAAGTGTTGGTAGATGAAGTGATAGCGAAGGCCCGGCGCTCGCCCATCAGCTTAGTTGGAAAAACATCCTTAAAGCAACTCGCTTATATCATGCAGTGTAGCACTGCTCTTGTGGGTGGTGATACAGGGCCGATGCATTTGGCAGCCGGACTGAAGACACCTGTTGTCGCTCTCATGGGGCCGACCGATGTCAATCGAAACGGACCTTATGGTGCGGGCCATAAAACTTTGACGGTCAGTCATGACTGTGCTGGGTGTTGGCAGAGAAAGTGTCCTAAGATGCTAGATTGCTTGGCAGACATCACGCCAAAACAGGTTTTTGGGGCCCTTCAAACGATTATAGACAGGATAAAGCCATGACAAAATCTTTGGAAAACATTCAAAAAATACTTGTGATGAATTTGGCCTTTATCGGTGATGTCGTGTTATCAACACCTGTAACACGGGTGCTAAGAGAAGCCTATCCTCAGGCTGTTATGGATATGCTTGTCGTGCCTGTGACGGCAGAAATTGCTTCTGGAAACCCCTTTGTGAATGAAGTGCTTGTTTATGATAAACGGGGACAGCATAAAAAACTTGGACAGTTGCTGAAGCTGATTTGGGAGATACGCAGTCGTCACTATGATTTAGCTGTATGCACGAATTTCGCCGCACGCGGTGCGATGCTGGCCTGGATAGCCGGAATTCCTTATCGCGCAGGCTATGATCGACAGCATGCCAATCTGTTTCTTACGCATATAGCCAGTGGTGAACGGAGTGAAATATGTCATGAAGCAGAAAATTATTTGGCTGTGTTAAAACCGCTTGGAATTACAACGGCTGATACTACGCTTACATTTCAAGTACAGGAACAAGACAAGCTGAATCTTGCAGCCAAAGTGCCGAAACTGACGCTGGATCAACCGATAGCTGTCGTATGTCCTAGTGGCAGTTATCCGCGTAAAAGTTGGACAATTTCTGCCTATGCCGAACTTATTTGCCGTTTGGCGGAAGAAAGTCAGGTTGTGCTTATTGGGGGAGGCAGGGAAGCTGCTGAATTGAGTAAAATTAGTCAGGCCAGTGCTGATTTAGCCGGAAAAAACGTAGCTTCTGTGCTTGCTGGGGAGCTCAGTCTCGGCGAACTTGCTGCGCTGCTTCAACGTTGTAAGGTTCTCGTATCCATTGATACAGGGCCAATGCATATAGCTCAAGCTGTGGGAACGCCTGTTGTGGCTTTATTTGGCCCGACAGACCCGGCCATTTGGGGGCCAAGGGGGTTAGATGATCACGTTTTTTATGAGAAGCTTTCCTGCTCGCCTTGTTGGGGCAAAGGGGACTGTACGAAAAACCGCTGCATGACAGACATTGCTGCGGAAAAAGTTATTGAAGCTGCGTTGCGTCAGATTAGAAAGTAGGGACAAAGATGAGTTTGTCAGTCATTATTTTGGCGAAAAATGAAGAAAAAAATATTCAAGACTGCATTGAGAGTGCTTTGTTTGCCGACGAGGTGCTTGTTATTGATGATTTCAGCACGGATGCAACCGTTGAGATAGCTACGAAATTAGGAGCCAAGGTCTATCAGCATGCCATGGACGGAAACTGGGGAGCTCAGCAAACTTATGCGATTGATGTAGCGACGACAGACTGGATTTTCTTTTTAGATGCTGATGAGCGGATACCAGAGGTATTGCAGCAGGAGATCAAGGCAGCGGTTACGATCAATGAAAAATTTGCTTATCAAGTACCTCGTCTTAACCATGCCATGGGTGAACCTTTGTATCATGGCGGCTGGTATCCCGATTATGGTTTTCATCTTATGCCGCGCGAAAACTTTCGTGTCGAAGGCTTTGTTCATCCTCAGTTTGTTCATCCTTATCAAGCGCGTAAGCTGAAGAATCACCTAATTCATTACACTTATAGCAGTTGGGAGCAATATTTTAATAAGCTCAATAACTATACAAGGCTGGCTGCGGAAAAAAACTACAACAAAGGGAAGCACGCACTTTTTATAAGAGATATCGTGTTGCGGCCTTGTTTTGCTTTTATTAAAATGTACCTTTTGCAATCGGGCTGGCGAGATGGGCGGATCGGCTTTATTTTGGCGTCCTTTCATTTTTGTTATACTATGGCTAAATATGTAAAGTTGTATGCGTTGGAGTGCGATAAGGGGGCGAAAGTATGCGAATAGCCATCTTTGAATCCATTATTACAACAGGCGGACATGAGGTTGACTTTGATCGGCTCCTTGTGGAAGAATTGGCGCAGCAGGGACATGAGCCGATTCTTTATGTTCCAGAGGGCTTTCCCTTTCAGCATACCTATCACATTCCTATTCGTTATCTTAAAGGACCCGGTGTTTCTTATGCCGGGGCGAAAGGATTAAAAAAGAACTGGTTGAGCTTGGTCCGCGAACACCGCCGTTATCACTGGTTTGAACAGCTTTATCGAGCGGCTGTGGATAGAGAGTTCGATGCGATGATTGTGCCGACTTCGACATACCGGTATTTGAAGGGATTGCGTCGGACGAAACTAAAGAATTCACCTGTGCCGCTTGTGTTTATTGTGCATGGTGTAAATCCCGGTGAAAAACCGAAATTAAATAAAGAAATTGTCAATCTTACAGGCAATTCTACCGTTAAAATCGCTGTGATTCATTGTGGCGGGACGCTGTTTCCAAAGAAATATTCCGAGGTCTGTACAATTAAGCCGCCAACTTATTTGCCGAGGGACAGTGAACTTTCCGCCCAAGTAGCAGTCAAACCTGATTCGCCTTTGACGCTCGGTTTTTTTGGTCAGTATCGCAAGGAAAAAAATTTAGAAGCTTTGCTTGAGTTATTCTTAGAATGCAAGTTTGAACGACCTGTACAGCTGAAAATTCAAGGGGCTACAGTCAAGCCTGAAGATAGAGATGATTTTGATCGAATTATTGATGAGTATAACAAAGAGCAGCAGTTTAGCTTTTTGCATAAGGGACTGTTTGGCAGGGAGTGGCAGCAGGCTATTGCAGCTGTCGATGCGCTTATCATGCCCTATGCTGCTCCGCGTTACCGTTATCATTGGGGCGGTATGCTCTTTACTGCCATTGGTTTTCAAAAACCTGTGCTGTTATCGGAAGATATTAATCCGGAAGTTCTTGATGAATATGATATTGGCATGACTTTTGATGCCAATGATGCGGAGCAACTGAAATGCACGTTGGAAACCTTTGCGAATACGTATGACAGTAAGCAGTCTGTTTATCATAACGAATTGATCAGGGCTGGACAGGATTTTGCACCAGCACGGTTTGTTCAGCAGCTTGTCGAATTTGCTAAAAAATGAGGGGGGATTTACTCGTGATTTTATCAGTCCTTGAACAACATTTGGATACAATCAGTCAATTAAAAGGGTTGACTCAAGAAATAGCAACGATCGCCAAAACATGCAGCCAAGCTCTTAAGGCGGGCAAACGCATTTATCTGATGGGCAATGGCGGCAGTGCGGCAGACAGTCAGCACATTGCTGCCGAGTTTGTCGGCCGGTTTCAAATCGAGCGTCAGCCTCTGCCTGCGCTTGCTTTTACTACAGACACATCATTGCTTACGGCAGTAGGCAATGATTATGGCTTTGATGAAGTCTTTGCTAGACAGGTGAGAGCTTTTGTTCAGCCGGGCGATGTAGTGATTGGTATTTCTACGTCAGGAAACAGTGGCAATATCTTAAAAGCGATGGCTTGTGCCCAGGAGCAAGGCGGTGTGACGATTGCTTTTACAGGACAGGGTGGCGGAAAGCTGGCAAATTGTTGCGATTACTGTTTGGCTGTTCCTTCGCCTGTTACAGCCAGAGTGCAGGAGGCACATATTTTGATTGGCCATATTATCTGCCAGTATGTAGATGAGGTGCTTTATGGTGCTCAGTAAGAAAAGACAAGTCTTCGATTATTTTGCAAATTCCGTAGGTCAGTCACGGGTTACTGTAATTGGTGATATTATGCTTGATAAATATTATATGGGCGAAGTAAAACGTATTTCACCTGAAGCCCCTGTACCTGTTACACGTGTGATAGAACAGAAGAATGTTCTGGGTGGTGCCGGCAATGTGGCTCATAATCTGAGTCGACTGGGGTGTCAGGTACAGCTGATTGGCGTAGTGGGGCAAGATGAAAGAAAAACAACTTTGTGCCACTTGATGCAGTCCGTCGGCATGAGTGAAGACTATTTGATTGTAAGCAGTCGTCGGCCGACGACAACAAAACTGCGGGTAATTGGCGGCCATCAGCAGATGATGCGGCTGGATTTTGAAGATACAGACCTTTTATCAAATAAATTAGAAAATGCCGTACTTCATAAAGTAGAGCTTAGTCTGGAGCAAGGCGCGCAATGTCTGATTCTATCAGATTATGCAAAGGGTTTATGTACGCCTAGACTATGCCGAAAAGTGATCCGCCTGGCGCACGAGGCAGGGATTCCTGTTGTTGTGGATCCCAAGGGCGATAAGTGGAAAAAATATCAGGGTGCTGATTATATTACGCCCAATTTAAAAGAAGTAGGGGAAGCTCTGAAAAAGACGGTTCCTAATGACGACAATCCTGTCGTTGTTGCTGCAGAAACTATTCGCAAACGGTTTAGTATTGGTAACGTTATTGCTACGCGTTCGGAACATGGTATGAGCTTTGTGGGAGAGAACCAGATTTTTCATATCCCGACATTGGCTCAGGAAGTTTTTGATGTGTCTGGTGCAGGTGATACTGTTATTGCTGTGTTCAGCTGTGCTTTGGCAGGAAAATTGAATGTTTTTGATTCGTCTTATGTGGCCAATGTGGCTGCAGGAATTGTTGTAGGAAGAGTCGGTACTTATGCTGTATCACAGCAAGAATTGCTAGTGGCGTTGCATAAGATAGTAGCTGATAAGGAGGGCAAATTATGATTATTGTAACAGGTGGTGCCGGTTTTATTGGCAGCAACCTTGTAAAAGGTTTAAATGACAAAGGTGCTCAGGACATTCTTATTGTTGATAATTTAGGTCAGAGTGAGAAATTCCGAAATCTCGTTGGTCTGCGTTATAACGATTATCAGTATAAACAGGATTTTATTGAAAATTTAACAGCCGGCTGTTTTGACAACCAACCGATTGAGGCTATATTTCATGAAGGCGCGTGTTCCGATACGATGGAATATGATGCGAATTACATGATGAAGAATAACTATGAATATAGTAAGAAACTGCTGCATTTCGCGTTGAAACGGCGCATCCCTTTTTTCTACGCTTCTTCGGCGTCAACTTATGGAAGTGGAACAAATGGTTTTACTGAAGGAGATCATTATGAAGGGGCCCTTAATGTTTATGCCTTTTCCAAACTGATTTTTGATCGTTATGTGCGTCAAATTCTACCATCAGCTACCAGTCAAGTCGTGGGACTACGATATTTTAATGTGTTTGGGCCGCAGGAAAATCATAAGGGCAAAATGGCATCAACAGCTCTTCATTTTTATAACCAATTGAAAATAGGTGATAAAGTTCAATTGTTTTCCGGTTGTGACGGTTATGGTAATGGTGAACAGAAACGGGATTTTGTCTATGTCAAAGATGTTGTTAAAGTAAACCTCGAATTTTTTGAGCGTCAATTGCCCAGTGGAATCTATAACTGTGGTACAGGGACTGCCCGTACATTTAACGACATGGCGAATGCCGTGATTGCCCAGAAAAAAAAGGGGGAGATTGAATATATCCCGTTCCCCGAGGTATTGAAAGGAAAATATCAGAGTTATACGCAGGCTGATTTGAAAAATTTACTTGCTGCAGGATATACTGGCGGATTCCGTTCCCTTGAAGAAGCTGTAGCTGATTATATAAACCACTTGGATGAGAGTGCGGGGTACTACTCGTTATGCTAAAACGGGCCATTTTTTTAGACCGTGATGGCGTGATCAACATCGACAGGGGTTATGTTCATAGGAAAGAAGATTTCTGTTGGGTTGATGGTGCTATTGAGACGGTCCGTCAGTTTAATGAATTGGATTATCTGGTTTTTGTTGTAACCAATCAAGGCGGAATTGCACGGGCCTTCTATACGGAGCAGGATGTGCTTGACTTGCATAACTGGCTTCAAAGTGAACTCAACAAGCAAGGAGCACACATTGATCAATTTTATTACTGTCCTCATCATGTAGAGGGTAGTGTGCCGGAACATAGCCATGTGTGTAGCTGCCGCAAACCTGAGCCAGGGATGATTCTCGCAGCGGCTCAGGAATGGCCGGTGGATCTCAATCGATCGGTCATGATTGGTGACAAGCCTTCAGATATGGAAGCAGCCAAACGGGCTGGAGTCACTGGTTATTTGTTTTGTGGCGGCAATCTGTTTGAGTTTTGCCGAGAAAAAGTGTGGAATTCCTAATGAAGATGGATGGGGGAGAGAACTTGTTAGATGGAAAGAAAATATTGATAACAAGTTGTGGTGGTCTAGGTGATCTTTTGATGTTTACCCCAGCACTTAGAAAATTAAAACAAATGTATCCCCACCTTATCCTGACTTTTTTAACGAATGAGCATAACCGCGATGTTTTATCGGGATTAGCTTATATTGATAAAGTAGTTACTATTCAGCGGAAAAAGGCATTTGGGCGGTTGCGTGTATTACCTGATCTTTATAAACAAGATGTAATAATTTTTACTGATTGGCAGCCGCAACTGCTTGTTTGTGCGAAACTTCTTGGGGTGGAAAATCGTATTGGAATTCCGAAGCCCAATCATTCATTGAATAAATATTTTACAAAAATACTGAAAAATAATGTTATGCATTCGTCTCGTTATGCAGCAGAGACAAATGCCATTATTTTTTCAGAGGCTTTAGATTGTACGATTGATGGCGATATGACAAATTATGATATTTCATTGCCAACTGCAGACAATGTAAAGAGTGTAGATAATATGCTCATGAACTTGGGATTAAAAAGTGATTCAGTATATATTTGTCTGGCTCCTTTTACTGGTATGGAAGAAAGAAATTGGCCAGTTGAGCATGTGAAAAAATTTGTTGAACTTGTTCGAGATAACTTAGATATCCCTATTATTCTCATTGGGCCGTCACACAAAAAAGAAATAGCAAATTCTATTGATACTTTTAACCTTGTTGGTCAGACCTCTGTACTGGAAATGGTAGAACTTATTAAAAGAGCAAAGATCTTTATCGGATCTGATAGTGGTCCAATGCATATTGCTGGAGCGGTAGATACGCCGGTTATTGCGATGTTTAATAAGGACTTACCTTCTCGGTGGGCACCTAAAAATCATTGTAGGGTAATTAAGCTCGATATGCCTTGCTGTCCCTGTACGGATCAAGTGGCTCGCAGTTGTCAGACAGTAGAATGCATGAGAGGGATAATACCTGAAATGGTATTTCAGGTATTATCTGAGAACCTGAATAATGAGTAAGTTACAGGTTATTATGAAATATAGGAGAGATTTATATTGAATAACCCTAAAAATATTTTAGTCTATTCTCTCGTCAATATTGGGGATGTCCTTTTGACTACTAGCGCGATTGCTTTAGTCCGCAAAGCCTATCCAGAGGCCCGTATTACTGCTATGGTTCGGCCGGATTCAGCACCGCTTATGGAAAATAATCCGATTATTGATGAAGTATACATTTATAAATATCGTTCTAAAGAACGTTCAATTTCATCGATGCTTGCTGAGATTAAAAAGATAAAAAATAAACATTTTGATTTATGCTTTGCCTTTGATGGAAAAACTCGTTCTTGTTTACTTACATTTTTAGCGGGTATTCCTATTCGTATTGGCGGGCAAAAAATATTTGATGATAAGTTTAGTTGGTCCACACTTACCTTTACTCAGACGATCCCGATTGACCATGATTTGGCCGTTACGCCTCAAGCCTATACTTTTCAGGCAATTGTTAAAGGCTATACAGGACAGACAGAGGTAGAGAAACCTGTGATTGCTCGAATTACAGACGCAAATAGGAAGGTTGCCAGAGAATTATTAGCCGCTCTTCCAAAGAAAAAATATTCCATTGCACTCTGTGTAAAAGGAACATTTGAACTGAAAAATTGGCCAAAGCAGTATTTCGCAGAATTAGTGGAAAAGTTGAGCAACAGATATGACGCCAATTTTTATATTATTGGTGCGCCAGGGGATAGAGAATATGTCGATTCAGTGATTCAACTTTGTTCGGTACCCATTCAGAATTTTTGCGGTAAAACAGGATTAATTGATTTGGCAGCATTATTTGAGGAATCTGATTTGCTTGTTACAGTAGACACTGGGGCTATGCATATTGCTGCCACCACGCCTGTCCCCATTGTAGCGATGTATGGCTGTTACCCGCCTCCTCGCTGGAAACCGTTGACTGATAAAGTAACTACTTATCATTTAGGACTGCCATGCTGCCCTTGTCATATTGCCGAAAAGGATTGTCTTACTAAAGATTGCTTAACTGGAATCTCTGTGGATGAAGTTTTTAAGGGAGCATGCCAATGGCTAGATCGAAACGAATCCTTGTAACCAATCGTGCCGGTATTGGTGATGTTATTTTGTCGACATCAGTCCTACGGGGGTTAAAGGAAAAATTTCCTGACAGTCATCTCGCGCTGCTTGTGGGTACAAATGTTTTTGACTTGATGGTGGGGTTACCTTTTATTGATGAGGTAATTACGTATGAAAGAGATCAAGATAGTTTATTTCGCATTGTAAAGCAGGTTTGGCGCTACGATGTAGCTATTTGTCTGGATTTTACCTATCGTAGTGCGCTGCTCGCTTTCTTGGCAGCTATTCCGGTGCGTGCTGGATTGCGGCATAAAAGAGGGATATTTTTGACTCATGCTACGGAGCGGGATCCTAAGCAGGAAGAGATCTATGAACCTTATAATTTTGCCAATATTATTAAGCGAACTACAGGCATCGAACTTACAGGTGACTTGACAAAGCTTGAAGTAGGGGCGGCTACGGTTCAGGATCGTCAGAAAGTTGATACGTTATTTACTCAAGCAGGTATTAAGGAAAAAATGCCCGTTATTGCCATTGTTCCATTTAGTTCGGCCAATGCTAAGAATTGGCCCCTTGAGGCGATTCAGCAATTGATTGTTCAGTTAAAGGCTGAACATGATTATACGGTGGTGCTGCTTGGTGCACATAATGAACGAGATCAGGCGGCTGTTTTGCAAGGTGCCGAGAATTGGCTGGGTTTGACCACCCTAACTGAAATGGCCGAGATTTTAAGGCGGTGTCAACTATTTATTGGTCATTGCAGTGGGCCTATTCATCTGGCTGCTGCCGTAGGAGTGCCAATTGTAGCTTTATATGGGGCTACCTCTTCCCTGCATTGGGCTCCAAAGAATCATACGGCGGTTGTGGAGCATCCAATGTCGTGTACTCCCTGTGATGCCACGGGTTTTCAGTGCAGCCATAAACAGTGTATGAAGAGTATTACTGTAGAGGAAGTTCTGAAGGCGTGTGAAAAATTTGGAGTACTGCATGAGGTGCAAGGAGGTATTTGATTTTGCAAAATATTTTAAAAGAAGCTATTGTCGATAAAAAGGTTTTCAGATATTCAAAAGCAAATAATGATTCCATTAATTCGGTCCACATTGCTTTTGGAGTGGATGCTGGATATGTCCTCGGTATGGGAACAGCCATGACTTCCATTGTAGTTAACAATCCGAATATGGAGTTTATTTTTCATGTATTTGTTAGTTCAATTGATACTGATGATTTAAATCGATTAGAACACTTAGCGGAACAATATCAGTTGACGATGAATCTGTATTATGTAAATAATTGCGTTTTTAATCAAATGCCTACTTTTGGATATTATTCTCCTGCTATTTATAATCGTTTATTAATTGCAGAAGCCTTGCGTAATACTGCAGAAAAAGTTCTCTATCTTGATGCGGACATTATTTGTTTAGGTAATATCAAAGAATTTATTGAAACTGATCTGAGTGATCATATTATTGCTGTGGTTCACGATATAGAAAGTACTAGTATGAAACAAATTAAAAGCTTACAGTTAAAACAAGCTCGGTACTTTAATTCTGGTGTTATTTATCTCAACATAAAAAAGTGGAATGAGCATGATGTATCATCTCAAGCAATGGCGCTTATTCAGCAACATTATAGCGAGTTTAGCTGTCCGGATCAAGATGCACTGAACATACTTTTGGCAGAACATACGCTCTATGTTGATAGAAAATGGAATGTGATCTATGATTTAACAGGGAAATACGAAGAGCTACCTGCTGGTACTGTTTTTCTTCACTATACGGCTCGATTAAAGCCATGGTGCAAATGGTGTGTGCATCCGGTAAAGTCCTATTTTATTCAATATTATGAACAATCTCCCTGGGCTAGAATTTCTTTGCCTGATCCAAGTAGTTCTACAGAAATGAGACTTTGTGCCCGATTGCTGGCGCGTGAGCGGAGATATTCCGATGCGATATTTTGGTATTGTCGCTATCTGATTACGAAAATGAAAAACAAACTGTGAGTAGATAAGGTACCCAAAAAAGCAATAGTTATTATAATGCCACAACAGATTTGGACATGATTTTCAACAGCTTATAAATGCTGGGGATAGGGTAGGTGCTAGCATGAAGATATTTTTAGATGGCGTTTCTTTAATTAACAAAGATTTGGGAGGGGTAGGTTATTATTGTTACAATTTAATTAAGCATTTGCAGCAAGTGGATCGAGAAAATAACTATACTGTTATTTATAACAAATCGAAGCTAAAAACATTAGGCCTTATTAAGGCCCCAGAAAAAAAAGTATCTTATCCATATCGAAACATTTTGCGCATATTAGGACCACATTTTTTGTATCATGTACCACTTGAATGTTTTACAGGCAACTTTGATATTTATCATGGTACTGGTTATGTTTTTTTACCAACGCGCAAAGCGAAAAAAGTTATTACTGTTCACGATTTGGTTTCAAAGCATTTTCCAGAAATACTGACACCAAGTAATTTATATTTTCAAGAAAAGCAAGTTCCTTATTATGCCAATAAGGCTGATAGAATTATTGCAGTGTCACAAAGCACCAAAAATGATCTTGTGAATTTTTTGCAGATTAATCCCAATAAAATCGATGTTACTTATTTAGCAGCTGATAAAATTTATCAACCACTGGATATGGAAGACCCAAATTTTACAGTTATCCGAAAAAAATATTCGCTTCCCGAGAAATTTATTTTGCATATTGGAACACTTAATGAAAGAAAAAATATTCCAACTACATTACAATCTTTCTATCGATTATGCATCAAGGGCTGCGAACATGATCTGGTGTTAGTCGGCGGTAAGGGTAATGCCTATGATGATGTAATGGCGATGATTACAAAACTAAGACTGGAAAACAGGGTAAAGTATATTGGCTATACCGATATAGCAGATTTACCTTATTTATATAATTTAGCAGATTTATTTTTACATGTGTCAAAATTAGAAGGATTTGGACTTCCTGTATTAGAAGCAATGCAATGCGGTACACCCGTATTAGTTTCAAATGGGTCATCTTTACCGGAAATTGTCCAAGAAGCGGGCATAATGGCAAACCCGCTGGATGTTGATGATATTGAAAAGAAAATGGAAATAATTCTTCAAGATGAACAGTTGCGAAGGGAACTGTCTCTAAAGGGAATCAGGCAAGCTGAGAAATTCAGTTGGGAGAAAATGGCCCGTGAAACAATTGAGACTTATCAAAAGACATTGGCAGTGTGAGAGACAGGGGATGTAAAATATGATGAATAACTCCGTAATGGTGAGCGTCATTATTGTTACTTTTAACGGTTTAGATCATTTAAAAGAATGTCTGCCCCCTTTACAGATGCAGACATATCCAAAAGATAAATTTGAGGTAATAGTGGTAGATAATGGTTCGAGCGATGGCACAATCCAATATTTAAAAGAAAATTATTCCAACATCGTCGTGATTGAAAATCGAAACAATGAGGGTTTTGCCAAACCTAACAACCAGGCCGCTAATGTGGCTAAAGGGAAATTTTTAGCACTGCTTAATAATGATATGGTCGTGAAAGAGGATTGGATTGAGCAACTACTTGCAACGCAAACTCGTACAGGAGCAGAAGGTGTTGCAGGTATGATACTAAATCGGGACAAAAGTATCGAATATTCTGAAGGAAAAATTGATTGTTATGGCTATAGCTATCATTTTCATGATAGAGTAGCAGAAGAGAAAGAAGTTTTTTATGCTTGTGGGGGATCGCTGCTTATCAATAGGAATATTTATCTTTCGGTCGGCGGACTTGATGAAGATTTTTATCTTTATTACGAAGATACCGACTTATGTTGGCGGTTGTGGCTTTTAGGTTATCGCGTTGTGTTTTCTCCGAAGGCACAAAGCATTCATAAGCACAGTGCAACGGCAGGGACCTTTTCTAGATTGCAAATTGATCTCTATGCTGAACGGAATCATCTATGTATGCTATACAAAAATTATGACGAGCATCATGTGTATAAATTTTTATTTGGCGCAATTATGCTGAGATTTTTAAAAATCATGGAGATATTACGCATCGATAATTTATCTGAAGAGAAGATTATTTTGAAACCCTTATCATTCACTGAGCGAGTGAAAAAATTGATAACCTATTCGAAAATTATTGTTCGCCTATTGCGCAAAATGGATCGATTGGTCACGCAGATTTTAACGATCGCCAGTTTTCTATATCTTTTTCCTGTCATGCGAAAAAAACGTCAGGAACTTCAGATGCAGCGTAAACGGACGGATGTAGAAATCATGGAAAAATTTCATGTAAATTCTAGTTATTTTATCCGATCCCAGTATAAAGTATTGGATAAATATATAGAAAGTTGGAGAACACAAGGATAGGTGTTTAAAATTGCGGAAAAGCATTAAGAATACGTTTTAATGGGGATGGATTTCAATATGAGTAATCCTGCTATATCAGTAATTGTGCATACGCTTAATGAAGAAAAGAATATCAGAACTTGTCTGGAATGTTTGAAATGGGCTGATGAGATTGTCATTATTGACATGTACAGCGATGATGATACCGTACAAATTTCTCTTGAATACACCGATAAAATATTTATGCATGAGAGGATGCGTTATGTAGAGCCGGCACGAAAATATGGCTTAAATCAGGCAAAAAACGAATGGGTTTTAGTCGTTGATGCTGATGAACTAGTACCTGTAGAGTTAAGGGATGTACTATTAAAGATAGCTACGGAAAATAGGTATGATGCTGTTTCGATTCCACGGCGAAACTATTTTTTTGGCCATTATATGCTGCAGACAGGATGGAACGCGTTACAAGATCGGCAACTCCGTTTTTTTAAAAAACAATATATGCATTATACAAGTCATATTCATTCTTCTGTTCAGCTTAGTCCACAGGCAAAGGTTTATGATATCAAGGATGAGAAATGTTCGTTTATTCACTTTAATTATATAGATGTGGAACAATTTATCGATAAACTTAATCGATATACAACGATTGAGGCGGAAAATGGCTGGGATAATCGGGATGAATTTTCAAAAGGACGTGTGTATCGGCATATTTTTCGTGAATTTAAAAATCGATTTATCAGAGATAAGGGATATAAAGATGGATTTCAGGGATTCTTATTAGCTCTCTTGATGTGTACTTATCGGGCATCGGCTGGATTCAAACGGTACTTTATGGAAGAATATAACACGAAAAATGTTTCGGAAGAAATAATAATGCAGTATAATGAATTAGCTAAATTAGAAATAAAAAAATACTCTAAATGAGGGATTTCATGAAAATATTACCTATAACAATTATGCAGTACGAACCTGTTTTCAGAAAGATATTATGGGTATTAGAAATTTTGTGCATGGTTTATGTATTGCACCCAATCAATGCTATTGCTCCTATTACAGGGGCATTTGTTTTGACTTTCCTTATATTATTTCGTCCAAAATTAGAATTGACACCACTTTTTTATGGCGTTAGTTTTTTAGTTTTTTGGTTGCTGGTTTCAGCAGTGGCCAATTATAATTTGTTTTTCAATAAGACAGTTAGCAGATGGTTATGGATATTCGAATATTATCTTAGCTTTGTAGGCTGCTTAATATTGTTGCGCACAAAAGAAGATTTTATAAAATTGCTTCAATGTTTTACTGGTATGACATTGGTATTTGGTTTTTTTGGTTATTTGGAGTTGCTGTTTACGCCAAAATTGGACTGGTTGTTTCACTTATTTAGGGCAGATAATTTGCATGCATATTTTCAAGAATTTATCAGGGTAACATCTACACAAGCTTGGACAAATGTAGCTTTTGCCGGAACAATATTCGATCTGGGTGCTTTTTTGTGTTTGGCGGTTGCATTGAATTTATTTAAAGCAGACAGATATTACTCGGGGATTTTTTGGTTAGGATTAGCTGTTTGTGAATCAGTTTTGGTATTTTATACATTTGAACGACAGCCATTGGTTTTGCTTATTTTTGGATTTATAGGAGAGCTAATATATTGGACTATTATGAATGGTTCAAAATGGAAAATAGCGTTATTTACATGTTTTCTAGTTGGGACAATATTAACTGGAGTTCTCAGTTTTACGCCTGCGGGGAATTCTTTTAAGAGGCTTCAGTCGACTGTTATTTATCACGATCAAACAGCAGAATCTATCAAGCAAGATCCTAGTTCATATGGAAGGTTGAGGCTAACTTATATGGGATGGGTAATTATGCTTGATCATCCCTTGTTTGGCATTGGACTACACAATTTCCAATATATTGTACAAAATACTAAAAAATATAGTGATATCTATCCGGAAGCATTACCAGGCCATTATGATTCAAAGGTTAGCTCCTCTCATAATGTACTTACTCATGCTGGTTCGGATGCCGGTATTCCAGCAATGATTGCCGTCACGTTTATTACCTTCTGGAGTGGCTCTTTATTAATCAAATATTTTCAGGTTATTCGTGCAACTAGTATTTTAAGTGATGCGGCAATTGGAGTAATGGGGATGGCAATATTAGTGATATTGATAGTTCCATTTGATTATTCGCTGATTAATAAGGCGGAAGGAATGGCATTTTTTCTGATATGGGCGTTTCTAACATCATTCGAGAAAATTATTGTTGAAGCTTTATCGAAGGAAGCGATTTTCAATGAATAAAATTCTAGTCGTCAATCTTATGTACATCGGCGACCTCTTATTTGCTACGCCATTCCTCCGGAGCTTGCGGCAGCATTATCCTGAAGTTCAAATTTCCTTACTTGTAGATGAAAAAAATGCTGATGTCGTACGTTTTAATCCGAATATATCAGAGATCATCTTTATCGATAAGAAGGGGTATCATGGAAAAATTCAAAACTTCAGTCGCTTGATCGGTAATTTGCGCAGAAGGAACTATGATTTGGTCATTAATCTGCACCGCAATGAACGATCTTCGGCTTTGGCGGCTTTTAGTGGAGGAAAGCGAATTATCGGGTTTTCTAAGCCGGGGTTTAGCCTGTTTTTTGATAAGGTTGTTGAAGAAAGAAAAGATATCCATCAGGCTCAGGCTTATCTGGAAATTTTGAAGTCAGTAGATATTCCAATCGTTGACTGTGGGCTAGAGATGTGGGTCGATGAAAAATCCACTCAAGCGGCGGCAGCTATGTGGCAGCAGGCATTTCGGCAGGCAGATGGCAGTTATCCTGTGATTGGCCTTAATACAGGTGGAAGCTGGCCGACAAAAAGATGGACGGCGGATGGTTTTGCGCAGTTGGCGGATCAATTGCTTGATAAAGGATACGGTGTTTGTTTTTTCGGCGGTTCCATGGATCGACAAGATGTCGATGTAATTCTTCAAAAAGTGGAACGTGTTGCTTCACCTAGAATTGCTATTTTTACGGGCAAGACGACTTTGCTAGAAATGGCTGCACTTGTAAAGAAATGTGCAGTTGTTGTTACTGGTGACTCGGGTCCAATGCATATTGCTGTTTCCCAACGGGTACCTGTGATTACACTTTTTGGTCCATCAGATCCTGTGCGTTATGCACCCTATCAGCAGCAGGACGCTGTTATTCTATCTGCAAGGGATTGTCTGCGGTGTGGATTGCATGAGTGTCAAGGACATGAGTGTATGAAAGAAATTGGTGTAGATGAAGTATTAAAGAAAATAAGTGAAAAGCTGACCAAAAACCATTGAAATTGTGAGAGGAGAAATTTACTTGAATACTATTTTAGTTACCGGCGGTGCCGGTTTCATTGGTAGCAATTTTATTCATGTGTTGCTAGAAACATGTCAAGATGTTCAGATTATCAACCTGGATAAGTTGACCTATGCGGGAAACTTGGATTCCTTACGTGATATTGAACATGATCCGCGTTATACTTTTGTTCAGGGCGATATTTGCGATGAGGCATTAGTTCGGCAGTTGCTTGCAGATGATCACCCCGATGCCATTGTTCATTTTGCGGCCGAGTCCCATGTGGATCGTTCCATTGACGGGCCTAGCGAATTTATTCAAACAAATATCCATGGTACCTTTAATCTGTTGGAATCTGTGCGACATTATTGGGGGGAATTGGATACTATCCATAAGAAGCAGTTCCGGTTTATTCATATTTCGACAGATGAAGTCTATGGTTCGCTAGGTAAAACAGGCTTTTTTATGGAAGAGACACCTTATGCACCCAATTCACCTTACTCGGCTTCCAAGGCATCCTCAGATCTTTTAGTACGGTCTTATTTTCACACTTATGGCTTGCCTGCCATTATCACGAACTGTTCCAATAACTATGGGCCTTATCATTTTCCTGAGAAGCTGATTCCGTTAATGATCTTAAATGCTTTGGAGGGAAAAAGTTTGCCCGTTTATGGTAATGGACAAAATGTTCGCGACTGGCTGTACGTAGAAGACCATTGCCGAGCGATTTTAAAGGTGCTAGAGAAAGGTCGACTTGGTGAGAAGTATAACATTGGCGGTCATAATGAAAAGACAAATCTTGATATTGTGCATACATTGTGTGATATTTTGGATGATAAGCGTCCACGTTCCGATGGCAAGTCTTATCGGGAACAAATTACTTTTGTCAAAGACCGTCCTGGGCATGATTTGCGTTATGCGATTGATGCGTCAAAAATGCAGCGGGAATTAGGCTGGGTTCCTGAAGAAACTTTTGAAACAGGAATCGTCAAAACTGTAGAATGGTATCTGAGTCATGCTGAATGGTGCAAACGTGTAACAGACGGTACTTACCAGCGCGAACGACTTGGGATAGGAGAGTGATTTTATGGCAGTGACCAAAGGCATTATTTTAGCTGGTGGGTCAGGTACACGACTTTATCCGATTACTAGGGCCGTTAGCAAGCAACTCATGCCTGTGTATGATAAGCCCATGATTTATTATCCTCTATCGACCTTGATGTTGGCAGGTATTAAGGATATTTTGATTATTACGACGCCTTATGATCAGGAAGCTTTTCAGCGTCTGTTAGGATCGGGAGAGCAATGGGGCATCAACTTGTCCTATGCGATTCAACCTAGTCCGGATGGATTGGCGCAGGCTTTTATCATTGGTGAGAAGTTTATTGCTGGTCAGTCGTGCGCCCTTGTACTCGGGGATAATATTTTTTATGGATATTCTTTTAGTCAGAAGCTGCAAAAGGCGGCGCAGCAAAAACAGGGTGCAACAGTTTTTGCTTATTGGGTGAAGGACCCGAAGCGGTACGGAGTTGTGGAGTTTAGTGCCGATGGGCAGGCCATGAGTTTGGAGGAGAAACCCGTACAGCCGAAATCACAGTATGCTGTAACAGGTCTCTATTTTTATGACAACCAAGTGGTAGATTTAGCGAAGTCGGTTAAACCATCAGCACGTGGCGAGCTGGAGATAACCGATCTCAACAGGCTGTATCTGGAACAACATGCGTTGCGCGTGGAAACATTAGGCCGTGGTTATGCCTGGCTGGATACGGGCACGCATGAATCTCTCATGCAGGCGGCGACGTATATTCAAACATTGCAGGATCGGCAGGGGCTGATGGTAGCTTGTCCAGAAGAGATTGCCTATCGCATGGATTATATCGGACGGGAACAGCTGATTTTGCTTGCCGATGTCATGAAAAAGAATGGCTATGGCAAATATTTATTGCAGTTAGCTGGGAATGAAACGAGGAGTGAGTCGTAGTGAATGTGATTCAAACGAAAATACCCGGTATGCTGATTCTGGAGCCAAAGGCTTTTGGTGATGCGCGGGGTTTTTTTATGGAAACATGGCGGCAGGAACGCTATGAAGCCGCTGGACTCAAGGACAAGTTTGTGCAAGACAATCTGTCTTTTTCAAGCAAGGGCGTGCTAAGGGGACTTCATTATCAGTATCCCCATTCGCAGGGAAAACTGGTCTCTGTTGTGCAAGGTGAAGTTTTTGATGTAGCAGTGGATATTCGGCAGGGTTCACCGACTTTTAGTCAGTGGGTAGGAGTATCTTTGTCAGGTGAAAATCATCGTCAGTTCTGGATTCCAGCAGGTTTTGCCCATGGCTTCTGTGTCACGAGTGACACAGCTTATTTTACCTATAAATGCACGGATGTTTATACACCGTCAGCGGAAGGCGGTATTGCCTGGAATGATCCTGATATTGGTGTTGAGTGGCCGCTCAACGATGTGCAACTTTCAGATAAGGATCAGGTTTATGCGAGGTTAAAAAACATTCCAGCCGAAAGATTGCCAAAGTTTTAAGGGGTGACATATGAAAATTTTAGTAACAGGCGCACAAGGACAATTAGGGAAAGAAATTGCTCGTCGAGGCAGTGAACACGAATTCATTCTTGCAGGGCGAGATATGCTGGATATTACGCAGGAAAGTGACGTACAGATATTGTTTCGTCAGGCGAAACCCGAGGTGGTGATTCATTGTGCTGCCTATACGAATGTGGATGGTGCAGAAGCTGACCCAGACGGGGCATTTAAGGTCAATGTGATTGGTTCGCAAAATATGGCTGCGGCCTGTTTAGAAACAGGTGCCAGATTAATCTATGTGAGCACAGATTATGTTTTTGACGGGGCAGCAAACAAGCCTTATCGGGAATTTGATCCGGTGAATCCGCAGTCTGTTTACGGTACAACCAAATGGCAGGGCGAAGAACTAGTACGGCAGATCTTGGGACGCCATTATATTTTGCGTACGGCCTGGCTTTATGGGGATGGCAATAACTTTGTTCGCACCATGCTCAGATTAGCAGATGAGCAACCTTTTTTGAAAGTTGTTCATGATCAAATTGGTTCACCTACGAGTACGGTGGATTTAGCGCGGGCTATTTTCAAATTGTTACAATCCGATGCTTATGGAACGTATCATGCAACCTGTCAGGGGCAATGTTCCTGGTATGATTTTGCCAAGGAAATTTTTCAGCAGGCAGGTAAAAATGTGGACGTTTGTCCCATTACTACGGCTGAATTTCCGCGCCCAGCGAAGCGTCCGGCCCATTCGGTACTTGATAATTATATGTTGCGTATGACCGTGGGCGATCCCATGCGAATGTGGCAGGAAGCTTTACAGGATTATTTAGCATTAAATAAAGTCAATTAATATCAGTTTTTATTACAAAGGCCAGCCGTAAAGGCTGTTTTTTATTATAAGAAAAATTTACGCATTTCTGCCGTTTTTGTAGTAAAATGTATATTGCTAATTATTTTAAAGGAAACCCCATAAAATACCATCTCTCTATTTCCTTGGAAAATAGGGAATTTGAAAGGGTTTTGTTATTTTATGCCGAAATATATTAAAAATGTAATCCAATGATTGAGGTGAATTTTATTTTGTTTTCGCGTAAAGTCATCGCCTTGTTGATTAGTGGTAGTTTAGTTATGGGAACAACTGCCCCAGTTTTTGCTGAAGCATTTTCTGCATCAGCAGATAGCACTTTTGGTCACATGCAGGATAGAAATGAACAAGCAGTTTTTAAGTATGAACTAACCAAATATGATGTGATTAATATTGTCATTATTGGGGTCGCTGATAATTATTTTAATGACATTATGATTGGGCCTGATGGCTATGTGAATTTGCCTTATGCCGGTAATGTCAAATTAGCGGGTCTCACCATTCAAGAGGCTACACAGTTGCTGAAATCAAAGTTAGGCGAGTACATAAAGATTCCTTCCATGTCGGTTATGGTGAAACAATATGGACCACGTAAGGTTTATGTGATGGGGGAAGTTGGTAAACCAGGAGTTTATGAATTAAGTCCTGATTATATGAATGTTTTTGCGGCACTTTCAAGTGCGGGCGGTATTACCAAGCGAGGTCGTCCTAAACATGTCGGTGTGGTACGTATGGAACAAGGACAGGTCCAGATGAAGGAAATCAATTTTGATAATTTTATTGAGAAACAAGATGCGTCACAAAATCCTATGTTACAAGATGGTGATATGATTTATGTACCGAAGTCTAATAAAATTGATCTCAATGAAGATGTCATGCCAATCCTTTCCGGTATTGGACTCTTTAAAGCAATGACTCGGTAAAAAGGGGAAAAGAACGTGGAAGAACAAGATACAATTGATTTGCGGGAACTCTTTAATATTATCAAAAAGTATAAGTTGCGTTTGCTGAGTATTGTTGTTGTTACAACATTAATTGCACTTGTTGTAGCATTTATTTTGCCCAAACAATATGAATCAAGTGTATTACTTCGTGCTAAGTCGCAAAAGCAAAATGGCATTTCGCTTCAGGCTGCGTCGGCATTGTCGATGTTAGGTGGTAGTGTGCCAAATGCTACGCAAAGCTATATAGAACTCATGAAGAGCCGTACAGTACTTGAACCTGTTATTGCGCAAATTGAATGGCCCAAGCAATCGCCAAAGGCTGCTGAATTTGCCAAGAGTAATTTGCAAATTCAAAATGCTAAGGGAACTGATTTAATTGAATTAAAGGCTAAAGGTCGGACTCCTGAAGAGGCACAAACAATTGCTGCAGGTGTTATTGATAATTTTCAGCAACTTTTGACAACACAGAGTCAGTCGGAACAGTCGCTCATGGTGAAGTTCCTGACTGGGCGTTTGGCTGAAGCGAAAAAAAATATGGAACAAGCTGAACAGAATTTAGAAGCTTTTCGGCAACAGGAAAAAGTATATATTCCAGATGAACAAGCCAAGGCAGCTATCAAGAAAATAACAGAATATGATCAGAAGCTTGCTCAGCTTAAGGTTCAAAACGATGCAGACCAGGCTAAGCTGCAAAGCGATAATGATCAGCTTGCCAAGCAGAATATTGCGCTTTCGCAATACGGATTATCGGATAATCCAGAAATCGAAAAGTTGCGTAGCACTATAGTAGAAAAGCAAATTGCGCTGATTGGTTTGCAGCAGAAGTATACGGATAAGCATCCCAATGTTATTTTAGCGCAAAAAGAAATCGAGAAATTAAATAATAAATTACAAAATCAAGTGGACGATTCAATTCAAGCAGGCACGAATACGTTAAATCCCATTCATGCTGGATTGATGAAAGATAAAGTTATGACAGAAACGGAATTATTAGCAGGCCAGGCATCTGTTGATGCAATTCAAAAGATTCAAGGTCAAAATGAGCAGGAAATCAGCCAGCTTTCCGCTAGCAGCTTGACTTATGTTGGGTTGCAAAGACAGGCCAGTATTACACAAGAAGTCTATACGGCGCTTGTTAAAAATTATGAGCAGGCGAAGATTCAGGAAGCTATGGAAAGCATGGATATTCAAGTCATTGATTCAGCTGATTTGCCCGATAAGCCTTCAGCACCGAATAAAAGGTTGATTACTGCAATTGGTGGAGTAATCGGGGTGCTCATATCTTTTGGTTATGCTATGGTTTTATATTGTAAAAGGTCACGAGTGAAACTGCAATAACGATGTGAGGGGGAATTTTGATGAGAAAGAGATTTCCAATGCTGCGAAAGCTGGCATTACTTATGGGTGATATGTCGTTATTGTTTATAGCTACTTATCTTGCTATTTTCGTTGTATCTTATTTTGGACGGCAGCAACTCATCCTAACAAGTTATTTAAACATGTCACCTATTATGGTGATTGCAGCTGGCATTTTATTTAATGTGAATGGACTTTTTTCCCTTTCACGAAAAAAGTATAGTGAAGTGCTACTGAGTTTAGTTGTTTCGATATTTAATTTGTTTATTATAATGATGGCGGCAAGCTTTTTTTTGAGGGAATTTGATTATTCGCGAAGTGTATTAGTGATTACTGCATTTTTTGAATTTACTTTTCTTGCCGCTTGGAAATATTTGTTTTGGCGTGTTGATAAATCGTCCATGCAGCCCAACAACGTACTCGTTGTTGGTAGTCAGTCCAAGAGTTTTCGTATTGTTGCACGCTTAACAGCGCAGCCACATTTGAACTATCATGTTCGCTATGTATGTACGGATTATAAAGAAGATTCGTGGAAAAAGGCAGCAATTGAGATTGACTTGGTGATTCTCTGTTCGGATATAGGATTGGAGGAAAAAGCAGCAATTGTCCATTTTTGCCATGTGCATGGTAAGCAGGTGTTTATCGTACCGGATTTTTATGACTTGTTTTGTAGTGGTTCGGAATTAGATAAGATTGACGATATCCCAGTTTTTCGTGCTCAGTATTTAAAACCTACATTAGAACAACGTTCATTAAAAAGAATATTAGACTTAGTTGTAGCGGGAACTACTATGTTATTTTTATGGCCTCTATTTCTTATCATTGCCATAGCTGTTAAGTTAGATAGTCAGGGTCCGATTTTTTATAGTCAAGTTCGTACGGGACGCGATGAGCGAGAGTTTTCTGTACTGAAATTTCGATCTATGCGGCAAGATGCGGAGCAACTAACGGGGCCGGTACTTGCAGCTGAAAATGATCCGCGGATTACAAGTATAGGAAGGTTTCTGAGAGCAACACGAATGGATGAATTGCCACAACTACTCAATGTCCTAAGCGGTGATATGAGTATTGTTGGACCGCGGCCTGAGCGCCCTGTTTTTGTTGAGCAATTTAAGCAAGAAATACCTGAATATCTATATCGTCATAATGTCAAACCTGGTATTACGGGGATGGCCCAGGTATATGGTAAATATAATACTACGCCGAATAATAAATTGATTTATGATTTAATGTACATACAAAAATGTAATGTGCTTACTGATTTGGTTATTATGTTACAGACGGTAAGAGTACTGGTTACTAAGAGCAGTACGGAAGGTATTGGAGTTCAGCAGAATAAACAAAATTTGTCAAGTTACGAGATCAATGAAATAGGCTGAGTATTAGTAGTTGATCATGATTTCTCAATTATTGGGGTTACCAGGTTTTTACGGGCTACAAGTCTGGTTAAGCTGCCGCAGCGTATAAGTTATCCGGGCTGACACTTGGAGGGCCTAAAAAAGATGCGGTTTTTAAAGAACAGGAATATGTGGATATTTGCAAACGAGTTGAAGCAGAAAGAAAGTTTAGTCTAGCTAAATGGAAATTTGGTATGGGGCTAATTAAACCTATTTGCAAGAGATAATAGAAATAGTTTCTTTATCTAATATAGCATTGTCGATTTTTGCATTAAAACTGAGCAAGGTTTTTTGTGCGCAATTTTTTGGTTTGGTAGTAACTTGGTTATAGTTGATAATTCTTACAAATGATCATGAAAATAGGGCCTCTGTTCAGTAGATTATTACATAGCGATTTCAACTTCTTTTTGGCAAAATTAGGGGTGAAGTCCTTTTTATATTCTTTAGGAGCCCAGTGTTTTCAATGTTTTAAAAATATGAGAATTACTCAATTGTTTATTTGTGAGTTATTTTGGACTTATAGGTGTGATTGATGTTTGTGCTGTGAATTGTTTTTTTTATTAATAATGACTTTATGTAGAAAAATTATTTTTCGGGGAGTGCAACGAAAAATAATTTAATTACAGGTTATATTGAATATTGGAGGTATAGCATTGACTGCTAAAATCACTAAAAAGCAAGTTCAAAATGATTTTAATAAACTCAAAGGTTGGGCCAAAGAATACTTTTCTAAAGAAGATTATTCGCAATCACTATGTATGATTGAAACAGCTAGTAAACTGATGTACACATTTAACTTGGTGTATACCGATGATGATATGGAAAAAATGCTTACAGATATAGCTTTTAAGGTAGTTAATAATAAACCTCAAAAAATTAAAAAAAGTAAAAACAAGAAAATAGTATTTTATGATTATTTTGCAATAGATAATAGAGGACTTACTCAGCAGTATATTAATGCATTAATTGATTTACAATATGAAATATTATTTATTACTTATGATGATCCTAATAAAACAAAATCCGAACGAATATTTATGCAACTAAATGAGTATAAAAAGGCTAAAATACATAGTATTAAAAATAAAAATTATATTGAAGCAGCAAATGAATTATTTAACGTAGTAAATGAGTATGGTGCATCTACTGTATTATTACATACAGCACCTTGGGATGTTACCGGAATATTAACTTGGTCGCTTTTCGAAGAAGTAGAAAAGTACTTAATCAATTTAACAGACCATGCTTTTTGGCTTGGAAAATGTTGTTCAGATTATATACTGGAATTTAGATCATATGGATATAACATCTCCAGATATTATAGAAATATACCTGACAATAAGCTGATTTTACTGCCATATTATCCAATACAGGATAATATGATCACTTTTGAAGGGTTTCCATTTGATGCAAAAGGCAAAAAAATAATATTCTCAGGTGGTGCTTTGTATAAAGTTTATGGTAGTAATGTTTTTTTTAATACAATTAAATATATAGTTACGAAACATAAAGATACAATTTTATTATACGCTGGAAGTGGTAATACTAAGCCGTTTAGGGATTTTATAAAAATAAATAAGCTTGAAGATAAAGTTTATTTAATTTCAGAACGTAAAGATATAGCTTATATTTTTAAAAATTGTTACTTTTATTTAGGAACGTACCCTATTAGTGGCGGGTTAATGACTCAATATGCTGTTGCTAATAAAAAAATACCACTTGCTTATACCGATCCTATCTTAAAATGTAATTTAATTGAGTCTTTATTTATTAATACTGACAATATACAGCTTACTCATACAAATCTAAAAGATTATTATATAACAATTGATAAATTATTGTGTGATTCTGATTATAAGAACACATTAGAGGAAAAAATGGATAATTTACTTATTACACCAAAAGAATTTGCTAATAGTTTATCTAATTGTTTACAATATAAATCAACTGATTTTTCATTTGATAAATTCGATATTAATATTGATGTATTGTCTAAATTATATTTTCAAATGGAAAATAACTATTTACATGAATATTATTTAATGTTTATTAAAAGCAAAAATATTAGGCTATTATTGCACTTTAAGAAAAATTTTATTTTTGGCACTTGGTATTTATCTAAAGAAAAGATAAGAAAGATGAATTTATTATTTGCTAAATATTTTGTTAGGGGTTAATAATATGAATTTATTATATCGCTATACATTTTACCAAGAAAATGGTTTTGTTATTAGCATACAAGATTTGTGGGTAAGCTTTTGGCGTAAGATTTTTAGCTATATTTTACAAAAAAAATGTCCTGGAATATTTGTGGCGCACTCTTCACGTATTCGGGGACTTTCACATATTAAAATTGGTAAGAATTTTTGTGCTGGAACTCATTTGTGGCTTGAGGCTATTACAAATTTCTGTGGTACATATCATAATCCACAAATAATTTTTAAGGATAATGTGATAATAAATGATTATGTTCATATTGCTGCTACTAATTATGTAGAAATAGGCAATAATGTATTGATTGCAAGTAGAGTTTATATTTCAGATCATAATCATGGAATTTATGCTGGAAGTAATCAAACAGATCCTCGTATTTCACCTAGTAGTCGCTCTTTAACATATGATAAAAAAGTAGTTATAGGTGATAATGTATGGATTGGCGATGCTGTCGCTATTTTACCTGGAGTTACAATTGGTGAGGGTAGTATTATTGGAGCAAATTCTGTTGTAACAAAAAATATACCACCAGCTTCTATTGCAATTGGTAATCCTGCACGGATTATTAAGCGGTTTAATTTTATAAAAAACGAATGGGAAAAGGTTAATTCGATCACAGCTTGTGATCGAAAACAGTGAAATTAATAATTTTATTATTAATTCAAGTAAGTAATTATATAGTTTTTTAGGGAAAGTTGGTACAAAGTATGAATTGTATAAAAAAATATATAAAGAAGATATTTTGGAATTTTCCACTTTTCACCGATGAGCTTAAGGAAAATATATATTATTTAATAAGAAGGGTATTATTTAACTCGCAACCACCATCTATAGCATTAGGTGCTAATGATTCAGGTATTTATGAACAATATGCAAAACAAATTTTGTCGATTCCAGAAGCATCAGAAAAAGAATATGTGCCGATAAATCAAAAACCATTCCAACGAACTGAGAAAGATCCTAAAATTATAGCATATTATTTACCTCAATTTTATTCATTTAAAGAAAATGATGAATGGTGGGGTAAAGGTACTACAGAATGGAATAATGTAAGTAGAGCGGTTCCACAATATCTCGGGCATTATCAACCAAGGCTTCCTGGTGAGCTGGGATTTTATGATTTGAGATTGAAAGACAATATAGCTAGACAGGTAGAATTAGCCAAGCTATATGGAATTTATGCATTCTGTTATTATTTTTATTGGTTTGATGGCAAAAGACTTTTAGATAAGCCACTTGATCTATTTTTAGAGTCAAAGGATATAGAATTCCCATTTTGTTTATGTTGGGCTAATGAAAATTGGACTCGGCGTTTTGATGGGAATTCTGGCGAAGTTATTATGCGTCAAAGTGGTACAGAGGAAAGTTATAAAGATTTTATTAGCAGTGTAATTCCTTATCTTCAAGATCAGAGATATATGGATATTGACGGAAAAAAAATACTTGTTATCTATAAACCGTCATTAGTTCCTAACAGTAAGCATGTTATTCAATTTTGGCGGGATTTTTGTAGAAAAAGTGGAATTGGTGAGATTTATATTATTGCGGTAAAAGAATCGGAATATGAAAAAGATCTTTTAGAGTTAGGGTATGACGCAGTGTCTGAGTTTCATCCAGGAACAGTTTTGTATGCTTGTTCTAACATAACTTCAGAAAAAAAATTTGTTCAAAAAAGTTTTTATGGACAAATTTTTGATTATAAAGACCTCGTTAGGAATCAAAGATATTTTGAATATGATACACCTAAGTTATATCGTTCAATTATGCCGATGTGGGACAATACTGCGCGACGCGTTAATAAGGGCCTAATTTTTGATGGCGCAAATCCTGATTTGTATAAGCAGTGGTTAGTGGATATTATTCGAGATACTAGAAATAGAAAAGATTTAGATGATAGTTTGATTTTTGTAAATGCATGGAATGAGTGGGGCGAAGGTGCCTATCTTGAACCCGATAGAGATCATGGATATGGCTTTTTGCAGGCAACCCGTAATGCTATTGAAGACACAAGAGAAGAGCAGAAAAGAATATAAACGTGCTTTCCTTTTAATTTAAGCTCTAAAAATTTATAAATGTTTAAAAATAGTCAGAAAGATATTTTAAATTGAGAAAAGTTTTAAAAAATGGTTAGTATTTTTGTCTAAAGGAGATACAATGTTTATATTTTTTCTTATTTATTCGATATTATTTTTGCTTTTAATTATAGGCATACATTTTCGGGTAAGTAAAGTTGATACTCTTAATATATTTTTATCTGTAGCATTGTTGTTTACTTTTTTTGCAAGTATTAGGTGGGGAATTGGGGCTGATTATTTTGACTATAGAGAGTGGTTTTATTTTCCGCCGGATTACGTAGAAGTTGGCTATAGCATAATAAGTGAAATAGTATATAAATTGTTTGATGCAAACTATCAGATGCTTATAATAGTTACATCAGTTCTTACAAACTTTATTTTTTTTGAATCATGTTGGAAATACAGTAATAAGCAAACGGCTCTTTTAGTAATTTATTTTTATATAACTATTGGAAGTTATTTCTTTTATTTAAACGGAATTAGGCAAGGTATAGCCATTGCTATTCTTTTCTTTGGTTTTAGATTTATTAAAGATAAAAAATTATTAATGTACATTTTAACATGCTTTGTTGCATATTTATTTCATGCAGCAGCGTTATTTGCTATTATTACCTATTTTGTCTGTGAGAAGATAACAAAAAAGAAAATGATAGTATTATATTTATTATCTTTGTGCTTTATATTTGTAGATATTGAAGGTATATTAGCAAAAATAAATATATTGCCGCCAGCATATCAATTATATATTGATGCAGGAGTAGTAGAAAGTTTTCATGAAAATACATCATCAATTTCTTTTTTGAAGCTTTTTATTCCTAACTTATTTTTTATATATTTGTTGAGTAGAGACTATTATCAAAAAGCAAAAAGCGAATTTACTTTTTATTTTTTATATATTTTTTTCTATAATACTGTAAGTATGATTCCAATTATTAATCGAATTATGTATTTTTTTGAACCATCTTTATTAACTTTGTTACCTTATATATATCAATATGAACCGAATTATAAGCTCATTTTTTGGTGTTTAGGGATATATTATTTTATTTTTTCTATTGTGACAATTATTATTTTGAAAACACATCAATGTTATCCATTTACCACAATATTTGGGTGAATTTAGATAAAGTTATTACTTTGGAGGAATTGTGTGAATAAAAACGGTAAAATTTCTGTAGCTTTTGCACGTGCATTTCATATTGATCCAGAACCTAGATTAATGAAGGCTGCTAAATGGATATTAGAAGAAAATAAACAAATTAATATACTAGCACTTGGTTGGGACCGTACAGGCAAAAGTAAAAAAAATGAAGTAGTTGATGGAGTAAATATTAAAAGATTTTTTGCTAAGGGAGAATATGGAAAAGGCTTTAAAAAAAATATATTAGGATTAATATTGTTTAATTTATATCTGCTTTATACATTTTTTATTAATAAAATAGACGTTATACATGCATGTGATCTGGATACTGCGATTCCTGCTATTATTGCTAGTAAGTTAAAAAGGACAAAATTGGTTTATGATATTTATGATTTTTATAGTGATAATCGAAATCTAGGAATATTAGATCCTATTGTTAGAAAATTAGAGTTGTGGATTATAAAAAAGGCTCATGTTGTTATAATTGCGGATGAAAGACGTATAAGTCAGCTAGGTCATTTAAGTGATGATATATTAAAAAAAATTATCGTTATTTATAATACTCCAGACGATTTATCTATTAATAATGATAATGGGAATACCAGCTTTTTAATTGGATATGTAGGAGTTCTTATACCTGATCGACGTTTGATAGAAGCGGCAAAAATTGTAAGCAATATAGAAAATATGAATATTTCTTTTGCAGGGTTTGGTCCATTAGAAAAAGATTTTGTAAGTATAAGTAATCAATATAATTGTATCAAGTATTTTGGTAAGGTTTCGTATGATAGAGCTCTTGAAATAGAAAAACAATCAGTGGCAATACTGGCAATGTATGATCCGAAGCTACCAAATAATAGATATGCAGCTCCAAATAAGCTTTGCGAAGCTATGATGCTTGGTAAACCAATTATTACATCAGATGGAACTTTATGTGCTGATATTGTAAGAGATGAAGGAATTGGATTTGTTATTCCTCATGAGGATATTAATGCAATGAAAGATACTTTTATTTATATTACTCAACATCCTGATGAAGTTAAAAATATGGGAGTAAGAGCTAGAGCTTTATATGATAATAAATATTCTAGCAATAAAATGAAAGAAGTATTACAAAATGCATATCAGCAACTTAATATTTAATAAATAAGGGGAATTAAGAAATGAAAATTGTATTATTAAATCCACCATTTAAACCTGAATACGGAAAATTTTCACGTGCATCGCGCAGTCCGGCTATAACCAAAAGTGGTACATTGTATTATCCTATATGGTTATCATATGCATGCGGTGTTCTTAGCGAAAATGGTCATGAAGTTCTTTTATTAGATAGTTGTGCAGAACAAATCGATTTGAGTGAAACTATAAAAAGAGTAACAGCATTTCAACCTCAGCTCATTGTTATTGATACAAGTACACCTAGTATTGATAATGATATTTTGTGTGCTAATCAATTAAAAGAAATTCAAACAAGACCTTTTATCTGCTTAGTTGGAACACATCCATCCGTATTAACTAATGCGGTTATGAATAGTAGTGCGCAAATAGATGCTGTAGCAAGACATGAGTATGACTATACATTAGTAGATTTAGCTTCATGTTTAGAAAAAAATCAATCGTTAAGTAATGTCTTAGGATTATCTTTTCGAGAAGATGATCAAATTATACATAATAATGATCGGCCATACATCGAAAATTTGGATAATATGCCATTTGTATCTCAGGTATATAAAGAACATTTAAACGTTCATAATTATTTTTTTGCTGCAGGCGAATTTCCCATGGTTATGATTATTACTGGACGTGGATGTCCGTCACGATGCTTTTTCTGCGTTTACCCGCAGACCTTTCATGGTCATAAATATCGTTTACGCAGTGCAAAAAATGTAGTGGATGAGTTTCAATATATAGCAGAACAAATGCCACATATAAAATCTATTGGTATCGAGGATGATACATTTACAGCCAATCCTGCTCGTGTAAGAGAAATATGCAAACTTATTATTGAACGTGGAATTAATAGTAAGTTAAACTGGTGGGCTAATACCAGGGTTAATCTTGATTATGAAACGATGGTAATGATGAAGAAGGCTGGGTGCCGACTAGTTATCCCAGGGTTTGAATCGGGTGACCAAGAAATTTTAAATAATATTCATAAAGGAATAAGGGTAGAGCAATCAATTAAATTTGTCGAAAATGCAAAAAAAGCGGGCCTTTTAGTACACGGGTGTTTTATGGTTGGTAACAAAGGGGAGACAAAGGAAAGCATGAAAAGGACGTTAGAGTTTGCTTTAAAATTAAATCCTGATACGGCACAGTTTTTTCCTTTAATTCCCTACCCGGGGACAGAAGCATTTCAATGGGCTAGAGAAAATGGATATTTGACTACGCAAAAATTTTCAGAGTGGTTAACTGAAGATGGATTACATCAATGCGTTTTGGATTTACCTAATTTGAAGAGTCAAGAGTTAGTCGCTTTTTGTAATGAAGCGAGAAAAAAATATTATTTGCGTCCTAGGTATATAATTTATAAATTGGGTCAAATGATTAAATCAAAAGAAGAATGTAAACGCACAATGAAATCATTTAAACAATTTTATAAATTTTTATTAAAATAAATATATGTCGGAGGTTAACATATCCGAATGCGAAAAAGCCTTTATGAAGATTATGATAATATTGTTTCTATTATAACTCCTGCCTATAATTCTGCTAATTGTATTTCTGCTACAATTGAATCTGTGCTAAGACAAACATATATAAAATGGGAAATGATAATTGTAGATGATTGTTCAGATGATTATACGATTGATGTTGTGCGCACGTATGAACGCTTAGATGACCGAATTAAGTTGATTCGTTTAGATAAGAACCAAGGGGTTGCTAATGCAAGAAATATTGGCATGAAATGTTCTAAGGGGCGTTATATAGCCTTTTTAGATAGTGATGATATTTGGTTGGAAAAAAAATTAGAATGTCAACTTGCATTTATGAAAGAACGGAATATAGGTTTTTCATTTACTCAGTATTGTCAATTTGTTGATGACGTGAAAAAGAGCAAACAAATTATTCATGTACCTGATCGCGTCCAATATAGAGATTTGTTAAAAGGAAATGTAATTGGTTGTTTAACAGTAATTATTGATCGTCAAAAAATACCTCCATTTAATATGAGAAAAGAATATCATGAGGATTATATTGCATGGCTAGAAATTTTAAAGCAAGGATTTGCTGCTTATGGGTATAATGAAGACTTAGCTAGATATCGCATTTCTAGTAGCTCTGTTTCAAGTAATAAGAAAAAAAGTGCATCATGGACATGGAATATTTACCGCAATATTGAAAAATTGTCTATTATTGAATCAATTTATTATTTTTTATGGTATGTTCTGAGAGGAATATCGAAGCATAGAATTACCCCAATAAAAGGGGGGATTTTGAAAAATAGCAGGCTAAAGATAAAGAAAAATTACAAATAACTAGGCTAGAAGGCTTAAGCTTTTAAAGCTAAAATACTGCCATGTAAAGACCATTTTGAAGAAAACGTAAGAATATAGAGGGAGGAATTTAAATGTCTAAAATTATAATAGCTGGTGCAGGTGGTGCACCAGCAGAAAATGTTATTAAATCATTAATAGAGGGCGATAAGAAGAATGAAGTTATTGGTATGGGTAGTGAACCCATGGACTTAATGCTTTCAATGGCAAGAAAAAAGTATTTTGTACCTTATGCAGTTGATGTAAACTATAAGAGTTCTTTGCTAAAACTATTAAACTCTGAAAAACCAGATTTAGTTCATTTTCAAAATGACATTGAGATAAGAGAAGCATCAAGAATGAGAGAAGATATAATTGACACTGGAACTAAAATATATATGCCATCTAAAGAAACAATTGAAATCTGTGTTGACAAATCTAAGTCAAGTTTAATATGGCAAAATGAAGGAATTAAAATACCAAAAACTATTGTATTAAATGAAGAAAAAGATTTAAAAAAGGCCTTTGAAACATTAGCAAATAAGCAAGGAAAAATATGGATAAGAGCTGCTGAAGGTGGTGGCGGCAAAGGAGCACTTCCAGCCGATAATTATGAGTTTGCAAAAATATGGATAGATAGATTTAATGGCTGGGGTAATTTTACTGCTGCTGAATTATTAGCTACAGATACAGTTACATGGTTATCTATTTGGTATGAAGGTGAGTTAGTTGTTGCGCAATCAAGAAAGAGAAATTCATGGAATTTTGGAAATAGAACTTTATCTGGAGTTACTGGAATTACAAGGGTTGGTGAAACTTATTCAGATGAAACTGTAAATAAAGTAGCTATGGATTCTATACTATCAATAGATAAAAAACCTAATGGAATATATGGAGTAGATATGACTTATGATTTTAATGGTTTTCCAAACCCGACTGAGATAAATATATCTAGGTTTTTTACAACTGTATACTTCTTTACGAAAGCGGGACTTAATATGCCACAAATTTTTGCTGATATAGTATTGCACAATAAATTTCCTAAACTACAGAAAAAAATAAACCCGTTACCAGATGGATTAATGTGGATAAGAGGTATGGATAGAGAAGCACTATTAACTAACATGAACGAGATAAAAAGTACTATTGTAGATATAAAGTAGAGGTAAAATTATGAAGTTATTTAACTATATATTTACTGATTTAGATGGTCCAATATTAGATGGAAAATACAAACACTACAATTGCTATAAAGATATAATTACAAATGGAGGAGGCAATGCAATAGATATAGATGAATATTGGGAGATGAAAAGGAATAGGGTTAAAAGAGATGTATTACTTAAAATATCATTATATGGTAAAACGTATGATGATTATCTAAATGAATGGTTAGCTAAAATAGAAGAAATAAAATATTTAGATATGGATTTGCTAAAACCTAATGTAATACATACTTTAAAGAAATGGGAAAAAATAACTGATAATTTATATTTGGTAACAGCAAGGAGAAAAAAAGAAAATTTATATTACCAATTGAATAACAATAATTTATTTGAATTATTTGATAAAATAGTTTGTTGTGATTTTGGAGTTGTCAATTCAAAATATATGAGCTTGAAAAATATCAGTATAGATAAATACAGGGGGGTTTTTATAGGAGATACTGAAGAAGACATGAATACAGCAGAACTTTTACAAATAAAATCTATAGCTATTACAAATGGACTTAGAGAGAAAAAATATTTGAAAGCTAATTATTATTATGATGAAATTAAAGATATAAATATTTCGAGGTGCTAATTATGAAGCTTTCTGATTATGTGATGAAATTTTTGAGCGATATTGAGGTCAAAAATATATTTGGTTTTCAAGGCGGCTCTATTGTACATTTAATAGATTCATTATATAAAAATCCGAAATTAGTTTATGTTCAAAATTATCATGAACAAGCTTCTGCGTTTTCAGCAGAAGCATATGCAAGAATTACTGGAAATATTGGAGTTGCATTGGTTTCGAATGGACCGGGTGCAACAAATTTGGTGACTGGAATTGCAAATTCATATTTTGATTCAGTACCATGTTTATATTTAGCTGGACAAGCAAATACATACGCAATTAAAACTAACAATGACATTCGTCAGCAAAGTTTTCAAGAAACAGATATCGTAACTATTGTAAAATCTATTACAAAATATGCTATAACAATAAAGGATCCTTCAAAAATTAGATTTTATTTAGAGAAAGCAGTATATTTGGCAAAAGAGGGTCGTCCTGGACCTGTATTAGTTGATATACCAATTGATATACAAACAGCAAATATTAGTGAAGATACATTATATAGTTTTTTTGATTCAGAAGAATTTGTAAAATTACAACAAAAAATTAAGCCAATTAATAGTCAGCAAGTTAAAGAAACTATGCAATTACTGAAGGAAAGTAAGTGTCCATTATTATTAGTTGGTGGGGGTGTGAGATTAGCAGATGGGATGAAATTAATACAGGATTTTGTGAGTATTACCGGGGTTCCTGTAGTAACATCTTTGATGGGATTAGATGCATTTCCTCATGATAATCCGAATTTTTGTGGCTTTCTTGGCTCATATGGTAATCGTAGTGCAAATTTCGCTGTTGCAAATGCTGACTTTATTCTAGTTGTGGGTTCAAGACTCGATCCTCGCCAGACAGGAGGAAATGTGAAACTTTTTGCAACGCATGCAAAAATAGTACATGTAGATATTGATCCTAATGAGCTTATGCGTGCAGTACCAGAAGCAATTAGCATCCAATCAAACTTAAAAGAATTTTTTAAAGTTGCTATATCAATAGTTAAAGAGAATCATTATTTATATTCAGCATGGATAGAACAAATAGAAGAATGGAAAAATAAATATCCTTCCTACCCATCACAAAATGATAAAGGTTATATTGATCCAAATGAGTTTTTACATATATTGAGTCAAAACTTAAATCACCATGCAATTATTTGTTCTGATGTAGGACAAAACCAAATGTGGGTTGCTCAATCTTGCTTGCTTACCATTCAGCAAAGGCTTCTGAATTCCGGTGGACTGGGGTCGATGGGATATTCTTTACCAGCGGGTATTGGAGCATATTTTGCTGACCAAGATGCACAGATTATTTGTGTTATGGGCGACGGTGGTATTCAGATGAATATTCAAGAATTACAAACGATAAAAAAAGAAAACATACCAGCCAAGATATTCATTATGAATAATCATTCACTTGGAATGATTCGTAGTGTTCATGAGAAGTATTTCAATGGAGCATGTTATGGTTCGGTCATTGATTATTCAGTTCCCGATTTTTCTAAATTGGCTGAAGCATATGGGTTGGAGTATACGCTTATTGAAACCAAGAATGATTTTTCAAAATTGAAAACTATACTTTGTGATAAAATTTCACGAATCATCGAAGTAATAATTTCTGATTCGTCACAGACATATCCAGAGCCAACACCAGGGCGCGCATTAGAAGATCAATCACCTTTGTTGGATCGTGATGAATTTGATAGAAATATCGATGTGTGTGTTGGGAGGGGAGTAAAATCAATTTATTAATAACAGGTGCAAGTGGTTTTGTAGGAACAAATTTGTTATCTGTATTAAATGGTAGTGATGATTATAGGGATATTACTTGTTTCGCTTTGACTTCTAAGAAAATAGAAAATTGTATTTGTATTAATCACAAAAATTATACATATACAAAAGAGAAACTTTTAAATAGCGGACTTACCCATGTCGATGCGGTTATACATTTGGGTGCTTTTACACCAAAGGATGCTAATGAGTCTGATAATTTAAGGGGGGCATTTGCAAATATTAAAAATACATTACATTTAATAGAGAATCTTCCCAATAAGCCATCAAAATTTATTTTTATTAGTTCTACATCAGTATATCCGTGTTCTGATTCTGTAATAGATGAAAGTGTCAAAGAAGAGCCTGAATCTATGTATGGGGATTCTAAACTTTATTGTGAAAAAATGATTGGGAAGTATTGTAATGATAATAACATCAACTATCAAATATTGCGATTAGGCCCGATATATGGTAAGGGCGAAGAAACATATAAGCGGTTGATTACTATTACTTTAAAGCGGTTGGTAGATAATATACCACCTTATATTGTAAATGGTGGAGAAATAATACGCTCCTTTATTCATGTGAGTGATGTATGTAATATTATTCTAAAATCATTAAAGCTGGAAAAGCCAGTTGGACCAATCAATGTTGTGTCCAATCAAGAATATAAAATTGCAGATTTAATCCAATTATGTATAACTGTTTCCCAACGTAAATTAAAGCCTGAAAATGTACATACGGAAATGCCAGATAAACATCAGCGCTTTAATAATGAAAAGATGTTAAAGTGGCTGGATTGTGAGCATGTTAAAATTTGGGATGGTCTTTACGAAGAATACGCTTATATCTTAAATAAATGCTGCCCAAAAGATAGTTAAGGAGCTTAGTAATATGTATAATTGTTCATTAATTAAGTTTAAAGATATTACAGATAAATATGGGCACCTAACACCAATAGAATCTAAGATTGACATTCCATTTGAAGTAAAGAGAATTTATTATATTACAAAAGTTGAACAAGGAACAACACGTGGTTTTCATTCCCACAGAAAGCTACATCAAGTACTTATTTGTCTCAATGGGTCTGTAAAAATAAAAATTAAAAACCCTAATGAGGAAGAAATTATTGAGTTAAACGATCCATCCATTGGATTATATATAGGACCTTATGTATGGAGAGAGATGTTTGACTTTACTGAAGGAAATGTTCTTTTGGTTCTTGCCTCAGAATATTATGACGAAGATGATTATATTAGGAATTATGATTTTTATTTAGAAGAAGCGAAAAAAAGATATTGAAAGAAGTGGGTAGTAAATGAATATACCGTTTGTAAGTTTTGAACCTATGCACAAAGAAATTGAAAATGAGATACTAAGTAAATTCAAAGAAGTATATAAAAAAAATTGGTTTATACAAGGTGAAGAAGTAGAAAAATTCGAAGAAGAATTTGCCGAGTTTTGTGAAGCTAAATATTGTATTGGTTGTGGAAATGGTCTTGATGCACTTTACCTAATTTTAAGAGGTTATGATATATGTGAAGGTGACGAAGTAATAGTTCCTTCAAACACATATATAGCTACAGCATTGGCAGTTTCAT
Source organism: Pelorhabdus rhamnosifermentans (assembly GCF_018835585.1). Lineage (NCBI taxonomy): Bacteria > Bacillati > Bacillota > Negativicutes > Selenomonadales > Sporomusaceae > Pelorhabdus > Pelorhabdus rhamnosifermentans. The sequence continues at coordinate 131,371 of NZ_JAHGVE010000001.1, forward strand.
ATACAGGTGCTAAGCCAATATTTGTTGAACCAGACATAAATACATATAATATAGATCCAGAACTTATTGAAAAGGCTATAACTAATCAAACAAAGGCTATAATTGCGGTTCATCTATATGGGCAACCCGCTAATATGAATGAGATAAATAGTATAGCTAAAAAATATAATTTGAAAGTTATAGAAGATTCAGCTCAATCTCATGGCGCTTTATATAAAGGTAAAAAGGTTGGAAGCTTAGGAGATGCATCAGGCTTTAGTTTTTATCCAGGCAAGAATTTAGGAGCGCTTGGAGATGCAGGGGCTGTAGTAACAAATAACAAAGAATTAGCAGATAAAATAAGGGCTATAGCAAATTATGGCTCTGATAGAAAATATCATCATATATATAAAGGCACAAATTCAAGACTTGATGAAGTTCAAGCAGCATTTTTAAGAATTAAATTGAGATATCTTAATAAATGGAATGAAGAAAGAAGAAAAACTGCACAGAAATATATTGATGGTATTAAAAGTCCTAAAATAATAAAGCCAGTAGAAGCAGATTATGCAGGACATGTATGGCATTTATTTGTTGTAAGAACAGAAAAAAGAAATGAATTTCAAAAATATTTAAATGATAATGGAATAGGTACGACTATACATTACCCAATACCCATGCATATACAAAGAGCTTATGAAGATTTGAAAATAAGCAAAGGTACTTTCCCAATAGCCGAAAAAATATCTAGTGAAGTTATAAGCTTGCCTATGTGGTATGGGATGAAGGATGAAGAAATTGAATATGTAATAGAGAGAATAAGTAACTGGAGATAACGAATGAGCAATAGCAGAACGAAGCTATTTTTAGAAAATTTTTTTGTATATGGAATAGGAAGTATAATAAGCAAGATAGTTCCATTTATTATGCTTCCTATTGTTACAAGACTTATGCCTAATTCCTTTTATTATGGACTTAACGATATATCCAATATAGTTGTTTCCTTCGGTTCAGCAATAGCAATCATGGGAATGTATGATGCTATGTTTAGAATGTTTTTTGATAAGGCTGATTTAGAATATAAGAAATCCGTATGTTCTAGTGCTTTTTACTTTGTAACAATAACTTCAATAATTGCATTTACTGTGTTAATTGTGTTTAAAAGATTTTTTTCAAATTTGTTTTTTAGTTCCTATGAATATAGTAATCTATTAATAATTACGGCACTGACAATTTTAATAGGAACTACTAATGGAATAATTTCAGCACCAACAAGAATGCTCAATAAAAGAAAAATTTTCTTAATAACAAATACAGTAACACCTGTAATTTCATATTGTATAGCTATTCCACTTTTAATTCAAGGAATGTATGTTTTAGCATTGCCACTTGCCGGATTATTCGCGTCATTGTCAATGTTGATAACTTTTTTTATTTTAAATTCAAATTGGTTTGAATTTAAAAAGGTAGATAAAAAGTTAATAAAGCAAATGCTAAGAATAGGATTACCATTACTACCGAATTTTTTAATATATTGGATATTTAATTCTTTTGATAGAATGATGATAGCAAAATTTATGGGAAATGATAGTGTCGGTATTTATGGCGTAGGTGCAAGAGTAGCTTCTATTAGTCAATTTATCTATATTGCTTTTGCTGGTGGATGGCAATATTTTGCTTTTTCCACCATGCGAGATGACGATCAAGTAGAAATGACATCGAGAATATTTGAATACTTAGGTATAATTTCATTTGTTGCTACGATGGTTTTAACTTCAATAAGTGATTTTATATTTCAATTACTCTTTGTAGGAGATTATGTTAAAGGGTCAATAGTATTTCCATATATGTTCTTATCTCCATTACTTCTGATGTTGTATCAAACGATTGGAAATCAATTCATAGTAACCAAAAGAACAGGGCCCTCTGCTATGATATTAAGTTTTGGTGCAATAACAAATATAGTGGTAAATTATCTTTTAATTCCTGTAATTGGTATAGAAGGGGCTGCCATCGGAACTTTATTAGGATATGTAGTTTCTGTTATAATATGTTCAGTAGTTCTAACGAAGATGAAGCTAGTTAGTATATCAAATAAATTTATTTTAAGTAGTTTCATAGCAGTATTGTTTTTTATTTTATGGAGATTAATATTTAGATATAGTATACTATTAAGTTTATTATTAAGTCTTATATGCTTGATACTTTACTGTTATTTGTATAAAAAAGATTTGAAAATTGCATTTGGAAAATTAAGAAATCAATTCAAAATTTTGTGGTGCAATATCTAATATGGGATTAGATATTGATAAATTAACAATGAAATTAGATGATTTGAAATATAGAGAGTTTAATTAATTCATATAAAAAAGTAATCAATAATTTTGAGATTAATTCTGAAAAATTTTTAGAATTAAAGAAGATAAGAGAAGATTATATCATTGATATATTGAATACACGAAAAAAAATTGTGCAATAACAAAAAAACGATTCAACTTTGCTGGGAGGCATCTACTATGACTTTATCTCGAAAGGCTTTTAAAGCGTATGATATTCGTGGGCGTGTGCCGGATGAATTGAATGAAGAGATGGCTTATCGGATTGGGCGGGCTTTTGTGGAGCTGCTTTCGGCTAGAAATGTGGTTGTCGGACGAGATGTTCGCTTATCCAGTTCTGCTTTGGCTACGGCAGTTACGAAGGGTTTAATAGATGCAGGGTGTAATGTAGTAGATATTGGACTGTGCGGTACGGAACAGATTTACTTTGCTACATCTTACTTGGGACTTGATGGCGGCATTATGGTGACTGCTAGTCATAATCCGATGGATTATAATGGTATGAAGCTGGTGCGGGAAGGTTCCCGGCCCATTAGCGGCGATACGGGGCTGCGGGTGTTGGAAGAAAAAGTTGTCACAGGCGATTTGGCAAGTATTGTGTCGGAGGCTGAGCGCGGTACTGTCACAACGAAAAATATCATGGACGATTATGTACGGCATCTGCTTACCTACATAGATCGCTCGGCTTTGAAGCCGTTACGTATTGTCGTCAATGCAGGAAACGGCTGTGCTGGGCCTGTGCTTGACGAATTAGAGAAGTTTTTACCCTTTGAGTTGATTAAGGTTCATTGCGAACTGGACGGTACCTTCCCGAATGGCATTCCGAATCCGCTGCTCGTCGAAAATCGCGAGAGTACGGCTCGTGCTGTGCGGGAGCATCAGGCTGATCTAGGAATTGCCTGGGATGGTGATTTTGACCGTTGTTTCTTTTTTGATGAGCAGGGCGATTTTATTGAAGGCTATTATCTCGTGGGATTTCTTGCGCAGGCTTTTTTACGGAAGTGTCCCAAGGCCAAAATCATTCATGACCCGCGGTTAATGTGGAATACCATCGAATTAGTGGAACAGGCAGGCGGTCAGGCTGTGGAAAGTAAAACAGGCCATGCTTTTATTAAGGAGCGTATGCGTGCGGAGGATGCTGTTTATGGCGGCGAAATGTCGGCCCATCACTATTTTCGAGATTTTTCCTATTGTGACAGCGGCATGATTTCCTGGCTGCTTATTGTGGAAAGCATGTGTATTATGAATCAGCCACTGTCGACTCTGGTCGCAGACCGGATGGTCCGGTACCCAGTAAGCGGAGAAATCAATCGGACAGTAAAGGATGCGCCGCAGGTTTTGGCTCAGATTGAGAGAAACTATCTGACGCCGGACGCGGATGTGGATCGTACAGATGGGTTGAGTATTGCTTATCAAAACTGGCGGTTTAATGTCCGCATGTCCAATACCGAGCCTGTATTGCGCTTAAATGTGGAAAGCCGGGGCGATGCCCGGCTTATGCAGCAAAAAACGCAGGAAATGCTGGCGCTCATTGATAGCATGAACAACTGATGATTTTATCTTCGGACGGCCTCCCACATGAGGGACTGAGTCAGCAAACTGATGCCATCGGCAAAGCCCTGGTGATAGTAAATATCCTGGGCGAAAAATTCCAATTCTGAAAAGTGGTCTTCTAACTGATGGAGCTTAGCGATTTGTTCTGACGTTAATTCAGCGGCTAATTCCTGTTGTAATTGTTTCAGCTTTTGATGGGTAGCATAGTAATCACCGGAGACACTGTCGAGTTCCCGTAGATTTTCTTCACTATGCATGGCTTCGAGGTCCCGTACGGCTGTTTCAAAAATGTGCATCCCTTTACTCATGATGATTCCTCCTGTAATTTTTTCAGCAGGAAATGAAAAGCGCATGACAGGTCTTTTGGACCTACACATGCGCTTGCTTTATCATTGGCATATACATAAACAAGCATCTACGGAACACCTTGCTTTCCGCTATTGCCTGTTACTTGTTATGCGAATCTGCATACAGTTTTGTCCGAACGAAGTTGGATGACCGAACATACCGTCGCTTGAATCAGAGGCGGCTGCACGGTATAATAGTAAGTATCGTCGTGGGCAGTTAACTGTTACGTGTAGGTGGTAGTAGCACCTGCTCGTGCCTGAAAGTGCGTCAACACTTTCAGGACACGGCGACTTTTTAATTTCCATCTATTTTCATTATAGTCCTTTAACTGAAAATTGCAAGAAAATATGTTTGCGAGATTCGAATTTGATTCAAATTCATGACGGGGTTATATTATTCGTAATGTCCCCTGCATTGTAGTACATAAATATTTTCGTCATCCATTTTATAAATAAGTCTATGCTCTGGACTTATTCTTCTACTCCAATAACCGTTCAATTCATGCCTGAGAGGCTCCGGCTTTCCTAATCCTTCGTTCCCGTTCCGTTCAATGTCTTTAAGTAATTCATTGACTTTTTTTAGAACTTTTTTATCCGTCGTTTGCCAATATAAATAATCTTCCCAGGCAATATCGGTAAAAAACTTATTCATCTTCAATGACCGTTCTGGCCTGAACATTCCCGGCTTTTAATTGTTCTATGGATTTAATTAATCGATCATAGGTCTTTTTGTTACTGCGAACATATAGATTTTCTATTAGGTTATTGTACTCAGCCTCCGATAGCATGACAACATTACCGCCTTGTTTACGAGTAATGACAATAGTTTCAAAATCATTATTTGCTTTATCACAATAAGTTTTAAAGTTTTCTCTTATTTTGGAGTAATTTACGGCTAACATGAAGAACACCTCCTGTACAATATATTGTACGGGATAAGAAGGCTTTATGCAATGTTTTTTTACTAAAATGACCAAGTTCCAGCAGAGAGTTTCTATTTAGATAAGCGTAAATTTTTTTATTAAAGCCCTTTTCACGTGTAGTCGTGAAAGGGGCTGTTAATTTTTTTCGGCTTTTTTGAAAGGAACTGTCACTTTTTTTGTTTTTATTTATTTTCCCTTTAGACAAAATATATGCGGTAAATTATGTAAGATAAGCTTGTTGTAATGAAGTAAACATAATTTTGTCATCTATTTGTCATATACTTGCTATATAATAACAAATATTCCATTTAAAGATATTTTTTCTAATGTATAATACCTCTAAACTTATCAATCTTATGCGTGAATCCGCTAACATATAGGTGTGAACTATCTAAATGGATAGTATACACTATCCATTTAGATAGTTCCTAAGTATGTGAATAATTGGTAAGATGTAAGTGAATAAAAAATCAAGGGATGTGAGTGACAATGACAAAAGAACAGTGGGTGGACAAGTTCAGGGATATCTAGGGCATAGGAGCCGGCTGATGAAACTGACAATGCAGTTATGTATTATTACAATCCAATGGGTAATCATATCTGGATTTATTTATTTGATATGGCGATGATGGAAGCCTTGGCGATTTATACTTGGCAATTTCGTAAATTACCAGGTGCTATGTATTATATCGCTTGCCAGGTGTGTAAAGGTGCCTGGATTTTATTTTTCCTTTTGTCTGATAGAAGCGACGAATTGTCAGTTAAAATGTTTTGGAGTTCTCTTCAAGAAATGGTGGCTGTCCTTTTACCCTATCTTTGGTTTTTGTTTATTTGGCACCTAAGTAAGCAGGAGAATGAAATACTTTATTTAGTAAAGTATGGCTTTCTCGGTATTATTGGCTTTCTGTGGCTGGTCATTTTATCTAATTTTTGGCAGGGGTTGTATTGGAGTTCAGGTTGGGTGGATGGTCAGAACATCGAATTTGGTTTTGGACTTATAAATTGGCTGGTTTTAGGCAATAGTTATCTACTGTGTGTGATAAGCACGGTCTTAAGTGTGCGCTGGGTATCTCTTAACGTTGGTTTGCGCCGACGCCAGGCCTTATGGTTTGTGATGCCCGAATTATTTCCCTGGCTGGGGCACATGATGATGCATATTCCGGCCTGTTGTGTTTTTGTTCCTCCTGCTTTCGGGGTTTTGCTATCAGGAGTTTTTGCAGCTTGGGCTTATTATCGCTGGAAGGTTTACCGCATTCTTCCTCTTGCTCAGGAACTAGCTGCTCGTAACAGGATGGATGGTTGGCTAGTAATTGATGAACAGGACTATCTTGTGGAGATGAATGTTGCTGCGAAAACGATGCTTAACGGTTTACCAGCCGCTATCGGCGCGAGGTTTAGGGAAGTAGTTGCGAGTTGGTCTCACTTGGATGAATTCTACAGAAATTCGGATTTGGAAAACTGTGAAGTGATGCGCGAATATCCTGAAGGATATCGTTATTTTCGATTGAATCGGATTTTCTTAAAGAAAGTCGAGGAGCATTTGCTTGGGCAGATTATTTTAGTAACGGATATTACCCGGCAGAAGCAGGAAGAAGCCAAGCGAATCGGGCAGGAAAAGGCCCAGGCCGTTCTGTATGAACGCAATAGGCTGGGCCGGGAATTACACGATGGGGCGGGGCAGTTTCCTGGCTATGTCAAAGTGCAAACGCAGGTGATTCAGTTGTTGTTACAAAAAGGCCAGTTGTTAGAAGCCAGAGAGCAATTGAAAACCTTATCTCAAGTCGCTGATGCAGCTTTTTCCAATGTGCGAGAAGCAATTAACAGTTTGAAGGGGAATGTTGGGGAATGGAACTTTTTTAATAAATTGCAGGACTGGCTGGAGCAATTCCGCAAAATGACCGGAATTACTATCGTTTCTACTGGTTTAGAAGGGATGTCATCCAGTCGGATGATGCCGGAGGCCGAAGTCCAATTGCTGCGGATTATTCAGGAAGTTTTGGCAAATGTTCGAAAGCATTCCGGTGCCCATAGCATTCAGCTGGCTTTTACTTTTGTCGCGGGGCAGCTTGTCGTTAAAATTTTTGATGACGGTTGTGGATTTGATGTAAAAAAAATGCAAACTGTTCCGGGAAAATTTGGCCTTCACATTATCATGGAACGCGCTGAGGAAATAGGGGGAACCTGTAAGGTACAATCAATTCTTGGCCAGGGCACTCTGGTGACAATTGAGATTCCTTTATGCTATCACGTAAAATAATCGAATAAGGAAATGATAATCATGATAAGAGTATTACTTGTTGATGATCATTCGTTGTTTGTAAGTGGGCTGAAAACTTTGCTTAAAGTGAGTGGTATCGCTGTAGTCGGTATGGCTAAGGATGGTGTGGAAGCGCTCCTGGCGGTTAGAGAACTTCAGCCCGATGTGGTACTCATGGACATTCAAATGTCAGGATGCGATGGCCTGACAGCCACGCGTTTAATAAAAGCTGAATTTCCTGACATAAAGGTTGTAATACTGACTATGATCGATGAGGATCAGCTGGTATGTGAAGCGATTCAAAGCGGTGCTTCGGGATTTTTGCTTAAAAACCTTGAAGCTGAGGCGCTTTTGACGATGTTGGAAGATGTCGTAAAAGGGGAAATGGTTTTTTCGCCGGGGCTGACCAAACGTTTATTGCAGGGGTTTGTGACGAGTCAGAATGGAAAATTTCCAGCGGGGTCCGTCAGTGGTGCAAAAACGGGAAATCCACTGACTCCACGACAGAAAGAAGTTTTAATCCATATCGCGCATGGACAAACTTATAAGGAAGTTGCCGCGGATCTCAATATTAGCGGAAACACTGTGAAGTATCATATGAATGAAATCCTAGAGCGACTGCATCTGGAGAATCGTGTTCAAGCAGTTGCCTATGCAGTTCAGGCTAACTTGACGGTGGCGAACGAGTGGGAACAAAATTAATCACAAACCGGGGAGGAAAATCCCGGTTTTTTTGTTGAGTAATTTACCGAACGTACGTTTCCTCTCTAAAGAGGTAGGTGATATCCTACCTCTTTAGAGAGTACCAAAAAATGTTAAAACTTGCTACGATATAAGTGCAGCAGAAACAACAGAAGTGATAAGATTTTTGTACTTTGCATAAATATATAAGATTGGGTGAAGGTGCTTACAAATTTTTTTGGGGGGGGGGGCTGCCAGATGCATGATCAGTCTTTAACAGTCACGGACCAGGTAAAAAAGCTGATTGATATGGGATATTACCCTTTTCAGGTAAATGGATTTATTCAGGACTGTATTGGGACGACCAAATTGGATCAGCTAAGTGCTACCGAGCTGGAAACATTACGAATCGAATTAGATAATCAAATAAGGTTCGGTTTAAAGTGCCAGACATTAAAAGAGAAGAGGATAAACCGGAATGATTGATAGTCACATTCATATCTTGCCAGGCTTGGATGACGGGGCAAAAGATAGGACGACTGCCATCCAAATGCTAATGATTGCCTCAGCCAGAGGAACCACCGCAATGATTGCCACCCCCCATGTTATCGAAGGTGACTGGCTGCCGGATTGGCAGGATATCGTCAGTCGCTGTCAATTGTTACAGACGGCTGCCAGGCAAGCCGGACTGACACTGGAGTTGTATCCAGGGGCAGAAGTTGCGTTACAATTGGATATTTTGGAACGGATACCCGGGCCAGGTGATTATTGTATCAATGGCGGACAATATTTATTGACGGAATTGCCGGGGTTGGAAATTCCCAGTTACACGGAAGAGTTCTTTTTTAAACTTCAGACTAGAGGAATTACTCCGATTCTGGCTCATCCCGAACGGCATCCAGTTTTGGCACGTCAGCCGGAGATATTGGCCGGATGGATAAGGAAGGGGATCCTTGCGCAAATGAATGGGCCGAGTATTACCGGACGTTGGGGTGAGCGAATTCGAGAGACGGCAGAATTGTTCTTAACTAATGGCCTCATTCATTTGATCGGTTCTGATGCGCATAGCACTCGGGCCCGCAATCCGGATATGCAGGCAATCTGGTATCGAATGATTGAATTGGTTGGTGCGGAGTCAACTAAACAATTATTTGTCATCAATGCCCTGCAAGTTTTGCAGAGCCGAGCCGTGGAAGTAGAGGAAATTGGTGACTTGGTTTTTCCTCAATCAACGAATCGTTGGCAGCGGCTATTGAAGAAATTTACGGGTAGTTAATAGATGTGCAATATTTTCAGGAGGTAGATTAGTGAAGAAAGTTCGGATTTTCACTGTATTTCTTACATGTTTGATGAGTTTCTTGGTCACAAAGGATTTATTAGCGGCCGAGTATCAATTTTCTCCAGGCGATGTGGTAACAGTCAGTGTCTGGGGCTATGACGACCAGTTTCAAGGCAAAAATGCAAGTGCCATCGCGGGTAATGAGCTAGTCATTCGCCCGGACGGGAGAATGAGTTTTCCATTGGTTGGTGAAATCCAGGCAAGCGGACTGACAATCGCTGAATTGACGAACCGCATTACTGCAGGATTGAGTGAATATATTGTCAATCCAAAAGTCAGTGTGAATGTTGTCAAATTTCATACCATTCGGCTGTATGTTCTTGGTGAAGTGGCCAAGCCTGGAATGTATGAGGTGGAAAAGCAGCACAACATTTTAGATGCCATCGGCATGGCTGGTGGCCAAACCAAAGATGCTGCCAAGAAGAAAGTTATGATTATTCGCAGCGGTCAAACGGATCAACCCATCACGGTAAATTTACTTAAATTATTAAAAGATGGCGATATGAGTCAAAATCAGGTATTGAATGACGGCGATGTAGTGTATCTATCCTCAAACGGGCGGCTGGATATTGCAAGGGACATTCTCCCCTATTTGTCTGGGTTATATTATGCAACACATCTGCATGACTGATAGGGTCCTTCGGTACCTTACTGATTTTACAACACGGAGGCAATAGTGTGAATGAAACAACCCTTGATTTAAAAGAGATGCTGAAAATCATTAAAAAACGATACAAGTTGATTAGAAATGTATTTCTGGTCTTTGTCATACTGGCGGTGGTGATTAGCTTGATTATTCCTCCCACCTATGAAGCGGTGACGAATTTACGGGTCAAACAGCCCAAAGGCTTAGGTGATTCACTCCTCGCCGATTTACCTGTGGACAGTTCGGCTCATACCAAACAATTAATGAATACCTATGCCGAAATCCTCAAAGGCCGTACTGTTATGCAAGAGGTTATTGATCAGACTCAAGGCGATAAGGAAGAAGTTCCTACTTATGAACAGTTTTTGAAGCGGATTACGACAGAACCGGTTAAGGACACAGAAATATTGAAGATCAAAGTCACTGCAAGGTCCCCCGAGGAAGCCGAATGGGTAGCCAATACGCTAGTCAATACTTTCTTGGAACGCATGACCTTTTTAGTTCGTGCGGAGCAGTCTAATGTACGGGCTTTTATTGGTCAGCGGCTGCAGGAATCCAAACAAGAATTAGAACAATCGGAAGAAGCCCTTCAAGAATATAAGACGCAGCAAAAAATTGTTGACCCGGCGGAAGAAACGAAAGCCATGCTTACCAAGCTGTCTGATATTGATAAACTGGCGGCGCAAAATAAGGCCGACTTAGCAGCGGCTCAGGCTACTTTCGGTGTTACTCAGCAACAACTGAATCAAGAAAAATCAGGTTTTGTGGCGGACAGTCCGTTGATCCAGCAATATAAAGGCAAGTTGGCTGATGAGGAAGTCCAATTGGTTACCCTCATTGCCAATTATACGGATAAACATCCCCAAGTCGCGGCAACACGCGCTGCTATTGAAGCCACGAAGGTCAAATTAAACACGGAAATTGCCCGTGTCATTAGTGCGGATGCCCCTTCTATGAATCCGATTCATATCGGCTTGGTGCAAGGAAGGATTCAAGCGGAGGCGCAAATTGCTGCCGGGGCTGCTCAGAATCAGGCAATCAATTCGATTGTCAGTGCTAGTGAGCGAGAGCTCGGTACCTTGCCTGTGAAAGAACAAGGCTTAATGAAAGTCATGCGTAACGCATCTGTAAATCAGGAAATCTACATTATGCTTGCCAAGCGCTATGAGGAAGCCCGCATTAGTGAAGTTATGGAACCAACTGAAGTCCAAGTCATCGATGTAGCCATTGCCCCGGACAAGCCCATCATGCCCAAGAAAATCTTGAACGTATTGATTGCGGCCATATGTGGTTTGTTCGTTGGTACAGGCTGGGCATTTTTGAAGGAATACATGCATAAAACGATTAGGACTGCCGAAGACGTGCAGCAGTATTTAGATATGCCAGTCATGGGGAGTATTCCTGATTTTACGATCCGCGATAAAAGGCAGAGGACAGGTAGGTGGAGTAGACTGGCTCAACTTGTTCAGAGAAAATTGCCATGGGGAGGCTAATCATGTCACAACACTACCAATTGATTGTACAACAAGATGCAAAATCGCCAATAGCCGAGGCCTATCGTACGCTGCGGACGAATATCCAATTTGCCAAAATCGATGGTGAATTAAAAACACTGATGTTCACCAGCGCCGGACCTGGGGAAGGGAAATCAACTACTGCCGCAAACACGGCCATTGCTCTGGCGCAATCTGGGAAAAAGGTAATTGTTGTTGATTGCGATTTGCGTAAACCTGTCCAGCATCAGATTTTTAACCGATCCAAACGTGGTGTTACGAACTTTTTGGTGGAAGATCTGGTCGTTACTAATCTTATCCAGGATACGGGAATTGAAAATCTGAGGGTATTGACGAGTGGTCCCATACCCCCGAATCCTTCGGAACTGTTGGGAGCGGCAAGAATGCAGGAATTGTTGGAGGCTTTGCAAGCGCAGTCGGACTATCTTATCATCGATGTGCCGCCAGTAGTGGCTGTTACCGATGCTTGTGTGCTGGCTTCTAAAGTCGATGGAATTCTGTTGGTATTGGATTCTAGTGCCGTGCATCCTCCGGAGATGGCCCAAAGAGCCAAGGAATTGTTGACAAATGCCAACGGACATCTCCTGGGAGTTATTCTCAATCGAGTAGAGATTGAGGAAGAACATGCCTATTATTACTATTACTATGGTAATGAAAAAAAGAAAAAAGCGTGACGCAATAAGATTGGGTGGAGGTGTTTGTTATGCGGCGAAGGTGGTTGTCTATAGTAATGATTATCACAGATATATTGATTGTTTCATTAGTACCATTTCTTGCATTTTTCCTTCGTTTTGAAGGCGTAGTGAGCACGTATTACTATACGCTGCTTTTTCATTACTTACCGGCAATTATTTTGATCCGTTTGGGAAGCTTTTACTTATTTCGTTTATATCATCGATTGTGGCGCTATGCCAGTATTCACGAATTGATGGGAATTATCGGAGCCGTTACGGTCAGTTCGTTGATCCTTGGTGGCTATTTCATGCTGATAGGTTTTACACCACCCAGAAGTATCCAAGTGATAAGCTGGATATTTAATATAGTGTTAATTGGCAGCAGTCGATTAGGATTGCGCGTGCTGCACTATGTATTGCGTCCGACATCTACGAAGCCGATTCAGCAAGTTCTTATTATCGGGGCTGGCGATGCCGGTGCTATGATCGCGCGGGAAATTATTCAGCGTTACTATGAGACAAAAAAACTGATTGGGTTTATTGACGATTCTTCCTATAAAGGGAATCGGATGATGTTTGGCGTGAGAGTATTGGGGACGCAAAACGATATTGAGCGTATTGTTGAGGAGCAACATATTAATGAGATTATTATTGCCATGCCTTCTGTCGGCGGCGACATTGTCCGGTCAATTGTAAAAAAATGCCAGAACATACATTGCAGCGTGCAGACTGTTCCAGGTATTTATGAACTGATCGATGGAAAGGTCAGTTTGCAGCAGCTGCGCAAGGTGGATTTAGAAGATTTGCTCAGGCGGGATCCTGTCCAGCTTAACTTAGCAGAAATTGCCGGATATTTGACGGGTAAACGAGTGCTCATTACCGGAGCGGGTGGTTCTATTGGCTCTGAACTTTGTCGACAGGTGGTGAAAATGTTACCGGAAACACTGGTGCTGCTGGGTAAAGGGGAAAATAGCATTTATGAAATTGACCAGGAACTGAAGAGCAAGCATCCTTTAGTGGCGTTAACGCCCGTGATTGCCGATGTGCGGGATAAAAGGCGTATGGATGAGGTATTTAGTCAGTTTCAGCCGCAAGTTGTTTTTCATGCGGCGGCTCATAAACATGTGCCTCTGATGGAAGCGCAACCAGAGGAAGCCGTACGTAATAATATTTTCGGTACCAAGACGGTGGCTGAGGCGGCTCATGAGGCAGGTGCTGAAGTATTTGTTATGATCTCCACAGATAAAGCCGTCAATCCTACCAGTGTCATGGGCGCAACTAAAAGGGTCGCTGAACTCATTATTCAAAATATCAGTAAAAAAAGTTCGACCAAATTTGCTGTGGTCCGATTTGGCAATGTACTTGGCAGTCGCGGGAGCGTAATCCCTTTATTTAAAAAACAAATTGCTAAAGGCGGCCCCATCACGATTACGCATCCCGATATGGAACGTTACTTTATGACCATCCCGGAGGCTTCGCAATTAGTCCTTCAGGCTGGGGCTATTGCCAAGGGAGGTGAGGTTTTTGTACTTGATATGGGGAAACCCGTTAAGATTTTGGATATGGCCTGTGACCTTATTGAATTGTCCGGCCTTTCGCCATATAAAGATATTCCGATCCAATTTACAGGAATTAGGCCAGGTGAAAAATTATTTGAGGAATTGTTGACAGCCAAGGAAGGGACGACTTCGACGAAGCACGAGAAGATTTTTGTTGCTAATTTGAAAACGGTCGATGAAAAAATTCTGCTGCAAAGATTATTATCCTTGCAGCTGGCCGTGGACAGGACGGAAGTCATTCAGGAACTAGCGAAATTGATTCCAACCTTTCAAAGTGCGCAGCTTCCAAAACGCAAAGTTGTTTATCATGAGGCGGATGTCATAAGCGAACGGGGAAAACATTCTGTGGAGCAGTATCAGACAGTAACCGATGCCAGTTAAATAAAATAGGACTGTTTCAGAATGAAAAATTTGGGAGTGGGGAGAGGATGGAAATGGGTTCAGCTAAAATTTATCTTTCATCACCGCATATGAGTGATGAAGGGTATGAAAAGGTTTATGTCAGAGAGGCTTTTGACACGAATTGGATTGCCCCCCTTGGCAAGAACGTGAATGAGTTTGAAAAAGAATTCTCAGCAAAATTAGGCGCAAAGTGTGCGGCGGCACTGTCTTCTGGAACAGCTGCCATTCATATGGCGCTGAAAGCAGTGGGTGTAGGTCAAGACCAGGAAAGGATTGATCGTCACAACCGAGATATTGTGTTTTGTCCTTCCATGACTTTTTCAGCTACGGCAAATCCGATTATCTATCAGAATGCCGTACCTGTTTTTATTGATTCCGATGAGGAATCGTGGAATATGTCACCTGTCGCGCTAGAAAAGGCGTTTCAGAAATATGAGGGAAAGGTCAAGGCCGTATTAGTCGCTCATCTCTATGGTTTATCAGCTGATTTAGATAAGATATTGGCGTTGTGTAATCACTATCATGTTCCTTTGATTGAAGATGCTGCTGAATCGTTAGGTACGTTATATAAAGGAAAATACACGGGAACTTTTGGAAAATACGGCATATTTAGTTTCAATGGCAATAAAATTATCACAACATCTGGTGGGGGCATGGTTGTAGCGAACGATCCGGAAACGTCCGAAGAGCGCATTGCTAAAATACGTTTCTGGGCTACTCAGAGTAGAGATACAGCCCGGTGGTATCAGCATAGTGAGCTTGGCTACAATTATCGGATGTCAAACGTTGTGGCAGGCATTGGCCGAGGACAATTGAAAGTTTTAGATCAGAGAATAGCAGAAAAGAAAAACATTTTTGCCTTTTATCAGCGGGCGTTTGAAGGATTAGACGGCATTGAAATGATGCCTGTAAATGATTGGAATCAGCCCAATTATTGGCTTTCTTGCATTACGCTGAATGGATCGGTGACGCCGCTCGATGTGTTGCGGGCTTTAGATGAAGAAAATATTGAATCACGTCCGATTTGGAAGCCGATGCATCTTCAACCTTACTATAGTGAGTGTGATTTTATTAGTCAGTGTGAGAGTGATCCTGTCGATGGCGAGCTTTTTAAGAATAGTGTATGTAATAGTGTTAGTGAGAAGATTTTTAAGCAAGGTGTATGTTTGCCAAGCGACACGAATATGAATGAAGATGATTTGGAAAGGGTCGTTAGGATCATGAAGAAGTTGTGGAGATGAAAGATGCAGGTAGAGTCGATCGGATTGTATAGAAAGGTTTTTAAAAGATGGATGGATTTTGTATTGTCACTATGTTCGATCCTAGTTCTATCGCCTGTAATACTTATTATCGCTTTTTTTGTCCGAGTTAAATTAGGTAGTCCAGTATTTTTTAAGCAACAGCGACCAGGGGTACATGAGAAGATATTTAAGATGGTTAAATTTAGAACAATGACAGACGAAAGAGGCGAGGATGGAAAACTGCTTGCTGATGAAAAACGTTTGAATCGTTTCGGTAAGCTATTACGCTCTACATCATTAGATGAACTGCCGGAGCTCATCAACATCTTAAAAGGTGATATGAGTATTGTGGGACCGAGGCCATTATTGGTTCAATATTTACCCTTGTACGATGAATACCAAAGACATCGACATGATGTGAGGCCTGGGCTTACCGGATATGCACAGATTCATGGGCGAAATGCGATTAGCTGGGAAGAGAAGTTCGCATTGGACGTGGAATATACGCAGAGCATAACCTTTCTGGGTGACTGGAAGATCATCATCAAAACAGTGATCAAGGTGTTTAAACGGGAAGGAATCAATTCTGGGCGGGCTGCTACGATGGAAGCGTTTCGCGGTAGAGAGAATAAAGGAAAACAGTCAATAGATTTATAGTGGGGATGAGATGTTGCAAAAATTAGTCATCATCGGAGCCGGAGGTTTTGGTCGCGAAGTTCAGTGGCTCGTAGAAAGAATGAATCAGCAAGAGAAAACATGGAATTTAATGGGATATATAGATGACGGAATGGAGAAGGGAACGATTATTAATGGCCTTCCGGTTTTAGGAAGTATCAATGACTTAATAAAAGTTGAAGAGAAAGTGGCAGTTGCTTGTGCAATCGGTACTTCTGCAACAAGAAAAAAAGTACTTGACCGTTTAAAGAATAACAGCCAAATGGAGTTTCCTAACTTAATTGATCCGAGTGTTTTGGTATCCGGTTTAGTTTGTTTGGGGAAGGGGATTATCATTTGTGCCGGCAGTGTCCTTACTGTAAATATAACATTGGAGGATTTCGTAATTATCAATTTGGATTGTACCATTGGGCATGATTCGAAATTAAGTAGGTTTGTTACGTTGTATCCCAGCGTAAATATTTCAGGAAACGTCTTTGTCGGTGAGGAAACGGAGTTAGGAACGGGTACGCAAATTATACAAGGAATGAAGGTTTTGAATAATAGTATTGTTGGGGCAGGGGCGGTTGTCGTAAAAGACATACCTTCTAAATGTACAGCCGTAGGCAGTCCCGCTAAACCAATAAGATTTTATGAATAGAGGATATTAAGGAGAGTATCGATTTGAAGAATGTTTGGTTGTGGAATCATTATGCAACGAATATGTGTAGTGACCGTGGTGGAAGACATTACTGGTTTGCAGAAAATCTCATTAAACAAGGATATAATGCGACGGTATTTTGTGCAAATACAATTCATAATTCTGCGGAAATCATAGCAGTTGATAGTGGAAAATATACTTCCTATTTATCAGCAGACGGAATCCCGTTTGTATTTGTGAAGACACCATCCTACATGGAAAATGGAAAGCAGAGAATCAAAAACATGGTAGCTTTCTACAGAAATATTTTTCCTGTTTCTAAGGATTATGCAAAAATAAATGGCAAACCTGATGTTATTCTCGCATCAAGTGTTCATCCTCTTACTTTGGTGGCAGGAATAAAAATTGCTAAGAAGTTTAGTATACCTTGTATTTGTGAAGTAAGAGATTTGTGGCCGGAAAGTATCGTAGCGTATGGTATTTTAAAGCGAAGGAGCATCCTAGCCCAAGCATTATATAAAGGTGAAAAATGGATTTATAAAAAGGCGGACTCTATTATCATGACCTGGGAAGGCGGTAAAGATTATATTATTGATCAAGGTTGGGATAGGGATATTGATTTAGCTAAGGTAAAGCACATCAGTAATGGAGTCGTTGTTGACTTATTTGATAAAAATAGTGTGGAAAATCAGATAATTGATTCAGACTTAGATAATAAAAACTATAAAAACATTGTATATGCTGGTTCTATTAGGAAAGTTAATAATCTTGGAATGTTATTGGATGCTGCGAAAATAATTCAAGATCAAGGGAATACAGAAATTATGTTTTTGATATATGGCTCTGGCGATGAAAGTGAAATGCTTAAGAAACGTTGTGAAAATGAAGGTATCCATAATGTTATATTCAAAGGACGGGTTGAAAAGAAGTACGTACCTTCTATTCTTAAAAAAGCTTATATAAATATACTACATAATTCAAGCACTCTTCTTGATAAATATGGTCAAAGCCAAAACAAATTTTTTGAGTACTTAGCAGCTGGTAGATGTATTGTCCAGACATATTCAACAGGATATAGTATTTGCGAAAGAGCTAACTGTGGGATTAGCGCTCCTATACAGAATGCAGAAGAAGTTGCTAAAGCAGTACTTACAGCTTGTAGTAATGAGAAGAAAAACCAGTCAATGGGTGAAAATGCTCGGAAGATGGCCTATGAATTTGATTTTAAAAAATTAACACAAGAATTGATTGATGTTATAGAAATTGTATAAATAAATGGAAGAGATGATTGCGCGCATGAAGTTATATCAAAAGATAGTAAACAAACAAGAAAAAATCTCAGTTGTTGGCTTGGGATACGTTGGTATGCCTATTGCGGTAGCATTTGCAAAAAAGATTAATGTAATCGGATTCGATTTAAATGCTCATAAGATTGAGCAATATAAGAATGGCGTTGATCCTACAAATGAAGTAGGAGATGATGCTATCAAAGAAACCACAGTAGATTTTACAGAAGATGAGACAAGACTGAGAGAAGCTAGGTTTCATATAATAGCTGTTCCAACTCCGATAAATGTCGATAAGACCCCGGATTTGAGTCCTGTCAAGGGTGCCAGTACTATCGTCGGTAGAAATTTAACTGAAGGTTCTATTGTAGTTTATGAATCTACAGTATATCCAGGTGTTACTGAGGATGTTTGTATTCCGATTCTTGAAAAAGAGTCTGGATTAAAATGTGGAGTGGATTTTAAAATCGGTTATTCTCCAGAGCGTATCAATCCTGGTGATAAAGTGCATAGACTTGAGAATATTAAAAAAATCGTTTCAGGAATAGATGAAGAGTCTTTAGATGAAATTGCCAAGGTATATGAGCTTGTCATCGAGGTTGGCGTACATAAGGCTTCTTCAATTAAAGTAGCCGAAGCTGCCAAGGTTGTAGAAAATAGTCAACGTGATATTAACATTGCCTTTATGAATGAACTTGCGATGGTGTTTGCCCGTATGAACATAGATACAAAAGAAGTAGTAGAAGCAATGAATACCAAGTGGAATGCACTAAATTTTTATCCTGGTCTTGTTGGCGGTCATTGCATCGGTGTTGATCCTTATTATTTTGTATATGAGGCCGAGATGTTGGGCTACCATTCACAAATCGTTCTATCCGGTAGAAAGATTAATGACGGAATGGGATCGTTCGTAGCCGACGAAATTATCAAGAAACTAGTGTTAGTGGGGAAAGTTGTCAAAAAATCTAAGGTTGTTATTTTGGGAATTACATTTAAAGAAAACTGCCCAGATACAAGAAATTCAAAAGTTGAGGATATCATTAAGCGATTAAAAGAGTATGGAATTGAGCCGGTTGTCGTAGATCCACACGCTGATACAAAACAAGAGTATGATGTGGATTTAGTTGATTTATCGGAAATTAAAGAGGCCGATTGTGTGGTATTAGCAGTTGCTCATAATGAATTTAAGACAATGGGTCTTAAAAAGCTAGATAGTATGTTTAAAGATTGTCCTAATGAAGAAAAAGTAGTTATTGATGTTAAGAGTATTTTAGATAAAGCAGAATTTCAAAGGTTAGGATACTGTTATTGGAGACTATAACAAATATACTATGTGTTTAGGGAGACATGGCATTTGAAAATAATGATGATTGATCCGTGGGGAATCAATAATATATTTTTTTATACAAATGGGCTGTGCAGCAGCATAGCAAAGTATGAAGATTTAACTTTGGTTACGAATTGCTATTATAAGGCAATAGCTGATGCAAAGTACAATATCATGCCGATTTTTTTCAGAATATCAGAAAAAATGAATAGTAACAAACTCAGAAAGATTATACGCGGCATAGAATATATTTATTCGTATAAAAAAATTATTAATGAATTAAAAAGTAAACACTATGATGTTGTTCACATTCAATGGCTCTTACAATATAAAATTGATATCTATTTTCTTAAAGAAATAAGGAAGTATTGTAAGAAGATAGTGTATACAGCTCATAACGTATTACCTCATATAAATGGAGAGCAGTACATGAATGATTTGAAAATAATATATGGGCTTGTTGATACCATCGTACTGCATGGTGAAAGTATAAAAAAAGAGTTTATCCATTTATTTGGTGAATTTGAAAATAAGATTGTTATCCAAAGACACGGTACTTACTTAAATCAAAATACTCAATATGATATTAATGAGGTAGAGCAAAGCATTATTGACAAGGTTCAAAAGTATCATTGGATATGTATATTTTTTGGTGGTGTTTTTTATAGCAAAGGTGTGGATAGGCTTGCCAAAATATGGCTTGAACACTTTAAAAATGAAGATAAACTTCTTATTATTGCGGGAAGAAAGTATGCAGAATATAAGGAACTAGATGCGTTAGAGGAAGATATAAATAAATGTAGCAACATTTTGTATATCAATAGGTATGTCGAAGATAATTTACTTAACTACTTGATAAACAAGTCAGATATCATTTTGCTACCCTACCGACATGCCAGTATGAGCGGAGTAATATTCACTGCGGCGGAATTTAAAAAGATGGCGTTATTCACAGACACAGGGGCAATCGCTGAATATATAATCGATGGAGAGAATAGCTTTGTTGTTGAAAATCAAGATGAGGTTTTCGGTAAAAAACTTAAATATATATCTTCCCATTTAAGTAAAAAAGTCCTCGCTGCTGGAGGAAATAAATTTCATGAGTATATAATAAATAACTATTCGTGGAATAATATCGCCAAGAAATTAATAGAGGATGCTTATAACGAAATATAATTAGCCGATAGTGGGAGAATGTATGATAACGAGCTGTGTAATATTAAATTATAATGATAGCGAAACTACAAAATTGCTATTAGACAAAATAATAAATTATAATGACCTTCGTTACATTATTGTTGTCGATAATAAATCGACAGATGATTCATTTTCAGTTTTAGAGAAATATAAGAGTGAAAAAATCCATGTTCTTTTAGCGGAACATAATGGCGGATATGGATATGGAAATAATTTAGGAATCAAGTATGCGTACGAAGTTTTAAAATCTGATTATATTTTGATTGTTAATCCAGATGTTTGTTTTTCAAATGAATGTGTCAGAGAGTTGAGACAAGTTCTAATAAATGAAAATGACTGTGTTATTGCAACTCCGGTTCCTTTGAAACCTAGTGGTGATAGACAAGAAGTGGTTGCATGGAAACTTCCTACTGCTAATCAGGAAATATTAAGTGCAAGTATATTCTTAACAAGAATTTTAGGTTCAAAAGTAACCTACAACCCTGAATATTTCGAAAAAAAGAGTTATTGTTCCGTGGATGTTGTGCAGGGGTCTATGTTAATGGTTGATGCACATATTATGGTAAAATACGGAATGTATGATGAAGAATTTTTTTTGTATGGTGAGGAGCAGGTATTAGCTCATAAATTGAAGGAAAATGGATATAAAAGTATATTATTACTAAATCAGTTTTATGTGCATAATCATTCAGTTTCGATTAATAAAACTTATAATTCTTTGGTTAAAACGAAACAGTTTCTGTTAAATAGCAAATTGTTATATCTGAAAAAGTATTTGGGGCTAAAAGGACTGAAACTCTATTTTACCAGAGGGCTATTTAGATTAGCGATTATTGAGATGAGGCTTATTTCTGTGATGAAAAACAGAGTAAGTGAAGTAATTCGACAGAATGTGGATAATCTGTCGAATAGGTCCATGAGATAATGACAAGAAATGATGGTAGTCAGGATATGCTAGAAGATGATGGAGAAGGGTGAAGTTTTTGAGGAGTATTTGTTTGATTTTTTTAGCGCTTAGCCTAGGAACATTAACATCTTTATCTTTTAGTGGTTTTAAGTACAAAATACATGTAGCTGAAGTTATTATACCCCTGATATTCCTTATAATCCTAATACAGTCATGGAAAATGGGCACAAAGTTACAGTTATCTAAAGCAAAGGGAATGTTTTATTTGTGCTATTTTTTGTGCTTTATCTATTCGATTTTTACATATTACTGGTCTGATCTTGGAATATCCGTAATTGCCGGGTCAATCAATTTGTTTTTCGGACTCGTCACCTTTTTATTAGCTGAATACTGCTTCAAATATAATCCCGATAGTTTCATAACAGCCAATCGTATACTTATTATTAGTTTACTTATTCAATTAGCGCTTAGCATGTTTTTTGGGGTGGAACTTAAACCTACTGATCTTGAAACAGAATATAATGACTTCTATTCTTTCAAAGTAACGGCAACAACGCTTTTAGGTGATTCTAATTATATAGCGTTTTTCTTTGGCTTTGGTTTGCTTTATGAATTTATAGCTAAAGATAAAGGCTGGATACTATTTGTAATAATTAATCTTTTAGGAATTATGTTAACTATATCAAGAGGTGCTATCATTTCTATTGCATTTGCGTTCTTTGTATATTTATATATTATGCTATTGAACTCTAAAGTAAAGATGATTACAAAGATTATCATCTTCTGCAATAGTATATTATTATTAGGCAGCTTCTTTTTCTTTTTCCAATATACAGAAGTTGGAATAACATTTTGGAATGGTTTACTATTGGGCTTAGGAGATAGTTCAATGAATTCTAGACAATATTTATGGGATGAAGCAATTACGCAGATTACCTTACAGCCTTTTGGTATTGGCATCGTTACGGTAAATATACCACATAATGTAATTTTAACATCAATTAGAAGTTTAGGCGTATTGTTCGGGACGATATATTTATTGCTTCTTTCTTTTCCAGTATTTTATTTATTAAAATGCAGTATTTCCCATTTATCAAATAAGAGGTTAGCAGCGCTAATCGCTTACCTATCAGTATTTATCCATTCAATGGTTGAGGTTTTTTTCTTCGACACAGAATCGATAATATGGAGCGCCATGATAATTTCTTTTATATTTGCAAACTCACAGCAATTGGTTAATCAAGCGAATAAAGAGGAAAATTGCCAATGTCTGAATTCTTTATAACATTAGCCACGTGTTTACTATGGAGGGGATAGACCATGTCTTTAGCAGGAGTAGTGATATTATACAATCCAGAAGACCATATTATAAATAATATAAATAGTTATGTATCTTATGTAGATGTGCTTTATGTTATTGACAATTCTGATACTGTTAATGAACAGCTCGTGAAGCATTTAATAGCTTGTGCCAATGTACGATATATAAAGAATAAGGAGAATATGGGGATTGCTTATTCGCTTAATGTTGTGCTAAATAAGATTCAGGGTAATTACACCTGGCTTTTGACGATGGATCAAGATAGTTTCTTTTATCAAAGGGACATTGAACTGTATGCCAATATGCTAAAAAATTTTGCTGATAAGCCAGATGTTGTCAGCGTAGCACCAATACTGGTAACTGAAGATACCTATGTAATTGACAATAATAAGGATCAACAGCAGGTAACGCGGTGTATTACATCAGGTAACATAATTAAAGTGAAAACGGCTATAGAAGTTGGTGGATTTGACGAAAAATTATTTATTGATGAAGTCGACCATGAGTTTTGCTACAGGTGTAATAGTAAGGGCTATAAAATTTTTAAGATTAAAGATATTAAATTAATACATCATATGGGAAATCCAACTCGGAAAAAATTTTTAGGAATATATCGGTATTATCCAACTAACCATAATTACATAAGGGATTATTATATTACTCGAAATATGTTTTATGTTTTACAAAAATATCCCAATGTTAGAAATAGGGTATTAATTAATTGGATAAAAAGGATACTCAAAATAGTACTTGCCGAAGATGATAAATATAGAAAGATTAAAAGCATATTTGAGGGGTATAAAGATTATAGAAATAAAAAATTTGGAAAAAAACATTTTGCGTATTGAGAGAAAACAATGAATGTTAAAATAAGAGAAAGCATAAAGAATATCACGTTTTCAGTAGCTGCTAATATGATTTCGATACTTTTTTCAGTGCTAATGATTTTGGTAGTGCCTAAAGTTGTCGGTGTGGAAGGTTACGGTTTTTGGCAACTATATGTATTCTATGCTGCACTTGGATCATGGTTTCAACTAGGCTGGGTAGACGGTGTATATTTGCGTTATGCCGGAATTTCATATAATGATATCAATCGCAATAAGATGGCGACACAGTTTTGGCTTTTATGGCTGTTTGAATTTTTTGTTGCGAGTTTTATTTTCTGTGCAGTTGGTCTTTTATGGGAGGAGACTGACAAGGTTTACATTGTGGGGGCTGCATTTTTGAGTAATATTATATTGACGCCAAGGTCTCTTGTATTATATGTTTTACAGATCACGAATAGGATTAAAGAATATGCAGTGAATACTATATTAGAGAAAGTATTGTTTTTAATATTCTTAGTTGCAGCCTATAGTTTAAGCAAGTTTGAATTTAGATATATTATTATTAGCGATTTGCTTGCTAAGGTTTTGACACTGATGTATTTGATGTTCCTATGTAAGGATTTGGTTTTTACTAAGTTAGAGTCATTAAATTCTGGCATAAAAGAGGCATATAATAACATCGGCGTAGGTATAAAACTCATGTTTGCCAATATGGCAAGTATATTGATATTAGCGATCATCAGATGGGGGATATCCCAAAGGTGGGACGTAGCGACCTTTGGGAAGGTATCGTTGACGTTAAGCATATCTAATTTTTTAATGGTTTTTATTAACGCAGTTAGTGTGGTGTTGTTTCCAATCTTAAAGCGGACGAACGAAACTAAGCTGCCGGAAATATATACAACATTGCGTAATTGTTTATCCGTGGCGTTACTAGGTTTGCTGAGTGTTTATTATCCGCTTAAGACGGTGCTGTCCATATGGCTGCCGAAATATGCCGACAGCCTAGTGTATATGGCGGTGTTGTTTCCCATCTGCCTTTTTGAAAGCAAGGTTTCTCTGCTTATAAATACTTATCTGAAAAGCTTGCGGCAGGAGCGCATATTGTTACGTATTAACAGTATGGCAGTGGTGGTAAGTCTCCTATTTACGTTTGTGACTATATATTGGTTACACGACCTGAATTTAGCGGTTATGTCCATTGTTGTTGTATTTGCCTTCAGATGTGTCATGGCGGAGTATTTTTTAGGAATTCTATTGAATTTGGATTTACAGCAAGATATCTTGCTGGAGCTTGCCATGGTAGTTGGCTTTATAGGTTTCAGCTGGTTTATTGATAGCTGGTGGTCAGTGGTCTTGTATCTGGCGATGTATGTAGTGTACTTGTGGATAAAGCGAGATAATTTATGTGGGGCGGTTTGTGTTATCCGGGAATATGTGAGTAAATAAGAATAGTTAAAACGATAATGGAAGTGGATTATTATGTGCAAGAAGTGGTTAATTACTGTATTTACTATGTTTTGTATGCTGATGGTCATGGTGTTGGCAGGTGCGGCTCCAACGCCTGCGAATTATCCTGATACAGCACAAGAAGCCGACATTATTACCAAAGTTCCATGGGTTGATGTTCGTGCCTTTGGGGCCAGGGGTGATAACCAAACGGATGATGCCGCAGCACTGCAAGCCGCTATTGATGCGTGCACTGAAGGTAGCACAGTATTTATTCCACCTGGCACTTTTAAATGCTCGAAGCAGCTAGTAATCAATAAGGCCATTACACTAAAAGGATTAGGTGCTGATACGAATGGTAGGACAACAATCAATTTTCCGATTACAAATTTATCAGCAGGAATATTGATCACGCATAGCAGTGTTGTGTTAGAGGGTTTTTACCTTAAGGGTAATTCTGCAAGTGCCAATTCAGGGATTGAGGTGGTTGGCACTCCAAGCAGTTTTGTTTCATTCACACGAATTAAAAATGTGTGGTCGGTTGGATTTCTGAATGGTTTTTACACTGACTATGCATATCTTACGGCTTTTGAGGATTGTGTCGGTGCATCCAATGTTAAAAATGGTTTTAGTATTAATCATGGAGCTACTACAACAAGCATTAGAGGAACTTGGGCGCTAAATAATAGTGGGAATGGATATGATATAAATACTGCGGACTATATGGCATTTATGACCACTGCGGCAGATAACAATAAAGGTTATGCGTATTCTTTCTCAAATGTCCATGGTGTCTCTATAAATGGTATTGGTTCCGAGAATAACAGTAGTGGTGCGGTATATGCAAAGGATTCGTCGCTTGCAATTAACGGAATGGTAGGTGTAGGAAATGGTGCAACAGCAACAAATGCTACAATGCTATATAGTGTTAACAGCCATATAACGGCTTATGGGGTTGACGAATGTTCGGTGTATGCAAGTGCCGGCGTGCCGAGTATCGTAATTGACGCTACATCTAGTCTAGTTCTTAATTGTCCAAATCTGCAACGTAGTTATTCGTTTATGGCAGGTGCAAACATTTCAGGAATGTTGCGAGATGGAACGGAACTACACACTTTAAAAAAATAGCAAGAGCAACTATCGATGCCATGTTAATTATTATTTAAGTATGAACCTTATTAATGATTTCTTTACTTGGTATGTTAATTCTATTTCACTTAAGGAGTGTGAAGTATGAAAATTTTAGTTACCGGCGGAGCAGGGTTTATTGGAAGTAATTTTATTCATATTGTATTGAGTCAGCAATCAGATATTCATATTATTAACTTAGATAAGCTTACCTATGCAGGAAATTTAGATTCATTGCGTGATTTAGAAAGTAATGCAGGATATACTTTTATTCACGGTGATATTTGTGATAGGACGTTAGTGGAACAGATATTTGCTGAGCGTCAACCTACGGCTGTTGTACATTTTGCAGCTGAGTCTCATGTCGATCGATCGATTGATGGTCCGACGGCTTTTATCGAGACGAATATTAATGGCACGTTTACTTTGTTAGAAGCGGCTCGTAAGTATTGGAGCTGTCTTAGTGATGAGCGCAAGTCTAATTTCAGATTTTTACATGTCTCAACTGATGAAGTATACGGCTCGCTTGGCGAGAATGGCTATTTTACAGAAGAAACAGCCTATGCGCCAAATTCTCCGTATTCTGCATCGAAGGCTTCTTCCGACCATTTGGTTAGAGCTTATTACCATACCTATGGGCTGCCAGTCTTAATGACCAACTGCTCGAATAACTATGGAGCCTATCAGTTTCCCGAAAAGCTTATTCCACTCATGATTCTAAATGCTTTAGAAGGCAAGGATCTACCAATTTACGGCACAGGCCAAAATGTGCGTGATTGGCTGTATGTAGAAGATCATTGCAAGGCGATAATGACTGTTTTAGAAAAAGGAATAACGGGTGGAAAATACAATATTGGTGGACATAATGAGAAAACAAATTTAAGTATTGTACATATCTTATGTGATATTTTGGATACGAAGCGTCCTCGCACAGATGGAAAATCCTATCGTGAGCAGATTCATTTTGTTAAAGATCGTCCCGGGCATGATATGCGTTATGCCATTGATGCTACAAAGATTCAGCGTGAACTTGACTGGGTACCAGCAGAAACGTTTGAGACTGGGATTGCGAAAACCGTAGATTGGTATTTAAACAATGGACAGTGGTGCCAGCGGGTAACCGATGGCAGTTATCGCCGGGAACGACTTGGGATAGGAGAGTGATCCTATGGCAGTGACAAAAGGTATTATTTTAGCTGGCGGGTCAGGCACGCGGCTTTATCCGATTACCAAGTCCGTTAGTAAGCAGCTCATGCCTGTTTATGACAAGCCGATGATTTATTATCCGCTATCGACCTTAATGCTAGCAGGAATTCGTGATATTTTGATTATAACCACTCCACAGGATCAGGATGCTTTTATCGCGCTCTTGGGTGACGGCAGTCAGTGGGGTATGAACTTATCTTATAAAGTGCAGCCAAGTCCTGATGGATTAGCGCAGGCGTTTATTATTGGGGAGCAGTTTATTGCTGGTGATAGTTGTGCGCTGGTGCTTGGAGATAATATTTTTTATGGTTATTCTTTTAGCCAGAAGCTTAAAAAGGCGGCGCAGCAGGATCAGGGCGCAACAGTCTTTGCTTACTGGGTGAAGGATCCAGAGCGATACGGCGTCGTTGAGTTTAATGCGGCTGGTCAGGCTATGAGTTTGGAAGAAAAACCTGTAAGGCCGAAATCCCAGTATGCTGTGACAGGTCTCTATTTTTATGATGGACAAGTGGTGAATTTGGCCAAGTCCGTCAAGCCGTCAGCGCGTGGTGAGCTGGAAATAACTGATCTTAACAGGTTGTATCTGGATCAGCATGCATTGCGTGTGGAAACATTAGGCCGTGGTTATGCGTGGCTAGATACGGGCACTCATGAATCGCTCATGCAAGCGGCGACATATATTCAGACATTGCAAGACAGACAGGGACTGATGGTGGCTTGTCCGGAAGAAATAGCGTATCGTATGGGGTATATTGCTCGCCATGATTTAATTGAATTAGCGAATATCATGAAGAAAAATGGGTATGGCAAGTATTTGTTGCAGTTGGCAGGAGAATAAGTGCATGAGTTTAAATAAGTCAGGAGTGAGCGCCGTGAAGGTTATAGAAACAAAATTGCCGGGAGTATTGATTATTGAGCCACAGGTATTCGGCGATACGCGCGGCTTTTTTATGGAGCTTTTTAGTCAGGCAAAATATGAACAAGCCGGGATAAAAGGAAGCTTTGTGCAGGATAATTTATCTTTTTCATCTCGCGGAGTATTACGGGGGATTCATTACCAGAATCCTCATTCACAGGGGAAATTAGTCTCTGTGGTTCAGGGAGAAGTCTTTGATGTAGCAGTGGATATTCGTACGGGTTCGCCTACTTTTGGCCAATGGGTCGGTGTGAATTTATCAGGTGAAAATCATCGTCAGTTTTGGATTACGTCAGGTTTTGCCCATGGCTTTTGTGTATTGAGTAAAACCGCATATTTTACCTATAAATGTACGGATGTTTATACTCCGTCAGCGGAAGGCGGCATTATCTGGAATGATCCTGATATTGGTGTTGAGTGGCCGATGGAAGATGTATTGCTGTCAGAAAAGGATAAAGTATATCCAAAGTTAAAGGATGTACCTGTGGAAAAATTGCCAGCTCTTTAGAAGATAAACTTTGGGGGACGTGATAGGTGTGAAGATATTAGTGACAGGTGCCCATGGGCAGCTGGGCAGAGAAGTCGCCAGACAGGGCATGGATCATGAACTTATTTTAACTGACTATGATACGCTTGATATTACAAATGGTGCTGCGGTAGCCAAATTTATGCGTGAGTTAAAGCCAGCTGCAGTGATTCATTGTGCAGCGTATACCAATGTGGATGGAGCGGAAGCAGATTTCGATGGCGCCTTTCGCGTCAATGTCATAGGAACGCAAAATCTTGCTGCCGGCTGTTTGGAGACAGGGGCGCGCATGGTGTATGTAAGCACAGATTACGTGTTTGACGGAGAGAATCAGCAGTCTTATCGCGAATTTGATGCGACGAACCCAAAAACTGTCTATGGCATTACGAAATTACAAGGGGAACAGCTTGTTAAGGAAATATTAGGCCGCCATTATATCATGCGGACTGCCTGGCTGTATGGCGAGGGCAATAACTTTGTGCGTACCATGCTTCGGTTGGCTGAAAGTAATGATATATTACGGGTGGTAGAAGATCAGGTTGGGACACCCACTTCTACTGTAGATTTAACAGCAGCAATTTTCAAATTGCTTGCAACTGATGCCTATGGCACGTATCACACAACTTGTCAGGGACAATGCTCGTGGTATGAATTTGCCTGTCAAATTTTCCGGCTGGCCGGAAAAAATATTCAAGTTGTACCTGTAACGACAGAAGAGTTTCCCCGTCCGGCAAAACGACCCGCCCATTCTGTATTGGATAATTATATGCTGCGCATGATGGTGGGCGATCCGATGAGAAGCTGGCAGGAGGCACTCGCAGAGTATTTGAATAGGTGACATTCCATATGTGCCTATTTTCGCAGCATCCGAACATGTATATTACGTTGTCTTTCATATTATAAAACTGGAGTTGTTTGATTGTGCGTCGTTGGTTGCCTGTTTTTGTTCTTCTTGTCATTATTTATTGCCTGTCGAGTATTCCTTCTTTGCATCTGATGAATGAGCAGTTGCTTCCTGTATGGCTCATGGGGTATCTTAATCAATACACCTTTCGCATCGGGCAGGATGGCTTTTTTTCCTATATGTTTAGCCTGCATCCTGATTTTGTTTTGCATAAGCTTAGCCATGTAGTTGCTTTTGGTACTTTGGGTGTGGCATTGTATTTTGCTACGAAAAAATCATTTTATTGGACGATCTTTTTGACGGCAGTAGCAGCGGGTTGCGATGAATTTCATCAGTATTTTGTTCCGGGACGCAGTAGTCGACTGGGTGATGTGATTTTAGATACATTATCAGCTATTATTTTTGTTATGTTATGGCGCAAATTTAAGAATGGAATTGCTCCCTAACTTTAAGCGTGCTAAAATAGAGTTAGAGTGAAGGGGCGGGAGAAGTATGGAAGAGCTTTTGAAGCAGCTATTAGCGGGCCAGAATAAAATTGTTGATCGTCTGGATAGGATAGACGAACGGTTGGATAGGATGGAAGCGCGCTAGGACAAAATGGACGAGCGGTTTGATAAGATAGAGGCTCGTCTGGAGAGAATCGAAGGACAGTTAGATGAAAATACTCAGCTGATTCGTGGGCTGATGCACAATGTTGAAACTTTAGGTGTAGAAGTGGATGGTCTGAAGGTGACGACACTGACAAAGGAATCTATTGCGCATTTAGCGACAAAAGAGGATATTGTTGCTATTGCGAACGTACAGCAACTGCATACGGAGTGGCTTCGCAAATTGGCTGCTGATTCTTCTCAACATGAAGTAGAGATTCACATGTTGAAGCAAGTAAAATAGTGAAAATAACTTTAACTTCTACTAGAGTTTTATTTAGTAGAAGTCTTTTATTTATCCAAATATTTGTATTTTATCTGGAAATTGATGTATAATATAACCATAATAAAATATAAAAATAGCGGATTGAATTTTTTTAAACATAATTAACTGATTTTTCTAATAGACATAATCTGTAAATATTATGGAGGTGAAAACGATTACACGCTATTCGCATTGTATCGCCGTTATTTATGTGCTATCCGATTCCATCGGGGAGACAGGCGAGGTGGTGGTAAAAGCCGCATCAAGCCAGTTTGACTCAGGGCAATTCGATATTCGACGTGTTCCTTACATAAGTACGACAAAAGAGATTGATGAGGCGCTAAAAGAAGCGGCTCAGGTTGATGCGGCTGTGGCTTATACGCTTGTAACACCGGAACTCAAAAAATACTTGGAAGTAACAGCAGATAAACTTCAGTTAGTTTGTGTGGACATTATGGGGCCTGTCATGGTAATGCTGGAGGATGTTACCAAGCTGGTACCAAAAAATCAACCTGGCTTAATTCGGAAAATTGACGAAGCCTATTTTAATCGCATTGAATCCATTGAATTTGCCGTGAAATTTGATGACGGCAAAGAACCGCGCGGGATTTTGAAGGCTGATATTGTTTTTACCGGCGTATCGCGTACATCGAAAACCCCCTTATGCATGTACATGGCTCATAAGGGATTTAAGGCGGCCAATGTGCCCCTTGTGCCTGAATCACCCATTCCGGAAGAATTGTTTAAAGTACCTGTGCAAAAGATTATTGGTCTTACTATTAAGCCTATGCAGCTTTATGAAATTCGCAAGGAAAGACTTAAGTCCATGAAGCTGTCGGCCATGACGGATTATGCGAATTTAGAACGGATTTTAGCTGAGTTGGAGTATGCCGCAAGGATAATGAAAAAGATTGGCTGTCCCGTCATTGACGTGACAAATAAAGCTGTTGAAGAGACGGCAGCAATGATTATGGAGATTTATCGGAAGGGGGAAAAGTAAATGAAAAAGTACGTTTATTTGTTCCAGGAGGGCCGGGCGGACATGAAGGCGCTGCTAGGCGGCAAAGGGGCTAATCTGGCCGAGATGACGAATATAGGTCTGCCTGTGCCGACAGGCATGACTATTACGACAGAAGCTTGCAATGCCTATTATCAGGCTGGAGGTAAACTTCCGGATGGTCTCAGTGATGAAATTAAGCAAAATCTTGCAATTGTGGAGGAGAAGAGCGGCAAGAAATTGGGTAATCTAGCTGATCCCTTACTTGTATCTGTTCGTTCGGGTGCTATGTTTTCTATGCCAGGCATGATGGATACGATTCTCAATCTGGGGCTGAATGAGCAGACCGTTGAGAGTGTAGCTAAGATTACGGGAAGTCAGGTCTTTGCTTATGACTCCTATCGTCGGTTTATCCAGATGTTTAGTGATGTTGTTCTGGAAATTCCAAAGTATGAATTTGAACATATCTTAGCTTCCCATAAGGAAAAGCAAGGTGTTAAATATGATCAGGAGCTGACGGAAGAGTCTTTACGGGCCATTATTGAGGATTACCAGCAGCTTGTGTGGGATAAAACAGGGAAGCCTTTCCCTGAAGAGCCGCTTAAACAGCTATTTATGGCTATTGAAGCAGTTTTTCGCTCTTGGAATAATGATCGGGCTATTGTTTATCGTAATCTGAATAAAATTTCTCATGACTTGGGTACGGCTGTTAATATTCAGACCATGGTATTTGGCAATCGCGGTGATACTTCCGGTACCGGTGTGGCCTTCACGCGTAATCCTTCGACAGGGGAAAACGTCCTTTATGGCGAATATCTGACAAACGCGCAGGGCGAAGATGTGGTGGCTGGCATTCGGACGCCTCAACCTATTGCTAAGCTTGCTGATGAGATGCCGGAAATTTACAAGCAGTTTGCTGCTATTGCGCGTCAATTGGAAAGTCATTACAAAAACATGCAGGACATTGAGTTTACAGTGGAACAAGGTACTCTTTATATCCTTCAGACGCGTAATGGCAAACGAACGGCTGCTGCTGCCGTTAAGGTGGCCTATGACATGGTGGATTCGGGATTAATTGATAAGAAAGATGCCTTGTTGCTTGTGGAGCCGAATCAGTTGGATCAACTATTGCATCGGGGCATTGATGATTCAGTCAAGCTTGATGTTATTGCGACGGGGCTTCCTGCTTCGCCTGGTGCCGCATCCGGGCAGGTCGTGTTTGATGCTGATGAAGCGGAAAAATGGGCGAAGAATGGCAGCCAAGTGCTGCTTGTTCGCAATGAGACGACACCGGATGATATTCATGGCATTGTGGCAGCGCAAGGCGTTCTGACTAGCCGGGGCGGTATGACAAGTCATGCGGCTGTTGTAGCCCGCGGCATGGGGAAACCTTGTGTATGCGGCTGCGATGCCATTCGTATTGATTATGCTAAAAAGGAATTTACTGTCGGCAATACGACAGTGGCTCAGGGAGATATCATTTCGATTGACGGTGCAACAGGCCGGGTTATTGTGGGTGCCGTTCCGATGCGTGAGCCAACCTTGTCGTCGGAGTATCTGACTGTTCTCGAATGGGCCGATTCTTTTAAAAAACTGACTGTCAGGGCCAATGCCGATACGCCGGAAGATGCGCTTAAAGCGCGTGAATTCGGTGCCCAGGGCATTGGATTGACACGGACAGAGCATATGTTTATGGGACAGGATCGTTTGCCTTATGTGCAGCAAATGATTTTGGCTGAAACGCTTGACGAACGGCAGGCGGCATTGGATCATCTGCTACCGATGCAGGAAGGCGATTTCTATGGAATTTTGAAGGCCATGGACGGCTATCCGGTGACGATTCGGCTCTTGGACCCGCCGTTACATGAATTTTTGCCGAGCCTGGAAGAATTGCTTGTCGAGACAACGGAACTACGGGTACGCGGGAATAATCCGGCGTTGCTGGAAGAAAAGAGCCAGCTGTTAAAGAAGGTGCGCAGCCTTCAGGAATTCAATCCCATGCTGGGGCATCGCGGCTGCCGTCTCGGACTCACTTATCCGGAAATTTACGATATGCAGATGAAGGCCATTTTCCAGGCTGTAGCCCGGCTTGTCAAGGAAGGTTACACAGTGATACCTGAAATTGAAATTCCCCTGCCTATTGATGTGAAGGAAATGCGGTTCTTTATAGAACGTATGGCCGTTCTTGCTGACGAAGTAAAACAGGCGGCAGGCGTTGATTTTTCTTACACGGCGGGTTCCATGATTGAGCTGCCCCGTGCAGCACTGCTTGCGGATGAGATTGCCGAGGTGGCTGAGTTCTTCAGCTTTGGTACGAATGACCTGACACAGACGACGCTGGGCTTTAGCCGTGACGATGCGGAAGGCAAATTCCTGTCGCAGTATATTCAGCATAAAATTTTCAAAGAAAGTCCCTTTATTGCTCTTGACCGCGAGGGCGTCGGTAAGCTGATGAAGATTGCTGTCGCCGGGGGTCGCAAGACTCGCCCGAATATGACGATTGGTATTTGCGGTGAACACGGCGGCGAGCCGAGCTCCGTAGAATTTTGCCATGAAATTGGCCTCGATTATGTAAGCTGCTCGCCTTATCGCGTACCTGTTGCCCGCTTAGCTGCCGCTCAGGCCGCCATTAGCACGGGGGAGAATATCGGAACAAGATAAATAGTAGCAAGATAGCTTGTTAAAGAAAAGCAGGACGGTGTTGAAACGAAAGTTTCAACACCGTCCTGCTATTTTTTAGCAAGCATTTTATTTTGCTATGAATCAGTTGTGACTATTTACCATTACTTTATAATTTTGCTCAAATTCATTTTGGCATAGACGACCCGATGAATTTCAACAACCTGTTCTTTGACCACATAGAAAACAGCATAATTCTGGACGGATAAAAGCCTGTATTCATCTTCCAATACTTTGATCGGTTGATATACCTTGCAGGAATAGGGAAACTGTTCAAGTCTGAATATCGATTGATCTAGTGCATCTAACAAATCTATTGCTGCTTTTGGTGCTTTTAGATAATCTGCAATGTAGGTTGTAATAGCTGTTAAATCTTTCCTTGCCCAAGGCAAATATCTGATTTCAAACATTATCAGAGTTCGACCCTTCAGAAAGTTTTGCTCTTAATTCATCAAACACTTCTTTGTGCGAATATCGCTTATTTGTTGTTTTGGCTTCCAGTTCAGCTTCTTTTAATTTGAAATAAACTTCACTTTCAAATTGGTGACGTTCAAAGGCTTCCATGCTCATAACAACCATGTCTCCATAACCATTTTTGGTCAGGAACACTGGCTCAGCAGTTTCATGAACAATCCTTGAAATGTCAGCAAAGTTATTTCTTAAATCTGATACAGGTCTAATCTGGGGCATGTTTTTCACCTCACAGTTCAGTTTAACGTAATTTTATCATAATTATGCTAACTTATCAATTAGGATTAAGTTTCAACATCCTCCTATTATTTTTTTCGGCTAAAAAATGGAGTGTCTTTGAGAATTTAGATTAAATCGTTTATACTAACAGGGTACGCTTATTTTTTTTTAATAACTGAAGATTACGATAAGTAGGTTGAATAAAATGGATATTGAAAAACAACGGTTAAGTATCGAAGCAGCAAGACTTTACTATCAAGCTGATTATAGTCAGCAACAAATTGCTACACAATTGGGGGTGTCGCGCCCCACGGTCTCACGATTGTTGCAGTATGCTAAGGAACAAGGCTACGTTCGGGTTGATATTATCGATCCGCTTGAAGATCTTGGTGTGTTGGCAAAAAAACTCAAAAAAAAATACCAGCTTGAAACTGTACAAGTGTGTTATGCGCCCATAAATGAATATGAAGAAATAAGAAAGAATATCGGTAAGAAGGCTGTCGAGTTTCTAGGTGAAATTGTTCAAGATGGTGATATCATTGGTGTCACTTGGGGGATGACGATGTATTCTGTGGCACTCAATCTTATGCCAAAGGAAGTCAAGGGTGTTGAGGTTGTACAATTAAAAGGTGGAGTGAGTCATTCCAAAATTAATACCTATGCTGCAGAAACGGTAATTTTATTTGCTGAAGCATTTAAGACGGTGGCTCGTTATTTGCCGCTCCCGGTTATTTTTGAAAGTGCCGACATCAAGCAACTGGTCGAACAAGATCGGCACATCCAACGAATCATCGAAATGGGAAAACAAGCGAATATTGCAGTTTTTACAGTGGGGACGGTAAAAGAAGACGCACTTTTATCTCGACTCGGCTATTTTACGAAAGAAGAATGGAAATTACTGCAGCACACGGGAGTTGGTGATATTTGTTCCCGATTTATTGATGCACAAGGAAATCTATGTAGTGAAGAAATTAATAATCGTACTGTCGGTATCGCTTTATCGGAACTGCACAAGAAAGAGAAATCTATTTTAGTTGCTGGTGGATTGCGGAAAATTGAAGCGATTCGAGCTGCACTTGCTGGCAAATATGCGAATATGCTTGTTACTGACAAATTTACTGCGAAGGCATTATTAGAGTAAAAGATTAGAGAGAGGTCCTGTTAGTAGTTACTAGCAGGATTTTTCATTTGAACAAATTTTCAAAATTCAATTTACATATGTTCATAAGCGCGCTATAATAAAAATGAAAATAGCAAGGATCATAACATTACGAGGGGTTAATAAGATGAATTTAGCAGCGATGATTGATCACACATTATTAAGGGCAGATGCGAATAAAAGAGATATTGAGAATTTAATAGCCGAAGCCAAAAAATATGAATTTGCTTCGGTGTGTATCAATTCCACTTGGGTAGAATTTGCAGCTCAGCAATTGGCGGGTACAAAAGTCAAGGTTTGCACGGTGATTGGTTTTCCTCTGGGAGCAACAACTTCTGAATCAAAAGCTTTTGAAGCGAAAGACGCCATTGCCAAAGGTGCCACGGAAGTAGACATGGTCATCAATATTGGGGCCTTAAAAGACGGCGATTCCGTCCTTGTGGAAAAGGACGTGAAAGCGGTTGCTGAGGCAGCCAAGGGGAAAGCTCTGGTTAAGGTGATTATCGAAACTTGTTTATTATCCGAGGAGGAAAAAATTTGTGCCTGTGAATTGGCTGTGAAGGCCGGGGCTGACTTTGTAAAAACTTCTACTGGTTTTTCTACTGGCGGAGCAACTCTTGAAGATGTGAGACTGATGCGCAAAATCGTCGGTGAACATGTTGGCGTGAAAGCTTCGGGTGGTGTTCGCAGTCTGGATGATATGAAAAAAATGATTGCTGCAGGTGCAACAAGAATTGGTACCAGTTCAGGTGTGAAAATAATCGAAGGGTAGGGAGGAATTTTACAGTGAAAGACCAATTGATTCAAGCGGCAAAGGAAGCGCGTGAAAATGCTTATGCGCCATATTCTAATTTTTTGGTAGGCGCAGCGGTGTATACGAGCAGCCACAAGATTTATCGGGGGTGTAATATTGAAAATGCATCTTACGGATTAACGAATTGTGCCGAGCGGACAGCTATTTTTAAAGCTGTTTCTGAAGGTGAACATAAGATCGAAGCGATTGCTGTTGTAGGCGATACGGAAGGACCGCTTTTTCCTTGCGGGGCCTGTCGTCAAGTGATGGCAGAATTCTGTGATCAAGACACGAAGATTTATTTGGCCAATTTACATGGCAATACGGAGGAATGGACGATGGATCAATTGCTGCCTGGCGCTTTCCGGGCGGGTGATATGGAAAAAAATAAGGGGTGAAAAATTGATTGTCTTAGGAGGAAGCTATGCAATATTTAATAGCAGTTCTAGGATTCATTGTTACATTTTTTCTCGCCTATATTGTAAGCAATGACAAGAAAAAGATCTGTTATCGTCCGCTTGTCATGATGGTGGGGTTGCAGATCGTTTTAGCATTTGTATTATTAAATACCGGAGTAGGCGAGTTTCTTATCAGAGGATTTGCCACCACTTTTGAAAAATTAATTGCTTTTGCCATGGAGGGTATCGGCTTTGTTTTTGGCAGCATTGCGAAAGAAGGCCAAGTCGCATTTTTCTTCTCAGTATTGCTGCCGATTGTATTTATTTCAGTGTTGATTGGAATTTTGCAATATATCAGAGTTTTACCATTATTCATTATGTATAGTGGATTGATTTTAAGTAAAATTAATGGTATGGGAAAGTTAGAATCCTATAATGCTGTAGCTTCGGCTGTTTTAGGGCAGTCAGAAGTTTTTATTTCCTTAAAAAAACAAATTGGTTTGCTGCCTGAGCATCGTTTATACACTTTGTGTGCTTCAGCCATGTCGACGGTGTCCATGTCTATTGTTGGGGCTTATATGAAGATGATTGAACCTAGGTGTGTCGTGGTAGCGTTAGTGCTCAATTTATTTGGTGGATTTATCATCTCGTCGATTATTAATCCTTATAGTGTAGCAGAAGATGATGTTTTGCAAGTGCGGGAAGAAGCTAAGCAATCTTTTTTTGAAATGCTTGGTGAATATATTATGGATGGTTTCAAAGTAGCCGTTATTGTGGCAGCCATGTTGATTGGATTTATTGCTTTAATTGCGATGATCAATGCAATTTTTAAAGGAATTTTAGGTATCTCGTTCCAAGAACTATTGGGTTATATTTTTGCTCCACTTGCTTTTATTATTGGCGTACCGCTGCAAGATATCGTGCCAGCCGGAAGTATTATGGCGACCAAACTAGTGTCCAATGAATTTGTAGCTATGATTGATTTGTCACGAAATGCCAATCTTTCGGGTCGGACAGTAGAAATTGTTTCGGTATTCCTAGTATCTTTTGCCAACTTTTCATCTATCGGAATTATTACCGGTGCAGTGAAAGCCTTGCATGAAAAACAAGGTAATGTAGTGGCGCGTTTCGGGTTACGATTGGTTTATGGGGCAACTTTAGTCAGTGTATTGTCGGCAACGATTGCCGGATTATTTATTTAGGTCAAACAGAACAAGGAGACAGCTAGGATGAAAGCAATAAAATTTAAACGAATTCATTTAGTTGTAATGGATTCTGTCGGAATTGGAGAAGCACCTGATGCAGCAAAATTCAATGATTTTGGTGTCGATACTTTGGGACATATTGTGCGGGAATGCGGCGGATTAAAGATGCCAAATATGGAGCGACTGGGATTTTTTAATATTCGTAAGATTCAAGGGACGCAATCAGTCGCCCGGCCTTTGGCCTATTACACGAAAATGCAGGAAGCATCGCGGGGCAAAGATACACTGACAGGGCATTGGGAGATGATGGGCCTTTATCTGGATACACCCTTCCGGGTATTTGCTGATGGATTTCCAGCAGATTTAATTAAGCGTATCGAAGAAAAAACTGGCCGCAAGGTGATTGGCAACAAGCCGGCAAGTGGAACGGAAATTATCAAAGAACTGGGTGCCGAGCACATGAAAACAGGGGCACTCATCGTTTATACATCAGCTGATTCAGTTTTGCAAATTGCCGCCCATGAATCAGTAGTTCCCTTACAAGAGCTCTATGAAATTTGCGCATTTTGCCGAAAGATTACCCTGGATGATCCTTACCGGTTAGGTCGGATTATTGCCCGCCCTTTTGTGGGGGAACCCGGTAACTTTACCCGTACTGCCAATCGTCATGACTATGCGCTGAAACCGTTTGACCGTACCGTAATGAATGAGTTAAAGGATGCTCACTATGATGTCATCGCCCTTGGCAAAATTGCCGATATTTATGATGGCGAGGGAGTAACCAAAGCTATTCGGACCTTGTCGAATATGGATGGCATGGACAAATGGATTGCCAATTTTGATGAAGAATTTACGGGTATTAGTTTTCTGAACTTGGTGGATTTTGATGCTTCTTACGGACATCGGCGTGATCCTCGGGGCTACGGAAAAGCCTTGGAGGAATATGATGCTCGCCTGCCGGAGGTATTGGCCAAGATGAC
Organism: Pelorhabdus rhamnosifermentans; assembly: GCF_018835585.1. Lineage (NCBI taxonomy): Bacteria > Bacillati > Bacillota > Negativicutes > Selenomonadales > Sporomusaceae > Pelorhabdus > Pelorhabdus rhamnosifermentans. Next base: position 170,945 of record NZ_JAHGVE010000001.1, read on the forward strand.
GAAGGAGGATTTACTGATTATTACGGCTGATCACGGGAATGATCCAACTTATCGCGGCACCGATCATACTCGGGAATATGTACCTTTATTGGTGTATTCGCACCGCTTTGCGCTGGGGAAGGAATTGCCGATGCGGACAACTTTTTCCGATATCGGTGCGACGGTGGCCGAGAATTTTCAGGTGAAAAGGCCGGCATACGGAACAAGCTTTTTTGTGGACTTGCAATAATGAATCAATTTGAGGAGGAATTGTCATGCGAATGGTAGATTTGATTGAAAAGAAACGTGATGGCAAGGAATTAACAACCGAAGAAATATCTTTTATTATTGAAGGTTTTACCAAGGACGAAATTCCTGATTATCAAATGAGTGCATTTGCCATGGCTGTTTTTTTTCAAGATATGACGGAACGTGAACGGGCAGATCTAACGATGGCGATGGTTCATTCCGGGGATACGATTGATTTATCTACTATCGAAGGAATAAAAGTGGATAAACATTCAACAGGAGGCGTTGGTGATACGACAACATTGGTACTTGCGCCGCTCGTAGCAGCTTTGGGTATTCCGGTTGCTAAAATGTCAGGACGTGGCCTTGGACATACCGGTGGAACAATTGATAAACTCGAGTCAATCCAGGGTTTTCATGTGGAAATTAGTAAAGAAGAGTTTATCAATCTAGTTAATAAAGCTAAAATTGCTGTTGTTGGACAAACAGGCAACTTAACACCGGCAGATAAGAAACTTTATGCTTTGCGTGATGTCACGGCTACTGTTAATTCAATTCCACTTATTGCCAGTTCGATTATGAGTAAAAAGATTGCTGCCGGATCAGATGCGATTGTTTTAGATGTAAAAACCGGGGCTGGCGCATTTATGAAAACGCTAGAAGATGCCAAAGAATTGGCACATGCCATGGTCAGCATTGGCAACCATGTGGGACGTAAAACAATGGCTGTTATTTCTGATATGAGCCAGCCTCTCGGCTTTGCCATCGGGAATGCTCTTGAAGTGAAGGAAGCCATTGATACTTTACAAGGCAAAGGTCCAAAGGACTTAGAAGAACTTTGTCTGGCGCTTGGTCGGCAAATGGTGTATTTGGCTAATAAAGCGGATTCGCTGGAGCAAGCAGAGCAAATGTTGAAAGAAGTCATCCAGAGTGGCAAGGCGCTAGCAAAATTTAAGGAGTTCATAGCTAATCAGGGTGGGGACGCTTCGATCGTAGATCATACTGAAAAATTGCCGCAAGCTGCTTATTTGATTGAAGTACCGGCTAAAAAGACGGGTGTGGTGGCAGAAATTGTTGCCGATGCCATTGGAACGGCTGCCATGCTTCTGGGAGCAGGGCGTGCGACAAAAGAATCAAAGATTGATCTGGCTGTAGGCTTAATGCTGAATAAAAAAGTGGGTGATCAGGTGAAAAGCGGTGAGTCTCTTGTAACTATTCACTCGAACCGTCCCAATGTTGACGATGTGCTCAAGAAAATTTACGGAAATATCCACATTGCAGATCAGGGACAATCGCCCGTGCTTATACACGGCATTGTAACAGAATAAATTTTTGTTCCTTTGTAACGAAACAGGACAGTGCTGAAGCGAAAGTTTCAACATTGTCCTGTTTCTTTTTTTGTAGAATCGCAGGGACGGTTCTTTTTAGAATCGCAGGGACGGTTCTTTTGAGTCAAAAATCTAAGCGTAATATATCGTAGTATTGTGCGGGGGAATGAATAAATAGGCACTATTTGAAGAAGGCAGAGAAAATTTAAGAATATAGAAGGAGTGGCAACTCGGAATAGCCAGACTGGCGGGAATAGCAAAGTGTGGTTGTAAAGGCTTGGATTAATTTGTCATTAATTTGTCACAATTATGAGTCATACTTATATAAGTACTTGTTTGCAGGAAATTAAATACGGAATCTTTTGGTATAGAATGTGGATTTCACTTATGCACCGATCGGGGGTGCCTCATATGACGGATTTTCTACAAATATTGTATAAAAATTTATTGACGAGGTGATTTTTAATGTCTAATGACATGTCATTCATACAGAATCAAATTCAAAATGCTGCGCTTGTTCATCATGTCGGTGGTCACGGTCATGGCAAAATAATTAATAACATGTCAGTTACGGTTTGGGAAGATGAAAAAGAAATCAGAGTCAGATCTAAGCCAATTAACTTAACGATGACAGTTCAAATCAATGTAAATCCAGATACTGATTCAGATCAGAAGAAGCAAAAAAAAGAAAATTCTTCACAGGGACAAAAAAAAGACGAGGAAATGGAAGAAAAACCATTTGGGTTAGATTCGTTAGAAATAATCGGTCAAATTAACAGGACAGTTTATACTTTGGCTAATATTAAAAATTTTAATTACCGTTAGACGTGTTTTTTTGAGAATCGCACATTGTTTAACATCTGGTAATGAACACATTTATATCCGAAGAGTTGGTATTGCTACCATGCTTTTGTTATTACGATTAAATGAATATATTTTAGAATATCATCAGGATGAAATTGTAGTCTTAGGACTTTCTATATCTGCGTATCAAAGAATGGATTAATCAGCATTGGAAAATTGAGATGAATAACATGCGCCTGAAAATTCAGGCGCATGTTATTCATCTTTTTTCGGTTTCGGGATGGCCTTGGACCATTTTTCATAATCGTTGAGCGAGGGAACAGCTCTTTTTAGCAAGGCAATCAAGCGCCGTCGAGGACATCGTTTGAGGTCAGTAGAATATCTTTGTGATCGGGATTAGCTGAGCGAAGTATCGCTTGGCTATTTTTGGCTAAATAATGGAGTGTGGGAATGCAAAATTATTCTACGTTTTTACAAAAAATACCATGGTAGACATGTTTAATGTTACATTATTATTGTAATAATTTGAGAGTTATAAAAGAGGGAGGGTACTTGATGATTACGTATACGTTGAAAGATAAGCGTAAGTTGAAAGGAATGACACAAAAACAATTATCGATATATTCTGGGGTGAGTAAAAGTATGATTAGTGCTATTGAAAATGAGAGCAGAAACCCTACCGTATTTGTACTATGCCAATTAGCACGTGGATTAGGGGTTGACATCAAAGAACTTTATAAAGATCAACGATGAAAAATAAATTACTTATCGATGTCAGAAATCATCCCTACAAAAGTAGGGATTTTTTATTTTTATTATTTTTTCCATAAAACACCATAGGGTTTTGGATCTATGTTATCTTGTCATTGTAAGATTTTAAACTTTCAGTATATCGGGAGGAGGTGATGATTTATGGGCAGGGTTTAAAAAAATGATTTTTTACTTAGAAATATCTAACGGTCTGTAATCATTAGAAAAATCAAGACAATAAGATACTGGAGAGTTAAATTCTTACCAAAATAGATTTATTAGCCTATGTGGCCCTTTGAATGGTCATAAGAAGGTTAGTAAAAAAATCAAAAAGGGAGCGATTAATTTGGCTAATTATAGTCTTAAAGCATTGATTGATAGTGAAACGGTTAAACAATTTAATAAATTAAAACAAAAAGTTGTAATTGTAAAAACGGGGGAAGATAGCACAAACAAATTGGCTTGGGTAACATTTTCTCCATTTGAAATTAACACTGTTGCATGGAAGGAAAACTATGGTTTGTATTCCTCTACCAATGAGATTCAGGGAAAGGTAAAGATTACAAAAGCTTCTTTTACAACTGCAGTTGATAAGCAGAGTTATACGTTTGAGAATGGTGTCTTTAATTCTCCGACAGATGACCCAGCACTTGAAAGCAATATGTACGAAATTACCAATAATATGACAGACTATGATGCTTTGGTCTTTGGTTTAGCACAAGATGTAATAGCGAATGGGGTTACGTTTGAAGGAAATCCAGTAAATGCTATAACGGTATTGCAAAACGAGTCAGCCACATTCATTCCACATGAAAAAATCATCATCTACATGGAATCTGATACAGACGACGGCATGGTAATCTCGCATATTAAAAGTCAGGTTTTAGAATTAGACTTTACTACAGATGAAAATATGACGATCAAATATGACTCTAAGGTTGGAAAGTTTGTAAAAATGTAAGGCGGAATTGATTGGCAATGCAAGATTCATATGACGCAGTTAAGTAAATAAATCAAATAGAAAAGGGGAAAATAAAAATGTTACATCCAACAATAGGTAACAATGAGGTACTAGTACCTGGCACTTTGTACTTGTATGAAGGCGAGATGCCAGCATGTGTAAAATTAATGCAAGGTGAAAGCGCAACAGTTCAATTTACCAATCAGCACTTAGAATTTCAATGGTCAGTGGCAGTATTGAACCAGCTGAACGAAAGAGTTCGAATTACACAGGGGGGTATCTTGCCAACAATGGTCAAGGTGACAGATGCGGCGCCAGGAGCTCAGGTGAAGCTTCTAGTCGACGCAGAATAATAAAATATTAATATGAATAATCAAACAAGGAGCAGATCAATTTGCTCCTTGTTTGATTTAAATTTGAACTTTATTCATTTCTTGAGGGCCTTGGACATTTTAATTTGCTGTTCAAGAAACTGTTTGACGAAGGATGGAGAAATGCTATTTTGATTAGCAAGCAGGATGACATCGGACTATTTTTCATAATCGTCGAGAGAAGGAACAGATTTTTTAGTAAGGCAATTAAGACGCCGTCAAGGACATCCTCTCCGGTCAATGGAATATCTTCATGATTCAGATTAGCTGAGCGAAGTATCGCTTGGCTATTTTTTTTGGCTAAAAAATGAAGCGTCAGCACTCCGGCTTCGTTGATTTTATGTGTGGCAATGATCTGACCGGGCTGGGGAGTTTCGGTTTTGCGAAAGAACGCCAGATCTCCTTTGTCGATGCCAATCAGCTTCATATTGTCCTGATTAATTTGACAAGCAAAGTCTGCCTCAATTTCTGGTGGAGAATCCATAAAGGACGCGGTAAGATCATGATTCAAAGTGTCAATGTTGGCGGGGATGATATCGAACACGGGAATCACGTTCTTGTTCTCCGGGTCAGGGCCGGTTCCTTTTAGCAGCCAGTCGGTTGTTACGCGAATCTCAATCTTCCTAATGAAAATGGCGACCACCTTACCTGGTGGAGTAGTGAATATGGTACACTGGATGGTAACCAGGGCTTTAAAGGATATCGCGCCATCGTTGTTCATCATATGAATTCTCAACTTTATCTGGAAACCTGGTATGGCGATTACAAAAATCTAGTTACTCATGACAGAGCTGAAAAATATGGCTGGGATGTAACGACTACCTTTTAGGTAGTCTGTTGAAAAAATTTTTCAACCTGACACAAAATATTATAAAATAACAAGTAAGCTAGAAATTTTCAGTTCATAAATGAGGGACTACTTGAAAAAAACAGTAAATGTTATCTTGATTTGAAATTTTACGGGGGATGGAATCATGGCAAAAGAGAAAGAAATGGCTCAACAAATTATGAATGCCGTTGGCGGAATAGAGAATATTGCCAGTGCAACGCACTGTATGACTAGGCTAAGACTGACACTAGTTAACTTGGAAAAAGTCGATAGGATTAAGCTTAAAGAAATTCCAGGCGTTTTGGGCGTATTGGAACAGACAGGACAACTTCAAATTATTCTCGGGCCGGGTATAGTAAATAAGGTAGCTGCAGAGTTTAGCAATTTGACCAATCGGACAATGGGAGAAGTTACTGATATGAAAGCTGCACGCGATGATAAAAACCGTACTCCTTTCAAATTGTTTTTACAGAAATTATCTAGCGTTTTTGTGCCGTTGATACCAGCCATTGTTGGCTCCGGTATGGTTGCCGGTCTAACGAATATTGCCATTCGGTTTGGCACCGATCCACAGGGTACTTTTATTGCCATATTAAATGTAATCGGCTGGGGCATCTTCTCCTATTTAGGGGTTTTCGTTGGAATCAATACTGCCAAAGAATTCGGCGGGACGCCTGCTATGGGTGGCTTAGCTGGTGTTTTGATTATCAACCCAGGCATTGCTTCTATAAAAATCAATGGACTGGCGTTAGTCCCCGGACGTGGTGGTATTATTGGAGTACTGTTGGTAGCTTGGCTTATGAGCATGCTGGAAAAGCGTTTGCGCAAATTTGTTCCAAATGCTATCGACATCATCGTAACTCCAACATTAGCTTTGCTTATTACAGGATTCGCTACATATTATATATTGCAGCCACTAGGCGGATATTTATCAGACGGCATTGTGGGATTCTTTAAAATCATGATAAGTACCGGGGGTGCTTTCGCTGGCTTTGTTTTGGCCGGAACTTTTTTGCCGATAGTTATGACCGGACTGCATCAAGGGTTGACACCGATTCACATGGAATTTTTAAATACATTGAAGGAGAATCCGCTTTTACCGATATTGGCCATGGCTGGTGGTGGTCAAGTTGGGGCTTCTGTCGCTGTTTATTTTAAAACAAAAAATAAACAGCTCAAGGAAGTAGTGAAAGGAGCACTGCCGGTAGGCTTTCTTGGTATCGGGGAACCACTCATTTTCGGTGTTACTTTGCCTTTGGGACGTCCTTTCATTACGGCCTGCATTGGAGCTGGATTTGGTGGTGCCTTCCAGGCGCTTATGCAGGTTAAGTCCATTGCATTAGGTATCTCCGGGCTGCCATTAGCGTTTCTGATTAAGCCCGGTGGCATTATGTATTATTTAATCGGTATTTTCATTGCTTATGTTGCGGGCTTTGTGATTACTTGGTTTGTTGGTTTTGATGATCCTAAGGATGAAAATTGGCAAACAGGGAGAGGTGATTCATGATGGTAGAAAGAGGTATATCCATTTACGTCGGTATGGGAGACAAGGAAGATGCTATTCGGGAATACTTATTTTCTGCACGTCAATATGGCTATTCTCGGATATTCACTTCCTTACACATTCCAGAGGCTGACAGTCAAAATCTTTTGCGCGAATTTACCAAGTTGGTCAAATATGCAAAGCAGTTAGGATTTCGCATAACAGCTGACATTTCTCCAGTTTCATTTGAGTTGCTGGGGATAACGTCGAACAATATCGATGATTTATTTAGACTCGGTATTGATACGCTGCGTCTGGATTTCGGGTTTAACTTTCAGGAAACTGCCCGATTGGTTAAAGAAAGTAAATTCAATATCGAGCTGAACGCCAGCACAATTGACAATAAGACACTTAGTACTATTGTGAATGAGGGAATCGACATTACCCGTTTGCGGGCTTGTCACAACTTTTATCCTCGTCCGGAGACTGGATTGTCGTACCGCTTTTTTGCCGAGCAGTCACAGCTTCTTCATCATTATGGCATACCGGTAGCCGCTTTTATTGCTTCACATAACAACCCCAGGGGGCCGATAAATGAGGGGGTGCCGTCTTTAGAGCAACACCGATATCTGAATCCGGTTATTGCTGCTAAACATTTTTTGGCCAGTAAACTGGTTGATGGAATCATTTTCGGCGATCCCTTTGCTTCTAATGAAGAGCTAGCCGGAGTGGCTGCGTTAGATGAACACTGTATTGAACTTGCAGTTGAAATAAAACTTGGCATTAGTAACATGGAACGAGCGATACTTTTCGCCAGACATACCAATCGTAATGATCCGGGTGAACATGTTATCCGTTCTCAAGAGGCTCGCGGTTTGTGTCGTGAAACCATTATGAAACGGTCACCTTTACCCCGCGTTCGTGGTGCGGTCACTATTGATAATGTCGATTATCTTCGTTATATGGGTGAATTACAAGTGGTATGCAACGAATTGCCAATTGACGCGAGAACAAATGTGGTGGCACAAGTGATCCAGGAGGAATTATTTTTGTTGGAGTACATTCGGCCCGGCTGCTCATTTTGCTTCAAGGAGGTTACAAAAAAATAAGCATTACGTGAGATGATATGAGGTGCAATTTTTGAACCGATTCAATACAGTAATAAAGATCGTCTTCAACTGATGCGAGATGATAGGAGAGATTTCATAAATAATGGAATGGGTATTAGGGATTGATGGAGGCGGCAGCAAGACCCGAGGGTGGGCTGCGGATCGGAATGGTAAAATCCTGTCGAAAGTAGAAAAAGGACCTTCGAATCATCATGTTATTGGCAATGTTAGATTTCGTCAGCTTATTCGTGACATGCTGGATGAATTTGCGACTACGGGTCTGGAACGCAGTGATTTGCAATTTATTACTTTTGGACTGGCAGGTATGGATCGACAGCAGGATAAGGTGAGTATTGGCATAATATTGGATGATTTGGGGCTAAAAGGACGTTACATGCTCTGCAATGATGCCGAAATTGCTTTGGCTGCTGGAGTTGGTAAGTTGGAAGGAATTGTGGCTATTTCTGGCACAGGTTCCATTGCCTATGGTGTAAATGCACAAGGTGAATGTTTTCGAGCTGGTGGCTGGGGACATGTGGTCAGCGATGAAGGCAGTGGCTACTATATAGCCAGGCAAGCCCTGGTGCGCAGTATTAAAGCGGCAGAAGGGTTGGAGCAGCCTACTATTCTGCTAACTGACATTCTCGCTTTTTTGCAGATCACATCTTTTGATGATTTAATTACTTTCATCTATCATCCGCAGACAACCAAGAATCAGTTGGCTGTACTCAGCAAAGTAGTGGCGAATGCTGCAGAGGCTGGTGATGTGGTAGCTATTGATATTTTAAATGATACAGCGGATCAAATAATAGCTTTGATTGAAGCTGTTATTGCCAGGGGATTTGCTGCTGCTCCGGAGATAAAACTGGTGTTATTCGGCAGTATTCTGCAAAAAATTTTACCGGTACGCGAGCGGGTTATTGCTAAGCTGCAAGACAAAACGGACATTGTATGTTCTGAGGCTGAACCTGTATCCGGCGCGATCATGCTGGCACTGCAAGCTTTGAAGTGAAGTGGTAAGTGATAAGAAATACGAACGAGGTGAAATAGTTTGGCAGGTAATATAGAGAGTTTGATGACAGAACAAAGAAATCCTAAAACGGAGAATATTGATCAGTTAAGGACTACGGAGATGCTACAGTTACTTAGTGATGAGGATAAAATAGTGGCCTATGCTGTGGAAAGGGAAATACCCAATATTGCTATGGCCATTGACAAAGTGGTTGAATCACTGCGGAAGGGTGGGCGGCTGGTGTACATAGGTGCAGGGACAAGCGGTCGGCTTGGAGTCCTGGATGCTTCCGAATGTCCGCCAACCTTTGGGGTTGATGAAAGGTTGGTTATCGGTCTGATTGCTGGCGGCGATCGGGCTTTACGCAAGGCGATTGAAGGTGCTGAGGATGATGAGGAAGAAGCCATTAAACAATTGCGGGCAATCGGTTTATCAGAGAAGGACGTTTTGGTTGGTATTGCCGCTAGTGGGCGTACACCCTACGTTGTAGGCGGACTAAAGTATGCCAACGGACTGGGCGGGACCACCGTGGCAATTAGTTGTTCACCCAATTCGGTCATCAGTGATATAGCCAAGATAGCCATTACACCGTTGGTAGGTCCGGAGGCCATAGCTGGTTCTACTCGTCTGAAAGCCGGCACGGCACAAAAATTGGTACTGAATATGATTACGACCGCCGCGATGATCCAAATGGGAAAAGTGTACGGAAATTTGATGGTAGACGTGCAGGCGAGCAATGTGAAACTTGTGGAACGGGCTAAAAGGATTGTTGCCCAGGCTGCCGGAGTTTCCATAGAGCAGGCTAAGAAATTTTTGGAACAGGCTAACTATAATCCTAAACTGGCAATCGTTATGAGTAAAAAAGCATGTACGATGGAAGAAGCTAAGATACGATTGGAAAAAGCCCAGGGGGTTATTCGTAAGGCATTAAGCGTGGACACAGAAGAATAAAAGAAGGAATCGTTTAAATTGTAGAAGAATATTTTTAATATTGAAGGTGATAGTTTGAGATTAATAGTAACGGATATGGATGGGACATTACTCAATTCAAGACGGGAAATCAGCATGGAAAATGTTGAAGCACTATTAGCAGCCCAGAACAAAGGAATAGAAATTGCTATTGCCACAGGTCGAACCTATGGCAATGCTCTAGCATTATGCCAGAGAGTGGGACTTAACCCTTATATTATTTCTAATCACGGTGCTTTTGTATATACAAAAGAAGGGGAAAGAATTTTAGGTATCGGAATCAACAAGAGTCATGTAAAAGATGCACTAACATGGCTGTCGACTAACAATTATTTTTATAATTTATGTACGGATAGACATTCTTTTATCCCTGCAAATACAAATGAACTCTTTCTTAACGATTATAAAACTGCAAAACATCTTATTTTCCAAGTAACCGAAGAGCGGGTACGCGAAGCAATTAAAATTTATCAGTCCATGGATGGCAGAACTGTAATTAATCAAATGAATGATATTTTGGAGCAGGACTTGACTTTCGGTAGTATAACATCCATTACTTTTGATCAAGACAAATTACGAATGGGAAGGGAGTATTTTAATACTTATCCATACCTTTCGATGACTGTGGCAGGTAAGGATATCTTTGAAATGATTCATACTTCTGTGTCGAAGGGGAATGCGCTGGAACATCTCAGTCAGCATTTAAGAATTCCTATGGAAGAGATCATGGCCATCGGAGATAACTATAATGATATTTCCATGTTAGAAAGGGTTGGCATTAGTGTTGCTATCGGGAATGCCGAGGACGAAGTGAAAAAGATTTGTAAGCATGTATCTTTATCTAATGACCTTAACGGGGTGGCATATATTGTAAATAAGATGCTTGATGAGTTTAGTCCTAACCAATCAATTGTTGAAAGAGGCTGATTGGCTAAAATCACGAAATCACGGGGACGGTTCTATTGAGTCAACAAGAAAGCTGTGATAGAATGTGTTTATGAGGTGATTTCGATGCCTAGACAAGCGCGTCAAAAGAGTCAAAGCGGGAACTATCATATTGTTTTGCGGGGAATTAACAAACAGATACTATTTGAAGAAGAGGAAGACAGGGAAAAATTTATTAGCTGTTTGCAACATTATAAAGGGATTTGTGGGTATGAAATATATGGTTATTGTCTAATGGACAATCATGTACATATTCTGCTCAAAGAAGGAAAAGAAAGTATCGACCAAGTTATGAAAAAAATTGGTGTAAGCTATGTAAGCTGGTACAACCGGAAGTATGATCGAAGTGGACATTTATTTCAAGATCGGTTCAGAAGTGAAGTGGTGGAAACGGAGGAATACTTGCTTGCTGTATTGCGGTATATTCATCAAAACCCGATAAAATCGGGAGAAGTAAAAAATTTGAGAGAGTTTAAATGGAGCAGCTATGGCGAATATATTGACCATAGCCGGATCGTTGATAGAGAATTTATCTTTGGGATATTTGCAAATGAACGAGAAAAAGCTGTTGCTTGTTTTAAGCAGTTTATGAAGGAACAAGTAGAGGATAATTGTATTGAAGCGAATGATCGGAAACGGCTGACAGATCAAGAATTAAAAATAGCCATACAAGAATATGTAGGTATTATGAGACCAATTGAACTGCAGCATATGGAGAAAGTGATGCGAGATGAATTTTTAAGGAAAATAAAAAAAATAGCAGGAATATCGACTCGACAAATAGCAAGACTGACGGGAATTAGCCAAAGTGTGGTTGCAAAGGCCTGAATCGTTAGAACCGTCCCCGTGAGTTCGTTCTTTACAATAAAACAGGACAGTGCTGAAACGAAAGTTTCAACATTGTCCTGTTTTAGTTAGACATTCTGCTAAGTTAGTTCTGCGTAAAGGGGCTGAGTATATTACGAATTCAGTTTTAGTTCAATCAGGATCTTGTTCATAAAGTCGCTACGCAGCGTGTAAGAACGGCTGATAAAGGCACTGATAAAATAGGTAAGAGCCGGTACGATCGTAAAGAGGGCAACGATTCCTTGTAAGGTAAGGGGAGCTTGCGTTGCCGCTCCGGCTTGATAATCTACACCGGCCAGCATCCAGCCAATAAGGGCTCCACCAAGAGCCAACCCCAGCTTAAGTACGAACAACGTGCCGGCAAAACTAATGCCTGTCAAGCGTTTGCCATATTTCCATTCACCGTATTCCACGGTATCGGACATCATAACCCATTGAATGGGAGTAATCAACTGATGCAAGATGCCAATAATAAAGATGAAAACAAACATGATGATTGCGGTGTTCATCGGGATGAAGAACATTCCTAAGCTGAGTATGGCCAGGGTCAGGTTGGTCCAGTAAAATACCGTAACTTTGCAAATATGATCGGTTACTGGTTTCGCCAAGGCGCTGCCCAGCAGGTTGCCTACCGAATAAGTAGCCAGAAAAGCGGTGAAATAACTGGCATTACCGAGTATATAAGTTACATAGTACATCATAGAGCCGCCACGGATAGATACAGCCATGATATTGAGCAGCGTCAGTACCCCTACGATTCGCCACTGATCATTGTGTACAATATTACGAAGATCTTTTCGCATACTGGATTTGCTTGGTTCTGGATTGGCTACTCTTTCTTTGGTAAGGGAAAAGCATACCAGTAGCATGATGCCTGCTAGAGTGGCTAATACGGCGATGCCGCCTTGATATCCCCAGGCGCGGTCATTGCCGCCGATAAGTTGTGCCAATGGCGTCATCAACACGGTGCTCAGCATACCGCCGGCTGTTGCTAATACGAACCGGTATGATTGCAAAGACATACGCTGTACCGGCTCGGCGGTAATGACGCCGCCTAATGCGCAATAAGGAATGTTGACCATCGTATATAGCAACATTAACAGTGTATAGGTAATGGCGGCAAATATCATTTTGCCATGCAGGCCGAAATCCGGTGTGCTGTATACTAATATACAAGACAGGCCGAAAGGAATGGCTCCGATTAACAGATAGGGCCTGAACTGTCCCCAGCGGGTTTTCGTACGATCAGCAATCAATCCCATAATTGGGTCAGAAATGGCATCTAGGCCACGCGCCATCAGGAACATTGTGCCTACAAAGGCAGCGGGGATACCAAAAATATCGGTGTAGAAAAACATCATGTATAACATTACATTATCGAAAACAATATGACTGGCGGCATCACCCAGTCCATAACCAATTTTTTCTTTGCGCGATAGAATGTTCATGATCCATCTTCTCCCATCGTTTTATTATGACGGTGCTTGTTGTCGGCTGATTAAAAATTCAGCTGGAATTGTTGGCTGCCAGGTTTTATAAAAACCCGTACACCGAGCTTTTCCTGGCTGGCGATCATGTCGCTGATCGTTGCAGTGACCGGCTGTGCCATATTTCGCAGCAATAAAGAGCAAGGTCGGGTTAAACCCGCTAGATTTACTTGTAACTGGTTGCCTTTTCTGGTTATGCTGGCTGTCAAGGCAATTTTTCCTTGAAGATCGCGTACTGTCGCCAACGCGGTTTTTCCGTCTGATAAAGCAAACAAGTGCAGTTCGACATTGGCCGTGTAATCATAATCGGGTCGTTGATCGTTACTACCAATTGCCAGCAGGGTATTTTCCCTTATATAGATGGGCAGGCTCATAAAATCATGATGTTCTTCCCGCCAGGTTCCGCCCTGGACTTGTTCGCCAGTAAGCAAGTGTGTCCAGCAGCCTTTCGGCAAATATAGGGCGACATTTCCGTCTTCACTGAAGATCGGTGCGACTAAAATGGAATCTCCCAGCATATACTGCCTGTCTAAATACTCACAACTGTGGTCGCCGGGAAATTCTAGAAGCATTGCCCGCAGGACAGGTAGCCCACGCTCGGCCGCTGTGGCCGCTATATCGTAAAGGTAAGGCATGAGACGGCATTTCCAGTTGGTGAAAAACCGTAAAACGTCAACGGCCTCCTCATCGAATAGCCAAGGCACCCGGTAGGATTTGCTGCCGTGTAACCGGCTATGACTGGACAGCAGGCCAAAGGCGCACCAACGCTTATAGACATGGGACGGTGCTGTAGTTTCGAAACCGCCGATATCATGACTCCAAAAACCAAAGCCGGATAATCCCAGTGACAATCCGCCGCGCAGGCTTTCGGCCATGGATTCGTAAGTGCCTGAACAGTCGCCGCCCCAGTGCACGGGGAAACTCTGACTGCCGACGGTAGCCGACCGGGCAAATACTACGGCATCGCTTGCTCCTTTCTTCTCCTGCAATACGTTAAACACTGTCTTATTAAATAAGTATGAATAATAATTGTGCATTTTTTGTGGATCAGAACCATCATAGTAAATTACATCAGTGGGAATTCGTTCACCGAAATCGGTCTTAAAACAGTCCACCCCCATATCAATCAGGCGGCACAGATGACTGCGAAACCACTTGCAGGCGGCCGGATTGGTGAAATCAATGATGCCTTGCCCTGGTTGCCATTTATCCCATTGCCAGACTTGTTTCTGCTGATTTTTTAGCAAATATCCGTTTTCCATGCCTTCTTTGAATAGAGCGGATTGTTGGCTGATATAGGGGTTAATCCAGACACAAATCTTTAAACCTTTATTTTTTAATCGCGTCAGCATGCCTTCTGGATCGGGAAAAGCCGCAGCGTCCCATTGGAAATCACACCAATGAAAGGCTTTCATCCAAAAACAGTCAAAATGAAATACATGTAATGGTAGCGAACGTTCTTGCATACCGGTAATAAAACGGTTGACCGTGGCTTCATCATAATTCGTGGTAAATGATGTGGTCAGCCACAGGCCAAAGGACCAGGCCGGCGGCAGGGCTGGTCGGCCCGTTAAGCGGGTATAGCGGTCAAGCACCTGCTTAGGAGTAGGACCATCAATGACATAATACTCTAACGCTTCTCCGGCTACACTAAATTGGACTTTAGATACTTTTTCCGAACCTACTTCAAAGGACACCGGCTCGGGATGGTTAACAAACACACCATAACCGTGGTTAGTCAAATAAAAGGGAATGTTTTTGTAGGCTTGTTCCGTACTGGTGCCGCCATCACGGTTCCAGGTTTCTACAGTTTGTCCGTTTTTCACAAAAGCGGAAAAACGTTCGCCTAGACCGTAGACTGTTTCGCCCACGCCTAAATTCAAGCGTTCAAACATATATGTTTGTCCAGTATGAATATCTTTGGCGTATCCCGCTGCTTTGAATTCGCTACCGGTAATAAGTTTGTCGGCATGCAGAAAATCAATTTGCCATGGACGGGATTTTTTAATGCATACCGCAAGTTCACTGCTTTGTAGCATTACTCCCTCTGATGTTTCACGGCAGGTTACCATAGCATGGCTGTCCTGGGTTACGGCAAAATTCGGCGTTGTCGGATAAATACCCTTAAAATGTTCCAAACGAACACCAATGACACCGGACTGCGGTGAGAACAAGCGCAGGGTAAACAAAGGAACGTCCAATTGATTTTCCCGGGCAGTCACATCGCCTGCTCCAATATAGACCAGCAATTCGCGAGCGTTTATCTGTATATCATGGATACAGGTCGGGTTTATAATCGTCAAATTCTCCTGTATTAGCCAATTACCATCACTAATTTTCATGTAGTTTTCCTCCTTATTGTTTTTAAAATCGCAATCATTTTTACAGCTTTTTTCACTTTATTAATTTTTTCAATAGTGTTACTATAATTTATATTATAGGTATAATCTGTAAGGTACTCTTGCATTATATTGATTACTTATAACACAATTTTGATATTTCTGATTTTATTAATTTCCGGGCAGAGCAGCATTCTCTTTAATGGGAGGAGTGGTAGAGTTGGATAAGCTGGGTTTAAAGGAAAATCGGGTCCATGGCAGTGTGATGTTTCCGCTCGGAACCTATACAATGATTTGTCAGCGCGGGGATAAAATTCTGGATTGCCACTGGCATGATGAATGGGAGTTTCTTATGGTAACAGCAGGACAGGCCCTTTTTCAAATTGAGACCTCTTATTATGAAGTACATGCCGGTCAAGCTATTTTTGTCGATGGAAGCAGCATTCATGCCGGTTATTCTCATAATAACTCGCCCTGTATTTATCGGGCGGTCGTTTTTGATCCGGTTATTCTTAGCAGTAATTCTTGCGATAACCTGCAAATTAAATTTATTGATCCGTTCATAAAAAGGCACTACGTATTGCCGAACTTTATAGCAGGCCGGAGCGACTGGGAAAGAAGGATTATCCACCATTTGTCATCCATTCTTAACGTTTGTGCGACTATTCCCCTTGGGTATGAACTAACGGTAAAGGCCAGGCTGTTACTGATATTGTCCGAGTTTGTGAAAAATAATCATGGAATGCAGGCCGATGACTCGCTGGTGAACAATTATAAATCCGAGCAAATGAAAAAAGTTCTCAATTATATCCACACAAATTATAGTCGGAAAATTGTGATTAAAAGTCTTTGTGAACAAATAAGCATGAGTGAAGGACATTTTTGCCGACTTTTCAAGAAGATGATGCGACAAACGCCTATTGAATATATCAATGCCTATAGAATTAATACTGCTGCTCAGCTATTAAAGGAAACAAATCATAATGTCCTGGAAATATCCATGAGCGTTGGTTTTGATAATCTTAGCTATTTTGACAGTCTCTTTAAAAAACGAATGAGATGTACGCCGCTTGAATACCGCAATACGAAACAAGTGTTGCGGCAAAAACTGAATTAATAGCAAAAAAAGACGGTTCCAGTGATTCACTTGTGAATCACTAGAACCGTCCCCTTGAGTCGAGTTCAGTTAGAAGGAGGGAGATCTATGCAACGTAAAATTTACTTTAGCATTTTAATTCTATATTTATGTTTTTCAGCAATAACGGTTGATGCTGCTGATTGGCACCAGTTACCAGATGGTATCTGTGCTAAATACGCGGCTCAGGAATTTGAAAAGATTGCACCACAACCTGGCGTTAACTGGTTAGATGGGAACTATGATTGGGTTTTACATGCTAACAAAGCAGGGTGGGTGACAAAACTTATGGCTAGAGATGTCATGATAGGTGCTATTGCAGAATGGCAAGGCTTTAATAGGGATGGAGGACATGTTGCTATTGTACGAGCAGTCTTGTCAGATCGTATTATAGTAGAGGAGAATAATGTAGGTAAGACAGTTGGAAAGCGTACTTATTCATTTGGTGGAATAAACTATTCTTCTGACGTAACAGAAGGTTGGGGAAAAACAACGATTAGAGCGATAAAATATGATGACATTATAAAAATGGATACTCGCAAATTTATGGGCTATATTTGGCCCGTTCGCCAAACAGACTATGATAAAGACCCGGCAAAATACCAAATATCTTATACAGAACAAATGAAAATGAAAGAGCCTCGCTATAAACATTTTTTGGAATATTGGGCTCCTACCTATATGCTTAAAGAATTTGATAAAATAGCTCCTGAACCTGGCGTAAATTGGAGAGGTAACGTGGAAACTTGGATCATTCATGCACAAGCGGCTGGATGGATTACCAGAACTACACCGCAAGATGTCCGAGTAGGTGCATTAATCATTAGAGATAATCCAGAAACACATAAAGTCAAGGTCGGAATTGTACGTGAGATCAGGAATGATCAAATTGTTGTTAACTCTCGAGCCGGTGATTTATATCCATTAACAGAAATTTTGCAAATAAATGACTTAACGTTAACTGATAAGAATGGCTTTCATTTTATGGGTTATATATGGCCCGTAAGAATTGAATACCTTGCAGAATAGTTATTAGCTATTGGTTAGGGACGCTTTTTATATAAATCCATCTTTTTAATTGATTAATAAAAAAAGATGTGCATGTTATGCAAAAAAAGGAAATAATGATTGTCTAAAGAAAACCTAGAATTTGATTAAAAAATTTCAAGAAAGTAAAGGAGCGTGGAGTCAATTTTGAGGAAAACTAATTGGATCATATTACTGGGAATACTAACATTCATGATATTTCCAGTAAATGAAAAAGCTTTTGGTCAATCTTTCCATGAAGAATCAGTTGAATTGCCAATGGCACAAGGTATCTTAAAAGGTACGTTGGAGTTACCTGAAACAACAGAACCTTGCCCCGTATTATTGATAATCGCGGGATCAGGGCCAACTGATCGAGATGGTAACAATCCTTTTGGCCTTACGCCAAACAATTTAAAAATGTTAGCAGATAATTTAGCACAGCAAGGAATTGCTTCATTGCGATATGATAAGCGAGGAATCGGCAAAAGTATTTTTAATATAAAGGAAAAAGATGTAGTTATTGAGGATTATGTACAAGATGCCAATGCCTTGGTAACTAAATTACGTCAAGATAAACGTTTTTCATCAGTAATTATTGCTGGCCACAGTGAAGGGGCGTTTGTTGGCATATTGGTGGCACAACAACAGCCAATTGATGGGCTAATTTCTTTAGCTGGCCCAGGTTATCCGCTTCAAAAAATAATTTTACGGCAAATCTCCGAACGGCAACCGCAGCTCTACCAAGCTAGCGCTGACATTATTACAAAATTAGAACAGGGAACCCGCGTGAAGGTAAATGACCCGGCCTTACAGAGTCTGTTTCGTTCTAGTGTTCAACCGTTTTTGATATCAGAATTTCGTTATAATCCTAGTACAGAAATCAGTAAAGTCAAAATTCCCATCCTTTTGATTCAAGGAACACGTGATTTGCAATTGCAAGTTGCAGACGCGAAATCTCTGCAACTTGCAAATCCCAATGCAAAGCTTGTTATAATAGACGGGATGAATCATATATTGAAATTTGTTCCAAACGATATTCAATCCAACATTAATTCTTATAGTGATCCGATAAGGCCACTAGCTGCACCATTAATTCCAGCAATAACGGATTTTATAAAGCAAATCTCAATGGATGGGAATAAATAAAGGAAATCACGGGGACGGTTCTATTGAGTCAATAAGAAAGATGTGCTAGAATTGCAAATGAGCCGGAAAAAGCTGTTGCTTGTTTTAAGCAGCTTATGAAGGAACAAGTAGAGGATAATTGTATTGAAGCGAATGATCGGAAACGGCTGACAGATCAAGAATTAAAAATAGCCGTACAAGAGTATGTAGGTATAATGAGACCAATTGAACTGCAGCATATGGAGAACGTGGAGCGAGATGAATTTTTAAGAAAAATAAAAAAGATAGCAGGAATATCGACTCGACAAATAGCAAGACTGACGGGAATTAGCCAAAGTGTGGTTGCAAAGGCCTGAATCGTTAGAACCGTCCCTCTGAGTCCAACCTGGAAGATTGACTGAGAATGAGTTAAAAATCATGGGAAGGCATTCAGAGATCGGATTTTCTATAGTGAAAGATTTGCCTGAATTTCACGATATAGCAGAAGCAATTTTTTATCGTCATGAAAAATTTAATGGTGGTGGTTATCCAACTGGAAAGGGGGGTAAAGAAATCCCATTATATGCACGAATATTAAGCATTGCCAATGCATATGAAACCATGATTTCGAATCGGGTCTACCGTAAAGCACTAACGAAAGAAAAAGCGCGACAAATAAAAAGGGATTCAATTTGACCCAGATATTGTTACTGCTTCTATTGCAATGAAAGCATAGGGAAATCATAATTGCGTGGGAGCTTAGCTCGAGACGAGATAGATAAAGGCCGAATAAAAATAACAGGAGGGTGCTGAAACGAAAGTTTTAACACCCTCCTGTTATTTTTATATAACTTGGATTGTAAAATGAAGTGCAACAAAAGAAAATAGCTCATAAAGCAACCTTCGTGTAGAATGAAGTTACCACTTTTGGAATAGTATTATTTTACGATTTCTAGTTTTTGTAATTTAGTTTCTTGATCAAATAGTCGGTTATTTATAACTTGGATACTAGCTTTAAGATCCGCGATAGAATCTTTGGTAGCAGCTGTTTCCAACATTGCAATAATATCTTTTTGACCTTCTGTCATAGAATGATGAAACATATCTTTTGTTACCATAGAATTTTCAATGTTATTTAATCTTTTTATAATCTGAGCTTGCCCATCCAATATTTGCTGTAAAAGTTCTTCCATCGTAGAACCTCCATCCTATATATAATTTTATTATACATCAAGCGGTGTTATTGTCACAATGTAAACTTAATTTTGAATGTGCTGCTGTGGTTTTTTGATGATGGAATATAATGACGTAGGTGATTCGCATCATTTAAACGCTCTGCGATTTAGTATATTATTCTAAACGGCTAGTGACAAAGGTTCCGATTGTTGTATCCTTTTTGCTTTGAATTACGTTATATGTAATTTATGGAATCATAAACATCTTTTACCTATTTCGGGAGGGTCTTGGACATTTTGATTTGCTGTTCGAGAAATTGTTTAACGAAGGCCGGAGAAATGTTATTTTGATTAGCAAGCAGGATGACGTCGGACCACTTTTCATAATCGTCGAGCGAGGAAACGCCTTTTTTTAGCAAGGCAATTAAGACGCCGTCAAGGACATCCTCTCCGGTCAATGGAATATCTTCATGATTCAGATTAGCTGAGCGAAGTATCGCTTGGCTATTTTTTTGGGCTAAAAAATGAAGCGTCAGCACTCCTGTTTCGTTGATTTTATGTGTGGCAATGATCTGGCCGGGCTGGGGAGTTTCGGTTTTGCAAAAGAAAGCCAGATCTCCTTTGTTGATGCCAATCAGCTTCATATTGTCCTGATTAATTTGGCAGGCAAAATCCGCCTCAAATTCCAGCGGAAAATCAATAAAGGACTCTGTAAGATTGTGTTCCAATGTGTCGGTGTTTGCCGGGATGATATCGAACACGGGAATCACGTTCTTGTTCTCTGGGGCAGGGCCGGTACCTTTTAGCAGCCAGTCGGTTGTTACGCCGAAAAAGTCAGCTAAGGCGATAATGGCATCATAAGAAGGTTTTACGTTGCCTGATTTATAATGGCTGATATTTTTGACGCCCGTATTTTCTTCGATTTCTTTATGTGTTAGGCCACTTTTATTTATTAGATATTTTAGACGATCGTTAAATGACATACAAACACCTCAAAATGCTTTTTATTTTAAGGTAAAATTACATTTAGTACTTGACTACGAGGTAATATTACCTTAAAATAAAAGTGCAATTAAAATTTTAACTGTACAAAATCGCTCTGACCTGTTGTGCAAGAACAGGCCTGCAATAAGTCACGATAATTTGGATCACGATTTTTAGTAGAGAAGAAAAAACGATTACATGCTGGTTGATTACAACAATTGTAGAGTGATTTAAAAAAGAGAAGGTGATGGGTTAGTTGCAGAGAGGTTAACAAGGGGCCTCTTGTTAAGACCTCTGTAGACTGAATAAAGATGTAGGTAATTTAACCGTTAAAATCAGAAAATTTGAAAAATAACAATTGGAAATTATTTTCCTAAAATAGACTACAATTTATTTCCATTATAGCGCAGAAAGCAGTTCGCTTCAATATTGGACGAAAAGAAACGCAACAGGTACGTGATGCGTTGGCAGAATTTTGAGGAGGGGAAAAATGGTTTATATTAAGGTTTTCATTGGGTTGGGACCTTCTGTCATGATGCCGGTGATTTTTTTTATTTTAGCTTTGGCCTGCGGGGTGAAAGTAGGAAAAGCTTTTAAGGCCGGAATGCTTGTGGGTATTGGGTTTGAGGGTATCAGTCTGGTCATTGGATTGCTGCTGAACAGTCTGGGACCGGCAGCAGAGGCGATGGTAAAAAGATTTGGTTTGAGTCTTACTGTTTTTGATCCAGGTTGGCCGGTAGGTGCTACGATTGGCTGGGGTTCGCCTATTGTACCCATGGTGGTTTTTGGCGCATTAGCCATTAATATTCTTTTTTTGATGCTGAATCTTACCAAAACAGTGAATATCGATGTTTTTAATTACTGGCACTTTTTGCTAACCGGCGGGGTCATTTATGCGGCAACAGCTAATGTAATGATTGCTACGCTGGGTGCCTGGATCAGTTTTGTCATCGCTTTATTTATTGCTGATTGGACAGCTCCGAAAATTCAGGAGGCCTATGACCTGAAAGGCGTTTCCTTTGCACATGCGACATCCGCTATTTATGTTCCTGTCGGGATCGCGGTTAACTGGATAATTGAGAAGGTTCCGGGGCTGAGGAACATTCACGCCGATCCGGAAAATATCAACAAAAAATTTGGTGTAATGGGTGAGCCGCTAACCCTGGGGACCTTGCTTGGAATAATACTGGGCCTATGTGCCGGATGGAATGCATCACAGGTTGTCGTATTAGGGGTGAAAGTGGCGGCAGTGATGGTTCTGTTGCCGGCCATGATTAATGTATTAGTCGAAGGGTTAATTACGGTGAGAGATGCCGCAGAAGTGGCTCTAAAACAACGTTTTCCTAACAGAGAATTTTATATCGGATTAGATACGGCTTTGTTGATTGGTGATCCGGCCGTACTGGCTACGGGACTGCTGATGATACCGGCGGCTCTGGTATTGGCAGTATTGTTGCCGGGAAACCGGGTATTGCCGTTTGTTGACCTTGCTTCGCTGGTTTTCTTAATTCCCATGACGGCACCGTATTGTAAAAAAAATATGGTGAGGATTTTTATAACGGGCTTGGTTGTTATTACGTTGGTTTTATATGCTGGCAGTGATATTGCGGCTTATTATACGCAAGCTGCCCAAATTGCCAATGTAGCCATGCCTAAGGGTTCTAGTGAGATGGCCAATATGGTTGGCGGCGCTACAACACCGTTAGGCTGGATCTTAATCAGATTATCCCTATTGTTTTCATAATAAAGGATGAGGGGTGTTGTTATGGCTAAATATTTGCTGGGAATCGATAATGGCGGGACCATGTCCAAAGCCGCGATTTATGATTTGAAAGGCCATGAACTTGCAGTTTCAAGCTGCAAAACGGAGATGCTCATGCCGCAGCCCGGATTTACAGAGCGTGATATGGACGAGCTGTGGCAGGCGAATGTGCGGTCGATAAAAGAAGTAATAGCCAAAGCACAGATTGATGCCAAGGACATTGCAGGTATTGCAACAACGGGACATGGCAATGGCATGTATCTGGTGGATGAGGCCGGACGGCCTGCATACTATGGTATTATTTCCACAGATACACGGGCCAAGGACTATGTAACTCAGTGGTATGCTGACGGGACGTTTGATGCGGTATTACCCAAAACGATGCAGTCTATTTGGGCCGGGCAGCCTGTTGCCTTATTAGCATGGTTTAGGGACCATCAGCCGGAAGTATTGGAAAAA
Organism: Pelorhabdus rhamnosifermentans; assembly: GCF_018835585.1. NCBI lineage: Bacteria > Bacillati > Bacillota > Negativicutes > Selenomonadales > Sporomusaceae > Pelorhabdus > Pelorhabdus rhamnosifermentans. The sequence continues at coordinate 194,054 of NZ_JAHGVE010000001.1, forward strand.
ACCAAGTGGATTTTTATGTGCAAAGATTATATAAGATACTGTTTCACGGGTCAGGCTTATGCGGAAATTACCGATATGTCCGGTACCAATTTAATGAATGTCAGAGATGTAAAATATGATGAAACGTTATTAAAAAGATTTGGCTTAGAAAAAGTGTTTGCTAAGCTTCCGTCGCTTAAATATTCGGCTGAAATTTGCGGGTTCGTTACGCCGCAGGCAGCCGCGTTAACAGGCTTGAATGCTGGGACACCTGTTGCGGGGGGATTGTTCGATATTGATGCTTCAGCCATTGCCACGGGAATTACGGATGATGACAAGCTGTGCATGATCGCAGGTACCTGGAGTATCAATGAATATATCAGCAAAAAGCCAATTGTCTCCAAAAATTTATTTATGACTTCCCTCTATTGTATGGAAGGGTATTGGCTGACAACGGAGGCCAGTGCAACTTCCGCCAGCAATTTAGAATGGTTTGTGACTCAATTTATGCGGGAAGCAAACATAACGGAGGTAAAGGAGAGTCCAGGGGTTTTCGACTATGTTAATGAGTTATTGGCTACGACTAGGCCGGAAGAGGCCAATATTATTTTCTTACCTTTCTTATTCGGTAACAATGTTGACGCGGCTGCTAAGGCTTGTTTCGTCGGTTTGAATGGCTGGCATACGAAAGCACATGTATTACGAGCCTTGTACGAGGGCGTTGTTTTCTGTCATAAGGCACATATTGACAAATTATTGGCATACCGCGAAAAACCTAAAGCTATACGTATTGCCGGTGGAGCGGCCCGTTCTAAAGTCTGGGTTCAAATATTCGCCGATGTTCTGCAAATACCAATAGAAGTGACGAACGGGACGGAATTGGGTGCGCTAGGGGCGGCTATTTGCGCAGGCATTGCTACGGGTGATTTTAAATCGTTTCATTTGGCGGCTGATTCGATGGTTCATGTGGCTTACACTTGTTTCCCGAATACGGATCATCAAAAAATCTATCTAAGAAAATATCAGTTATACCAGGAAACGATCAGCGCGTTAACTCCTATTTGGCAACAGTTATAAACGAGGGGAAGGTTGGAAATGAATTTAAAATTGGCAGGAAAATGTGCTGTAATAACCGGCGGGTCACGCGGTGTTGGTAAAGGAATTGCCTTAGCATTAGCGGATGAGAAAGTGAACATTGCCATCAATTATCATCGTAGTGCTAAGGCAGCTGAGAATTTGGTAAAAGAATTAACAGACAAGGGAGTTACAGCGATTGCCATCCAAGCTGATCTGGGAAATGCCGTCGATTGTGCACGACTGATTGATGAGGCTGCCGGGCAGTTGGGGCGGTTGGACATATTGGTCAATAATGGTGGTGTTTGGCCAAAAAATTGGTTGCAGAATATCAGTCTGGAAGAATGGAAAAAAACAGTGGATGTTAATTTGACAGCGGTGTTTTTGACAAGTCAGGCGTTTCTAAAGAAAGCCATTGCTGGAGAACAGGGCGGAAAAATATGCAATATAACATCACAAGCGGCTTTCCATGGAGCGACAACTGGGCATGCACATTATGCAGCAAGTAAAGCAGGCGTTGTTTCATTGACTGTATCCATGGCTAGAGAGCTTGCTAAATATCACATAAATGTCAATGCTGTTGCTTTAGGTTTGGTGGCAACTGACATGACCCAGCAAGCGCTGGCAACAAACCGCGATTATTATTTGCAGAGAATTCCCATCGGCAGAATTGCTATGCCGGAGGATATTGCTTCGATAGTTACGTTTATGGTTTCTGATGCAGCCGGCTATATTACCGGGGCGACGGTTGATGCTACCGGCGGCATGTTAATGAGATAATAAAGGAGAGATTTTCTATGCTAGTTGGATTGAAAGACGTACTTATTCCAGCCAGAGAACAGTATTATGCTGTTCCTGCTATGGATTGTGTAGAAGACATTATGGTAAAAACTATTTTGGATACGACGGAAGAAAAAAGATCACCTGTCATATTAATGGCTTTGGAACGTGATTTAGCGGCAAGAGGCATAGATTATATCGCCTCTGTTGTCAAAGGTGTTGCCGACCAATATGCGCAGCCGGTCGTGCTGCATTTAGATCATGCCACCAATTTTGAGATCATTAAACAGGCGATTAATTATGGTTTTACATCGGTGATGTACGATGGCTCGATGCTGTCCTTTGACGAAAATGTGATGAACACCAAAAAGATTGTCGATTACGCCCATGCCAGAGGCGTTGATGTCGAAGCTGAATTAGGGCATGTTGCTGGAAAAGAACTGGATGGGATTGAAGCCAGCGAAACCATGCTGACGGAACCCAGTGAAGTTTTGGATTTTGTGAATAAAACCAAGGTTGATGCGTTGGCAGTGTCGATTGGTACCGCCCATGGGGTATACACATCTGAACCTAAGCTCAATATTACCCGATTACAAGCAATCAATCAGATAAGTCCGGTGCCGCTTGTTTTGCATGGTGGGTCGGGGACACCTGTTGATCAAGTGCAAGAGGCGATTATTAACGGTATTACGAAGGTAAACTTATACGCGGACTTGCGTATTGCCTTACTAAAGGGCGTAACACAAGCTGTGCAAACACAAAAAAGAATCGATCCGCTGCCTGATGAGTTATTTTATTTTGCCCGGGCATCTTTAAGGGAAGTAATCGTAAAAAAAATCGATATGCTGTTTTCAGCAAATCGGGCATAGGGGGAGAAAGACATGAAGTTATTGGCTATTGGGGATATGTTTATTCCAGCAGATGTCATGCAAAACGGGTTGACAAGCCTTACAAAATACGGGGTGGATATTACCGTAAGAGAATGGAAGCATGAGAATTTAGAAGCTCTTCAAAAGGATAATTTGATCGTGGAGCAACAGGGGCCGGAAGCTGTAAAACTGCCGGATGAATTGACAGCCGGTATGGAGCAGTTTGATATACTCATTGTCCAGTTTGCTCCTGTAGCTCAGAGCTTAATTGCTAAAGCAGGGAAGCTGAAGATGATCGGTGTATTGCGGGGCGGTGTGGAGAATGTCGATTGTGACTATGCGGCTGGCAGAAATATTGCGGTGTTGAATAACGTAGGAAGAAATGCCAGGGCTGTAGCAGAATTTACGGTAGGCATGATTCTTGCGGAAGTTCGCAATATTGCTCGTTCGCATGCGGCGTTACAAAAAGGAATATGGATGAAAGAGTTTCCAAACAGCGGGTCCATTCCCGAACTTTATCATAAGAATGTGGGTATTGTAGGACTCGGGCATGTTGGTAAGCTGATAGCCGGTTACTTACAGGCGTTTGGCTGTAATATACTGGCCTACGATCCATATATCAAAGAAAAAGGGTTGGATCAGATTAAAATAGTCAGCTTAAATGAACTTTTGCAGCAAGCGGATATTATCAGTGTGAATGCCAGATTAACCGAGGATACCTATCATTTAATCGGGGCAGAACAAATATCCCTGATGAAAAAGACAGCGGTTATCGTGAATACGGCCCGTTCTGGTTTAATAGATCAGCACAGTTTAATTAAGGCCTTAAAAGCGAAACAGATTAGGGGTGCTGCACTGGATGTATTTGATGTGGAACCGCTTTTAACAGATGACGAAATACTTGGACTGGACAATATTACCCTTACGTCCCATATAGCGGGTTCGACGCGGGAAGCTTTTACAAATAGCCCCAAATTGATGGCAGGAATTATCGAAAAGGTTCTTTTAAAAAATGCTAATTTACCTAGTGTAAACGGGATAACGCCAGTATTGTAAACAAAAAAATCAGAAATCTCAAGGTAATCTTATTTGTGACTAAAATAGAATATGTGTTGTGTGAATGGACAAATCACTTTTAATTGTTATTTATCACTGTAATATAAACAAAACAATGTTTGTATTGCGGTGTTTTTTTTGTGCTTTGTAATTATTTTTTCATTTTTGGGAAATAAAACGGTTGCTTAATATTTGTTTTAATGTATAATAAACGTATACTTAAATACATTAATACGACGATACATGAATACGTAATGGAGGCGAGGATCATGTCAACGGAACCAGGCAAGCGGGAAATTTTTATGGTGGATACGACTTTGCGTGATGGCGAGCAAACGGCTGGCGTGGTTTTTGCAAATCATGAAAAGCTAGCCATAGCTAAAATGCTGGACGAATTGGGCGTTCAGCAAATTGAGGCAGGCATTCCAGTTATGGGCGGGGATGAGAAAGCAGCGCTCAAAAGTATTGTGAAAGCGAATTTAAAGGCCAGTATTATGGCGTGGAACCGTGCAGTTGTTGAGGATATTCAGACATCGATTGACTGCGGTGTGGATGCGGTGGCTATCTCCATCTCAACATCAGATATCCATATTCAATATAAGTTGCAGTCTTCACGGGAAAGAGTGCTGGAACAAATGGTTCAAGCGGTGGAATATGCCAAATCACAGGGTGTTTATATTTCCGTGAATGCCGAAGATGCTTCGCGTTCCAATGAGGCATTCCTTCACCAGTTTGCTCAGGCGGCTTTGGATGCGGGGGCGAATCGGCTGCGTTACTGTGACACGGTGGGCGTTCTGGACCCTTTTCAAACGTATGACAAGGTCAAACGGTTAATAACGAAGGTTCCGATTGATGTGGAAATGCATACACATAATGATTTTGGCATGGCTACTGCTAATGCGCTGGCGGGGATTCGTGCCGGAGCGCGTTATGTCGGTGTGACTGTGAACGGCTTGGGGGAAAGGGCAGGCAATGCGGCGTTAGAAGAGGTTGCAATGGCGTTAACGCATTTACTTGACTATGACATGCCTATTCAGTCGAAAGGCTTTTTGAAATTGTGCCAGTATGTCGCGAGTGCTTCGAATCGTAAGTTGCCTGTGTCAAAACCGATTGTCGGAAAAAATATGTTTTTTCATGAATCAGGGATTCATGTGGACGGGGCCATTAAGAATTCCCGTACTTATGAAGCCTTTGATCCAGAGGAAGTCGGTTTGGTTCGTCAGATTATCATTGGCAAACATTCAGGCAAGGCAGCGATTAAACGAAAATTTGATGAATTTGGTTTAGCTGTGAGTGACGAACAAGCGAGTTTATTATTGGAAAAAATTCGCCATTTGTCGATTGAACTGAAACGAACTTTGTTTGAACAGGAATTAAGGACGCTTTATCAGGAACTTTTTGCTTAACATCTGAGGAGAGGGGAATGAGGACAGTGGGAAAAAGTTTGACGGAGAAAATTTTACAGCACCACAAAGTGAGTGGCAGTTTGACTATGGGACAGGAATTGGCGATTAAAATTGATCATACGCTCACGCAGGATTCTACGGGAACCATGGCTTATTTGCAATTGGAGGCGCTGGGAGTAGATCGGGTTCAAACCAAGCGGTCTGTGGCTTATATTGATCACAATACACTGCAAGTGGGGTACGAGAATGCTGATGATCATGCTTATATTCAAAGTGTGGCAGCGAAATACGGGATTTATTTTTCCCGCCCTGGCAATGGAATTTGTCATCAAGTGAATCTGGAGCGGTTTAGCATTCCGGGGGATACGCTCTTAGGTTCAGACAGTCATACACCGACTTGTGGAGGTATGGGCATGCTTGCGATGGGAGCTGGCGGACTGGATGTGGCGGTGGCGATGGGCGGCGGCGCTTATTATTTGACTATGCCGGAAATTGTGAATGTCCGTTTGACAGGTTCGCTTCCTGCCTGGTCGTCAGCGAAAGATATTATTTTGGAACTCTTGCGGCGTCTGACTGTGAAGGGCGGCGTCGGGAAGGTTTTTGAATACAGCGGAGAGGGCGTGGAGACGCTGTCTGTACCGGAGCGGGCCACGATTACCAACATGGGGGCCGAATTGGGAGCTACGACTTCGATTTTCCCGAGTGACCACAATACTTATGCTTTTTTGCAGGCTCAGGGGCGCGCGGACGACTGGCAGGAACTTAAGGCTGATGCTGATGCGGTGTATGCACAGGTAATATCAATCAATTTGAATGAAATCGAACCGCTTGTGGCCTGCCCGCACAGTCCGGATCAGGTCGTACAATTGGCAACACTACCGCCGACTGCGGTGAATCAGGTATGTATCGGAAGCTGTACCAATTCTTCTTATACGGATATGATGAAGGTTGCGGAAATTTTAAAGCATCACACCGTTCATCCAGGTGTGAGTCTGGTTATTTCACCGGGGTCTAAACAGGTTTTGACGATGCTAAGTGAAACAGGTGCGCTGACGGATATGATTGAGGCCGGAGCCCGGATTCTGGAATGCGCTTGCGGACCTTGCATTGGTATGGGGCAGGCTCCGGCGACAGAAGGCGTGTCACTCCGGACGTTTAACCGGAATTTCCACGGCAGGAGCGGTACGGCGAATGCTGAAATATACTTATGCAGTCCGGAAGTTGCGGCTATTTCCGCTATCACGGGCCACATTACCGATCCACGGACAATGCAGTTAGCGCCGATTTCAGTACAAATGCCGGATGCTTTTATGATTCATGATAATCTGATCATTCCCCCGGTTGTGGATGGCAGTGAGGGTGCCATTAAACGGGGTCCGAACATCAAACCTTTCCCACAGAATCATGCTTTGCCTGATGAGCTGACAGGTTCCATTCTTCTTAAAATGGGTAACAACATTACGACGGATGATATTATGCCGTCGCCAGCCTGGCTGCTGCCGCTTCGCTCGAATATTCCGGCCTTATCCAAGCATTGTTTGACGCCCATTGATCCGGATTTTCCTGCGCGAGCTGCAAAACAAGGCGGAGGGTTTTTGGTCGCTGGTGAGAATTATGGTCAGGGATCAAGCCGTGAACACGCGGCCTTGGTTCCGCTGTATTTAGGGGTCAAAGGGGTCGTTGCCCGTTCTTTTGCGCGTATTCATGTGGCGAATCTGATTAATTCGGGTATTTTACCCCTCGTTTTTGTCCGTCCCGAAGATTATGATGTTCTTCAGGCGAACGATCAGCTTAGCTTGGATCATTTGCATGATCAGGTGAAACATGGTGATATCCTGGAATTAACCGATCGTACGCAACAAGTAACGATTCAGGTGAAAATTGCTGCGCCAACAGAGCGGCTGAAAGACATTTTGATGGCAGGCGGCCTGCTTTCCTATACAAAAAACTGTCATGAAAGGCGGCAATAAGATGAAAATTACCTTGATTCCCGGCGATGGTATTGGACCGGAAGTGACGGCTGCGGCTGTGGAAGTATTGGCAGCGGCAGGCGCGGATATTGAATGGGAAACAGTTGAAATTGGTGCTGCGGCACTAAAAAATACCGGAGCGGTGCTGCCTGATGAAGCACTGGCGACGATTCAGGCCAACCGTTTTGCTCTCAAAGGGCCTGTGACGACACCCGTTGGCAAAGGGTTTCGCAGTGTCAATGTGGCGCTTAGGCAAACGCTGAATCTTTACGCGAATGTCCGGCCTGTCAAAAGTTTTGCCGGAATACCCTCGCGGTTTACGGATGTTGATTTGGTGATTGTTCGCGAAAATACAGAAGATTTGTATGCAGGCATAGAACATGCCATTGGCGATGTTGCGGCTGAAAGTATTAAATTGATCACAGCCTCTGCATCCGAGCGTATTGCACAATTTGCTTTTGATTATGTCCGGGAACATCAGCGTCACGATGTCACGGCCGTTCATAAGGCAAATATTATGAAGCTGAGTGATGGACTGTTTCTTCGCAGTTGTGAAAAAATTGCCCAGCGTTATGAGGACATTCCCTTTCACAACTGCATTGTTGATGCCATGTGCATGAATCTGGTCCTTCATCCGGAAAATTATGATGTTCTTGTGTTGCCGAATCTGTATGGTGATATTGTATCGGATTTGTGCAGCGGTCTTGTGGGGGGGCTGGGAATGGCGCCTGGCGCGAACATTGGAGCGAACGGCGCGGTATTTGAGGCTGTTCACGGCAGTGCTCCGGATTTGGCCGGGAAGAATCTAGCCAATCCGATCGCGGCCATTCTGTCAGGGGTGTTACTCTTGCGCCATATCGGCCAGAGTGATCCGGCAAATAAGATTGCGGCGGCAGTAGAACAGACCTTGCGTGAACAGCGAGATTTGACAGCTGATTTGGGGGGGACGGCCACGACGAGCCATTTTACAGAGTCACTCTGCCAGTTGATTGCTGAAGCAGATTGAATGAAGAATTTGAGCTTTTTGGTTCTACTGTGAATACTTCGCAACTAGCGAAACTGACGGGAATTAGCTAACGTGTAGTTGCAAAGACGAACTCAATAGAACCGTCCCTTTGAGTTTATTTGATTTAAAGAAGCAGCCGATGAAAATGGGAAAAGTTCATCGGCTGCTTTGTTTTTGTGTGAATGATATTCTTTATATTAAGGAATATATGTTATACTTAAATGACAGGATTCGTCACTATCGTATTTTCTGAACTTGGAATTTTAGAAATATTGAAATATAATGAACTTATAATAATGGTGAGGTGAACACTATGACTAACGAAGAATTTCAGAAAATAGTATTAGAGAAATTAACTGGGTTAGAAAAAATCACGACCAATATTGAACGTATAGAAAGTAAAATTGAAGGCGTAGAAGGTAAATTTGAACGTATAGAAAGTAAAATTGATAAACTTGCTGCTGAGGGGCAAGAAGATATTAAAGCTATGCTCGGGCATATCGATAAAAAACTTGATGCTCAAAACGAAATCATTGATGATAAATTTGATGCGCTTAATGATCGTTTATTTAGCCAAGAGACGCAGCTTCAGCGCCTTAAAAAGCTGGCGAAGTAACCTGCAGTCAATTTGTTTGAGGGCGGCTTTGGTGGTTAATGTGTGGAAAGCAGGTGTTTTATGGAAGGGTTAAAGGAAACCTTGAAAGTAGGAATTTTATCACTTGCTGTATTGAGCAGCAGTGCTCTGGGGTCACAGACAGCAGCTGCGAATGACTGGATTTTCCCAACAATTGGGACAGGTCGGGGTACCTGGGATACGAGTGTCGGATTATTTTTTTGGAAAGATCAATCTCATGTGCGAAATTTGCAATTCCGCAGTGATATCGATTTGGGGCCGGGGGTTCGTTATCATACGCTTGTTCGTTCGAATCGGGAATTTAATAGTCTGAGCGGTTTTGAGCCTCATTTTGACGAAAATTACCTAGAAGGCTATGGTTATAAGGAAGATAATCAGGGGCGCTTCAGCGCCAGCTTGCGCGTGGGAAACATCAGGTATTTGCATTTTCCTTATCCCGATTCCATTGATATCTTTGATCAAGTGCCAGGTATCGGTGATTTGAAGGGAGAAGAAGCAACAGCTGGGAGTGCTACAGGGTATAGTGGTGAACTGTTGGAACTGGATTATGCCCACCATTCTGGTTGGGGAGCTCATGCAACGGCTTTGCGTTGGGATTTCGGCCGGAAAACTGCCGATGAAAATAGTACGAGTCACAACCGTAATGATCTGATTGATAATTATTTATTTTATCGCCATCCGATTGGGGCACTGGAATTTGAAACGCATATTGGGGGACTCGCCGTGCGGACAGAGCCGCTTGGCAGTCGTGCCCTGGGATATAATGTTTATTTGGGGACGAGGTCCCAGCATCCGGGCTTTTCAGCCGGATTGCTTTATGAGAAGCTACATAATCAACCGGCTTATACGGGGGTGTTGGTGACTTTTGCTCTTGACCCTGTTACGAAAGCCATGGGGAGTGTGGCTTTTGATTATGATCGGTCGCCGCAGGGAATTGCCATGCAGATTCCTCTTGTATCAGGCACTTACGGACATTTTGCCAAAGAGGCGCCGAAAGGTGGGATTCTTGTGGGCGAAGTGAAGGCCGAACGGCTTCGCACGTATTGGCAAAATGGACAAGCTCGTAATTATTATGAACATCGTCTGTCGGCCTGGGGAGATACATCAGGCAAGCATACGGTGGTTGTGATGATTGAACAGCCGTGGTATTTGCAGGCTGAGGCGCTTGTCAGTCCGAATAATTTCCATGATTTAAGAAAATGGGAAAGGGAGCGTCAAGGTCCCGCTCAGTTGAGTCAAAGTGTGACATACCAGTATTATGAGGTGAAATGAATAGACAGTCTCTGCTTGATTGGTATTTTCGGCAGAGGCTGTTTTTTATTTCCTTGTTATGGTTTTCTCTTGCGGCAGGATTCATTGTGAAATGAATAGAATAACAGGAATAAAAGGGGTATTTACAATTTTGTAAAGTTATGGGGGGTCATTTCGTGAAGATTATTATTCTTGCTGGTGGCGGAGGTACGCGCCTTTTCCCTTTATCACGCAGTTGCTATCCCAAGCAATTTATGAAAATTGATGGAACGGATTCTCTGCTGATGCAGACGGTGAAGCGATTTATGAAATGCAGTGATCCCGCTGATTTGCTAGTTGTGACGAATCAGGAGTATTTTCATCATGTGAGAAGTGAGCTTGTTCTGTGCCATGCCGAAGACGCTCATATTATTTTGGAACCTGTAGGACGCAATACGGCTCCGGCCATTGCTCTCGCGGCCCGTTATTGTCAGGATGAACTGGGGTGTGATGATGATGAGATTCTGTTTGTGACGCCTTCGGATCATGCCATAAGTAAGGGAGAAATTTTTATTCAGGCTGTTCGTCAGGCTGAGACCTTGGCTGATCAAGGAAAGATCGTGACTTTCGGTATTCGCCCCGTGAGCCCTGAAACAGGCTATGGTTATATTCAGGCTGGGGAGCCGTATCAAACAGGCTATCATGTGGCATCATTTAAAGAAAAACCTGATTTGGCTACTGCGAAGGCCTATGTCGCAGCAGGTAATTACTATTGGAATTCAGGGATGTTTGCTTTTCCTATTTCAGCCATGCTGGCTGAACTCAAGGTGCATCAACCAAGTATCTATGGCTTCTCAACAAGGTCCTATAGTGAAATGAATGAGGCATTTGCTGAGATGCCGAACATATCGATTGACTATGCTGTGGCTGAAAAATCACAGAATGTCGTGACACTGCCGCTTGATGTGGGCTGGAATGATATAGGATCGTGGGATGCCATTTATGATTTGCTTGAAAAAGATCAGTCAGGTAATGCGCTGCAAGGGGACTGTTTGCCTCTTGATTGCAAAAACAACCTCATTCTTGGCCGGAGCCGTCTCATTGCCGGCATCGGTCTGGAGGATATGCTTGTCGTAGAGACAGATGATGTGATTTTAGTTGCTAAAAAAGGTGAATCCCAAAAGGTGAAAGATCTTGTGCAGGAGCTTAAGCAGCGTGGACGCCGCGAGGCCAGTGAGCAGACAACGATGTACCGCCCTTGGGGAAGCTATGAGCAGCTAGGCGGAGGACCAGGCTATAAAATGCGTCGTATTGTTGTGAATCCCGGCGAAAAACTGAGTATGCAGCTTCATTATCATCGCAGCGAGCATTGGATTATTATGTCGGGAACAGCCAAAGTTACCGTGGGTGACAAGGTGCAGATGCTTCACGAAAATAGTGGTATTTTTGTACCTCAGTCGACGAAACATCGCTTGGAAAATCCCGGGCGGATTCCACTGACTATGATTGAAGTGCAAAACGGTAGTTATTTGGAAGAAGACGATATTGTACGATTCGATGAGGAGAAAAAGTTATGACGAATCCACAAATGAAACAGCCAAAAATTCGAAAAGCTATTATTCCTGCGGCGGGTTTGGGTACGCGCTTTTTGCCTGCTACCAAGGCTCAGCCCAAGGAAATGCTGCCGATCATTGATAAACCAGCTATTCAGTATATTATTGAAGAGGCCATTCAGTCAGGTATTGAAGAAATCCTGATTATTACGGGAAGAAACAAACGGGCGATAGAGGATCACTTTGACCGCTCCGTGGAGTTAGAATTGGCTTTGAAAGAAAGTGGCAAATATGATCTTCTGGGACTAATTGAGGAAATTTCTAATGTGGAGATTCATTATATTCGCCAAAAGGAAGCCAAGGGATTAGGTCATGCCGTCTTATGTGCCAAACAGTTTGTCGGGAATGAACCGTTTGCCGTACTGCTTGGCGACGATATTGTCGATGCCGACGTCCCCTGCCTGAAGCAGCTCATGAATGTTTATGAGGATTATCCGGGGACGATTCTGGGAGTACAGGAAGTGGCGAAAAAAAATGTGTCAAGCTACGGCGTAATCAAGCCTGTTCCTGTGAAACATCGCTTGTGGCGGGCAGAGGCGCTGATTGAAAAACCGCGGTTGGAAGAAGCGCCATCGCGTCTCGCTGTGCTTGGCCGCTATATTATTGAGCCAGAGATTTTTGCTGTTTTAGAGCAGACACAGCCTGGTCGGGGAAATGAAATTCAACTGACAGACGCCCTGCAGCAGTTAGCGGTGCGGAAAAGTGTTTATGCCTACGAGTTTGAAGGCCGCCGCTATGATATTGGTGACAAACAGGGCTTTTTGGAAGCAACGGTGGAATATGCCTTGAAGCGTCCTGACCTTCGGGAAAGGTTTTTGCCTTATTTAATGAAAACCTTACAGCCTTTATTGTGCGGGCAAGGGGAAGATGCGGCGACACTGACAGAGCAAGTACTACATGACCTGGAAGAAAAATGTCAGGTTGTCGAGAAAAAACAAAAGAGTTGAGGGTGAAAAAAGGAGTTGGAACTATGAAGATTTTGGTAACAGGCGGGGCGGGCTATATTGGCTCTCATACCGTGCAAACGCTGCTCAAGCAGGGTCATCAGGTGGTCATTTATGATGACCTGATGAAGGGGCATGTTGATGCTTTGCCTGAAATGAGTGAAGGGACTGAGTTTGTACTCGGTGATATTGCGGACAGGGAACTTGTGGCATCCGTTATTAAAGAAAAAAAGATTGATGCTGTTGTACATTTTGCGGCAGTCAGCCTTGTTGGGGAGTCGATGACGGATCCGTCTCTGTATTACAATAATAATGTGGCAGGAACGCTGGCACTCTTGGATGTGTTAGTTCAAACGGGTGTCAAGAAGATTGTTTTTTCTTCAACTGCGGCTGTTTATGGCGAGCCCAAGACGACACCTATTGTGGAAGATGCTGTATTGTGTCCGACGAGTGTCTATGGCCGGACGAAATGGATGATTGAGCAGATGCTTGCCGATTATTCGGCAGCTTACGGACTACAGTATGTGGCACTGCGCTATTTTAATGCGGCAGGGGCGATGTTAGACGGGCTTATTGGGGAAGATCATGAGCCGGAAACGCACCTTATTCCACTCATTTTAAAAACGGCCCTTGGACAAAGAAAAACTATTGCTATTTATGGTACAGACTACCCGACACCAGATGGGACGTGTATTCGTGATTATATTCATGTCTGCGATTTGGCTGATGCCCATGTGCTGGCGCTCAACCATTTGCTTTCAGGGGGCTCATCACGGATTTATAATTTGGGCAGTCAACAGGGCTTTAGTGTGAGAGAAATCATTGCGACAGCTAAAAAAGTGACAGGCATTGATTTTGTTGTGGAGGAAGAGTCTCGGCGTGCTGGTGATCCTGCTGTGCTTATTGCGTCAAGCGAGAAAATCTGCCGTGAACTTCAGTGGCAGCCGAAGCATAGCGATATACAAAGTATTATTCGTTCGGCTTGGGAATGGCATCAATCCTATCCAGACGGCTATGGTGACGACTAAATTGTTGATATAAGGAGCGATTTATTATGACTAATCATGTAAAGCAGCTTATTTTATCTTCCGGTTTTGTGTTTGATTATAGTCATTTAGTTGGGGAGGGAAAGGTTTCTGACGAAGATATTATGGCTCTCACTCAGCGTCTGACTGAGGCCCACTCGGCAGTGACTCAGCTTCGCCTGACAGGAGAAGTACGGGGACATTTATCAAAAGACGGTGAGCGGGAAAAAGTACTGTTTACTGAGTTGCCTTATGTGGCTGAGGGACATTTAAACAGTCCGGCTTCGCTAGCAAGGCTGAAAGAATTCGGACAGTCCCTGCGTTATCATACAGATGCCGTTATTTCTTTCGGTATCGGTGGTTCCTATTTGGGCAATAAAGTGCTGTTTGATGTCCATTGTGGCGATTTTTGGAATAGCAGTGCCAAACGGCGTCAGGGCTATCCAAAGCTTTATTTTAGCGGCAATAATATTGATCCACAGCGGACGACGGAACTTATTGCCCAGATTACGGAAGAGGCCGAGGCTAAAACGGCGAGCGGCGGGCTTTATAAGGTGCTGCTTATTGTTATGTCAAAATCCGGTTCGACCCTAGACACGATGTCCAATTTTTTGGTGGCCTATGATGCGCTACAGGGGAATAAACAGATTGAACTGAAGGTTGTGGCTGTAACAGATCCTGCCGAAGGAGAAAAGGCCACGCTTCTCCATCAGCTTGCCGTAAAGTCGGGCTGGGAGTTGTTTAGTATTCCAGACGGCATTGGCGGTCGCTTTAGTGTGTTTTCTGAGGTGGGACTTGTGACGGCCGCCTGCATAGGTTTTGATATGGAGGGGTTTTTACAAGGGGCAAAGGATATGGATGAAGTATGTCAAACGGATTGTTTGACACAAAATCCCGCCATGCTGAATGCGGCACTGAAATATCTTGCAGCTGAAAAACATGGTCGCCATATTGAGGTATTTATGCCTTACGCCGATTATTTAAAATCGACGGCAGAGTGGTATATTCAACTCCTCGCTGAATCCCTTGGCAAGCGTGTCAGTCGTGAAGGGCAGACCGTTCATTATGGCCGCACGCCTATTGTGGCTGTGGGGACGACGGATATGCATTCCCAGACACAGCAGCATCAGGAAGGTGCCCTGGATAAGGTGGTGCAGTTTGTTGAGGTGAAAGAGTGGCAGACAGACGCGATTATTCCAGACGTATTTCCTTCGGCAGCTAAATTAAAGGATATGGCGGGTTTTTCCATGAGCAGCGCTCTTCATGCAGCACTGGAATCTAATGCCGAGGCGTTAGCCAAAGCAGGTCGGTTCAGCGCGCGTTTTGAGCTGCCCAAGCTCACTGCGTATCATTTAGGGGAACTCCTCTATTTGTTGGCGCTGTCTGTGGCTTACGAGGGAGAACTGGCAAATGTCGATGCTTTTGATCAGCCTGGTGTCGAATCTTATAAGCGTATTCTAGGACCTAAGCTTCAAAATATTAAGAATCGGCAGTAATTTACCTCCAACTAAGGAGGACCTTTGTGTATTCTGTAGAAATTTTACATAGTTAGTCAAATTATGAGCAGTCTGGTGAAGTTCATTGGTGACTGAATGGAAGCAATGGGGAACTAGACAAAAAATTTTTGCTGTCGTTTTGCTGATCATCTTGGTGGGCACAGGTTTTTATTTTTACTCCGTGAGTGGGGAGTCGAAAACTTTTGTGTCGAGTACAGCAGCGCCTGCCCGGACTTTTCCGCCCAAGCAACAGGTTGGTCCAGCTGAGGCCAAGGTTCAGCCTTTGGCTGTACGCAGAGACCCCTTTGTCGTAAAGCGCGGAGCAGCTTCAGTGGGTCCGCCGGCGGAGACGACAAGGACGGTTGCCGTAGGGCAGCAGCCGCTGCAAGGTGGGGATACGGGGAAGACGGAACTTGTAGCGGGTAGAGCGCCAACTGCGTATCCGTCATTACGTTTGACGGGCATTGTCAGTGCCGGGGATGCGAAGGTAGGCATTATTACGTATGGCTCGGTAAGTCGTTCTTATCATCGTCAGGATCATGTGGGTCCTTATGAGATTGTGGCAATTGATGAAAGTTCTGTCACCTTAAGAGGTCCGGAAGGCCAAAAAGTCTTAGAGCTAGGCAAGGCAGAGCCATGACGCATATTGGACGGATGTTGTGGGTGGCAGCAATATCGCTATGGATGGGTATGACGCCTGCTTGGGCTGAAAATGATTGTCTTATCGATATAGCTATCACGGATGCTTCTGTGCGGGATGTGCTGATGTCGCTGGCAAGTGTAGGCCATGTCAATCTTGTTGTCGACGACTCTGTAACAGGGTCTCTTACGGTGCAGCTCAGTCAGGTTTCTTTTGATGATGCCCTGGCCATGATCACCCAGACTAAGGGGCTGTTTGTTGAGCGAACAGGCAATGTTATTCTGGTGGCAGCGAGCAAAAGCAGTACCCATTTTTCTGCCATCCAGGTCGTGAGGCTTCAGCATGTGAAAGCCGAAGATGTGATAGACAAGGTGGCGCTGCTGCTTGGCGACAGTCCACTGAGTCAAGCGGCAGCTCAAAGTTCTTCCCGGCTTTCGTCTAATCGCGTTATGAGCAGCGCGGATAGGGGAGCCATGACAACAAAAAAAATTCTGCCTCATGACGCGATTTGTTATCAACGAACGAAAGTGGATACGATCAGCAATTCCATTGTTTTTCTTGGTTCACAGCGTGAGCTTGAAGAAGCCCGTGCTCTTATTGCTGAGCTTGATGTACCGTATCCCGAGGTACTTGTTGAGGCTAAAATTGTGTCGATGGATCGAACGGCTTCGAAGGAGCTTGGTATCGACTGGACATGGTCTGTTCTTCATCAGGCACCGCTGAAGAATCAATATGAAGCTACGCTTCATGCACTAGAGAAACAAGGAAGTGTCAAGGTTTTAGCTCAGCCCAAGATTTTAGCCATCAATGGCAAGGCGGCTTTTATACAGGTAGGTGATACGCTGCCCATTATTCAGCAGACACAGACCAATATTAGTACGCTGTCGGGTGTGAGCCAATATATTGATTCAGGTATTATTTTGACTTACATACCTTTTATTCATGCCGATCACTCGATTACGGCGCAAATTCAGACCGAAGTGAGCATACCTGCGTGGGTAAGTGATCTGAAGACGTATGAGTTTTCGAAAAAAATTGCTGATACGGAGGTGCGCATGCAAGATGGCGAGACCATCGTGATTGGCGGTTTGATGAATACGCAGGACACGAAGAACTTTGCAAAGATTCCTTTTTTAGGTGATCTGCCTTTCTTAGGCGGGTTATTTAAAAGCATGGCAGATAGCAAAGATGATCATGAAGTGATGATTTTTATTACCGCTCATATTGTAAAGGATGAGCAGAAATAATTTTTTCAGTAAAGAGGGTGCAAGTATGTCAATTAATATTGTCATTGCCGATGATCATATGCTGCTCAGGCAGGGGATTAAAAATGTCCTGGAATTAGAACCTGATATGCATGTTGTTGGCGAAGCGTCTGACGGAGAAGAAACTATGATACTGGCTCAGGAAAAAAAGCCGGATATTATTCTGCTTGATATGAATATGCCGAAATTAAATGGTCTTGAGGTGACGAAGCTTTTAATGATGTCACCATCAAAAAGCAAAGTGGTTGTTTTAACTATTAATGATGATGAAAATTATGTGCTAGAACTCATAAAAGCCGGCGCTTCCGGCTATTTATTAAAAGATATTGAATCAGGAATGCTTGTCCGTGCTATTCGAACGGTGTATGGTGGAGAACCTTTTATCTATCCGGAATTGGCCGAACGCCTTTTTGGCGGCGAACCAGGAGATGAAAGTGATGATACTCAGAATGAATGTGCCAAATTGCAGCCGCCATGCAAACAACAAAAGCTGACTTTCCGGGAAATTGATGTAGTAGAGCTTGTTTGTCAGGGCATGAGCAATCAGCAGATTGCCCAAAAGCTGTTTTTAAGTGAGAAAACAGTCAAAAATCATTTGACGAATATTTTTCGTAAACTTAATGTGAATGACAGAACACAAACCGTTTTGTATGCCATTAAAAATAAGATTGTCGTGCTGTAGACGCATGTGACATCTGCTGAGTTCGTAGCATAAACTATTCTATCTCATAATGAAGGGGGTAGAATAGTTTGTTTTTTTCTTATACGGTCAGTGTTGTTTTGTTGGCCCTTGCTATTTATGGTTTGTGGAATGTTGGCAAGGATTGCCTGGAATGGCTGGCTCAGTCGCGACGGTCTGTACTGTCCAGTATGAGTATCGTTCTTTATGTACGTGATGCTGAACAGGTGATTGAGGATTTGCTAAACTGTGTACTTCACGATATTGACAAAGAGGCACCCTTCATCGATTTATTACTTGTTGACGGTGGTTCACAGGATTTGACACTTGCTATTATGGAAAGAATAACGGCGGAAAGGGAGGAGGTTAGGCTGGTAGCTCTTGCCGAGGCTTATCGGTCTGTTCATGACGTATTACCTCTTTGCCGCGGGGCGTCTATTCATTTATTTGACGTGGCGAATCGTTTGACTCCCGGAGAATGTGCGGCTGCGATTCATTGTTTACTTATGATGCACCGTCACTATAGTTTTCGTAACGTCAGCAATAGTTCGATACATTGATGGATTGCGAGGAACATGTCGCTATTTTCGTCTGGAGAGGAGACAGCCAGCGTGGCTTCGCGCATGTTTTGCAGGATGGTTTTTGGAGTCCACAACGAATAAAGATGATGACCCCCTGTGAGGAGAATTTCTGTCCGGTAAGGGGATTTAGCCAGGGGACGGATTTTTTCAATGGCGTATTTATTTACATAGCCCAGGGTGAAGTCGCCAGCTATTCGTGCTGTCCGTACCTTCGCAGTGATGAGCAGCAGTCTGTTGGAAAAAGGGAGTGGCTGCTGCTGTTTATGCCCCGTTCTTTTGCTTGATTGGTTGCGCAGTGCAATTAAATCAAAGGTATAAAAGGATGCCATGTTCTGTAAAAAGGCGTGAACTTTTTTCGGAGATTTTTTAGTTATTCCGGTTTTGAAAAATAGTTCTGTTTGTTCTCCTGTTTCGGTATAACGGGGAAAAATAGCACTTAATTCATCAAAATTTTTCATAACTATAACTTCCTCCTTAATTGATATAATTGAATATTCTTTTATTTTACCATGAAATGCAGTTACTTAGACAAGGACTTTTTTATGCTATAATACGGTTAATAAGCAAGATTGAATGGATAGATGAGGTGCAATATGGGTGTTATTCAGATAAAAGATCTGGCAAAATATTTTGGTATTGTACGTGTGTTTGAACATGTTTCGGCCGAAATTCGCTCGGGTGATCGCATCGGGCTTATTGGGGCCAATGGTACAGGAAAAACGACATTTTTATGCTGCTTACTGGGGCTGGAACATTTTGATGAGGGGGAGATGAGTCGTCCACAAGGGGAAACCTTCGGGTATGTAGAGCAACAAGCAGCTATGGGTACGGGAACGCTTTACGAGGAACTTTTAACTGCTTTTGATGATTTGCTTCAAAAGAAAGCGAAGATGAGCTGCTTGGAAGCGGCTATTGCTCAGGCGAAGGGGGCGGAACTTGAGGAGCTTATGAAAAGCTATGGTACTCTAGCTCAGGCTTTTGAAGCAGGCGGCGGTTATGAATATGAACAGCAAATCCAGCGTGTCATTACAGGACTTGGCTTTTCATCAGAAGAGGTAAATCGTTCTGTAGCTGCCTTTTCAGGTGGGCAGAAGACGCGTATTGCTCTGGCTAAGGCGCTTGTTCGCCAGCCGGACTATCTCTTTTTAGATGAGCCCACGAATCATTTGGATTTGGCTATGGTGGAGTGGCTGGAAAATTATTTGGCCTCTTATCGCGGCGGGCTGCTCATTATTTCTCATGATCGTTATTTTTTAGATCAAGTGACAGAAAAGACTTGGGAGCTTGAAAGCGGTACTTTGTATGAATATCAGGGCAATTACAGCACTTATTTAGAAAAAAAAGCCGCTCGTCGTTTGGCAGACGAACGGGCTTTTGCGAAGCAGCAGGCTTTTATTACGAAGACTGAGGATTATATTCGGCGTTATCAGGCCGGAATTAAATCTAAGCAGGCCCGAGGCCGTGCCAAGCAGCTCAGCCGTTTGGAACGCATCGAACTTGCAGGCGAGGATTTGCAGTTCGATTATTTTCACTTTAATCCGCTGGGTGATTCGGCGCAGCGGGTGCTGGAGCTTTCTGATGTGGCAGCGGGTTATGGCAGTCATGTGCTGTTTAAGGATTTGTCACTGCTCATTCGCAAGGGCGAGGGTGTGGCTCTCATTGGCCCGAACGGCGCAGGCAAGACGACGTTGCTCAAGCTGATTACAGGAGAACTTGATGCTAAGCAGGGTCATGTCAAACTGGGAAGCCGGGTGAAAGTAGGCTATTTTGCCCAGCAGCATGAAAATCTTCATCCGGAGTGGAAGGTCATTGACGAGCTCATGCAAGAGTATGGGTTTAGTGAGGAACAGGCCCGCCATTATTTGGGTGCCTTTCTGTTTTCTGGTGATGATGTGTTTAAACAGGTCGGTACCTTGAGCGGCGGCGAGCAGGCGCGGTTGGCGCTGCTGAAGCTTATGTTGACAGGTGCGAACTTCCTAATTCTTGATGAGCCGACAAATCACCTGGATATTCCGGCGAAAGAGGCTGTGGAAGCGGCACTTAACGCCTTTCCGGGTACCTTTTTAACGGTGTCTCATGACCGTTATTTTTTAGATAAAGTGGCTGATCGTGTTGTTGAGCTTGCCGATGGGAAAGTGATGGATTATCCCGGCAATTACAGTGATTATCGTCAGAAACAGCTGAAAATTGCACAACAGGTTCAGCTAGACAGCCAGCAGGACAAGCTAGACGCTGAGATTAAGCGAAGTGGCGCTGCGACTGGAAAAGGCACTGTTCAGGCTGTTAGGCCGAAGGGGGCGGCAGTTCTGCCGTCAGACAAAGATCAGTCGACAGACTTCGGTAAGTCTTCAGCGTCGAATAAACGACGGGGCAGTGCTCCGTCGCTGGATAAGCTGGAACTGACCATTCGTGAGCTGGAAGCCATGATTAAGTTTAAAGAGCAAGAAATTAACCGGCCGGAAAATCAATGTGATGCTGCGCGCTGTGCTTTATTGTACGAAGAACAGCAAGCATTGCAAGCTGAACTTGATGAAGTCTATGAGACTTGGCTCGCATGCCAGGAGTGAGCTTGTAGTAAGATAAAAGGCAGTACTGAAACGGATGTTTTCAGTACTGCCGCTTTTTTTCAGCGATTTGTACAGCCAGTCCGTGTGAGTTAGTTTTTGCTTAGCATGAAGATTACCGCTATGCTGGGGATAAGCGCTAATTTAGAAGTAACGTTACTTCACTGTCAGGTGAAGTCATGATGGCCCTAAAGCAGTGGCAAGACAGGAAACAGCTAAACTGGGCGGAGTTAGTAAAGCTTGCTCAAGCAGGGGATGAAGAGGTTTTTACTCAGTTATGCCAAAGGTTTGAACCGGTCGTTCAGAGGTACGCCCATCGCGCGCACCTTCGTTCGCTTGGCGAAGATGCCTTATCTGTAGGGCGTCTTGCTGTCGTTGAAGCCATTCGAACTTATGATGAGAAGGCAGGTGTTCCATTTGGAGCCTATCTGGAGCGGCATATTCAGTTTGCCCTGTGGAATTTGTTTAAAAAGGAACGCAAAATTTGGCAACGTACCCTTTCTTATGACGTTTCGCGAGGAGAAGACGAGAGAGGTGAGTGGCGAGATTGTTTGGCCGATGATTTTAATTTGGAAGAGAGAGTCATGAAAGAAGAATTTCAGGTTGCGTTAAGTGAGCAATTTCAGGCTTTGCCTGAGCATCAACAGGCGGTGTTGCGTGAGATTCTCACGGATCATAGATTGACAGAAATTGCAGAAAAACTGCATATTTCGCCGCAAGCTGCCTATCAAATAAAAATTCGTGCTCGAACCCGTTTAAAAAAGGCTTTGTCTGGAATGGAGTAAGACATAAGGAGGTGAGGTCAAGATGGCTGTCAGTAAAGTTCCTTCCGTAAGCAAACTGATTTTGAAAGTGCAAGTGGGAGTCAATGCTTCAGGCAAGGCCGCTTATAAACAGCGGGTGTTTGCCGGCCTGAAAGCGGCGGCAGTGGATGACGACGTTTTTACTGTTGCCCAGGAAATGGGAAGTTTGCAAAAGTACACAACGTTTGAAGTGCTGCGCCTGAATGAAGATGTTTTAGCCAAAGCCTAAAACACGGTGAGATGTAGTAAGGGAAAAATCCAGTAAGAAAGGAGGTCTTTTTCATGGCAAAGACGCTGCAAATGATATTTCGGGATGAAGCAGGTAAGCGTGTCACCCTAAACTTGGCTGAACCTCGTGACAACTTGACGATGGCGGAAGTCAAGACGGTTATGCAGGACATTGTGGCCAAAAATATCTTTTCATCGAAAAGTGGCAGCCTCGTTCAGAGTGTTGACGCGAAAATTATGGATCATGAAGCCACGTCCTTAAGCTAATGTCTGTGGAACAGTTACTTGCTTATGCCGCCAACTATGGGTTTGCCATGGTGATAGCCATTTATCTACTCGTGCGGATTGAGGGTAAACTGGAAGCTCTCACTGCCAGTATCAACAGGCTGACTCAGGTATTATCAGCGAAATAGCAAAAAAAACAACGCTTTCTCGTGAGAGGAAGCGTTGTTTTTTTCATTTAAAGAAAATAAAGATGGTAGATATGAGATAAGCTGTGCTGCAAAGGAGAACGGCAGATAAGAGATAATTTTCGGGGTGTAATTTTTTTGTGATTTCACGTTTTTTAAAATAATGATAGGTGTACATGTTTTCTTGCGTAGACAGGTCTCGCATAGTTTTTTTATCTCCTAACAAGCGATTACATACAGAATACAAAATGTAAATTACTACAAATTATATAAAAATCCTGCTAAAATAAGTCGAATTTCCGAAAATATTTTTTTAGCAGGATTTCTCCAGAGTATTTGCGAAATATAGGGATAAGCGAACGTATGTTGGGTGACTTAGGTTTGCGGGTAAGGCGGGATGCATATGGAACAATTGAAAGGCGTTGTTGCTGCGATTACCTTTCAAAGTCCAGACGGTGATTTTACCGTTTTTAAAGTAAACAGTGAAGAAAAATCCGGTACGGTAAATGTTGCAGGACGGGTTGCCGCGCCGTTGCTTGGCGAGCAAGTTGTGCTCATCGGCCGCTGGGTGGAACATATAAAATTTGGCCGGCAGTTTCAGGCTCAGTCTTGTCAGCGCATTCTGCCGACAACATTGGCAGGAATTGAACGTTTTTTAGGTTCCGGTGCTGTACGGGGTATTGGCCCAGCTATGGCGGCACGTCTTGTCAGTCATTTTGGTGAGAGTGTTTTAGATGTCCTTGCGGCAGATACGCAGCGCCTTGTTGAGGTAGAGGGAATTGGCGCCAAAAAGGCGGCCATGATTCGTGAATCTTATGCCCTGCAGTCGGAGCAGCGTGAAGTCATGCTGTTTTTGGAAATGCACGGCGTTTCCGGGTCTTATGCGGCGAAAATTTGTGCTGCTTATGGGAGTGAGGCTTTATCCGTTCTCGAGAGTGATCCTTATCGCTTGGCCAAAGACGTGGCAGGTATTGGTTTTCGAACGGCTGATCAGATTGCCGTGTCGTTGGGGTTTGATAGAAATCATCCCAGCCGTTTGGAGGCAGGCGTGGATTTTGCCTTGTACCAAACGGCTCAGGCCGGTCATTCCTGTGTGCCTGAAGAGCTTCTTGTCAAAGAGACAGCCAAGCTTCTTGGTGCGGATACCTTTGAAGTGGCTTTTTTAATCAGCAATTTAATGAAGAATGGATCGCTGTGCGTGGAAGACTGGCGCGGTACCCATCTTATTTATCTATATTCCTTATATACAGCCGAGCGCACCGTGGCCAGTCGGTTGCTTGAATTACAGAGTCAGGCCAAGCCCATCGACTGTGCCGATATTCATGAAGCTGTGGCGCAGTGGGAGAAGCAGGCTGAACTTGCTTTGGCTACGGCGCAGCGCGCGGCCCTTGTGGGTGTTTTGGAACACGGTATCCTAGTGTTGACAGGCGGGCCAGGTACAGGCAAAACAACAACGGTCCGTGGCATCCTTGAGCTGCTGAGTGCGCAGGGGTTTAAAATTCTGTTAGGCGCCCCGACGGGGCGTGCCGCAAAAAGACTGAGTGAAGCAACCGGACGGGAAGCCATGACGGTGCATCGTTTGCTGGAATCAACCGGCGGTTCGAAGGGGGCACCGTACTTTGCCCGAAATGAAGACAATCCCCTTGATGCCGATGCCGTCATTCTTGATGAAGTGTCGATGATGGACATCCAGCTGATGAGTCATTTCGTACAGGCTCTCCCGACAGGGTGTCGTCTTGTACTTGTCGGTGATGTTGATCAGCTGCCTGCCGTCGGTCCGGGCAGTGTCTTACAAGATATGATTCGCTCTGAAGCTGTGCCTGTTGTGCGCTTAACAGAAGTTTTTCGCCAGGCGGGAGAAAGCCAGATTGTTGTCAATGCCCATCGCATTAATCAGGGACTCATTCCTCAGTGTAACAGCGCTGATTTTCAGTTCATTGAGCAAAGGAATGAGGCTGAGATTGTTCGGGAGATTGTCGCACTTTGCGCTAGTGAATTGCCCCAGGACGGCTATGACTGGGCCAGAGAAGTGCAAGTTTTGTCTCCCATGCATCGGCTGGAGTGTGGGGTGGAAAATCTCAATAAACAGCTGCAAGCTGTGTTGAATCCCATGACACCTGATAAGGCCCAGATTGTGTCGGACGGTCAGCTGCTGCGCAGCGGTGATAAAGTTATGCAAATTCGCAATAATTATGAGAAGAGCGTTTTTAACGGGGATATTGGCTATATTGAACATCTTGACAGCGAAAAGGCGATTGTCACTTATCCCGAGGGAACGGTTGTTTATGATAAAAGTGAGTTAGATGAACTCCATTTGGCGTATGCCATGAGCGTGCACAAAAGCCAGGGCAGTGAGTATGCCGTCGTTGTCATGCCGCTCACAGCGGGACATGTTCGTATGCTGCAGCGAAATCTTCTTTATACGGCTGTGACGCGGGCGAAAGAAAAGGTTATTTTGCTTGGTACGAAGGCTGCGCTGAATACAGCTGTCGCCAATGACCGGACAAGGCGGCGTTATTCATTGCTTGCCGAGCGGCTTCACGGTGAACCGTATGAATAGCTGGCTGGAAGCTTTAATGGATCTGTTATTTCCACCCCGTTGTCCTGAATGTGGAAAAGAAATGCCGTTGCTTGGCGAGTGGTGTCCTGACTGCTTGAAACGCTATCAGCTGAATGTGACTTTAGACGCGGCGGAACAGGGCCTTCGTTATCTTGATGAAGTCATCATTTTTGCCGATTACAGCCGTGCCGTGCGAAAGTTATTGCAAAATCTAAAATTTCGGCATGAAAAAGCAGCTGCTCAGTATTTACAGGCGCTGTTGCCACGTTCTCTGGCCAAAGCATTTGACAACCTTTCCATACGCTACTGTCCAACGCTTGTTGTGCCTGTACCTGTGCATCGCAAGCGGCTGCGTCAGCGTGGTTATAATCAGACAAGCCTGATTTTTAAGGCCTGGGCTGAGCGGCAGGGGTTGTTGTGGCGCGACGTTTTGCAGCGAATCAAGCCGACTTTGCCTCAGTATTCCTTAAATCCCGAAGAACGGCGCAGTAATATAAAAGACGCGTTTATTGTCACGCGTCCTGAGCTGATTATGAATCAGTCTATTTTGCTTGTAGATGATATTTTTACATCAGGCATTACCTTGGATGAAGCGGCTCATCAGCTTCGCAGGGCGGGTGCCAAGCAAATCAGCGGGGCTGTTTGCGCCAGTAGCGCCAGATAACAGGAACCCTTAAACCCCTTCTTTAGCCAAGTGATTCAATAAAGGCGCGGACAATTTCCGGGTCAAAAATTGTGCCTGAATGATTATTGAGTTCTCGAATAGCATCTTTTTTGGTTTTGGCCCAATTTTGTGTACAGGGATTAATGTAACGGTCATAGTCATTGGCTACGGCAATAATGCGTGCTCCCAATGGAATATTAACACCTTTCAGACGCTTGGGGTAGCCTTTGCCGTCAAAACGTTCATGATGGAACCGGATGTAGGGGACGATTTCCTGACAGGAGGAAATATTTTCTAACATAAAAGCACCGGCGTTGCAATGGTTTTTAAAGACGCTCATCTCGCGTTTGGACAAATAAGGCATTTTGGCCAGAACTGTATTGGGTACGGTTAAATGGCCAATATCGTGCAGGATAGCGCCAACGCGAATCCGTTCAATTTCTTCACGAGGCAGCCGCATTTTCGCTGCAATGCTTACGGCATAGTTCGCCACTTGCTTACTATGTAGATACAGATTGGAGTTTTTGCGTTCCAGGAGGTGTAAAAGTTGTACAAGGATGGCTTGAACTTCGACTCCGATTTTTTCGTAAAGTTCTGGTGTTTGCATGAGTGTTGGCATATACACGATAAACTGCCTTTCGTGATAGATTTATTATATTTTTAGCTAAAATGTTGTCAAAATCCTGCCTTCTAAAAAAAAAAGTGTCTATTTTCAGGAAATTGAGTAGAATGACTTAGCAAAAAGGTGTAGATGAAACAAAAATTATAGTATAATAAAATGGATTGAAGAAAATGGGGGGAGTCTTATGGGTTTGGCGAATTGTCAACAATGTGGAAAGCTATATATGGAAAATGAGTTTGGAATATGTGTTGATTGCATTCGTTTGCAACAAGAAGATGAAGCCAAAGTGGGGGCTTATTTACGGGATGTTGTCGATCATGCATCAGTTGCGGAAATTCACGAAGCCACAGGGGTAAAAGAACGCGTGATTATGCGTATGATTCGTCAAGGAAGAATTATCGGCGGAGTAAAGGTTTTCTATGCTTGTGAAACATGTGGTGCGCCGATTGCAAACGGACGGCTTTGTGAAAAATGCAACCAGAACATAGTGTCACAAATGGCGCATCTTGAAATTAACAACTCCGCTGATGAGAAACTGAAAATGGCGACTCGCGGTGTTCGGATGTATTCGAAAGAAAAGGGAACGAAGTAATTCTGTTGATAAATATTCGTATGAAGGTCTGAAACCCGTGGGGAGTTCAGACCTTTTTTTGAGATATTTCCGGCAAGGCATTAAGTTTTGCCGCTTTTATTCGATAAATATAATAGATGAAGTTTTTTTATTAACGAGGTGTGCAAAATGATTATTTCAACGAACCAGATTCAGCAAGCGACGAAAGTCTATGGCGATACACAAAAAGCACTCAAAACAGCAAAGAAGGATTCAAAAACTGTTCAGACACAAGGTTCTGACGAAGTTATCTTATCGACAAATGCTCAGGAATTTGGTGATTTATTGCGCAAATTGCAGGCTTTGCCAGATGTTCGGGAAACAAAGGTACAGGTGCTTCAGGATCAGGTGGCTCAAGGAACGTATAAAGTGGATTCCTATGCTATTGCAGATAAAATAACAGCTGCGAGTCATTTTGATCGGCAAGGATAATGTTGATACACTCAGAAAGGTAGAATGATTATGAAAAATTGGCAACAGCTTCAGAATTTGATGTTCGAACTACTCCGTGTATATCAGCAGATCTTAGTTTTAAGCAAACAAAAAAAAGATCTTCTTGTTGCTGGCAAGCCTGCCGATTTAGAAAAAGTCGTCAATCAAGAGGAAGTTTTGTTGCGCAAGGCAGTTAAAGTGGATGTTGCCAGAAAACAGATCATTCAAATTTTATCGAAACAGCTTGTAGGTGCAACGGATTCTTTAACAGTAGAAGAACTGATCGCTTTTGCACCGTCTGACATAATTGAAGAACTCAGTAAAATTGGCCAGGATTTGAATACGGTTTTGCTGGGATTAAAAGAACAGAATGAGCTAAATAAACAGCTTATTGAGCAGGCACTGAAGATTGTGAACTATAATATCAATCTATACTCCAGCCGAATGGCGGGACCGACCTATTCGCCACAGGATGGCGATGAAAAGAATTTTCACCATCGAGCAACCTTGGATTATCGTGGCTAAAAAATGGCATCAGTAAGGTGAACAAGAAGGTGGGGGACGAATGACGAAAAAAGGGCAAGATATGATGGAAAATCTTGCGACTATACTGGAAGGAATGCTTGCTATCTATAAGCAATTGATCATATTGGGACAAGGCAAGCGTGACGCGTTGCAAACAGGTAATTTGCAGCAACTCAAGCAACTGGTTGCTGAAGAAGAACGACTTGCCATTCAAATAAATGATTATGAACATAAACGAGTGGAAATGACACAGGATTTGCCTGATGTTAACCCCCTAGAGCAGCCTTTGGTGAAATTATATAGTGAGTTGCGTAGGGTGTGTCATGAAGTTGCAGCGTTAAATAAAGAGAATAATTGGGTTGTAACGCAGTTTATGAATTATCTGAATTACCATTTTGATAATCAACGCCAGGTTGTTGCTACAGGCAGTTATGATTATGGTGGCAGTGAAGGTCAGGCCGTAATAGGTCGCAGCTTGGTTGATAAAATTATTTAGGAGAGTGGATTATGCCTTCAACTTTTGGTGGAATTAATACAGCAACATTAGGTTTAATGGCGCAACAAGTTGCTCTGAATACGACGGGACATAATGTTGCGAATGCCAGTACAACGGGTTATTCCCGTCAGACAGCGAATTTAGCTACGACACCCGAACAGACTATTTATGCCGGTAACGGAGCGGTAATGCTCGGTACGGGTGTTGCAGTTGATTCGATTACCCGGGCTCGTAATGCCTTCGCGGATAAGCAATATTGGCAGCAGTCGGCCGATAAGGGTTATTGGCAGAATGAGTCAGATATGCTGGGGAAAGTGGAAGATGTTTTTACGGATACAGATAAGACAGGCGTTCAGGCTACAATGAATAAATTTTGGTCTGCCTTGAGCACATTAGCATCGAATGCCAGCGATACGGGAAAAGTGGGTGTGGGGGCACGGACAAACGTAAGGGAAACAGCCAATTCTTTTGTTCAACTGCTGCAGCAAGATGCCAGTACGCTACAAGCCACCGCAAGTGATATAACTACTCAGATTTCAACAGAAGTCACGAATATTAATAGCATTAGTAAACAAATTGCTGACTTAAATCAGCAAATTGTGGCCCAGGAAACAGGGCAAGGACAAAAGGCCAATGATCTTCGCGATAAACGGGATAATTTGGTTGATCAGTTGTCTGCTCTAGGCACAGTCAATGTTTCAGAAGACGCTATGGGTAATTACCATGTTAGTATGGAAAGCACCGTCCTTGTCAATGGTCAAAAATCTTATCCGCTTGCTGTTCAGCAAAAATTTGATTCGCTCAATAATTATACGACAAGTACCGTTGTGACGACAGATAAGCCGCCGCAAGTCGTTACGTTTAGTACCGGGAAGATGGCAAGCTTGGTCAAGTCACGTGATCAAATTACAGATTATTTAGGTAACCTGGATAATATGGCTAAATTTTTAATGCAGGATTTTAATACCCAGCACAAGGCCGGAAAAGATGGCGATGGCAATGCCGGGGACAATTTTTTTGGCGTTTCAGGTGTGGACTATACTGCGGTTGCGAATGATCCGACGACAGGAACTCCGCCGCTTAGCTGGCTGAGCAAACTGTGTGTGAATGCAAAGCTTTATGGAATAGGCGGGGAAAAATATATTGCAGCAAGTGATGGGTCGGCTGGCTCAGGTACGGCTAACGGTCAAAATGCCTTGGCTCTAGCCAATGTGATGCAAAATGGAACGACGCCTACTCCACAGAATGCTTTGGGAAACGTTAGTTTATCTGCTTATTATAGTTCCATGATTAGTGAATTGGGTGTTTCATCCCAACAAGCGGGAGCCATGAATAAGAATCAAGGAACATTATTAGCTTCTACACAGAATTGGCGGCAAGCTGAGTCAGGCGTGAGTCTTAATGAAGAATTGACCAATATGATTAAGTTTCAGACAGCTTATGGTGCAGTATCCAAAGTGCTAACAACGATGGATTCTATGCTAGAGACACTCATTGCGACCAAGGCGTCTGCTTAAAGCAATAGAAAAGGGGGAAATATTGTGCGCGTTACGAATGACATGTTTAGCAATCAATTTTTGACGAATTATAATGATTCTTTGACGAATGCGTTAAATCTGAATAATCAATTGTCAACTGGAAAGGCTTTTACTAAACCATCAGAAGCTCCGGTTAAGGCTGTTCGAGCCTTGACATTTCATACTAGCGGCGATGTGAATGATTTATATACACAAAATGTGGATGACGCTATATCTTGGATGAATACAAGTGATACTGCTGTGTCTGGTATTATAAAAAGCGTAACCCAAATTAGGACACTTGTGAATAATGCGGCGACAGGTACGAATACACCCGCATCTAAGGCTGCGATTGCCAAGCAGATTAATGCCCTGATTGATGAATTGGTGACTGCGGGCAATGCACAAATCGGGGATCGCTATGTCTTTGCTGGTCAAAATGATACGGTTCAGCCTTTTACGAGAAATCCGTCAACAGGCGTTGTTACTTATAGTGGTACGTACAGTACGGGAGCTAATCCTACGGCGGGTGTTATATCGATGCAAGTCAGTCCAGGCAAGGCTGATCCACTCAGGGATCAGGTCAATTTGGATGGTCAGCAATTATTTGGAACCATTGATGGAAGCGGCCAGCCGCAAATTTTTAAGGATCTTTTAAAAATTAAAAATGATGTGCTTACGGCTGATTCGGCAACGATTAGCAGTGATTTGGGTACTATAGATACTGATTTTAATACCATTACAAATGGTCAAACTTCTTTGGGCGCCAGACAAGCATCTTATACAAACGTCAAAACTGCGTTGACGACCGATAGTGTGACGATCGCAGGCGCTACCTCTGATAATGAAAATGTCGATGTAGGGAAAACGAGTATCTATCTTCAGCAAGCCATGAATGTTTACAATGCGTGCTTGTCTGTTGGGGCAAAAGTTTTACCTGTATCTCTTGTAGACTATTTGAAATAGCCGGGTTAAGTAAGGAAGGTGCCGATGATGTTACGTGTTACAAAACCTGATGTGAAGGTGGATATTAAACCACCTCGTATGGATTTAAAGCTGGTTCCAGCTGAAATGAACATGCATACGACGTCTGCCGAAATTTCGATTGATTTGCAGCCTTCTTTTAACACCATGGGACTTCAGGATATAGAGTCTCTGTCAGAGGAATTTGGGGCTGAAGCAAAACAAGCGGCTATGGAAGGCATTGAGCGGCGGGTGTCGGAAGGGGAGTCTCTTGCCAAGCCGCATGGACCGAGTATTGGACAGGTAATGTCCAATGCGGCAACGCATCCCCGTGAAAAACAACTCGTGGTTGCGGCTACTCCGTCTGTGCCGCCGGCTATTTCGGCGACGTTGGGGAAAGTAGAAGTGCAGGTTGTGCCAGGACGAGTTGCTGTTATCAATACCAATCTGGACGTTAGCATATAGGTGGAGGATAGGATGGATGATGTGATTACTTTTTCCGAGGGCCTTATTGGGCTAAAAGAGTATCAGCAGTTTATCATCAAAAGCATTCCTGAACAGGAGGCTTTTTTGTTATTGCAAAGTACGGAAGATGAAAATTTTGGCCTCATAATTACACCGCCTTTTTGGTTTAAGCGGGACTATGAATTTGAGCTGTCAGATCATTATGTTGAGCAGTTGGGTGATAAAGAAAGTTTAGAAGTCTTTGTTGTTGTCACTTTGGCTGATTTGCCGCAAGCTGTGACAGCCAACCTGCTTGGTCCACTTGTGATGAACCGTAAAAAGGGGATTGGATTTCAGGTACTTGTGCCGGATAGGGGCTATACGACCAAATATAAACTTTTGTCTGAAGCCTCGGTAGGAGGTTAAAGCGGCATGTTAATTTTGACGCGAAAAAAGCAGCAATCGGTGCGGATTGGTGAGAATATTGTTGTAACCGTTTTAGAGGTTAAAGGAGATCAGGTTCGTTTGGGGTTTGAGGCTCCTCGTGAAGTGGCGGTACTACGTCAAGAGGTGTATGAAGCCGTGAAAGAATCCAATGAGCAAGCGGCTTCCATGCTGAAAAAAGTGGATGTTACGTCGGCTTTGCAGCAGGTAAGCCAGGTAAATGCTACTTTTGAGAAAAAGTAATATTTTGTGAATAACACTTCGTATGAATAGGTCAACTGAATTTCTGGTTGACCTATTTTTTTTTATAACTGTGAATAACTACTGATTGATCGAAAAATGTAATATTTTGTCGAAAAAACGCTTGAGTAGGTGGTTAATCTTTACGATATATTAAATGACAGTGTGAAACTGGGGAGGATGGACATGCTGTACAAAGAAACTTAGCATGGATGCTAAGTTCAATTCAGGGAGGAATTAAACATGGTTATCAACACAAATGTCGCTTCGTTAAACGCATGGAGAAATCTTGAAAATCAGAGCAATACACAATCGGCTTCGATGGCGAAACTTTCTTCAGGCAAAAGAATCAACAAAGCAGCGGATGATGCTGCAGGTCTTGCAATTTCAGAAAAAATGATCAGTCAGATTAACGGTTTGGATCAAGCTTCAAGTAATGCTCAAGATGGTATTTCTTTAGTACAGACGGCTGAGGGCGCATTGAATGAAACAACTTCCATTATTCAACGTCTGCGTCAATTGGCTGTTCAATCTCGCAATGGCACTGAAACAGATAATGACCGTGTTCATATTCAAAAAGAAGTGGGTCAGTTACTTTCTGAAGTAAATCAGATTGCCAGTACGACACAGTTTAATACAATGAACTTGTTGAATGGCTCTACTACAAGCGTGACGTTCCAAATCGGTGCTAATCAAGGTCAGACGATGGCAGTGTCTATGCCAACTGTAAAAGCCAGTGATCTGAGTATTGATACCATATCCTTGGCGACTGCTGCTGGTGCTTCAGCTGCTATTAAATCACTTGATGCAGCACTGAGCACTGTTTCAGGCGCACGGGCTAATTTGGGTGCTGTCCAAAATCGATTGCAACATGCTATCAATAATTTGCAGGTTGCTTCCGAAAACTTGAACTCCGCAAATTCTCGTGTCCGCGACGTGGATATGGCGAAAGAAATGGCAAGCTTCAGCAAAACGCAGGTTCTTGTTCAGGCAGGTACTGCTATGTTGGCACAAGCTAACCAGATGCCACAGTCCGTACTTAAGTTACTGGGCTAATAGTTATATTTATTATGAAAAATCGGTCGGCAAATATTGCCGGCCGGTTTTTCATAATAAAGGAAGGGTTGTTTGCAGTATTGCAGTATTGAAAATTCTCGTT
Organism: Pelorhabdus rhamnosifermentans; assembly: GCF_018835585.1. Classification (NCBI taxonomy): domain Bacteria; kingdom Bacillati; phylum Bacillota; class Negativicutes; order Selenomonadales; family Sporomusaceae; genus Pelorhabdus; species Pelorhabdus rhamnosifermentans. The sequence goes on from NZ_JAHGVE010000001.1 coordinate 226,982, forward strand.
TGTGGTCGATTTCAAGAAAAAAATGTAATTTTTTTTAAAAAATGCTTAAGTAAATAGCGGATTGTTACGATACATAAAATGGCAGCGTAAAATAGGTAATTAGTCTGATAGACATGCTGTACAAAAACTTGGCATGGATGCTAAGTTCAATTCAGGGAGGAATTAAACATGGTTATCAACACAAATGTCGCTTCATTAAACGCATGGAGAAATCTCGAAGCACAGAGCAATGCACAATCGGCTTCGATGGGGAAACTTTCTTCAGGTAAAAGAATCAACAAAGCAGCGGATGATGCTGCTGGCCTTGCAATTTCGGAAAAAATGATCAGCCAGATTAACGGTTTGGATCAAGCTTCAAGTAATGCTCAAGATGGTATTTCTTTAGTACAGACGGCTGAAGGCGCATTGAATGAAACAACTTCCATTATTCAACGTCTGCGTCAATTGGCTGTTCAATCTCGCAATGGCAGCGCAACAGATAAGGATCGCGCTCACATTCAAAAAGAAGTAAATCAGTTGCTTTCTGAAGTAAATCAAATTGCTAGTACGACACAGTTCAATACGATGAACTTGTTGAATGGCTCTACTAAAAGTGTGACATTCCAGATCGGCGCTAACCAAGGCCAGACGATGTCAGTGTCTCTGCCAAGTGTAAAAGCCAGTGATCTGAGTATCAATAGCCTGTCACTTGGCACTCAGGGCAACGCTTCGGGTGCTATTAAAACACTTGATGCAGCACTGAGCACTGTTTCAGGCGCACGGGCTAACTTGGGTGCTGTTCAAAATCGCTTGCAACATGCTATCAATAATTTGCAGGTTGCTTCCGAAAACTTGAACTCCGCAAATTCTCGTGTCCGCGACGTGGATATGGCGAAGGAGATGGCAAGCTTCAGCAAAACGCAAGTTCTTGTTCAGGCAGGTACTGCTATGTTGGCACAAGCTAACCAGATGCCACAGACCGTACTTAAGTTACTGGGCTAATAGGTATATTTATTATGACCGGTCGGCAAATATTGCCGACCGGTTTTTTATCGCTTGTGACGATTTAAAGAAAAAAATGTAAATTTTTTTTGAAAAATGCTTAAGTAAATGGCGAATTGTTACGATACATAAAATGACAGTGTGAAAATAGGCAATAGATCTTATGAACATGCTGTACAGAATTTGGCATGGATGCCAAATGGATTTCAGGGAGGAAATAAAACATGGTTATCAACACAAATGTCGCTTCATTAAACGCATGGAGAAATCTCGAAGCACAGAGCAATGCACAATCAGCTTCGATGGGGAAACTTTCTTCAGGTAAAAGAATCAACAAAGCAGCGGATGATGCTGCAGGTCTTGCAATTTCAGAAAAAATGATCAGCCAGATTAACGGCTTGGATCAAGCTTCAAGTAATGCTCAAGATGGTATTTCTTTAGTACAGACGGCTGAAGGCGCATTGAATGAAACAACTTCCATTATTCAACGTCTACGTCAATTGGCTGTTCAAGCTCGCAATGGCAGCGAAACAGACAAGGATCGCGCTCACATTCAAAAAGAAGTGGGTCAGCTGCTTTCTGAAGTAAATCAGATTGCTAGTACGACGCAGTTTAATACAATGAACTTGTTGAACGGATCTACTACAACTGTGACATTCCAGATCGGTGCTAACCAAGGCCAGACGATGGCAGTGTCTCTTCCGACTGTAACGGCAACTAAACTGGCCATCAATACTATATCCTTGGCGACTGCTGCTGGTGCTTCAGGTGCTATTAAATCACTTGATGCAGCACTGAGCACTGTTTCAGGCGCACGGGCTAACTTGGGTGCTGTTCAGAATCGTTTGCAACATGCTATCAATAATTTGCAGGTTGCTTCCGAGAACTTATCTTCCGCAAATTCTCGTGTTCGCGACGTAGATATGGCGAAAGAAATGGCAAGCTTCAGCAAAACGCAAGTTCTTGTTCAGGCAGGTACTGCTATGTTGGCACAAGCTAACCAGATGCCACAGACCGTACTTAAGTTACTGGGCTAATAGGTATATTTATTATGAAAAACCGGTCGGCAAACATTGCCGACCGGTTTTTCATAATAAAGGAAGGGTTGCCTGCAGTCTTGAAAGTTTTCGCTTGTGTCGATTTTAAGAAAAAAGAGTAATATTTTTAAAAAAAATGCTTAAGTGAGTGGCGGATTGTTACGATATAATAAATGACAGTGTGAAACGAGTAATGATGGACATGCTGTACAGAGTTTTGGCATGGATGCCAAATAAAATTCAGGGAGGAATTAGACATGGTTATCAACACAAATGTCGCTTCATTAAACGCATGGAGAAATCTCGAGGCACAGAGCAATGCACAATCAGCTTCGATGGGGAAACTTTCTTCAGGTAAAAGAATCAACAAAGCAGCGGATGATGCTGCAGGTCTTGCAATTTCAGAAAAAATGATCAGCCAGATTAACGGTTTGGATCAAGCTTCAAGTAATGCTCAAGATGGTATTTCTTTAGTACAGACGGCTGAAGGCGCATTGAATGAAACAACTTCCATTATTCAACGTCTACGTCAATTGGCTGTTCAAGCTCGCAATGGCAGTGAAACAGACAAGGATCGCGCTCACATTCAAAAAGAAGTGGGTCAGCTGCTTTCTGAAGTAAATCAGATTGCTAGTACGACGCAGTTCAATACAATGAACTTGTTGAACGGATCTACTACAACTGTGACATTCCAGATTGGTGCTAACCAAGGCCAGACGATGGCAGTGTCTCTTCCGACTGTAACAGCAAATAAATTGTCCATCGATACCATATCCTTGGCGACTGCTGCTGGTGCTTCGGGTGCTATTAAATCACTTGATGCAGCACTGAGCACTGTTTCAGGCGCACGGGCTAACTTGGGTGCTGTTCAGAATCGTTTGCAACATGCTATCAATAATTTGCAGGTTGCCTCCGAAAACTTATCTTCCGCTAATTCTCGTGTTCGTGACGTAGATATGGCGAAAGAAATGGCAAGCTTCAGCAAAACGCAGGTTCTTGTTCAGGCAGGTACTGCTATGCTGGCACAAGCTAATCAGATGCCACAGACTGTACTTAAATTACTGGGTTAATAGCCATATTTCTTATGACCGGCCGGCAAACACTGCCGGCCGGTTTTTAATAATAAAGGAAGGGTAGTCTGATGAAAATTGATGCGGGGCATGTACAGTCAGCCGTTGATTTGAATAGTGATAGTGGCAGGGCAATGATATCGACGGCTTCACAGACCACTTCTCATGAACAAGCCGATCTTCATAAAGAAGCCAATCCTGCCGTTGATAAACAGCAACTGCAAAAAGTGGTGGATCAGTGGAATCAAAATGCTGAGAAAAAAAATCAAGAATTGCGGCTGGCTATTCATGAAGAAACAAACAGGATGATTGTGGAAGTCGTAGATTTAACGACGAAAAAAGTTATTTCTACATTTCCACCTAAACAAATTTTGGCTTTAGATGATGCTTTGGAAAGAGAATGGAAGTTATTAGATAAAAGAATTTAAACAGAAAGGGTGAATAGAATGTCATCAGTCTCTTCCGCTTCTTTGTCTTCGACGGGTTTTCTGCATATGAATAATCTGTCCGGGATAGATGTTGATGCTTTAGTCAGCGCCACTATTATGGCTGACAGCATCCCAATTACACTCTTGAAAAATAAGAACACATTGCTTCAGACACAATCCAGTGATTACGCAACGATTAAAAACGGTTTATTTTCACTTCGGAGCGCCCTGAATGATCTGACTTACAATAGCGCCTACACGGGACGCACAGCTACTACAACGGATGCCACGATCGTGACAGGAGTATCACAAAATGGTGCTTCTACGGGTGCCTATGTTATTGAGGTAACTGGATTAGCGAAAACGACGCATGCGACAGGTGCGGCTTTGACGTTTGCCGATGGTACAGATGGTAAAGGAACTAAGGCGACTTTGACAGGTAGCGGTGCTAACACGGTAGGGGCAGGCGTGGATCGCAATTTGGCCTTTAATGATCCGACATCGCCTTATTTGGGCCGGATTACGGCTGGCTTTTTTACGGTGAATGATCAGCGTATCGATGTGACAGCTACAGATACTATCAATACGATACTGAATAAGATTAGTGCCTCAGGAGCTGGCGTTAATGCAACCATTGATGGTAGTGGTCATGTTGTATTGACGCAGAAAACTGTTGGTGCTACGCCGACAGTGAAATTTGGTGCCGAAGGCGATTCGAGCGGCTTTTTAGCACAAGTAGGGCTGAATACAACGACAGCCGTAGCAGGAACTGATCCCGATCAGCAGGAGGCCTTGAATACGAGTTTTGGTGCGGGTGCAATTACGGCGGGGTATTTCTCTATTAACGGTACCTATTTTTCTGTCGATCCGACTAAGGATACCATGGATTCCATTATTAATAAAATTAATAGTTCGACAACAGCTGGTGTATTGGCTTTTTATGATTCAACAACGAAACAGATGTCTTTGACGAATCAGACTGCTGGCAATAAGAACATTGACTTGGGCACGTCAGCGACAGATTCTTCGAACTTCTTGTCTAAGATGGGTTTGAAGGCTGGAATTCATAATAGCGATGGTACGGGTGGTTCGGTGGTACTAGGAGAGGACGCAGCTGTAAAGGTAAATGGCACTGCTGTGACACCGACTAATAATACAGTGACATTGAATGGCAATACTTTTACGATTAATAAGACGGGTACGGCTACCGTGACGGTGCAAAATGACACGGACTCGATTGTCAAAAAAGTTCAGGCCTTTATCACTGCGTACAATACAACCATTGATCAGGTTAATGGTAAACTCAATGAAGAATCATCCGATTCGACTGCGGACCATAAAGTCGGGGGCGATCTTTTTGGCGACCCTACTTTGGCTGATATTAGTGAGACACTGCGCAGCTTCAGTTATGCCACTGTTGCTGCGCAGCCTGCTACGATGCAGCAGTTATCGCAAGCGGGTATTACGACAGGTGCGGTCGGTCAATCCGTTGATGAAAGCAAGACGGGTCATCTATCCTTGGACGTGGATGTATTGAAGAAGGCACTGCAATCGGACCCTGGAGCAGTGGCATCACTATTTGGTAATTCTACCGCTTCTGTACTCAATGAAGCCGTTGGTACAAGTGACGGTGCAAAAACCGACTATACACTTAAGAACGGATCAATTTCCGCAGCTCCGACGATACAAACTGTTGATGGTAGTTTGACAACAACTTATAACGAAGTTACTACGTTCAGTACGGATGCTGCTACGCGTGCTAAGGAATATATGATTGATTATACGACAGGAAAAATTACGTTTGGTACGGCACCTGTTGCCGGAGCAACGATTAAGGCAAGTTACGATTATGATGTAAGCTCAGGCAATAATGCAGGTGTCTTTGTGCAAATGACAACACAATTGAGTAATTACACCAAGGTTGGCGGTGTTTTTGATTCTCTTACAGGATCTAATGGGTCCATAACGCAGATGGTGAAGTACAACAGTGATCGAATCAAAGATCTGCAGCTGAGGCTTAAGGATGAGCAGACGATGTTATATACGAAATATAACGCGATGCAAACGCTTTTACAAAGTTTACAAAGTCAAGGCAGCTTTTTAACGTCGGCCTTATCAAGTTCGTCTAGTTCCAAATAAATGATTTAAGAAGTAGCCAATAATTTTTATTGGCTACTTCTTAGGGGTGCAAATGTTTACTATTGTTTGGTTGTGTTCACTATTTGGGGGTAGTATTTGGTGAATAATCTGCATCAAGAGATACTATGGCTGCTTATGAACTACGAGACATCTTATGCCAAGCCGATGAATTCTGACAACATCGGCCGTCTGCTTCACGTAACGCCAGCCTATGTGCGTAGTCAACTGTCGCAGTTGGTGAAAAGTAAATTAGTTGGTGTGCGGCGGGGAAATGGTGGGGGATACTATATGATCAGAGAAAGAGGTTTATCGTGATGAAAAATTCGCAATCAGATTCATCAAAGTTCGTTCAACTGACGACTGTGTTAGCGGAAATGGCTGGATATTTACAGAATGTAGCGCAGGCTTATCAAACATTAGAGTTTGATTTTCAGTTAGACCAGCGGGCAGACTCACTAGAAAAGTTGCTTCAGGTAATGGAAGGGTTGAATTATTGTAAAAAAATGTTTAGTTCTGCTGCGTCTCTGTTAGGACTGAATGTTGCACAAAATATAGGCAGTGGAATGTCTATCAACGCATTTGCTAATGAATTGCAGAAATCCTTTGAACAGATTGATGAAGCAGCAGAAAATGGCGATTACTCCCTGCTAGCTGATCTTACGGAATATGATTTAATCTCTTTAGTTGAGCAAGCGCGACAATTGCTTGCTGTTATTCAGGAACAGTGTAATCAGCGGAAGGGATTGGAATTTGTTCATGATGGAAGATAAGTTTGGAAAAGAAAATTGGGTGGCGTTTTATAAACGCTATGGAACGGTAATCCCTGAGTATGTCGCAGCAGCCGAAAGCAAGCATCTGGAGCTGTTAGACAGCCGCAAGGGCTTGCCAACGGTTCGAATTACAACGGCGGAAGGTAAAAAAATATTTTTGCATAGCTCCGTTGACCCTGTTCAAGAAGCAGAAAAAGTTGTTCGGGGATTAGATGTTCTTTCAAGTAGTTTGGTTGTTGTTTATGGTTTTGGTCTAGGTTATCTTGTCGAAGCGCTGCATAAAAATATCGATGAAAGAATTCCAATTTTTGTCATTGAACCGGATCATGATTTGTTTCGTGCGGCCCTGAATACGCGGGATTTGCGAGCTGTTTTATCATCAGAGCGTGTCTTTATTATTGCGCCTAGTGATGAAGGATATGAAATTGCTACGAATTTTTTTGAGCTTTATGACTTAACGCGGTATAGCAACTTAGTGATTACGGGGTTGTCAGGACATCAAGCCGCTTATGCTAAGGCTTATGAAAAAACGGTTCATCAATTGAGTGATGCAGTGAATGCGAGGCTGGTTCAGGAGAAGACCATGAGCATCAATGGAGCTTCTATCATGTCCAACTCGATTTGTAATTTGCCGATTTATTATCGTTCACCAGGTATTCATACACTTTTCGATCAATTTAAAGGGATGCCGGCCATTATTGTATCAGCAGGTCCTTCATTGAATAAAAATATTCATTTATTGAAGAAAGCCAAGGGAAAAGCTGTTATTCTCGCTGTGGGTACAGCCCTAAAGGCACTCCAAAAGAACGGTATTGAACCGGACTTTATGGTGAGTATTGATCCAAATCCGATTAATTATGAGCATTTCAAAGCCGTGAATTTTCCTCATGTTCCTTTAATAACGGAAATGCAAACTTTTCCAAAAGTCTTAGAAAATCATCAGGGGCCTTTCTTTGTTACCGGGAACAAACCAATTTTAAAATGGTTTGAGGGTGTTATTGAAGAGAAGGGGACGACGGAGAGCGGCGGTTCTGTGGCTAATAATGCGTTGACAGTGGCTTATAAATTTGGTGCTGATCCGATTATTCTTGTGGGACAAGATTTGGCTTATGCCAGGGATGGGCATTCTCATGCAGCTGGAACGAATCATGAGAATATTGTTTATAATGGCGGTGAGGGTGGAAACTATTTTTTAGTGAAAGCCAATGATGGTGGAGAGATTTTAACTAATCGTGCTTTTTATCAATTTTTAAAATTCTTTGAAGTCTGGATTAAAAAATATCCGCAACCCGAATATATTAATGCTACAGAAGGCGGGGCCTTGATTGAAGGAACGAAGATCATGACGTTACAGCAAGTACTTGATGAGTATTGTGAAAGATCCGTTGATGTGCAAGGGATAATTAAAGAGGCGACAGATTCATTTACAGTGCCGGATGTGATGCCTTTCGTCATCAGACTTGAACAGTGCTTGGCTAATATAAAAACGATGGTGAAAGAAGCTTATTTGGCTATTAAGCGGTTAAATCAACTGGAACGGGCCTGCGAAAACGGGCAAGCACAAAAAATGAATCACTATAGCAAGGATGTAAAGCGTTGCTATGAAAAATTTGAGCAAAATACGGATGTTCGTGATGTAGTCGAATGGTTTTGTCACGATGATATTCAGCAAGTCCTTTATCGAACGCATCAAGCGGGTTTCAAAGAACAAGATGATTATCATGCTGCTGTTGCTGATTACAAAATATATTATGAGACGATTATTGCCGGGGCCAAGGTAGCGCAAGGTCTTATGGAAGATTGTGTGATAAAAATTAGGGGGAACGTAAGCGATGGCTGTGAATCCTTATGAACAATATCGGCGTATGCAAGTTGAAACAGCGAGTCAAGGAAAGCTGATTCTTATGTTGTATGAAGGAGCTATTAAGAACTTACATTTGGCGCAGCAGTGTATGGAGAGCAAAAACATCAATGGGGCCCACAGTTCTTTAATGAAGGCTCAGCGAATTATTCAAGAATTAAATATCACCTTGAATATGGATGCCGGTGAAATTGCCCAAAATTTGCGGGACTTATATGTGTATATGCTGGAACGTCTGGCAAAGGCTAATATGCAAAAGGATCGTGCGATTGTTAGTGAAGTGCTTGAACTATTGGCGGAACTCAAATCAGGGTGGGATGAAATTATTTTGAAGAAAAGTTCGCGAAATGCACCAGTACAGGTGAAATGAATATGAAACAGACAGGTGAGACGGAGTTGTTGTTCAAGCACTATTACAATATGCGCACATTATCCATTAAGCAATTTGAGGCCATTCAAGAAGATCAGCTGCTTATTGTGGAAGAGCTGATTGCACAAAAAGGAATCATGATTACGGAGATTAAAAAGTGGTATGAACAGCATGTCCTTTCTGACTATCCATCCGATGTTACGGCTGCATTAAGTGACATTATCCGTGAAATTCGGGACTATGAGGAAAAAAGTCAGCAGTTATTGACTGAACGGCAGGAGCAGGTGCGTAAGGTCATGGTAGTTAATCAGAAATCGAAATTGATTCAGCGGGCTTATGAAGATCAAGCTTTCCCACAGCAACTCAATATACAAAAATAATCGAGTCAGTGTGATTATACTATGAGGTGAAATGGTTCATGTTCAATAATAAATCAATTTTAGTAACTGGCGGAACAGGTTCTTTTGGCAAGCAATGCATTAAAACCATTCTAGCAAGGTATCAGCCGAAACGGGTTATTGTATTTTCCCGCGATGAACTCAAACAGTATGAAATGCAGCAGGAATATCATGCTCCTTGTATGCGGTATTTTCTTGGTGATGTCCGGGATAGCGAGCGACTCAAGCAGGCGATGCGCAATGTTGATTACGTGATTCATGCTGCGGCTTTGAAACAAGTGCCTGCAGCGGAATATAATCCAATGGAATGTATAAAGACCAATATTCATGGGGCTGAGAATGTTATTAAAGCGGCCATGGAAAACGGCGTTGAAAAGGTAATTGCTCTGTCGACAGATAAAGCCGCGAATCCGATTAATTTGTACGGAGCTACCAAGTTGGTTTCAGATAAATTATTTGTAACAGCCAATAACATCGCAGGCGGTCATCGTACAAAATTTTCTGTTGTTCGTTATGGAAATGTCGTGGGGTCACGCGGTTCCGTTGCTCCGCTATTTAAAAAAATGGTTGCCGAGGGAGCGGAGTTTTTGCCTGTTACGGACGAAAAGATGACGCGCTTTTGGATTACTCTGCCGCAAGGCGTCGATTTTGTACTCAAAGGATTTGCCCGGATGCATGGAGGAGAAGTTTTTGTACCTAAGATTCCTTCCAGTCGTATTGTAGATTTTGCCAAGGCGATTGCGCCGGATAAGCCGATTAAGATTATTGGCATTCGACCTGGGGAGAAACTTCATGAAGTAATGTGTCCGGCTGACGATGCTCATATTACCTTGGCTTTTGAAGACCACTATGTTATTAAACCATCTATCGTATTTTTTGCTCCTGTTGATTATCAAGTTAACGGTCTGGGCGAACAGGGCAAGCCGGTATCCGCAGGTTTTGAATATAATTCGGGAACGAATCCGCACTTTTTAACGATCGAAGAATTGCGGGAGATGATTGGATGATGAGTATTCCTTATGGAAGACAACACATTAGTGACGCTGATATTCAAGCGGTTGCTGAAGTATTGCAATCAGATTGGCTGACGCAAGGACCTACATTAGAACGTTTTGAGCAGCTAGTAGCGGATTATTGTGGTGTTCGTTATGCAATTGCTGTTTCCAATGCCACATCGGCACTGCACATTAGTTGTCTGGCGGCCGGAATGGGGCAAGGGGATGTAGCCTGGACATCACCTATTACTTTTGTGGCATCAGCCAATTGCGCCCTTTATGCTGGTGGACAGGTAGATTTTGTCGATATTGACGGACAAACTTATAATATGAGTATTGCAGCCTTAAAAAGCAAGTTGATTAAGGCTGCACAAGCGGGAAAGTTACCGAAGGTCGTTATCCCTGTTCATTTGTCGGGCCAGTCGGCTGAGATGGCTGCGATCTACGAGTTAAGCCGGAAATATGGTTTTACAGTGATTGAGGATGCTTCGCATGCCATTGGAGGTACTTATCGGAATGACAAAGTCGGCTGTTGCAAGTACAGTGATATGGCTGTTTTTAGTTTTCATCCGGTAAAAATTGTTACGACAGGCGAAGGTGGTATGGTTGTAACGAATCGACGGGATTTGTATGAAGAGTTGTTGCTTTTGCGTAGTCACGGTATTACGCGGGATGCTAATCTTATGACCGAACCCAGTCACGGCGGCTGGTATTATCAGCAGATTTCCTTAGGCTTTAATTATCGCATGACCGATATACAAGCTGCTCTTGGATGCAGTCAAATGACGAAAATTGATGAGTTTGTGAGGCGCCGTCGTGAGATTGCTGCCTATTATGATGAAAAATTGAGCGATTTACCCCTGCAGTTGCCTAAGCAGCATGAAGATACCTGTTCCTCTTACCATCTCTATATTATTCGGTTGAAACTTGATAAAATAGCTCTCAGTCACAAAGAAGTGTATGATGGACTTAGAAAAGCCGGTATTATGGTTAATTTGCACTATATCCCAGTTTATTCACAGCCTTATTATCAAAAGTTTGGCTATCAAGCGAGTGACTTTCCTGAGGCGGAAGCCTATTATCAAGAGGCCATCAGTCTGCCCATGTATTATGATTTAAGCACGGAGCAGCAAGATTATGTTATCGCTACTCTAAAGAATTTATTGCTTTCTTCCTGCAGGTGATTTTATGAATATTCCTATTTTTGGCAAACAAGAAACAATTTTATTTCGAGTCGATTCGTCTGTCATATTAGGCACGGGTCATGTGATGCGCTGTCTGGCCTTGGCTGACTGGTTGTCTGAGCGGGGAAGCAAAATTTTTTTTCTGTGTAAGTCTTTGTCTGGAAATGTTGCTCAACTGATATTGGATAAAGGGTATCCGGTTCAGTGGATAGATGGTGACAGTGAAGGGATTGAAGTGATCCGGTCCTTGAGCACAGGTGAAAAATGGGATTGGATGATAGTGGATCACTATGAACTGGACTATCGCTGGGAAAGTCAAGTGCGGTATTTCGTTGAAAAAATCATGGTGATTGATGATTTGGCTAATCGCCGTCATGACTGTGATGTATTGCTTGATCAAAACTATTTTGAAAAGATGGCTGAGCGTTATCGAGAATGGATTCCCAAGAATTGTGTTACTTTACTGGGTCCGCGTTATGCCCTGCTGCGCAGGGAGTTTTTCGCAGAAAGTGGCAAACTGCGGTCGCGCGATGGGATTGTCAGGCGAATGTTAGTTTCTTTTGGTGGCAGCGATCCAACGGATGAGACAAGGAAAGCATTGGATGCTCTCGAAATACTTAAGAAAAACGCGATTATTGTCGATATAATAGCTGGCGGCGCAAATCGGTGCCAGGCTGAAATAAAAGCACGTTGTGAAACTCATTCAAATTACCATTATTATGATTATGTATCCAATATGGCGCAAATGATGCAACGAGCTGATCTGATGATAGGCGCAGGCGGCACTACGACTTGGGAGCGCTGCTACATGGCTCTGCCATCGCTGACGATTGTCGTGGCTGACAACCAGCGTGAGACGACTCAGGCAGTTGCCAAAGCTGGGGCAACGATCAATTTAGGTTGGCATGAAGCGGTTACTCCGGCCATGATAGTGAATGCTCTTAAGAATATGATGTCTAATAGCGAGCTTTTACAGAAGATGTCTTGTAAGGCCCGAAAATTTATTGAATGATCCCAATGAAAGAGGTTGATCCTTTGAAAACGGTGATGATAGTACAAGCTCGCATGACTTCCACTCGGCTACCTGGCAAGGTATTAAAGGAAGTACTCGGCAAACCATTGCTGGAATATCAGATCGAACGACTCAGACGTATTTCGTCTGTTGATGAGATTGTCATTGCCACGACTGTCAATACTACGGATCAGCCGATTGTCGATTGTTGCAATCGACTGGGTGTAGCTTATTTTCGTGGTTCAGAAGAGGATGTGCTGTCGCGTTACTATGGAGCAGCTGTTGAACATCAGGCTGATGTGGTAGTACGGGTTACTGCTGATTGTCCGCTGATTGATCCGGAAGTTTGCGAAACAGCGATTCGACATTTTATTGAAAGTAAAGATAAATATGATTATTTAAGGCTTGAACACTATCCGCGCGGATTGGATACAGAAGTTTTCTCTTTTAAAGGGTTAGAAGAATGTTATAGAGAAGCGACTGCCCAACCTGATCGAGAACATGTTACGCCTTTTTTTTATCGACAGCCCGAGCGATATCGGGTGAAAAAATTATATTGCCCGGAAGATTTAAGCCATCATCGCTGGACAGTAGATACGTCAGAGGATTTTGAGTTGGTCCGTAGGGTGCTTGAAACGTTATATCCGATACAACCTTTTTTTACCATGGAAAACTGTCTGGAGCTATTACAGAGATATCCTGAGTGGTTAGAAATAAATGCAGCTATTCATCAAAAAAAGGTTGGGGAATAACATCATTCCAAGGGTGTAGCGGGTAGTAGAAAATAGGGACTAATAGACCATAGAGCTATGCAGGCCAAGATAGATAACAAGTAGAAAATATTATATTATTGAATGCCATACAACAATTACACATGGACGAAATAGGTGAGAGATTATAATGAATTTGAAAAATAAGAGGATACTTGTGACAGGAGCAGATGGATTTATCGGTTCACATTTGACTGAAACATTAGTTCAGCAAGGCAATGATGTTAGGGCCTTTGTGTTATATAATTCTTTTAATTCATGGGGATGGCTGGATCATTCATCGAAAGAAATTAAAGAGAACTTAGATGTATTTGCCGGGGACATACGTGATCCGCATGGTGTCAAAGAAGCGATGAAAGGCTGTGACATAGTATTACATCTTGCTGCGCTGATTGCGATTCCTTATTCTTATCATTCGCCGGATACTTATATAGATACTAATGTTAAAGGAACCTTAAATATTGTACAAGCTGCACGGGAATTAGGGGTGCAAAAAGTGGTTCAAACATCCACGAGTGAAGTATATGGGACGGCGCGTTTTGTACCTATTACTGAGGAACATCCACTTCAGGGGCAATCACCGTATTCAGCCAGCAAAATTGGGGCGGATCAGATTGCCTTGTCTTTTTACCATGCTTTTAGTACTCCGGTAGCAGTTATCAGACCTTTTAATACTTATGGCCCAAGGCAATCAGCAAGGGCTGTTATTCCTACTATTATTACGCAGATTGCTAATGGTAAGCGCAAAATCAAACTGGGTTCCTTAGCTCCTACCAGAGATTTTAATTATGTTAAAGATACAGTTCGCGGCTTTATAGCTATGGCTGAATCAGATAATGCAATAGGCCAAGTTACTAATATAGGCAGCAATTATGAGATATCAATTGGCGATACGGCGAAACTCATTGCTGAAGTTATGGGCGTCGACTTAGAAATTGAAACAGACGAACAGAGACTGCGACCAGAAAAAAGTGAAGTGGAACGGCTGTGGGCTGATAATACTAAAGCAAAAAAACTTTTGAGCTGGAAGCCTATGTATGCTGGTAAAGATGGCTTTAGGCGTGGATTGGAACGTACGATAGAATGGTTTTCATCGGGGGAAAATCTTAAAAAATATAAGGCAGGTATCTATAATGTCTAAGCGTGCCGTTGTTTTGGCAGGGGGAAAAGGTACTCGCTTGAGACCGTATACGGTAGTTCTTCCTAAACCATTAATGCCTATTGGCGATTATCCTATACTTGAGGTTATTATTAGGCAGTTGGCTTATTATCAATTTGATCATGTTACTTTGGCTGTCAATCATCAAGCTGATTTAATAAAGACTTTTTTTGGAAATGGCGAAAAATGGGGAATTAAAATTGATTATTCTCTGGAGCATAAGCCTCTTAGTACAATGGCGCCGCTTAAATTAATTCCGGATTTACCTGATAATTTTCTAATCATGAATGGGGATGTTTTAACAGATTTAGATTTTAATAGTTTTATGGAAGCACATATATTAGCAAACAATATTTTTACCATTGCTAGTAGTGAAAGAGAACAAAAATCGGAATATGGGGTTTTAGAATTAAATAAAGTCAATCGATTAGTTGGTTTTAAAGAAAAACCTGTTTTGAAATATAATGTTAGTATGGGTGTATATGCTGCAAGCAAGGAGATATTGTCTTATATACCGGCAGATGAAATTTACGGATTTGATCATTTGATGTCGGATTTAATCAATGACAATAATTTTGCAGCAGTGATGAAGCAAAATTGTTATTGGCTCGATATAGGTAGACCTGATGATTATATGAAGGCAATTAAAGAATTTGATCTTTTGAAAGCGAGATTTCTAAGATGACGAAGGTTTTTGTGACAGGAGCTACGGGTTTTATCGGTCAAGCGTTAATAAAAAAAATGATTTCACTTGGTTATGAAGTTCAAGGGTGTTCTACTCAAAATGGTGACATTGCTTGTCGGCAGACTTTAGAAAACTATGATTTCTCAGACGTTTCTCAAATATTTCACTTGGCAGCAAAAACCTTTGTGCCAAATAGCTGGGTAAATCCTGCTGAATTTTATCGGGTAAACGTTCAGGGTACCAATGAAGTGCTTGACATATGTCGTAAAAATCGGATTGGGTTAACCTATATTAGCGCGTATATTTATGGTAACCCACTATGTCTGCCGATTTCAGAAGATTGTTCTATTACCCCCAATAATCCCTATGGGCATTCAAAGTATTTAGCGGAGCAATTGTGCCGATTTTATTCTGAAAACTTTGGTGTATCAGTTAAAATTATTCGTCCGTTTAATGTTTACGGTAGTGGTCAAACGGAAAATTTCCTTGTTCCCACGCTTATTAAGCAGGCTTTATTAAATGATGAAATTAAAGTTAAGAACTTAGTGCCTAAAAGAGATTATGTTTATATTGATGATGTAGTAAGTGCAATAATTTCTGCCAGTCAGTTATCAAAGTTATTTGGTATATACAATATAGGGTCAGGATATTCTGTAAGCGTACAGGAAATTATTGATCGGGTTCAGCATATTCTGGGGTCTAATAAGCCCGTTGTTTCTGAAAATGAGATTCGGATTAATGAGATTAACGATGTTGTGGCGGATATTTCTTTAGCTATGAGCGAATTACATTGGACTCCGTTATGTTCTTTGGATAAAGGGTTAACAAAAATGGTTCATCATGCGAAGGAGTCTTATAATGTCCGTTAAAAATATACCGATTAATAAAGGTAATTATAGTATGGAACCCATTGCTAGAGAAGAATGTTTTGAACGCTATCGTGGCGAAGAATGGCCCAATGGATATCAAGAGTATCGAAATAACTGGACTGAGTATGCTAAAATGCAGGTTGTTTCTGATTATCCCTTATTAGTAGATCTGGAATTATCTTCTTTATGTAATTTGACTTGTCCAATGTGCTATACCATAACCGAAGAATTCAAGCAACATATACATGCAACACTGATGGATTTTGAATTATTTAAAAAGGTGATTCGCGAAATCGCTGGTAAAGTGCCTGCCATTAGATTAAGTTTACGGGGAGAACCAACGTTGCATCCCCATTTTATTGAAGCAATTAAATTTGCTAAAAAAAATGGTATTCATGAGGTTTCTGCATTGACAAACGGTAGTAAATTGTCAGCTGACTATTTTACAGATATGATGGAGGCGGGAATTGATTGGATTACTATTTCTGTGGATGGATTAAATGAGAAATATGAAAGTATTCGTAAACCATTGCAATTTGTGGACATTCTTCAAAAAATAAAAGACATACAAGTAATTAAGAAAAAAAATGCATGTCATAGGCCAGTTATTAAAATTCAGTCTATATGGCCAGCAATTAAGGAAGATCCCGAAACTTTTTATAATACTTTTGCTCCTTATACTGATTTGATTGCGTTTAATCCACTTATTGATTATCTTGGACAGGATAGTGAAATATTGTATGAGTCGGAATTTTCCTGTCCCCAACTTTATCAACGTCTAGTAATTGGTGCAGATGGTCTTGTTATGATGTGTTCCAATGATGAGAATGGTACAGTAATATTAGGTGATGCAAATATTGATACAATTCATGATATTTGGCATGGGAAAAACCTTGAGAATATACGGAAAGTGCATCGGGAACCAGATGGGTTTAGAAATATCCCTGTATGTAAACATTGTTATTTACCACGCAAGACGGAAGATTCTGAGCATGCTTGTGTTAATGGTAGAAATATTATTATTAAAAATTATGTAAATCGAAGTCAAGTTATTGGTCAATAGTTCAAAATTTTATTTGAAGATTTTTGCAGCATGATATGGTCATTTAATTGTGCAAGACAAAATTAGATGGTGGAATATAGCTGCAGATTTTAGTAAGGAAAGCATATATCAAGTGTTGAAATATTGGGAGTGATAGTTATGCTAAACAATTATTTGCAAGCTCGCTGCTATATAATTGCTGAAATTGGCGGTAATTTCACCAACTTTGAACAAGCGCAAAGATTGATTGATGAAGCTGCTGAATGTGGTGTTGACGCAGTCAAGTTGCAAACCTATCGAGCTGAAACCGTTGCAAGCAAATTGGCCCTATTTGATATGGAAAACACCGGAGTAGTTTCACAGTATAACTTATTTAAGACTTATGAGATTGATGAAGAATTACATCATAAAGTTTTTCAATATATTGCATCCAAAAAGTTAGATTGGTTTTCAACTCCTTCTCATACGGATGATGTAGATATGCTGGAAAAGTTTTCAATTTCCGCTTACAAAATTGGCTCGGATGATGCGGTAAATATTCCGCTCTTAAAATACATAGCACATCAGAGCAAACCTGTTTTTTTGGCAACGGGCATGTGCACGATGCAAGAGGTACATGACTCGGTTAATGCAATTTTAGAAGCGGGAAATGAGAAAATTACTCTTTTACATGCTGTTACCAGCTATCCTACTCATCCTGAAAATGTAAATTTGTTGGCTATGCAGGCCATGATGCGTGAATTTCCAGCATTAGCGATTGGCTATTCTGATCATACCTTGGGAACGACTGCTTGTATTTGTGCGGCAGCTATGGGAGCTAAGGTGATTGAAAAGCACTTTACCTATGATAAAAAGGCGCCCGGCCCTGATCACCTGTTATCCGCAGATCCAGTAGAGATGAAGGAAATTGTCAGTAAGGTACGTGAATTTGAGGTGATGAGGGGAAGCGGAATAAAGCGACCGGCTGATAGTGAAAAAAATACTCGTATTAATAATCGTAAGAGTATTGTTATTGTTAATCCAATACGTAAGGGGCAGGTCATTGGTGAACAAGATATTATTGTAAAAAGGCCGGGATACGGGATTGAGCCGAAGTTTTATCATCAGATTGTTGGGCGTACCGCTAATAAAAATTTAGAGGTAGACGATGTATTAATGT
Organism: Pelorhabdus rhamnosifermentans; assembly: GCF_018835585.1. Taxonomy (NCBI): domain Bacteria; kingdom Bacillati; phylum Bacillota; class Negativicutes; order Selenomonadales; family Sporomusaceae; genus Pelorhabdus; species Pelorhabdus rhamnosifermentans. The sequence goes on from NZ_JAHGVE010000001.1 coordinate 244,911, forward strand.
GGGGGGATTGTTAGATATGATTGGTGTCATTATCCAGGCACGAATGGGATCAAGTCGTCTACCAGGTAAAATTTTAAAACAAATTGGCAATAAGAAATTACTTGATCATATATTTTACCGATTGAAATTTCTTGAATATCCAGTGACTACGATATTGGCAACGACAATGTCAGTTAGAGACGATATTGTTGCAGAGTACTGTGCTTTAAATGGAATTCATTGTTTTCGCGGTAGTGAAAATAATGTTTTAGAAAGATATTATTTATGTGCAAAACAATATGAATTTCAGCATGTTATTCGTCTTACTGCGGATAATCCCTTTATCGATGTAGAAGAGATTGTGCGGTTGATTAATTTACATTTAAGGAGTCAGGCAGATTATTCACATTCATTTACAGCTTTGCCTGTTGGTGTTGGTAGTGAAATATTCTCATTTGCTGCTTTAAAACGTTGTTATCTTTTGGGAAAGGAACCACATCATGTTGAGCATGTAAATGAATATATCTTAGATCATCCTGATGAGTTTAAGATTGCTCTACTTAATGTAGATAAATCAAAAAATAGACCAGATATTCGATTAACTATCGACACGCCTGAAGATTACAAGAAAGCCTGTTATATTGCAGAACATGGCGGAAGCCAATTGATGACAACTGAAGAGGCGATACGTTTGTGTTTGCAATATGTATAGAATCTTCTCATGCTAGGGGTATGGGGCATTTTTTTCGAGCGTTAAATATCGTCGACTTTTTAAAAGAAAAGAATATACCTTATATTGTATTTGTTAATAATAATGAAACAACCCTAAATATGTTAAAAAATAGATCAATTGCTTTTGAAATTGTAGATTTATACGACTTTACAAGTAAGTGGGAAATTAAGCTGCTTGAGAAATATCCAATTGATATATGGATTAATGATAGACTAGATACTGATGCTCGGCATGTTAGAATGTTAAAATCATATCCGGTTTCTGTCATTACATTTGATGATAGGGGTACAGGAGCAGCATTGTCAGATTTGAATGTTGCTGCTATGACCTTTGAAAATATTGATGAGCTAGCAGGCCGTAAGATATTTACTGGCTTAGAATATTTGATATTGAATAAGCAAATAGATGTATATAAGAGAGTGAGAAAGAAGTGTGAAAAAATAGTAGTAACATTAGGAGGCAGTGATACTTATGGTGTTACTATTAAAGTAATTAATATTTTGAAAAAATATAAAAAAAAGGCGACAATCATATTAGGGCCTTCTTTTATCCATTGGAAATCTTTGGATAACGTATTGGACGATAATTTTGTTGTTAAATTTGCAGTACCATCTCTTATTGAAGAATTGCACAATTATGATATTGCTATTACGGGTGGAGGAGTTACACCTATTGAGGCCAATGCTGCTGGGTTACCTTGTATAATTATTGCCAATGAGATTCACGAAATTCAAATTGCAAAATATTTAGATTCTCTGGGGACATCTATTTTTGCTGGGTACTACCAAAATATGAATGAAAAAATGTTTAATAATGAATTTCAAATTGAAAAAATGAGTGAAAAAGGTCTGTCTTTAATAAAAACAGACGCTTTAGAAAAAATTTATAGGGAAATGATACTATGCTGAACTTATTAAATAAGACAGTAGTTATTCACCAGCCTGATTTTTTATCCTATTTAGGTTTTTTTGATCGATTATTAAAATGTGACTTATATGTAATACTTGATCATGTTCAATATGTCCGAGGAACAAGTCGAAGTTGGATGAATCGCGATAAAATTAAGACTGCTAACGGTGAAAAATGGTTGACACTCGGTGTAGAAAAGGCTCCTGTAGGTACGCCAATAAATCAAATTATGTTAAAAAAGAGTGTAGAATGGCGGGATAATAATTTAAATTTATTGCGAGAAAATTATCGGAAAGCTTGTTTTTTTGCAGAAATTTTTCCATATGTAGAAAAAATGTATGATTTTAAATGTGAAAGAATGATGGACTTTAGTTTGAATGCATTAGAGATATTATTGAGTTTACTCGATATAAAAGTTGAAATGGTATTATCAAGTACTTTAGATCCTCAATATAAAAGTAATGAAATGTTGGTAGATATATTGCAGAAGGTACAGGCAACTATTTATTTATCGGGAGTTGGTGCAAGAGACTATTATGATCCAGAACCTTTTGCTGCAACAAATATTGAAGTTATTTGGCAAGATTTTAAGCATCCCGTTTATCCACAACTTTATGGAGAGTTTATTCCGTATTTGAGTACTATTGATATGCTATTTAATTGTGGAACTGAACAATCACGGAATATAATTAGGAGCTAGTGATGGGAAATCTGCATTGGGAGCGAGGATCATTGTTCAATATAGTAATCAGGCGATTGCCAGACATTCACTTTATCGATACTGAGAAGGATTATACATTAAAATTATCGGAATGTGGAAGAAAAATACGATATTTGAGTGAAGTTATTCAAGTTAAATTTGGTGAGAAAAAGAAAATTGGTCTAGTTTTCCCTTCCGCTCCTGAACTAGTATTACAATGGTTAGCTGTTCTTGATGCTGGAAAAGAACCGTTAATTCTGCAATATCCCACCAAAAAACAGAGTCTTAATTATTGGCAGGGATCAGTATTACATACTATTCAAGAGATTGGTATTGAAGGCATAATTTGTGATAAACAATTAGAAGAGCTAAAGCCTATTTTTGAAGAAAAAACGACTGTGCTATTTTTTGATGGAAATTATGGGGAAGCTGATTCGGTATGCGAAAAAATAGTTAGCGGTTCTGTAATTCAATTGTCCTCTGGTACTACTGGTTATCGTAAGGCAGTAAGGTTTTCTATTCAGCAATTAGAAAAGCATGCTGTTAGATATAACAGCATGTTAAATTTAACTAATGATGATTGTATTGTGTCATGGCTTCCGTTATACCATGATATGGGTTTTATTGCTTGTTTTATTATGCCATTAATTCTTTCTATACCAATTGTTATGATGGATCCTATAACGTGGGTAGAAAATAGAGAATTGCTATTTGCGGCTATTTCTAAATATAATGGTACTATATGCTATATGCCTAATTTTGGATTTGAAGTAATGGCACATGTAAAATGGGGAAAACCATTGTCTACTATGAGGCATTGGATTTCTTGTTCAGAGCCGACGTATTATAAAACTATTGAGAAATTTTGTAAGGTAACAGGAACTGATTCTGGTATTGTTTCTACATGTTATGCTATGGCTGAAAATGTGTTTGCAATTTCAAAGAGTGATGGTTTTAAAATAAAGGAGCATAATGGTAAGCATACCGTAAGTTGTGGTGCTCTAGTTCCAAATACTTTTGTGAAATTTGTTGATGGCGAGATTTATGTCAAAAGCGATACATCTATTTCTTCTTATATGGATGGCGTATCTATTATAGACTCAGATGGATATTATCCGACTGGGGATATGGGGTTTATGGATGAAGGTCAGCTATTTATTGAAGGTCGAAAACATGATGTAATGATTCAGGCTGGGAAAAAATACATGCTAAGTGATTTGGATTTTCTTCTAAATGAAACTGTTCCTGATTGCAGAGGTCGTGGTGCCTGCGTGGCCATTGAGGATTCGAGAATGGGAACACAAACATTGTGTGTGATTTTGGAAAGAGAGAAATTCTTTGATAAAAGTGAATACAATGAAATTTATAAAAAGTTATCAGCGGTATTTCCTCTAGAAAGTTTTGAACTAGAGTTTGTGCCTGAAGAATTTATCACTAAAACATCATCAGGAAAAATAAACCGTAAAAAAACAGCTAATGATGTTATTTTGGCGCGAGAATGGCAGAAAAATGAAAAAGGTGTATCTGGAAAAAATATTAGGAATGAAATAGGACGTTTTTTTTCCTATTTGCCTTATGATCTACCTATAAAAGATGTGCTTGATTCACTTGGGTATGTTCTAATAAATGTTATTGCCGATGAATTTGGTATTAGTATTTCTCAGCAGATGAGTTTAGAAGAGATAATTGAAAAAGTGGACACTTTTTCTACTGATGAAGATGAATGTTTAGAAGAAGAGTGTCTGTATATTGTATCTTTATGGGATTATTGGGGGACTATCTATGAAGGAGATCCCGTTAAAACGGAACAGATTCAAAAAATTTCAGCGGAAATTGGTGTACCAATAAGATTTGAACATATTTGCCTGCCTCCGCGAGCAGAGCTTGTTTTAAATGATCTGATCTTCTCGGACTATTTTTTATGTCGGGACTACGATGATAGATATAAAGACTATTTAGATTGTATTCGCAAAATAAAACGAGCAAGTATTCTTCTTTTTAATGATGCATCAGAATATGGATTTGTAAAAGAACAATGCGTTTTTCCAAAAATGAATAAAAGTTTTAAGCGGAGTTCAAGTGCTGATTATCTTGCTGTTAGGTATCAAAAATATGCATGGCAGCATCATTTGTTGCCAATTGATTTAGTGGGAGCTTCTGAATTTCCAGTAACTAATCGAGATGAAATTTTCAAAAATCTTGTTGAGTATCTTGATATTCCTATATTTAGGGCAGCTTATTCGGGGACATGGCGGGATTATACTACGAATTGGGAATTTAAAGATTTTAATAATCAAAGTAATTATTATAAAGAAAACTTTTTTTCAGCACTTACTGATTTTCTAATCGCTAATAAGAATAAGTGGAAATTAAGAAGTTTTCCAAAATCAGATGCTATTGTCAAATATAATGATGCAATGCATTTTTGTGCATTTTGTATTAATCCTGCGGTCATAGAGAAAGTATTAAAACAATTTAATAGTTTTATAATTCATGGCTGGCCTAATAGCCTTCCTTATTTAACGAAGCGACTTAAAGAAGAAAATAAAGATTTTGTTTTTGTAACAACGCTTGATTCAAAAGATGGATTTGGAAAATTAGAACAGAAATATGAGTGTATTCTTCAGACTGGTCCATGGTTAATTGAGCGATATTGTAAGTCTTTGCTTCCTGTTATTCAGATAGTCGAGAGTAGTAGGACTACTCCTAAAATGGTTAATGTTCCTGCTGAATTAAAAATTGCAGACAGTGAATATTTTTTAGGATCCAAAGAAGAATTACAGATAATGCGTTTGTGTGATGCTAATGTCTTGGTTATGAGTGCAGAATTATTAACTGCTGATACCCATAGTGATATTTCCAGAATGATTGTAGAAAAAATGGGGTATGAATCCTATTTATGGGGAGTTGTTGATCTACATTCTGCATCTGATAATTATACTGAAGTTTTCAAGGCATTGGATATTTTGAGTACGATAACAGAGGATTGTCCGAGGTTGTATGAAAGGGAATTCTTACTTTGTGAAAAGCTTGGTGATCGGGATGGAAGTTTTCAATATCTAAAAAAATATATAGAAGTTGTTGATGATATCTCGCTATCACGCAGAATTCGGCATTACATTATTAATGTCTACGGTAAAGGCGAAAATAGCATTGAATTTTTGAGGGACGTACTACAATTTTTACATATAGAACCTAAAGATTCAAAAATGTTTTTAGTGTTAGCTGCGATCTTTTTTGAATTAGGGTTTTACGAGGAAGTATTGGAAGCTATAAGGAAGTATGAAAGTGTTGTTTTCTCGTCGAGCCAATTAACACAAATAATGGAGCACCATAGGTTATCTATAAATAAAAATATTAATGAGAAATACAAGAGTGCGGAATTTAGCGAAGGTATTTCTGGGACAAGCGAATTTGCTCAGTTGATACAATTAGAAGATGAAATTAGTTATGAAGATTTGAAAAATATAGATACGAAGTCAGAAAAAGATATAGTATTGATGAATTTGTTTGTTAGTATTACAGGATTACAGGCCATGTACCCTTTGAATTCAGAGTTTGTTTATCCTAATAAGGCAAGATGGTATTTTAACAAAGCGGAAATATGTAAAAGGTTAGGGCTACAAGAATGGAGAATTGAGTCATACAGGAAATTTCTTAGTTTTGCAGATGATTTTAGGGATGCAGATAAAATAAGTAAGGTAAATAGTTGGTTAGAGAATATCCAAAATTAAGATGGGTAAGGGGCTATTAGAAATGAATGTTTTAGCTGTAGGAGCACATTTTGATGATATTGAACTTGGATGTGGGGGAGCACTTGCGAAGCATGTGGCGTCTGGAGATAATGTTTGTGCTTATGTGGCAACTTTATCGGGTTTTACTAATCCGCAGCATAAAGTAATACGTTCAAATGAAACAGCTTTTTGTGAAGGACAAAAAGCTATGAAAATATTAGGCGTGGAACTGATATGCGGTGATTTTAAAACGCTTGAATTAGAATTTAATGAGGAACTCAATCAGGAACTTATTAAAATTGTTGAAGAGAAAAAGATTGATAAGGTTTACACACATTGGATGGGGGATATTCATCATGACCATCAAGCTGTGGCTAAATCTTCTATGCATTCTTGCAGACACGTTCCTAATATGTTAATGTACCGCAGTAACTGGTATCATTCAACACTTGATTTTAAAGGAAATTTTTATATTGATATTACTGATTTTTGGGATAAAAAGGAAAAAGCATTGTTGTCACATAGATCAGAATTGCAGCGGACCGCTTACAAATGGATTGATTTTTTTAAGAATGAGGCGGAAAACGCCGGACAAAGAATTGGTGTAAAATATGCGGAATGCTATGAGGTGGTTAAATGGCTGGAAAAGTAGAATGTTACTTAAGGCGGTTATTAGAGGTTTATTGGTTGGGAACGGGAGTAGCTTTGTACTAGATAGCGATTGTGCATTTCATTTTTATGTATTGGAGAAGAAAATATGAAGGTAGTTGGAACAATAGAAGCACGTATGGGGTCTAGTCGTCTACCGGGAAAGACAATGATGACTATTTATAAACAAGTAACTTTGTTGGAATGTGTTGTAACCAGGTTTGAATTGTGTAAAAATGTGGATGAAATTATTGTTGTTACCTCGACTAGTGAACAGGATGATGTGATAGAATCTTGGTGCAGGCAACATAATGTAAACTGTTTTCGTGGATCTGAAGAAGATGTTCTGGACCGGGTAGCGAGTGCACTAATAGAAAATAGTGCTGATGTAGTCGTACAAATGGGAGCGGATTCCGCTTATCTTGATTATGAGTTGCTTGATAAATTAGTCGATGTTTACTATTCGGGCGCTTATGATTATGTGTGCAATGACATAAAACTTACCTATCCGTTAGGAATTTATGGTCATGTAGTAAATGCAGCCAAACTTATTTCTTTGAATGAACGTGGAAATTTGTCACGGGAGGACAGAGAAGATGTGGTGCGTTATATATGGGAACACCCTGCGGAGTATAGTATCCTTAATATTGAAGCAGATGATAGATTACGATATCCGGGATTGCGTTTTACAGTAGATTATCTTGAAGATCTTGAGCAGGCCCGTGAAGTTTACGATTGTTTAGATAAAATTGATTTTACAACGGATGAGTTGATTGAGTTGTATAAATGTAACCCTATGTTGTTTGCGAAAACGAAAAATTTGGTGCAACGTTCGGCTGCTTCTATCAAAAAGGAAGAGATATAGTTATTATGAAAAAATTATCTGTTGCTATTATTGGGGCCGGTCAAATTGCTGGTGGGTATGATCAGCAAAAGATAAATGGCGATCAAGGAATTTATACTCACGCTGGAGCATATATGGCTCATGGTGGTTATGAACTTACTTCTATATGTGATGTGAACCAGGATCAAGCAGCACAATTTCAAAAATATTGGAAGGTTGAGCATAAGGTCACTGATATTGACAAACTTTTGGAGTCATATCATGATGTCGTTAGTGTATGTACGCCTGATGCTACTCACTATGAGCTAGTTAAAAGATTATTATTAAGTCATTGTTGTAAAACTGTATTTGTTGAAAAACCGCTGGCATTAAATTTGCAAGAAATTGCAGAGTTGCTTGAACTGGCCAATGCGAATCAGTGTCATATCGTAGTTGATTTTCAGCGTCAATATGAGATTTATCATAAGCAAATTCGAAGCCAATTAGCCCAGGCGATGGAATCAGTTCTTACTGTTAATGCCTATTATATTAAAGGCTTAGAGCATATTGGTGTGACGATGATTGATACTCTCGTTTTTCTATTTGGGCTGCCAGAGGCAGTTTTAACTTATAATCGTGTATATAATCAGGAGATTCGTGATTACACTTATGAATTTATTTTTTATTATTCACAGTTTAATGTGACTGTAAAGACTGTTGATTCGGAAGCTTATCATTATAATTATCATATTTTTGAAATTGATATGCTACTTACTGATCAAAGAATTGTAATTAATGATAATTCTCGGCAGATATTAGTGAGAACTGTTACTGATTATGCTTATTCGGGTGTGAAGGTCTTAAATGATCGTGAGCCGCTAGTAAATGATACTAAATATCAATATTCCTTAATTGATGCCGTTGATTATATCTCGCAAATTACAAACTCACAACGCAATCATGACGTGAGTACCCCTGTACAATCTTTTAATACGAAGTTGCTTATTGATGCAATAGTTAAGTCTTATATTAATCATCAAAAAGTATGTTTGGAGGAGAAAAAATGGAAAAGATAATAACAAAAGCATTTCCTATGTACAACCCTATTGGTGAGGAAGAAGCTCAGGCAGCAGCAGCTGTAGTCAGGACTGGAATATTATCGGATTTTTTGGGTAAACACAGCGAAAAATTTGGTGGTGGAAAGAATGTTCTTGAACTTGAAAAAAACTGGGCCGAATATCATCATGTCAAACATGCGATTTCTTTTAATTCAGCTACAACGGCATTGTTAGCTGGATTAGGTGCTTTGGAAGTGTGTCCGGGCGATGAAGTTTTGGTTATTGGTTACAGTATGTGTATTTCAGCAACGGCACCCTTGTTTTATGGTGCGATCCCTGTTTTTGTTGATATTGAAGAAGACTATTATTGCATGGATCCTGTCAAAATTGAAGATAAAATTACACCGCGTACAAAGGCAATATTACCTGTTGACTTATTTGGACAATCTTCAGATATGGTGAAGATCAATGCAATTGCGAAAAAGTATAATTTAAAAGTGCTCTCAGATACATCACATGCCCCTGGCTGTCGCTATCATGAGGGATTTGCCGGTACTTTTGCTGATGTAGGGGTTTATAGTTTGAATCAGCACAAAATTATACATTGCGGTGAAGGTGGCATTGCTGTAACTAATGATGATGAGATTGCACTTCGACTTCAATTGATTCGTAATCATGCAGAAGCGGTTGTGGACGATATGGGGTATTATAATTTGACAAATATGGTTGGCGGTAATTATCGTATGACTGAAACAGAAGCTGCCATTGCAATTGAACAGCTTAAAAAGCTGCCTGCTCTTATTGAATCTAGAATTAATTTGGCTAATTATTTGTCAGAGAAACTATCAAAATTAGAATATCTTACGGTTCCTAAGGTGCGTGAAAATGCGGAACACGTTTATTATCTTTATCCTCTGCGTTATGATGAAGACAAGGCGGGACTATGTCGTGAACAATATGTGGAAAACATTAGGAAACTTGGGATTCCTCTGTATCGTTTAGCTGGTGGTTATATTAAACCACTATATTTAGAACCGATTTTTTCTAAAAAGGAACAGTTAAAACATGGTTATCCTTATAGATTATTGAAGGATAATGAGCAACCAAATTATAGCCGTGGCATTTGCCCAGTTACGGAGAAATTTTATGATAAGGAATTTATTGTAACAGCCTATACTTATCCGCCATTAACGAAGTCAGACATGGATGATATTGTTAAAGTTTTCGATAAAGCAGCGACGATGCGATGAATTTAAATTATAATAAAGAATACAACAAAGCTATTCGAGCTTGGCTTCTTAAAAATTATAATTATGCTAAGCTCCTTTCGGAACAGAAACTGATTTCACGGGTTTGTCCAGTGTGCGGCTCGCAACAAAATCATTTTTTTGCTAATAATGGTAGTTTGAATTATGTCCAATGTAATGAATGTTCACTGGCTTTTATGAATCCTGCACCAGCTGGTGATAGCATTAATGAAGGGTTTCAAGGCGATGATGCTATTGTGATGGAATATTTTAATATTATGATGAAGTACAAAACCGCTTTGCCAGAAAAACCCGATCCGCTTATAGATAATAAATTATCTGATATTTATCGTATTAAATCCAGTGGAAGCTTACTTGATGTGGGATGTTCAGTGGGCGATTTTTTGCATAAAGCCAAATATTTTTATGATGTGGAAGGAGTAGAGGTAAATCCCTTTACTGCTGCTGTTGCTGAACAGTTTTTTACTATTCACAAGAATTATTTGTCAGAATTAAAACTGCCTGCTGATCAGTATGATATTGTGACTTTACATCAAATTTTGTATGGAGTACCTAATCCTGTTGGTTTGTTACAAGATATTTATAAGGTATTAAAGATTGCAGGAAAATTATATATTAACACACCCAATTCCGATTCTTTTGCTACTGAGTTTTACAAGGGGCAGGTGAATCATTTATATGGCTATACGACTCAACAGGTCTTTAATCGAAAGTCACTGGAAAGATTAGCTGAACTTACTGGTTTTCGGTTGCTGACTTTTCGTACTGAATGGCTCGATATATATACAACAGATATCCTTGAGTATATGCAGAACCCTCAGTTATTTATTCATAAACGAAACTGCTATGTAGAAAATTATGAGGAAAAGATTGCAGCTGAAGAAGCATTACATAGCCGTTTGAATTATTCACTGGGCAACCGAGGAAATTATTTAGTCGCAGTACTTGAAAAGGTGTAATGATGGCTAAAAAGGTGCTTTTTTTTAGTTGCGAGCCTGGTGGAGCCGAAGTTCTTATTCCTGTCATTCAATTACTACAAAATCACGATGATTATGAAGCTATTGTTTGTGGTTATGGCTACGGAAGCCAACGTTTTCAGAGAGAAGGGATTGTTCATCGCACGATTTGTTCGGTGAAATGTGGAGATTTTTCTCTGCTTGACGAGGTGCGTCCAGACTGTATTATTACGTCAGCTTGTAGCTTGCCTGAGCGGGATATGTCAGAAAAATTTTTATGGTATAATGCGCGAATGCGACATATCCCTACCCTTGCTTTTTTGGATTCTTGGCAAAATTATAGCAAGCGATTTAGTGGGGTGGGGTTGGCAGAACGTTTAGCTTATTTACCTGACTATATTAATTGTATTAATGATATTGGTCAGCGAGAAATGTTAGCAGAAGGTTTTTCAGCAATGCATTTGTTGACTTTTGGCCAGCCTTATCTGTCTAGGGTTGCCGAAACTATTTTCTTGAATGTTTCGAATATTAGACGGACTTATCATTTACCCGAAGATCGTCCTATTTATTTGTTCGTTTCAGAAGCCATAGCAGAGTATTATGGTAATTCCCGTGGCTATACACAGTATTCGGTTTTGAAAGAGTTTCTAAAAAATATTTATTCTTACTCATCAGAGGCTTGTATTTTGGTAAAACTTCACCCTAAGGATAATATTGAACTTTTTGGTGATATTCAAAAAGAGTTTTGTAAACAGGACGTGCGTTTTCTTGCTGAAGATATTCAATCTCAGGAATGTATTGCTGTTTCAAAGATGGTGTTTGGCATGACTTCGATCATGTTGCTGGAAGCTTATATTATGGGGAAAACGGTTGTTTCGTTGCAGCCAAACTTACAGGGGTCCGATTTGTGCGTATTGTCTAAATATAACTATATACCGGTTTTATATACTTCAGTTACTCGAGACTTAACTAAAATTATTCCGATCCATTCTAAGTTATTTCAATACCAATTTTGCAAGAAAAAATTTTTGGCGTTTTTACGAAAACTATTGGATGGTGAAAAATCATAAGTGAGCAAAGTAGTTTAATAACGTTGAAAAATAAAAAAATTATTCTTTTTGGAACAGGTAATGCTAGTAAAATAATTTCACAAGTAATTCCTTTTACTATTGCTTATTATGTAGATAATGATTGTAGTAAGTGGGGAACTGATTTTGAACAGCATTCTATTCAATCTCCTAAAATTTTGTGTGAAGAAGAACCCGATGATTTAGCGATTATTATTGCTAGCACTTATGATATTGATATAGCAAAGCAACTCGAAAATATGGGATTTAAGGAGAATATTCATTTTTGGAATGGTTGTGAAGTCTTTAAAGAACATTTAGGAAGAACTTTATCCACTAAGACTCCTTATGTTGAAAAGATGCTGAAGAAAAATAGTCTTCTAAAAAACAAATATTGCAATCAACCATGTTTTATTATTGGTAATGGGCCATCTGTTGCTAAGCAGAATTTATTATTATTGAAGGATAATATAAAAATTGTTGTCAGTTCTTTTCAGCAACATCCCCAATTAGCTGAACTTCATCCTGAATATTGGGTGATTGCGGATCCGGAATTTTGGAATAAACCAGAAAATGCACTCTATTCTATTTTGTCGGGTATTGAAAGAGAAAATTTTAAAATTTCCTTTTTTATGCAGAGTAAGGGAGTGGAGCGATTAGGTTCATTTATTCAAAGTAATTATTCTAATATAGATTTACATGCTTTTCACTATGATTGGAATAAAACTAATGTTAGTGATATGGATTTATCACTAGATGTTCCACCATGGGGGGAAAATGTTATTGTATGTGCGTTGATGTTGGCATTACATTTAGGATTTAATCGCATTTATCTCATTGGGTGTGACCATGATTGGTGGGGATATACCCGAGAACATTACGAACTGCAATGTGAAGGATACAAACGCTTTTATAATGAAAAGGAGCATGAAACTATGGCTGACAAGTTGTCATTCGATCACGCTGCTAAGAGCATTGAAGTTCAGCGTAACCAATATGAATTGATAAAAGCTTATGGTGATGCTAAAGGGCAACTGATTTATAATGCTACTGAGGGCGGACTTTTAGATATATTTCCTCGAATAAGTTATGAATCGTTATTTAGCAAATAATAGTAGAGAAAAATGAGACACTGGCAGAACGAAATTTTTCTATGTTTTTGGATTAGATTCATATTTTCAATGTAAGCCAGGATATTTTTCTGGAAGGAAGGTGTCACATGACTAGACGTGCATTAATTACGGGAATTACCGGACAAGATGGGGCCTATTTGGCAGAATTTTTGTTGGAAAAGGGTTACGAAGTTCATGGAATAAAAAGAAGAACTTCGCTTTTTAATACAGATCGAATCGACCATTTATACAAAGATCAACATGAAGAACATGTGAATTTTTTTCTCCACTTTGGTGATATGACTGACTCAACAAATTTGATTAGAATCATTCAGCAGGTACAGCCTGATGAAATTTATAATTTAGCGGCACAAAGTCATGTTCAGGTATCATTTGAAATACCAGAATATACAGCAAATGCGGATGGATTAGGTACTCTCAGGATTTTGGAAGCACTTCGTATTCTAGGCTTAGAGGAAAAAACTAAATTTTACCAGGCATCAACAAGTGAATTGTATGGTTTAGTGCAAGAAACGCCGCAAAAAGAAACCACACCCTTTTATCCTCGGAGTCCATATGCCGCAGCCAAACTTTATGGATATTGGATTACTGTTAATTATCGCGAGGCGTATGGGATATATGCATGTAACGGCATTTTATTTAATCATGAGTCACCATTACGCGGTGAAACTTTTGTGACGAGGAAGATTACTCGTGCCGTAGCTAATATCAAATTAGGATTACAAAAAAAATTGTATCTTGGAAATCTAAATGCAAAACGGGACTGGGGTTATGCGAAAGATTATGTAGAGGCAATGTGGCTAATGCTGCAGCAGGACAAGCCGGAAGACTTTGTTATTGCTTCAGGACAGACTCATAAAGTACGTGAATTTGTTGAATTGGCTTTCTGTGAAGCAGGCATTGAAATCGTATGGCACGGAAGCGGTATAGAGGAGAAAGGCGTGGATAGGGCTACTGGTAACGTATTGGTAGAGGTGGATCCGCGCTATTTTCGTCCCACAGAAGTGGAGTTATTACTTGGTGATCCAACAAAAGCGAGAGAAAAGCTTGGTTGGAGGCCTAAAACTACATTTGCTCAATTAGTATCTATGATGGTACAAGAGGATATAAAATCAGCACAACGTGATGTTTTATGTAGGAAAAATGGTTTTGAAGTGCGGCAATATAATGAATAGAATAGTGGATTATTCGTTATATATTTTATATTGTTGGAGGGGTTAATTTGTCATTACCCAAAATATCAATAATTACTGCTACTTTTAATAGTGAGAAATTTTTAGAGGACACTATATGTAGTATAATTTCACAGAGCTATCCTAATATAGAACATATAATCATTGATGGTGGATCTACTGACAAGACTCTGCAAATTGTTGATAAATATGCTGATAAGATAGCAAAGGTTATCTCGGAACCTGACGATGGTATCTATGATGCTTTTAACAAGGGGATAGATCTTGCTACAGGTGATGTGATTTTTTTCCTTAATTCTGATGATTATTTAGCTGATAATAAAATTATTGAAGAAGTTCTGAATGTTTTTCGATTCGATCCACGAGTGAATATTGTTTATGGCAACGTAACATTTATAGATGAAAAGAGTAAATATGAAAGTATAGTTGGCCAATTGACAACCGTGGAAGATTTAAAACAGGGTCGCATGCTTCCGTTTGCGGGTTTCTTTGTACGCAAGAAACTATTTAAACAGTATGGACAGTTTGATTTGTCTTATAAAATAACCGCTGATTTTAACTTTGTAAGTAAATGTTTTTTGAATGAGCCAGAGGCAACTTTTTATATAGATAAAGTAATTGCCTTTTTTAGAACTGGTGGATTAAGTAGTAATCCAATATTTCACAGAAATTTAATTAAAGAACAGAATGAAATAATTAGTAAACATTTTGGTATATCAGATACTGTCCAAGAGACGACTACGGATGTTAATGGTTTGTATAAGAGTTGGTTAGATATATTATTGCTGCAAAACAGAGGGATTTCTAATGTGTTACATATGTACGATGTGCAGAATGTCGCCATATTTGGCACAATGAAAACAGCACATTATTTATTGGAAGATTTAAGAAAGGAAAAAATTGATATTGTCTGTTTTTTAGACAATAATAAAAATATGCACAATCGTGCAATACAAAATATAGATATTTACTCGCCTGAACGGTTATTAGAGCATCCCAAAATTGTTGATGCGGTTATTTTATCAATTGAAAGTTATCGTGATGTAGAAATCAAAAGTGATCTTGAAAAGCTGTTAGAGGGTTCAAATATCAAGATTTTTTCGTGGAAAGAGTTAGTCAAAATGTCTACTGAAATCTAAGGATTAGGAGAATACAAAATTTAAAAATCCAGTTTTCATAAGTGAGGAATAAAAAAAATGCGTCTGTTACTAACTGGTGGATCAGGTATGGTGGGGCGAAATTTTTTAGAACATCCGGATAGTAGTAGTTTTGATGTTTTATCTCCAGCAAGTTCTGAACTAAACTTGTTTGATTATCATGCTGTTGAAAACTATCTACTGCAAAATAAGCCAGATATTATTATTCATGCTGCAGGGCGGGTTGGTGGAATCCAAGCGAATATACGTCAACCAGTAAGATTTCTGTTAGAGAATCTTGATATGGGGCGTAATATTGTTTGGGCAGCTCGGAAAGCAGGAATAAAACAGTTTATTAATCTTGGAAGCTCTTGTATGTATCCAAGAGATACTCTCAATCCACTCAAGGAAGAATTAGTACTCAAAGGAGAGCTTGAACCTACAAATGAAGGGTATGCATTGGCCAAAATTACGACTGCTCGCTTATGTCAGTATATAACAAGTGAGGATAGTACTTATCAGTATAAGACATTGATACCTTGTAATCTTTATGGTCGTTGGGATAAGTTCGCTCCAGTTTATGCCCATTTGATTCCTGCTGTTATTCGCAAAATACATGAAGCAAAAGTACAGGGGAAAAATACGGTTACCATATGGGGAGAGGGGACTGCAAGGCGGGAGTTTATGTTGGCAAGTGATTTTGCCAGCTGTTTAATAAGGGCGGTCAATCATTTTGAGACATTGCCTGCAATGATGAATGTTGGAATAGGTCGAGACTATACAATAGATGAATATTATAAGGCTATTGCAGAAATCGTTGGATATAAAGGAAGTTTTGTTCATGATCATTCTAAACCAGCTGGAATGAAACAGAAGATCGTCGATATTTCAAAACAGATAGCATGGGAATGGCAAGCAAAAACCAGCTTATGTGAAGGAATTACAGCGACATATAAATTTTTTATTGAAAATTATGTAGCACAAATAGTTTGCTGAAAGGAAGAGAAGAGTGCGAAAAAAAATTGGTGTGGGTTATGCCTATGTTAGTGAATTAGAAAAGAAATATGTAAATATGGCTTTAGATGCAGGCAGACTTTCACAAGGCGAATTCGTATATAAGTTCGAAAGACAATTCGCAAAGCTGCATAATCAGAAGTATGGAATTGCATGTAATAGTGGAACTTCTGCATTGCATGCTGCATTAGAGGCATTAAAAGAAAAATATAATTGGAAAGAAGGCAGTGAAGTTATTGTTCCGGCCATTACCTTTATTGCTACTTCAAATGCTTGTCTTCATGCTAGGCTGAAACCTGTTTTTGTGGATGTTGATTCTTTATCCTATAATATAAATCCGAAATTAATTGAAGAAAAAATCACCAAAAATACGGTAGCTATTATGCCTGTTCATACCTTTGGACAACCATGTGAAATGGACGAAATTGTAGCTATCAGTAAAAAATATCATCTTAAGATAATAGAAGATTGTGCTGAGGCTCATTTTGCTGTATATAAAGGACAACCAGTAGGGAGTTTTAGTGATATTTCTGGTTTTAGTACTTATGTGGCGCATACGATTACTACCGGGGTTGGTGGAGTTATTACTACTAATGACTCAGAATTAGCAGAAATATGCCGTTCTCTGATTGCACATGGACGAGCTTGTACATGTGAGAAATGCGTAGCTTCCAATTCGGAGTATGTTTGCAAACTACGTATGCAAACCGATATTGATAAACGTTTTATGATGGTAAGGATGGGATATAGTTATAGAATAGGTGAACTTGAAGGTGCTCTTGGAATTGCTCAATTGGAAAACCGTGAATATATTATGCAGACACGTAAAGAAAATGCAGCGTATCTTACGGAGCGGTTTAAAGATTATGAAGAGTTTTTCCAGCTACCTTATTATCCTAAGTATATTGATCATTCTTTTATGATGTATCCAATAGTAGTAAAGAAAACAGCACCATTTTCACGCAAAGAAATAATAGATTTTTTGGAACAGAATAATATTGAAAGTAGACCTATGCTTCCTCTGTTAAATCAGCCGATCTATAAAGAAATATTCGGTGATATTGAAAAGAACTATCCTGTGGCTCAATGGATAAATAATAATGGATTTTATATTGGATGTCATCATGGATTAAATGAAGATGACCTAGAATATATTGTAGCCAGGATAGCTGAGTTTATACAAGGCGTAAAGAAAGCTAAACAAACAACATCAATTGTTACTAAATAATCTAGTCGAAAATCTTATGCTTTTTTATAGGATATTTTTTTAAAATGTCAAATGAAGACTAATGAATATGGAGAATAACTATGAATTTATGTGATAAAAACATAATGATTTCAGTTGTAATCCCTGCTTATAATGTTGCAAAATATTTGGAACAAGCAGTTAACAGTATTTTGAAGCAAACGATTCTTCCCTATGAAATCATTATTATTGAGGATTGTAGTAATGATGAAACTTATTCTGTAGCAATGGAGCTTGCTAAAAATAATCCAGTGTCAATCAAGGTATATAAACAAGAAGAAAATAGTGGAGTTTCTGCTGCAAGAAATAAGGGAATTGAATTAGCGCAATCAGAATGGGTATTATTTATGGATGCTGATGATATTGCAGAACCAGCGCTTGTAGAAAAGGAGTGTCGCCGCGTTTATGAACTACAAAGTGTATGGAAAACGCCGGTTGTACTTGTGCATAGCGCCTATAGACAGGTTACGGAGGCTGGAAAATCATTAGGGCTTCTTAATTGGAAACAGGTTCAACCTGAAGAAATACTAGGATATGAATTAGTTAGAAATCATATTATTTCCACATCAGGTGTTCTGGTAAATAAGGACGTAGTACTTCGCGTTGGAGCGTTTAACACAGCCTTGAAGTATTCTGAAGATTGGGATCTATGGCTTAAACTGGCACAAGTTGGCGGATTTGGTTATGTCGATGAACCACTTGTATGTGTGCGAAGACATGATGGAAATGCATCTGGGAAATTGGCCAATATGCTTGATGGCGCGAAGGGTATTCTGAAACGCTATGATGTTTCCTTTATTGAGCGAGCAATTCATCAGCGGAAGCTATCATGGGAAGTGAATCAAGCAGATTTTATAGAGCTTCTTTATAGGCTAGATAAATGGCAAGAGGGATATGTTTTTGTTAGTACATTGATTGATCAACATCCTTCATTGGCTAGTGGCTATTTTCTTGATAGTTTATATCATTTATACTACCACAGTTGGGATAAGGCAAAGCAGTCATTGCTTTCTACAATCCACTATAACCCACAGCATGGTGCTGCCTTGAATAATTTAGGTGCAGTTTTAGGGATACAAGGAGAATATAGTCAAGCTAAAGAATATTTTAGACGGGCAAGTATGCTTTTCCCTATGTATATGGATGCAAATCATAACTCAAGTATACTAGGTAAATATAGTATGATACCAGTAAATGAAGTTAAATTTACTTGGCGTGAGTTGCGACCAGTATTGTTATCTTATACGGAGTAAGTGAATTGGAGGTGAAATAATGCCAAAACGTGAAGATTATCAGCTAAGATCCATGGCAGAAACGGATTTGGAAATTGTACTTAACTGGCGTAATTCAGATCATATACGGGCTAACATGTATAACGATCATATTATTACTATGGGAGAACATCAGGCCTGGTTTGCGAGAATGAAACAAAGAGAGGAAAGTGTTTTTCAGATATTTGAATTTCGTTCTCGTCCTGTGGGATTAGTGAATTTTACGGAAATAGATCAGAGCAGCAATAAATGTGTTTATGGATGCTATATAGGTGAGGACAAAGTATTACCTGGTTTGGGAGCCTATATGGAGTTCTTTGCTCTTGACTATATTTTTTTGGAAAAAGCTATTAGAAAAGTAAGTTGTGAGGTCTTTACATTTAACCAACATACGATTGCTATGCATAAAAAATTTGGCTTTAGAGAAGAGGGTTATCTCTCAAAACATATTCTTAAAAATGGTGCTTATAACGATATAAGGGTGTTGGCAATTTTCAATGAAGATTGGTTAAGTAAAAAGCCTCAATTGGAAAAAATATTGTTTAGATGACTAAGATAATAAATGGAGAGTTGGAGGTAGGGGTCATGGAACAACAAATATACGATTTGATCATAAAAGTATTGGCTGACTATAATGAGCAAAATGAAGAGCAGCGAATTTCTGTAGAAAAAGGAATGGATGCTCCGCTATATGGACTAGGTGGAACATTGGATTCTTTAGGTTTAGTACATTTTATTGTGGATGTGGAACAGGAGTTAGAAGATCAGATGGATGTTACCTTAGAAATCGTTAGCGAGAAAGCAATGTCTCAGACGACGAGTCCATTTTTGACCATCGGAACTTTAACGAAATTTATTCAAAAGTTGATACAAGAGCGTGATGAGTGATGGCTAGTTCTGTTACACTGATTACAGGTACGAGCAGAGGAATTGGTAAATATCTAGCCGAGTACTATGTGTCATTAGGTCATCAGGTTATTGGCTGTAGCCGACATAGGCCAGAGTGGTCGCTGGAGAATTATGAGCATTTTGAGGTTGCCGTAAATGATGAAATTGGTGTAAAAAAGATGTTTTCTGCCATTCGTAAAAAATATGGGAAATTGGATCACTTGATCAATAATGCTGGCATTGCTTCGATGAATCACTTTATGCTGACTCCAGTGGATACAGTGCGTAATGTCTTGGAAACGAATCTAATTGGTACTTTTTTGGTGACGAGAGAAGCAAGTAAATTGATGCAAAAACAAAAACAGGGGCGCATTGTTAATTTTTCTACTGTAGCTGTACCATTAAAGTTGGAAGGAGAGGCGATTTACGCTTCATCTAAAGCTGGTGTTGTTACGATGACACAAATACTTGCCAAGGAATTAGCTGAACTTGGAATTACAGTGAATGCCGTGGGTCCCACTCCCATCAAAACGGATCTGATACGTTCTGTTCCAAAAGACAAAATTGAGCGGTTGGTCGCACAGCAGGCGATAAAAAGATTCGGTGAGTTTCAAGATGTAGTCAATGTTATAGATTTCTTCTTACGCCCAGAGAGTAACTTTGTTACTGGGCAGATAATTTATCTTGGGGGGATATAACATGTATATTAATTTTTTAATGGAACGATTCGAGCAACAACGAACAAAAAAATTTATGGTTTGGCATGAAAAATTCTTTGATTACCAATGGTTGTTCCAACGTGTTAACTATTGGAAACAGATGATTGCAAATGAAGAAATCGAATTAAGTTCCGTTGTAGCTGTATATGGTGATTTTTCGCCAAATTCGGTTGCTTTATTTTTAGCATTAATCGATCATCAGTGTATCGTGGTTCCTCTTACAGAATCGGTATTACATAAAAAAGATGAATTTTTGGAAACGGCGCAAGTGGAATGTCTTATTTCCCTTAATGAAAGTGATGAAGCAAAAATAGCACGTTTAGAAAATCAAGCAAGTCATCCAATGCTTCAAGAACTGAAAATAAAAAAATGTCCTGGTCTGATTTTGTTTTCTTCTGGCTCTACAGGAAAAAGTAAAGCTGCAGTCCATAATATAACGGGAATGCTCGAAAAGTATCAAACACCACGTCCATCGCTCAAAACGATTACTTTTTTATTGTATGATCATATTGGCGGCGTAAATACTATGTTGCATACATTGTCTAATACTGGCTGCATATATACTTTAAAAGATCGCAATCCTGGTACAGTGTTGGCAGAAATTGAAAAACATAAGATTGAATTGTTGCCGACTTCACCGACGTTTATTAATATGATTTTATTAAGTGAGGCTTATAAACGATATGATTTAAGTAGTTTAAAAATTATTAGTTACGGTACTGAGCCAATGCCGGAAAGCACTCTTAGGCGATTACACGAACTGTTTCCTAGTATTAAACTTTTGCAAACATACGGGTTATCCGAAGTTGGGATTTTACGCTCTAAATCAAAGAGTTCCGATTCTTTATGGGTGAAGGTTGGCGGGGAAGGGTTCGAAACCCGCATTGTCAATGATATGTTGGAGATCAAGTCCCGTTCTGCCATGATGGGGTATTTAAATGCACCTAGCCCATTTACTGAAGATGGTTGGTTTAAGACTGGCGATGTTGTAGAACAAGATGGCGAGTATATTAAAATCTTAGGCAGAATATCTGAGATTATTAATGTGGGTGGGCAAAAGGTTTATCCGGCGGAAGTCGAGAGTGTTATCCAAATGATTGATAATATTGCTGAAGTGACTGTGTACGGAGAGCGAAATCCTATAACAGGTAACTTCGTTTGTGCTAAAGTTAGGTTAGCTAAAGAAGAGGATAAAAAGCAAGTGATTTACCGTATTAAAAATGTGTGTAAGGATAAGTTGGAATCTTTTAAAGTTCCCGTTAGAATTAAAGTGGTTCAAGAATTACAGCATAGTGCACGCTTTAAGAAGACACGTTGCGGTGGAGTTTGAGGGTATGTTTACCATACTCTTTACAGCAATCGGTAGGCGAGTGGAGCTAATAAAAGCTTTTCAGGAGTCTTTAAAAAGAAAAGGTATTGACGTAAAAGCATTAGGAGCCGATGCCAATCCATTGCTGGCATCGGCGGGGTACTTTGTGAACCAAGTTTTTCCTGTATCATGGGTGAATGAGGCGGGGTATATTGAAGCATTGCTGGAAATTTGTCATGCGCAGCAGGTAGACATGCTTGTTCCATTATTTGAACCTGAATTTTCTGCTCTTGATAAGCATCGGCAAGCATTTTTTAATGTCGGTACCTTTGTATTGCTTTCTAATCAAAATGCCCTGGAAATCTGCAATGATAAGTTTAATACTTACAAGTTCTTTGTTGAGAGTGGAGTAAAGACACCGAAGACTTTATTAGCAAGTGCCTTATCTGAAGACATTTCTTTTCCTATGTTTGTAAAGCCTTGTTCAGGTATGGGATCACAGGGAGCAAAAAAGGTTGTCTGTCCTATGGAATTAGAGAGTGCTTTAAGGTATGATCATAATATGATCGTTCAGCAGTTTATTAGCGGAACAGAATATACGGTGGATGTGCTGGCTGATTTTGACGGACAGGTGTTGGCCGTAGTGCCTCGTGAACGGCTGGAAGTACGTTCAGGTGAGGTGAGTAAAGGGAAGACAGTGGATCGCCCGGATATTATTGAGCAGGCAGTTGCGATTGTTGAAAAACTGGGTGCCATGGGTCCGTTGACGTTGCAGTGTATGGATACGGGAAGTGAGATTTACTGGATCGAGATTAATCCGCGGTTTGGTGGTGGTGTGCCTCTCTCGATTCAAGCGGGTGTGGATTATCCTTATATGTTGTATCAGTTGGCCCAGGGACAAAAGGTGCAGCCTTGTATCGGGCAGTATAAAAAGAATTTTCTTATGCTTCGGTATGATCAGGCTGTATACGCTGAAGGATGAGCCGAATGATATTTGTTTTTGATTTGGATGATACATTATATGATGAAAAAACCTTTGTCTATAGTGGATTTCGGGCTGTAGCCCGATTTCTGCTTGAAACTTATGCGATCCCTGAGAATGATAGTTATTCATTGATGATTGACCGCTTAAAACACGGTAGGGGTCGAATCTTTGATGATACGCTGCTGCCTTTTGGAGTTTACTCTAAACGTGTTGTTTTGCAGTGCCTTGGCGTATATCGGGGGCATCATCCGAAAATTGAGTTGTATGCTGACGCCATCAGGTGTATGGAACGGTTGAAGAAGGATTCGGTGTATATTGTTACAGACGGAAATAAACTTGTGCAGAAAAATAAATTAGTAGCTCTGGGACTTTATAATACTGTTAAGTTCTGTTTCATTACCCATCGTTATGGTGTACAACATGCCAAGCCGTCACCGCACTGCTTTCTGAAGATTTGTGAACGGGAAAAAGTTGTACCGTCAGAGGTTGTTTATATTGGGGACAACCCTTACAAGGATTTTGTCGGTATCAAGGCATTGGGATTTAAAACGGTTCGCATGATGCGTGGGCACTTTAAAAGTATTGTGAAGCCGGGCGAGTTTGAAGCACACATTCAAATTCAGTCTTTAGATGAATTGACAGAGGAGTTATTGCAAGATCTATCTAAAATATCGTATCAATAAGCCTGTTAAGGCTGTAATAGGGAGGCTAGATGATGCATCCAATTCAAATGAAACAATTTTCCCTTGGCAAAAATGAGCGACCCTTTGTTATCGCTGAAATGTCCGGCAATCATAACCAATCGCTGGAGCGGGCATTAAGTCTTGTCGATGCCGCTGCAGCAGCAGGAGTTCAGGCACTCAAGTTACAAACGTATACGGCGGATACGATGACGCTGGATATTGATGATAAGGAATTCCATATTGATGATGCGAACAGCTTATGGCAGGGGAGTTCGTTGTACAAGCTATATCAACAGGCCTATACGCCATGGGAGTGGCACAAGCCTATCTTTGACCGTTGTCGTGAGCATGGAATTCTGGGGTTTAGTACTCCTTTTGATGATTCGGCGGTGGATTTTCTGGAATCTCTGGCTGTACCGGCTTATAAAATTGCTTCTTTTGAATTGACGGATCTCCCTTTAATCCGTAAAGTTGCGGCGACAGGTAAACCCATGATTATGTCGACGGGTATGGCGACAATTGCCGAAATTGATGAATCCGTAACAGCAGCGAGGGCGGCGGGCTGTACAGATCTAGTGTTGCTTAAATGTACCAGCACCTATCCGGCTTCACCGGAAAATTCCCATCTTATGACTTTGCCGCATATGTCAGATTTGTTTCAATGTCCGGTTGGTATTTCCGATCATACATTGGGAATGGGCGTTTCATTGGCGGCAGTGGCTTTGGGGGCCGTTGTGATTGAAAAGCATTTTACGCTGTCACGTGCTGAAGGTGGAGTGGATT
Source organism: Pelorhabdus rhamnosifermentans (assembly GCF_018835585.1). Lineage (NCBI taxonomy): Bacteria > Bacillati > Bacillota > Negativicutes > Selenomonadales > Sporomusaceae > Pelorhabdus > Pelorhabdus rhamnosifermentans. Next base: position 269,146 of record NZ_JAHGVE010000001.1, read on the forward strand.
CTGCCTTTTCGATGGAGCCTGCTGAACTCGAGGCTCTAGTCAAAGAAAGCCAGGGGGCCTGGCAGGCACTAGGACAAATTCAGTATGGTCCGACAGAAGCGGAAAGGCCTTCGTTAAAACATCGCCGTTCGCTATATATTGTGGAGGATCTTCAGGCCGGAGATGTTTTAACGGCGGAAAATGTGCGGGCTATTCGTCCGGGAATGGGATTAAGCCCCAAATATTATGAAGTTGTGCTTGGTAAACGGGTAAAAAATTCGGTTACCAAAGGAACGCCTGTGGCGTGGAATTTATTTTAGAGGAGGGGCCACATTGAAAAAATTATTCGCTATCTTTAGCCGGGTGATGAAGGTTCCAGAAGAGAACTTGTCATTGGAAACAAGCAAAAATGAGCTGGAAAATTGGGATTCCCTGGCTCACTTACAAGTCATAGCTGAAATCGAGGAGGCTTTTTCCGTTTCTATTCCTTTTGAAGTGATTGCTCAGTTAACAACAATTGGTGATTTTGCGAAATACATAAAGGAGTGAAGCAGGGTGAACATTGCGATTTTATCGAATGTTAATGTGGATCTTCTGACAAAAAAGTTTACAACGGGAATGGCTGTTTTTTCACCGGCAGGCTATGGAGTTTGGATTCAGGAATTGTTAAATGAAAGCTCACAATTATACCACTTTGAACCTACTTTGGTATTTGTATTGCTTGATGCACGGGAATTGTTTGGTATAGAGCCGTCTGTTGAAGAATGTCTGACAGAAATTCAGCGGCTGCAAGTTTATTTTGAACAAATTTTGCAAAATAAACCACATATTAAATTTTTTATTTCTGATCTGGACTATCCTGAAAGGAATATTTCTCCTTATGGAGTTCGGTCTGTAGCTTCACAGGCTGAACTTGCCTGGAATACAATGCTGGTCCAATTAAGTCAAAAGTATTCTAATTTATATGTTTTTCGGCTAAAAGAATTGGTCTGTCAAGTAGGACGGGAAAAATTTTATTCACCCAAACTTTGGTACTTAGGCGGAATTAAATATTCGGGCACAGGCGATTCGCTGATTGCCGGTAAAATCGAGCAGATCGCGTCAATAAAGAACGGCGCGAGAAAAAAATGTCTTTTGCTTGATTTGGATAATACTCTCTGGGGCGGAGTGGTTGGTGAACTGGGGCCCAAGGGGATTGAACTGTCTGATTTTAAAGAAGGCGCTCGCTTTAAAGATTTTCAGCAAAAAATTAAGGAAATTAAAGAAACTGGCATTATTTTAGGATTGGTATCGAAAAATAATTGGACGGATGTATGTGAAGTCTTTGAGCAGCATAAAAGTATGGTGCTTCATGAAAATGATTTTGCTGTAATTAAGGTGAATTGGCAGGATAAGGTGGATAATATCCAGTCCATTGCTCAGGAATTGAATATTGGATTAGATTCCATTGTATTTGTTGATGATAACCCCGTAGAACGGGACGCAATAAAACAATTGTTACCTGAAGTCTCGGTACCTGATTTTCCTCAAGATACGACTCAATTGGAAAATTTCGGTGTAAAACTGTGGGAGGATTACTTTTTTGCTTTGGAGCTTAGCGAGGAAGATCGGAGTAAAACAGTTTTATATCAGCAGAATCATCAGCGGGCGGAAGCGCTAAAACATGCTGTTGACATGGGAGATTATTTACAATCCCTTGCTACAGTGATTTCAATTTGGCCTGTGCGTGTGGAAGATGTCGAACGGGTTAGTCAATTGACTCAGAAAACGAATCAATTTAATTTGACAACGAAACGTTACTTGGAAGAAGAATTGATTTATTTTCTGAAATCACCAGCCTATAGCGTATATGTTGTATCTGTCAAAGATTGTTATGGTGACAGTGGAAAAGTAGCTGTGCTTGTCCTTAAAAAAGAGGCTGACAAGGTGAAATTGGAGAATTTCGTCATGAGTTGTCGCGTTATGGGGCGTAGGATTGAAGATCAGCTGTTGGATTATATTGAGCAGCAAATGAAGCAAGCTGGATTTTCCCAATTGATTACTTATTATTATCCAACAACCAAAAATAAGCCTGTGGAAGGTCTTTTTGATCGGTTGGGTTATGAGCTTATCGATCAGGATGAAGCAGGAAATAAAACGTATGTACTTGACCTTAAAAATTGTCCTGAACGAGTGCATTATGCACGTTTAGTAGAAAGCTAATCAGACAGATTATGTAATTGGGGGAATCTTGGGGATGGTTGAACGGCCGTTATATAAAACCTCACAGGGTGTTTTAACTACGCTGGATGTCAAAGCAGCGTTGGCGGAAATTGGTATTTGTGCGGGCGATGTTATTTTTGTTCATTCTGATATTAGTGCTTTTGGAAAAATGGCGAATTTTGATCGGGACATGTTGCTTGGTTCGTTAGTAGATTGCATGTCTGAAGCAGTGGGTGACACAGGTACTTTGATCATGCCAACTTTTAGCTATAGTTTTTGTAAAGATGAAGTTTATGATTTAGCTGCAACGAAGTCGACAGTGGGAGTGTTAACGGAATTTTTCCGCAAACAGCCGGGTGTGGTTCGGACTCGTCATCCGATCTTTTCAGCCGCGATTCGGGGTGCCAAGCAAGAGCTTTTATTGCAAATAGATAATGACTCTTTTGGTCAAAATTCGATATTTGGCAAGTTACGCGATCTAAAGGGCAAAATTGTAATTTTTGGTTCTAGTTTTCGCTCATCAAGTACCTTTTTGCATTATGTGGAACAATCATTTGGTGTATCTTATCGATATTTGAAAACATTTGAAGGAAAAATTCATGAAAACGGAAGGACTCATTCGGCTACAGCAACCTTTTTGGTGCGTTATTTAGACCGGGTGGTAGAACTAGATACACAGCGCATGGAGAAGTATTTGTTGAAAAACGGCATTATGCGTTCTGTGAAACTGGGCGAGGGCACTATTCTTGTTGTGAATGCACAGGAACTATTTGATGCGGGGATGGAATGGCTTGAACAGGATCGTTATTTCTTATTAAGTCCCAATTCGCGGCAGTCTTTGCAAGCTTTGGCAGATTAAGGGGGGGTTACATGCAACAGGAAACAGAGCAGGGTAAGACGATGTATGAATTGCTGGAAAAACTTTTTCCTATTTGTCGCAGTATCACGGGAAATGGGTTTCGTGAATCCTTGAAGCTTATTCAGCAACAGATACCGGTTGGTATGCACGAGGTGCCAAGCGGTACGAAGGTGTTTGATTGGACGGTTCCTAAAGAATGGAATATTCGTAATGCCTATATTGAGGATGAAGCAGGTCATAAAATTATTGATTTCAAAAAAAATAATTTGCATATTGTTGGCTATTCGGTATCCGTGGATAAAGTGATTGATTTGGAAGAATTACAATCGCATTTATATTCGCTTGAACATCAGCCAGATGCCATCCCTTATGTTACCTCTTACTATAATGAACGTTGGGGATTTTGCCTTACTCAGCAGCAGCGGGATCAGTTGGTTTCTGGAAAATATCATGTGTATATTGATAGTGAATTAAAACAAGGTTCTTTAACTTATGGTGAGTTGATTATTCCTGGTCGTACTGAGCAGGAAATATTTTTGTCCACTTATCTGTGTCATCCTTCTATGGCTAATAATGAGTTATCGGGACCGGTTGTTACAACGAATTTGGCAAAATGGCTGGCAAGTGCACCAAGAAAATATACCTATCGCATTATCTTTATCCCTGAGACGATTGGTTCGCTGACGTATCTGAGCCGCAATATCGAGGCAATGAAGCGAAATATTGTTGCGGGCTTTAATGTGACTTGTGTTGGCGATGAACGTGCTTATTCCTTTGTGCCCTCTCGCTATGGAAAAACGCTGGCTGATAAGGTAGCTTTGCATGTTTTGCAGGTGAAAGCTCCTGAATTTGTTCGTTATACCTATTTGCATCGTGGTAGTGATGAACGGCAATATTGCGCTCCAGGCGTTGATTTACCTGTTGTTTGTGTTATGCGGAGTAAATATGGAAACTATCCGGAGTATCATACTTCATTGGATAATCTGAGCTTTGTAACTCCTCAGGCTTTGCAGGATAGCTTTGAATTACTTAGGGATTGTATCGAATTATTGGAGCGCAATGAGCGATATCAAGTGAATTGTTTGGGCGAGCCGCAGCTTGGTAAAAGAGGCTTATACCCAACATTGAGTGCCAAAGGATCTTACGGCGGTGTGTATCATATGATGAATTTCCTTGCTTATGCTGATGGAACAAATGATTTAATGGATATTAGCCAGCTTATTGGTGTGCCTGTTTCTGAATTATATCCTATTGTAGATAAGTTACTTGAAAATAAAATAATTTCTCCGAATTGTTTTCACTAATTTTTTACTTTGATGTTTTATTTTTCTTGCAATTCCACAGGAAAAATTCTATGATTAAATATAAGAATGTGGAGTAGTCACACAAGTATCTTTTAAGCTGCTAACAATAGAGGCTAAGGATTTATTGCTGATATGATGATAGAGAAATACTACCCGACTATTTGTCGGGTTTTTTTGTTTATACGAAATTAATTTATTTTATGGGAGGAAGTTATTTTGCGAATTATCCTTTTGCGCGGTCAGTCGCAATATGACGTATTAGGAATTTTTATTGATCAACTGGCTGTAGCTTTTAATCTTTGCAACATTGAAACGCATGTACTCAATATATTGGATGCCGATATGGAATCTCAACTTTTACAATTATTAGAGAAAAAAGTTGATTTTTTTATCAGCTTCAATCTGACGGGATTATTGAAGGTGAATAATTGCGAATGGTTGTTTGATGCCTTAAATATTCCTTTGATTTCTATTCTTGTTGATCATCCGATTCATCATTTATCACGATTGCAAGCAGGAATACAACATCTCTTAGTTGGTGTGGTAGATCGCGGTATGTTACCCTTTTTACAGCGCTTCTTACCGGAAATTCAATCACCATTTTTTTTGCCCCACGGAGCGATTGAATGTTCACATTCATTGCCTGCTATTCCTGATGGGCAGCAGAAAAAGCATCAGATACTGCTCTCTGGTACTTATTCTAGCTTAGAGGGAATTACGAATGAAATTCAAGCTATGCCTACGGAAATAAAAAACCTGTTGAGGGATATTATTGACCATGGGATCTGTCATGAAGGTCGATCGCTGATCGAAATAACAGAGTATGTTCTGTCTGAGAAAAATATTTTGGATGAAACTGTGTTAGTAGATCTTTCTATGACGTACTTGGAATATGTCGATAAATATATTCGTTCATATTGGCGGGAAAATGCCATCGATGGGTTGTTAAGCAATCAATGGAATGTGGCTGTTTGTGGTAATGGCTGGGAAAATCATCCTAAGTCTGGTGATTTATCTATCTACTCTGCAAGATCTGGTTTGGCTGTGATAGAATTAATGCACCAGGCCGAGATATGTCTTGATGTAGGTGCAAATTTTATTTATGGTGCTCATGAGCGAACTTTGACAGCTATGTTGAATTATATTCCAGTAGTGGTACATAGAAATGAATTTTATCAGAAAAATTTTGAGGATCAAAAACAGCTTATGCTTTATTCCCATAATAATAAAGAAGAATTAGCAGAAAAGATTTTCGCTTTGTTAGATCATCCAGAATATCAAATTGAAATGGGCATGGCGGCCCATGATGCTGTCGCTACTCGACACACTTGGCTACGGCGTGCTAAGAGCATTTTATCTCACTTTTATTTGTATCAGGATCGGACAAGGCAGTAAAACGCATGATATAGATTTCACTAATTTTTTACTTTGCTGTTTTATTTTTCTTGCAATTTCTGGTTAAAGATTCTATAATCTAGTGTAAGAACCTTTTTGCTTAGGTCTGTGGTTGAAAATCGATGCCAGTCGCAGGCAAAACGATCCACGTAAGGAGTCAAAAAATGATTTTGAGCATGGTGCGGCTTAGAAGTTAGACCTGCCGGCAAAAGAACCGAGAGAAAGAGTCGTGAGGGGATTAAGTTCCTAGTAGCTAAATTTCCAGCAGGCGAGTGTGGGGGCAAAGACCAGGTCGGCTAAGCATGATGGTTTTAAAAACATATGGTGAGGGGATATCATCAATGGCTTTCGAAGACAAGACGCTTAAATGCAAGGATTGTGGGTCTGATTTTATTTTCACCGCTGGCGAACAAGAGTTTTATGCAGAAAAAGGTTTTGAAAATGAACCAGCACGTTGCCGTGATTGTCGTATTGCACGGAAACGCAATCGTGATGGCGGAGATTATCAAGCTCCCCAACGTGAAATGCATGAAGTAGTTTGTGCTGAATGTGGCGTAGTCACACAAGTACCTTTTAAGCCGCGTAATGATCGTCCGGTATATTGCCGTGACTGTTTTAACAATCATAGAGGCTAAGCATTGATTCCTAACATGATAACGAATAGCACCCGACAAGAATGTCGGGTTTTTTTTGACCTTTTTTCTTGATTTTTTATGCACGTTTGATGTATAATTAAAAGAAAATGTACCGTAAATGAAATGATAAATGAGGAGGATAAGAAATGTTAAAGTGTAAGAAGTGGATTGCCTTCGGGTTAACCTTGATGGTGTCTGTTATGTTAGGCGGGTGCGGTGGTCAGTCAGCGAATTCCAAAGTTTTGAAAGTGGGGATGGATGCTGCTTTTGCACCTTTCGAATTTCAAGATGACAAAAGTAATGAGTATGCAGGCTTCGATGTGGATTTAATGAAGGCCATTGGCAAACAGCTTGGCATGGAAGTACAATTCCAAAATATTGGTTTTGATGGACTTATTCCTGCTTTGGATTCGAATAATATTGATGTCATTGCCTCAGGGATGACGATTAAAGAAGAGCGGAAAAGTAAGGTGACTTTTTCGCAGCCTTATTTTAAATCGGGTCTATCGATTTTGGTGAAGGGCGATAATCAGACAATTCATTCCTTTAAAGATTTAGAAGGTAAAAAGATTGCAGTGCAAATTGGCAGTTCGAGTGCCGATCTTGCTAAGAAGATTGCGAATGCCCAAGTTCGTGAATTTAATACACCGCCTGATGCTTTCATGGAATTAAAAAGCGGTGGTGTAGAAGCGGTCATCAATGATTTACCAGTCAATCAGGATTATATCAATCATGCGCCAAGCAATGAAGTAAAAATAGTGGGTGATTTGCTGCAAGCCGAAGATTATGGTTTGGCTGTGGCTAAGAAGAATACGGAACTGGCGAAAAAGATTGATGATGCCTTAAGTACGTTAAAGCAAAATGGCGAATATGATAAAATTTATCAAAAATGGTTCGGTGCGAAAAAATAATTTCTAAAGTGCCTCCGCAAGGAGGTGCTTTTTTTATATGCAAAAACTCCTTGCACTTTTATCCTAAATCTATGTATAATTATCAATGAAACAGCATGTAAGCCTGAGCTTGTAAGGAGATTTTGTTATGAATTTTGATTTTCAACTAATAGTAAATTCATTTCCCCTGCTTTTGGCTGGAGCAGGAATTACTGTTGAAATTACGACAATGAGTGTGACATTTGGCCTTTTAATTGGCATGTTTGTGGGGATTGGGCGTCTTGCAAAGACAAAGCTTGTTGCTTGGCCTGCCGCGATTTATGTGGATTTTATTCGTGGCACACCCCTGCTTGTGCAAATTTTTATTATTTATTTTGCTTTGCCCATGATTGTGGGGCAGCGCATTGATCCTTTTATTGCGGCGATTACAGCTTGCAGTATTAATAGTGGCGCTTATGTGGCGGAGATTTTTCGCGGCGGCATTCAGTCCATAGACAAGGGGCAGATGGAAGCGGGTCGTTCCCTTGGCATGACATGGGGGCAGACCATGCGATTTGTGATTTTGCCTCAGGCTTTTAAGCGGATTATTCCACCGCTTGGCAACGAATTTATTGCTATGCTCAAGGATTCATCCCTTGTTTCTGTCATTGGTTTTGAAGAACTGACGCGGCGGGGACAGCTGATTATTGCCCGGACCTACGGTTCGTTTGAAATTTGGCTGACTGTGGCTTTCATTTATTTGGTTATGACGCTAACGATTTCGCGGTTTGTTGCTTATTTGGAGCGGAGGTATAAAATCGATGATCCACATTGAGAATATTCATAAACAATTTGGCGATCTTCAGGTTCTGAAGGGGATTGATCTTCAGGTGGCTGAAAAAGAAGTGGTTGTCATTATTGGTCCGAGTGGTTCTGGAAAGAGTACGCTGCTCCGGTGTATGAACTATTTGGAAGAACCCACAGACGGACTGATTACGGTCGATGGCATTTCGCTGACAAGTGAGGCGAATATTAATAAGGTCAGGGAAGAAGTCGGTATGGTTTTTCAGCGCTTTAACTTGTTCCCCCATATGACGGTCCTTGATAATATTACACTGGCTCCTATGAAGGTTCGTAAATTAGCAAAGTCTGCTGCCCAAGGGGCGGCGCGGACTTTATTAACGAAGGTTGGCTTGTCTGATAAGGCGGAGGCTTATCCTGAACAGCTTTCAGGAGGACAGCAGCAGCGGGTAGCCATTGCTCGGGCACTAGCCATGCGGCCCAAGGTCATGCTGTTTGATGAACCGACTTCGGCTCTTGATCCGGAGATGATTAATGAAGTCCTGGATGTTATGAGGGATCTGGCTCGTGAGGGTATGACCATGGTCGTTGTGACTCACGAAATGGGTTTTGCCAAAGAAGTAGGGGACCGTGTTGTTTTTATGGATGGCGGAAAAATTGTGGAAGAGGGTCAGCCTGAACAGATTTTTGGTCATCCCCAGGAAGAAAGGACTCGCGCATTTTTGTCGAAAATTCTGTAGACCTTAGAAATGAAAACTGCACGGGATTCGTATGGCTAGTGCTCCACTGTTCTACTTGCTTCCCGCTTATAGCAAAACAATTCCTGTGCCTGGTTAGTGTTTGAAAAGACCGTGTTAGCGGTCTTTTCTTATTTTTTTATTAAAATGTTGTTAAGATTCATACAGGAATTATTAAAGGCGTGGTGAATTATACTAGTAGGAGACAGGAAAGAAGGGGATGTTATTCATGAAAATGAACGTACGCGGAAAAAACATCGAAATTACGCCAGCTTTACGAGATTATGTCGAAAAACGCGTAGGTAAAATCACAAAATATTTTGATGCTATTGGTGATATTTCTGCCGTCCTCAAAGTGGAAAAAGGTCATCATATTGTGGAGGTCACTGTACCGATTAATGGCATGCTATTACGGGGTGAAGAATCGACAAATGATATGTACACTTCCATTGATCTCGTTGTTGACAAAATTGAAAAACAAATAGAAAAATATAAAACGAAAATTTCTCGTAAGCTGAGATCCGGAACCTTTCGGGGTGATTTGGTACCGAATGTGAAAGAGACGGATCAAGAAGAATTTAAACTTGTACGGACGAAACGGTTTGCTGTGAAACCCATGGCAGCGGAAGAGGCCATTATGCAAATGAATCTTATTCATCATGATTTCTATGTTTTTATGAATTCCGAATCAGAAGAGGTCAATGTGATTTATCGTCGTAGGGACGGAAATTACGGTCTCATTGAACCGGAGTTTTAACTTAAAATTAAATATGTTATTAGGAAAAGCTGGGGAAAATTCCCGGCTTTTTACCTTTAGACAGGTATTTTTTGACTTTTCATAGACCTCCTGTTAAAATCATATTGCTAAGAATGTTAGAAAGGGCACAACTGTTAGCTGGGTGTTATTATAAGGGAGAGGTGACTTGATGCAAGGGAAGATGAGACCTATTTTACAACCTCATTACATGGAAAAATTTCACTGTATTAGTGAACAATGTGAAGATTGTTGTTGCATGGGGTGGCAAGTTCCAATTGATCATAAGACTTATCAAAAATATCGCAATTGTTCGGATAAAATTTTACAGCCCCAAATGCATCAGCAAATTACTCGTGTTCGCACTAATGCCAGTGAATTTAATTATGCTAAAGTAAGACTTAACGAAGAGAGTAGCTGTCCATTTTTGGATGAGGAACGATTGTGTTCCATTCAACGGAGACTGGGTGAAAAATATCTTTCCATTACATGTACCACCTATCCTCGAGTGACAAATCTTGTGGGTGGAAAAATGGAAAAGTCATTAACTGTATCTTGTCCAGAGGCGGCACGGTTAGTTTTATTAAATTCCGCATTGATGGAATTTGATCAAGCTGAAGAGGACAGCGCGATACGAAATCATGTGTTATATAAAGTAAATCCTGATGCTGTCTGTGTATCACCAAGCAAGTATTTCTGGGATATGCGGATATTTATTATTACATTATTGCAGGATCGTTCTTATTTTTTATGGCAAAGACTGATTATCTTGGGACTCTTTTGCCAGCATCTGACGGACTTGGTTAGTCAGGGAAAAAGTCATGATATTTTGCAAGCTATTACTCTTTATACTCATCGCGTACAGACAGGGGCTTATCGCGAGGAGTTGGAAAGGGCTCCCAAGAACATTATTGTTCAAATGGAATTATTTAATTTGTTGATTAAATGTCGGTTGGAAGGCGTGGTGAAAAGTCAGCGATTTGTAGAGTGTTTTAAGGACTTTTTTAATGGCATGGATTATGCGACCGGAGATAGTGAAGAACAGCTTGCTTTGCGTTATGAAAAAGCTTTTACACAATTTTATCAACCCTTTATGGGACAACATGAATATATTATGGAAAACTACCTTGTTAATTATGTCTTTAAGGAGTTGTTCCCTGTTCAGGGGCAAGGGCATATCTTTGATAATTATGTTTTGCTTGTTGTTCATTTTGCTATGATGAAAATACTGTTGACAGGTATGGCCGCTTTTTATAAGGAAAAATTTTCCGCCGATCATGTGATGAAAGCTTTTCAGTCGTACTCTAAAGAAGTTGAACATAATAAAAACTATTTGCTGGTAGTTATTCAATTTTTGGAAAGTAATCATTTTAATACGATGCCTTATATGAATGCTTTGATTAAGAATTGACCTGTAATTATGCAAATGAATCTGATTCATCATGATTTCTATGTTTTTATGAATTCCGAATCAGAAGAGGTCAATGTGATTTATCGTCGTAGAGACGGAAATTATGGTCTCATCGAACCCGAGTTTTGAACTTACAATTAAATATGTTATACTAGGGAAAGCCGGGAAAATCTCCCGGCTTTTACCTTTGAATCGGATGAACCACTTTTTGACTTTTCATAGACCGTCTGTTAAAATCATATAATAGGCAAAGGTATAGCCTGGCTGCTTGTTGAGCCGCTATTTTTTAGCTATAGAATTTTGGTATCCTGACTAGGGAGTTGATAGGTCTTGTTGAATTTTTTAAAGAAATTACTTGGTGATGATAATGAAAAAGAAATCAAGCGGATGCAGCGTTATGTAGATGAGATTAATGAACTTGAAGCGACGATGACAGGGATGAGTGATGTCAAACTTGTGGCGAAGACGAAGGAGTTTCAAGGGCGCTTGGCTGACGGTGAAACGCTTGAAGATATTTTGTCTGAAGCTTTTGCTGTTGTTCGGGAGGCTTCGCGGCGTGTTCTGGGTATGCGTCATTTTGATGTGCAGCTGTTAGGCGGTGTGACTCTTCATGAAGGCAATATTGCTGAGATGCGTACAGGTGAAGGTAAGACACTTGTGGCAACGCTTCCTGTGTATTTAAATGCCTTGACAGGCAAGGGCGTTCATGTCGTGACAGTGAATGACTACTTGGCTCGCCGTGACAGTGAATGGATGGGAAAACTTTATCGTTTTCTTGGTCTGTCTGTAGGTCTTATTGTGCATGGATTGGATTTTGCTGAACGCAAAATGGCTTATGCTGCCGATGTTACATATGGTACGAATAATGAGTTCGGTTTTGACTATCTTCGTGATAATATGGTTGTACAGCGTGATCAGATGGTGCAGCGACCGTTAAATTATGGCATTGTCGATGAAGTAGACAGTATTTTAATTGATGAGGCGCGGACACCGCTGATTATTTCCGGACCAGGGGAAAAATCAACGGAGCTTTATGCCAAGTTGTCTAAAGTTGCGCCGAAAATGGTGGCTGAGACAGATTATACGATTGATGAAAAAGCCCATACGGTGGCACCGAATGAAGCGGGTATTGCCAAGGCTGAAAAACTGCTAGGCGTTACTAATTTGTATGATGCGGAAAACATCGAATTGTCGCACCATTTTAATCAGGCTCTCAGGGCACAGTTTTTGATGAAACGCGATAAGGACTATGTTGTAAAAGACGGCGAAGTCGTGATTGTCGATGAGTTTACGGGTCGCCTTATGTTTGGTCGCCGTTATTCCGATGGACTTCATCAGGCCATAGAAGCTAAAGAAGGCGTGAAGATTGAACGGGAAAGCCAGACGCTGGCCTCCATTACTTTCCAGAATTATTTCCGTATGTACGAAAAACTGTCTGGTATGACAGGTACAGCGAAAACGGAAGAAGCAGAGTTTCGGAAAATTTATCAGCTTGATGTCATTATTATGCCAACGAACAAACCGATCATGCGGACGGACTTTCCTGATGTGATTTATAAAAATAAGAAGGCAAAATATAAAGCTGTTGTGGAAGATATTGTGGAGACGCACCGCAAAGGCCAGCCAATGCTTGTGGGGACGACATCTATTGTGCAGTCAGAGGCTTTAAGTGATTTGCTGAAAAAACGCGGCGTCCCTCATAATGTATTGAATGCCAAGTTCCATGAGATGGAGGCCCAGATTGTGGCGCAAGCCGGTCAGATGGGGGCTGTTACTATTGCGACGAATATGGCTGGTCGTGGGACAGATATTGTCCTTGGTGAGGGCGTAGCCGAAGTGGGCGGTCTTCATATTATCGGTACGGAACGACATGAAAGCCGTCGTATTGATAATCAGTTGCGTGGACGTGCCGGACGGCAGGGTGATCCTGGTTCATCGCGGTTCTATCTGTCCCTTGAAGATGATCTTATGCGTCTCTTTGGCTCCGATAATATTGCCGGGATTATGGAAAAGTTGGGTATGGAAGAAGACGAACCGATTGAGCACCCTTTAATTAGCCGGTCCATTGAACAGGCTCAGAAAAAGGTGGAAGGACGTAACTTTGATATTCGGAAACAAGTGCTGGAATATGACGATGTCATGAATCAGCAGCGCGAAGTCATTTACAGCCAACGCCGTCAGATCTTGATGGGCGAAAATATGCGTCCTCATATTTTCCCGATGATTGAGAAAATCATTGAACAGGGCATGGATCTCTATGCGAACGAGAAAGTTTATGAGGAAGAGTGGGATCTTGCCGGTCTAATTAATTACAGTGAGGAATATTTTGCTGTTGAGGGTCGGTTGAAAGCGGAAGAGCTGGCAAAACTCAGTCGCTTTGAACTTCAGGAAGATTTAGTGAAGGCCGCGACTGAGGCTTATGATGCCCGTGAAGCGCTGTTTGGCGAAGAAACGATGCGGGAACTTGAAAAGGTCATTATGCTCAAGGTTGTCGATGATAAATGGATGGAGCATTTGGATGCCATGGAAATGCTTCGTCAGGGGATTGGACTTCGGGCTTATGGTCAGAAGAATCCTTTGATTGAATATAAACTGGAAGCTTATGATATGTTCCAGCAAATGATTGAGCATATTCAAGATGAAATTGTAAAATATATTTACCGTGTCAATGTGATGACACAACAGCCTCAGGCTGCGGATCGGCTGCATGATGCAAGGACTTCCCATGGTGAAGAGGAAGAACATGTGAAATCGCCGATTGTGAATCATGATAAGGTGGGCCGCAATGATCTTTGTCCTTGCGGATCAGGCAAAAAATATAAGAATTGTTGTGGGAGATGAGTTTTGTTGTTAGAAGATTTACGGATTGAGATTGAAAGAGCAGGCAAGAAGTTACAGGAAATCAGGGTTTCCCTTTGACGTTGATAACAAGGAAATTGAAATACAACGGTTAGAACAAGAAATGATGGCACCCGGTTTTTGGGATGATCCGACAAGTGCGCAAAAGATGTCACAGCAAGTGACTCGCCTCAAAGATTCTGTTGTGGCCTATGACGATTTAACAAAGAAGTTGGCTGATACAAAGATTCTGTGGGAGCTTGGCATGGATGAAGCTGATGAAAGTGTCTATGATGATGTGGCAGGCACACTGTCGGCCATGCAGCAGGAAATTGATCATTTAGAACTGGCGCTCATGTTAAGCGGCGAATATGATGAGAATCATGCTATTTTAACGCTTCATGCCGGAGCAGGCGGTACAGAAGCGCAGGATTGGGCGCAGATGCTCTTAAGAATGTATGTGCGCTGGGCCGAAAAGAATGGTTATAAAGTGGAAACCATGGACTTTCTGGCTGGTGATGAAGCAGGTGTAAAAAGCGTCACTCTGTTAATTTCGGGGCCTCATGCCTACGGCTATTTGAAGGCGGAGAAGGGTGTTCATCGCTTGGTGAGAATTTCGCCTTTTGATGCGGCGGCGCGGCGTCACACGTCTTTTGTGGCGGCTGATGTTATGCCGGAAATTGATGATGCTGTGGAGATTGAGATTAATCCCGTTGATCTGCGTATTGATACCTACCGGGCCAGTGGTGCAGGGGGGCAGCATATTAATAAGACGGACTCTGCTGTGCGCATGACTCATTTGCCGACAGGGACTGTGGCGCAGTGTCAAAGCGAGCGCTCGCAGATTCAAAATCGTGAACAATGTATGAAATTGCTCAGAGCGAAGTTATTTGTTTTAGAGCAACAAAAACAGCAGGAACTGAAAAATGAAATTGGCGGCGAATATCGAGCCATTGAATGGGGAAGTCAGATTCGTTCGTATGTTTTCCATCCTTATAATCTTGTAAAAGATCACCGTACAGGTGCAGAAACAGGCAATGTGCAGTCTGTCATGGACGGCGAAATTAATTTGTTTATTGAAGCCTATTTGAAACAAGCGGGAGCCAAAAATGAGTAAGAGAGGGTGAGCAGATGAGACGAAAGGGAATCTTGTTGATTGGCATTCTGCTGGTTGTGTTCATCATTGCAGATGGATTTTTGCCAGGACTTGTGTCTCGTTATGCTGTGCAAAGTCTGAAGGAACTAACAAACAGTGATAATGTGACTGTCGAGGTCCATAAGACGCCGGCTGTGCTAATGCTTACAGGCCAGTTTGATCAAGTGACGGTGGATGCCGAACAGGCAAAAATTGATAAGATTACCCTCAGTAGTATGCAGGCAGTACTCAAGGATGTACAGCTTGATATGAACGCCCTTTTGACGCAAAAAAAGTTTGTTCTCAAGTCTGTGCGTGATCTCACTGTCACAGGGACGGTGCCACAGGCCGAGCTTGCCCGGTTTTTAGATGCCAATGTCAAGGGCAGTCACAATGCGGAAGTCCTGATTACGCCAGACAAGGTGACAGTGAGTACGAATTTGTCTCTTGGGGCGATAGCCAAGGTGGTTGTTACACTGGAAGGCAAGATTGTGTCAGACGGACAAAAACTTAAATTTGTGACAGACCGTTTTTTACTTAATCATGTTCTTGTTGGGAATATCGGCGGGACCATGCTGACGGAAATTCCCTTGCTTGATTTGAAGAAGCTGCCCTTTGGTACGACGATTCAGGATATTGTACTCGAAAATGGACAAATTGTTATTATAGCAGGAAATCATGCACAATAACGAGTAATCCATGAAGGGTCAAAGAATAAAGGTGGAGAAGATTGTGGCCTATCGATATAATAAAATATTTAAGGTGCTGGTCATTGTCGGACTTGTCGCAGCTTGTGGCATATGTGTACAAAGATTTCAGCTGGAACAAAATAATCGGACCGTGGAACTTGTCTTGGATTATGAAGACATTGTCGAGCTTTCTGAAGTGGAGGGCGTGTCCCTTGAATCACTCTTAGGTCAGTTTAAGGAAGCGGGGCTTACTTCACTTGCTGTCTATGATACGACGCTGGAAAAGTTAAACAAGAGTGGTAAGGTGACAGCTATACCTGGTGCAACGATTCTCCATCAGTATCGGGAAGGTACCTTAACAGATCCCTTCTGGCGGAATTTAGCTGTCAGCGGGAGAATCGCAGCGGCTGAGACCTATGTCATCGGTAACAATGATCAGGCTTTTGCTGAGGTTAAGAGTGATTTGGCGCGCCGCTTGAGTCCTGATCGGGTTGAACAGCTTGCGGATGGAGCTTTTCCGGTTTTAGCTGTGAAGGCTAATTACGAAAAAGTGGTTAAATGGAATTTGGGTTTGTCATCGGAGGAGATGCAAACTGTGGCAGCTCACGGGTATTATGTGGTGCCACGGCCAACGAATTATCTGAAGGTAAAGCCGGATGATGTTCAATCTGTATTTGACCGGATTCGTCCGATTGATCATGTATCATCTATTATGTTTTCTGGTGATGAAGTAACAGGCTATCCTGGCTTAATTTCGCAGGTAGCTCAGGAATTGAAAGCCAAAGATCTAACACTGGATATGATTGAGCATCCTTTGCAACTGCAATTTATGAAACAAGAAGGTTTACTTCCACTTGCCGTGTTGAATGACTACCGTTCAGCACGGGTCTATGTGATTCCTAAAGATGAGCAGCCCAAATTAAAATTGGATGAAGCGGTTCATCGCTGGTTGCTTACGGATGAAGAACGTAATATTCGCGTGAATTTATTGCGTAAATATGATATTCCCGCGCAAGGCATGACACTTCTTGAAACAAATTTAAAATATGTGCAAGGAATTCGTGATTTGCTTACGGAAAAGGGCTTTACTTTGGGTCGCGCTTCGGTGTTTCCTGTTTATTACCCGAGTCCTTGGCTGTTATCGCTGATTATTCTGGGGTGCTGGGCGGCTGTGTGTCTCTTAGTGTCAGCCATTCGGCCTGTTCCTGATAAATATCTCTATATGTTACTGATTGTGCCGACAGTCATTATGCTGGTTCCCATTTTAAAGGGCAGCGGCACTCTTGTTCGGCAGGCAGCGGCAACGCTCTCTGCTGTGACACTTCCTGTTCTTGCCATGACTTATCAATTGGACAGGTGGCGTGAAGACAAGGCCCAGGATTTTTCAATTGGTAAGATTTTGGGCAAGGGACTTTCGAATTTGGCCGTTGCTTTTGCGATTGCCATGGTGGGAGGCCTCTATGTAGCGGCTCTTCTGGGTGATGTGCGTTTTTTCCTTGAGATGGAAATTTATCGTGGCGTCAAGGTAACTTTTGTGCTTCCCCTTGTCTTGATTTTTATTGTTTATTTAACACGATTCAATTTGTTTCCTCAGATGAAGACCCAAAAAATTGGACCGCAACTTCGCCAATTACTCAATATGACAATTACCATGAAAAGTATGTTGGCACTGGCTGTTGTTGCTATCGTTGCTTTGGTTTATGTTGGACGATCAGGCCATACTGCGGGTGTTCCTGTGCCTAATTTCGAAGTGCAAGCACGAGCTTTTTTAGAAAATGTCTTGTACGCCAGACCCCGTGAAAAGGAATTTTTGATTGGTCATCCGGCATTTTTGTTGGCTGCTATGGCTTTTTATCAACGTTGGCCACGGTTTGTGCACTTTGCATTGACTATATGTGCTACGATTGGTTTGATGTCTCTTGTAGAGACATTTGCCCATATTCGGACGCCTGTCTTCATGTCTTTTGACAGAGGTATTAATGGCGTTGTGTTTGGCGCGGTGATTGGTGTGGTCGTTGTGCTTGGGGTACAGTTCATTCGTGTTCTGGTGAAACGGGCTGGAAGGAGAACTTTTTCTGATGAGTGAGATAGTCATATCGGGCTATTATGGCTTCGCCAATGCTGGCGATGAGGCCATGCTGGCTGCGATGATCGAGGCTTTCACTGATTTAGAGCCGAGTGTTTCGATTACAGTTATCTCAGGTAATCCGAAGGACACGCGTGAGCGTCATGGAGTCAAGGCTTTATATCGCCTCAATTATCCTAAAATATTTGCTGCTATTGCACGCTGCGATTTATTGATTAGTGGTGGCGGCAGTTTGCTGCAAGATGTTACAAGTGATCGCAGTATTTATTATTATTTGAGTATTGTTTTCATTGCTAAACATCTTGGCAAGCCTGTGATGCTTTATGCGCAAGGGATTGGCCCGGTGCGTAAGGCCATGGCGCAGGCTGCGATGCGTTACATTGGTAATAAGGTGGATTTGATCACCGTGCGTGACGAAGGTTCACGGGCGGAGCTTAAGTATTTGGGTGTGGATCAGCCGCCAGTTTTTGTGACAGCTGATCCTGTTCTTGCCATGCATCCTGTGGACAGACAGATTGGGCGGACAATTTTGCGCAAGTATCGTGTGGAAGGGGCCCGTCCAATTGTTGGTATTAGCGTGCGCGAATGGAAAGATTGGGGACATTATAAAACCGTTTTGGCTCAGACTGCCGACTATCTTGTGAGAAACTATCAGGCAAGAGTCGTGTTTTTGCCTATGCAGTGGCCTGATGATTATGAGGCCGCCCAAAAGGTAGTGAGTCATATGCAGGAATCAGCAACACTGCTTGAAGAAGAATATACGACAACTGAAATGTTATCTCTTGTGGGAAATTTGGACTTATTAATTGGTGTTCGTTTACACGCATTAATTTTTGCCGCTGTCATGCATGTGCCGCTGCTTGGTATTTCTTATGATCCGAAAATTGATCGTTTCTTAGAGACCATGTCTGTTCATCATGTTGGATCGCTCCAGTCTGTTACTTTTGAAGCCATGGTGAAGCATATTCAGGCTTTATGGCCGGAAATGCTGCAGTCCAACGACTCTCGGCAAGCGCGGATTAATGAATTACGTAATAAGGCTTTTTCCAATGCGGAACAGGCATTAGCATTAATTGATCACAAGTAAATAAAGGGGATGACTATTTGAAGAGATGGATGAGGGACGCATGTGGCATTACTGTCGGTGCTTTGCTTAGCGCTGTTGCTTTGAATATGTTTTTAATTCCTAATAAAATTGCTGCAGGCGGTATTACGGGACTTGCCATTGTTTTTCATTATTTATTTGGCGTGCCTGTTGGCATGACAAGTTTGGCCCTTAATATTCCGCTGTTTTTGATCGGCGTCAAGATGTTTGGCAAGCGCTATGGATTGAATACCTTGTTCGGAGCGGTTGTCTTGTCTTTTGCTATTGATGGTCTGGCCCCTTTTGTGCCGGTGCTCACAAATGATACGCTGCTTTCCTGTCTTTATGGCGGCGTTCTTGACGGGCTTGGTCTGGGGCTGGTGTTTAAATTTAACGGGACGACGGCTGGCACCGATTTGGGGGCAGCCATTATTAATAAACTTACAGGCATTAGCGTAGGTCAGGCACTACTTGGTGTAGATTTCTTTGTCATTACCCTGGCGGGTTTTGCTTTCGGCAAAAGTGAGCTATCTCTTTATGCGTTGATTACGCTTGTTGTGGCTACGCAGATTCTAGACCTTGTTCAGGAAGGACGCAGTTCGGCGCGGGCCTTTATTATTATGACATCTTGCCCGGACGCTGTGGGAACCGCCATTATGGATGAATTGGGTCGTGGTGTTACCTATCTTAGTGGACGCGGTGGGTATACGGGTGAAGTCCGTGAAGTTGTTTTTTGTGTCGTCAGTCCCACGGAAGTGTCACGGATGAAGGAACTTGTACATCGTCTGGATGAAGGTGCTTTCGTGATTGTCGCTAATGCTCATGATGTGCTTGGCGAAGGTTTTGGTTCCATCCAAAAGCTTTAGATAATTTTATCACTCAAAAAGGCTCATTCCGCATATAGATGGAATGAGCCTTTTTGGGGAGGGATGACCATGGGGGCGCTGAAGGTGGTTAGTTTTGGCAGTCGCCTTGTTCGTCGCGTTTGTATTGCGGCCATGGGACTGTCTGTTATGCTTAACATAGGCTCTACTATTCTGACTAGCGCCGTGTCGATGACATTGTCGCTTATCATTTATGCTGCTGCTTTTGGTTTCCAGTTTGCTCTGGGGTTTATTGCTCTCTTGTTTATTCACGAAGCCGGGCATCTAGTGGCATCGCGGGCTGTAGGCATATCTGCTAAAGGGCCATGGTTTATTCCCTTTGTGGGCGCAGTTATTCGGCTGTGTGATGTGCCTTTCAATGCCAAAATGGAAGCCAATATTGCTGTGGCGGGCCCGGCGGCAGGAACGCTTTCGGCGCTCATTTGTCTGGCCTGTTATTTGTGGACGGATAGTACACTTATGCTTGTTCTTTGCTACACAGGATGTTTACTCAATTTGCTTAATCTGATTCCCTGTGCGCCTCTTGACGGCGAAAAGATTGTTGGCGCCGTGCATCCGAAACTTTGGTGGAGCGGTTGTATCATACTGGCCCTGTTATTTTTTTTTACATACAATCTTTTTATTTTGATTATTTTTTTCTTTTCTCTCATTCGACTGTGGCAGGACAAGGAGCCTGTCAACTATTATAAATTAGGCATGTATCAAAAAATGACTGTAGCCTGTTGGTATTTTGGTCTTTTAATTGTTCTTGGTGTAACAACTTATTATGTCTGGAATATATTAAAATAAGTCGGAGTAAGTCAGTTGGGAAGGTTTTTTGTATTGCTTGTCGAATAGAAAGCAAAATATGATTGTTTGTCAAGGGATTGGCTTAAAAGGAGTGCGGATGGTTTGATCACCATGTCAAATGTTTCGAAAGTGTATAGTAATGGCGCGGTTGCGTTGCATGATGTTACGATTAATATCGCCACAGGCGATTTTGTCTTTTTTGTGGGACCGAGTGGTGCGGGTAAATCGACTTTTGTTAAATTATTGTTTCGTGAAGAACTGCCTACAACTGGGCAGATTTTTGTCAATGGTCGTGATATTACACAAATGGATCTTGGCGAAGTGCCTTATCTCAGGCGTAGTCTGGGAACGGTATTTCAGGATTTTCGGCTGCTGTTAAATAAAACGGTCTATGAAAATGTGGCTTTCGCTATGCAAGTTATTGAAGCACCTCATCGGGAGATTCAGAAACGGGTGAGTCATGTCCTGGATCTTGTGGGACTGCGTCACAGGGCGCGGCATTATCCGACGGAATTATCTGGCGGCGAACAACAGCGTGTTGCTATTGCCCGGGCGATTGTGAATCAACCGGCTATTGTGATTGCTGACGAGCCAACAGGAAATTTAGATCCTGAAACTTCCTGGGAGATTATGAAGATTTTTGAAAAAATCAATCAACAGGGGACAACGATTATTATGGCGACACATGACCAGTATGTTGTGGATGCTATGAAAAAACGCGTTGTTGCCATGGAAAAGGGCCGCATTGTGCGTGATGAAGAGAAAGGGGCCTACGGCTATGAAGATTAGAACAGGCGAATACTTTGTGACGGAAGCCGTAAAGTCTTTGCGTCATAACGGCCTGATGAGTATTGCTTCTATTACTACAGTCGCTTTGTCCCTGTTAATTCTGGGTACTTTTTTAATGATGGTATTGAATTTAAATCATTTGGCATCAGAGCTAGAATCCAAAGTGGAAATTTCCGTTTATTTAAAGGATAGTTTAGATGATCGTGCTATGCGGGAAGTGGGAACACGCATTACACAGTTAACGGGTGTGACGGAAGTTACCTTTGTCAGCAAGGATGAAGCACTTGTCAAGTTTAAGCAGCGGTTGGGTGAGCAACAAAGTTTGCTTTCAGCCCTTGGGGACAGCAACCCTTTACCAAATGCTTTTGAAGTGAAGGTGGATCAGCCTGCACAGGTTAAGCCTGTTGCGCAGGCTATTAGTCAGCTAAATGGGGTAGAAAATGCCAGGTTTGGCCAGGAAGTAGTGGAGAAGCTGTTTCAATTGACGCAGATGATTCGCATTTTTGGGCTTATTCTCATCATTTTTTTAGCTTTTGCAGCCCTGTTTATTATTTCCAATACCATTCGAATTACTGTTTTTGCGCGACGTCGTGAAATTGGCATTATGAAATATGTGGGTGCCACCGATTGGTTCATTCGCTGGCCTTTTTTGCTTGAAGGCATTATATTGGGATTTGGCGGGGCTTTGATTGCTGTATTATTCTTAGCTCAGTCTTATAATATGCTGACTGACAAGGTTGTTCAATCTATGGCTTTTCTGCCACTTATTCCACGGTATCCCTTTATTACGGAGATTAGCTTGTTTTTGCTTGTGGCGGGAACGGTCATTGGTGCATTGGGCAGTACCATTTCACTGCGCAGGTTTTTAAAGGTGTAAATGAGGGGGAATTGGATGGGAACGATGAAAAAAGGATTTGTCCTATTTATGGCGGGACTTTTGCTGATTTTTATGATCATACCTGCATTTGCTGAACAGGATTTGCAGCAGCAGATGACTGAAAAACAAAGCCAAGCCGCTGTTGCACAGCAGCAAGTCGATTCTGTGACAGGAACTTTACAAAAGACGCAAATGGAGCTGGATGTAGCTCAGAATGAATATCAGCTTGTGGACAATCAATTGAAGGCGACGCAACAGCAAATTGCTGCTAATAAAGTCATTTTAGCCAATGCGGAAAAAATGTTAAGTGCGCGCACGAAGGTTTTGAATATTCGCATGCGTGATGTTTATAAAAATGGTCAAATTAGTTATATTGATGTTTTGTTTGGCGCAAGCGATTTTAGTGATTTTACTACGCGCCTTGATTTATTGCAGCGCGTAGTAAAACAAGATATTGATCTTGTGGCTGAGGTCAAAGCGGAACGCCAGCTTATTATAGATAAAAAAGGTGAGCTTGAACGCGATGAAGCCGCCATTACGCCTTTGCAGAAGGCGGCGCAGCAGAAAAAGCAAATTCTTGAATCAAAAAAGGCGGCACAACAAGCGACGCTAAATGCGGCAGTCAATCAACGCGATATGGCCCAGCGGGCTTATGAGGAACTCTTGGCTACTTCTCAACAGATTGAGCAGATGATTCGCAGCGGTAACCGCGGTATTGGCGGCGGTGGTGGTAGCGGTGTATTTATCTGGCCCGTGGGTGGGCCCATTACTTCACCCTTTGGCTGGCGCGATCATCCTGTGCTTGGTGGTGAGCGGTTCCATAGCGGCATTGATATTGGGGCGGGCTATGGTGAGACTGTTGTTGCAGCAGATACGGGTGTTGTGACTTATGCCGGTTGGATGGATGGCTATGGTAAAACGATCATGATTGATCATGGTGGCGGGATTGTCACTCTATACGGTCATAGCAGCGAGCTGTTAGTCAGTGAGGGACAACGTGTGGCCAAAGGACAGGCTATTATGCTTGTGGGGATGACAGGTTATGCCACAGGTCCTCATTGTCATTTTGAAGTGCGGTTAAATGGTAGTCCTGTGAACCCAATGAATTACTTGCCTTAAGCGGTGACAAGCAAGAGAGCATAGTTTTGTTTATATATGCATATAGTTAACAAGAAAAGTTGGCGTGTTACGCGCCACAGGCTGAGGAATGTTAGGTGGTGTGTTATGAGTCGGCGTAAAATTATTGGTTCAGCCATCTTGTTGGTGCTACTTACTTTTAGTGCCACAACCATGGGATTCTTTTATCTGCTTAAGGTACATACAGGGGATGTTTTGTCAACAGTGCAGTTTTTTCGGGCTGTACAGATTGTAAAATCCAAATATGTCGAAGATGTGCCTGTAGATCAGTTGATGGCGGGTGCCATTAAGGGGATGGTTAGTTCTTTGGGGGATCCCCACTCCGTTTATATGGATGCCAAGATGTTTAAGGATTTCATGATTGAGACAGAGGGATCTTTTGGTGGTATTGGCATTGTTGTTGGCGTGAAGGATAAAATGCTGACTGTTGTATCGCCTATTGAAGGAACGCCGGGCGATCAGGCCGGGATTCAAAGCGGCGATCAGATTGTGAAAATCGATGGTCAGTTGACGAAGGAACTGGCTCTTGATGAGGCTGTGAATAAAATCCGGGGACCTGAAGGTTCTAGTGTGGTACTCTCCATTAAGCGAGGCAATGAGGAAATCAAAGATTATACTTTAGTAAGGTCCAATATTCAAATCAAAACAGTGACAGGCAAGCTGCTTCCAAATCATGTGGGATATATTCGGATTGCCATGTTCAATGAAAATACAGGCAATGACTTTTTGAAGCAGTATCAAGAATTGGAAAACCAAGGGATGCAGGCAGTTGTGCTTGATTTGCGTGATAATCCAGGCGGGCTTCTTGAAGAATGTGTCAAGGTAGCCAATAAATTTGTTCCCAAGGGACCTATCGTATCTGTTGTGACACGCGATGGTACGCGAGAAGTCCATTCATCTACCTTAGAGGCTGTAAAATATCCCGTAGCCGTTCTTGTCAATGGCGGGAGTGCCAGCGCTTCGGAGATTGTAGCCGGAGCTATTCAGGATACACAGGCAGGTACACTGATTGGGACGAAGACCTATGGTAAGGGTTCAGTTCAGACGCTCATGCGTCTTGATGGCAGTACAGCCATCAAACTGACGATTGCTAAGTATTTGACTCCGAATGATCGTTCCATTAATGGGATTGGTATTGATCCCGATATTGTGCTTGAGATGCCGCCGTTAACCCCAGGCTCTCAGGATATTCAATTGCAAAAAGCCCTCGAAGTCGTGCAGGGAAAAATGCAGCAGTAGGGCTAGAGATGAGGAGACTTTTACAATGATGGAAAATCCCGGTTTTAAACAACTTGATGACTTGACTTCCCGCAAAATTATCGTGAGTGGTGAGGACTTGATGCTTGCGGAAGTTCACTTCAAAAAAGGTGGAATTGGCGCACTCCATAAGCACACCGATCATGAACAGGCCGGTTATATTGCCAAAGGCAGCTTTGAATTGACTCTTGGCAGTGAGAAGAAAGTTGTCAGGCAAGGGGACTGTTATTATGCGCCGAAAAATGTTTTGCATGGCGTTGTCGCTCTAGAGGATTCCATTATTATTGACTCTTTTACACCGATTCGGAAAGATTTCTTATAATAGGTTGGATATGTAGTGGTAAAAAATAGCAGGGAATGCTTAATTTCAGGGCATTTTCTGCTATTTTTGTCTGTATAGACCTTGACTTCCGCTTATAGTAATACGATTTCTGTGCCTGCTGGGTGTATAAAATGTTGCCTGGCGGTTCTGCTTAGTTGACAGTAGTTGAGACGGCATAGGATTTTTCTATGCCTGCCTGGTCATAAATGGATTCTGCTGACTTCTTCTATCTATTTGTTTTTGCCAGGCAGGTATGATAGTATTTTGATGATATCTTATTCAGCTTTTCGTGTTTCATTAAGCTGTTTTATTCATTCATTTATGTTATAATGATTATCTATAAAGATAAATTATTTTCATTTATTATAGATTTCTAAGGGGGTCGTGACGATGGGGACTGTTCCGAAGCTGAATACTGTATTTCATGAAGGAGGCATTCCTTTTGAAGTGCATGCTCCCTATGATGCGGCAGGCGATCAGCCAGCTGCGATTGAGCAATTAGTTCAGGGGATTGAGCAAAATATGAAAGGTCAAGTGTTGCTTGGAGCCACAGGAACAGGTAAGACGTTTACAATTGCGAAAGTCATTGAAAAGGTGCAAAAACCGACACTTGTGATTGCCCATAATAAGACACTAGCGGCGCAGCTTGCTAGTGAATTCAAAGAATTTTTCCCCAACAATGCTGTGGAGTATTTTGTGAGCTATTACGACTATTATCAACCTGAGGCTTATATCGCTCAGACAGATACGTACATTGCGAAAGATGCATCAATTAACGATGAAATTGATAAATTGCGACATTCAGCGACAAGTTCTTTATTTGAACGACGTGATGTGATTATTGTGGCGAGTGTGTCTTGTATTTACGGCTTGGGTTCGCCTGATGAGTATCACGGTCTGGTGCTGTCGCTCAGAGAGGGACAAGTGAAGGATCGTGATGAAATTTTACGCAAGCTAGTAGAAATTCAGTATGAACGCAATGATATTAATTTTGTGCGCGGCAAGTTTCGGGTGCGTGGCGATGTTATTGAAGTTTTCCCTGCTGGCTATGGAGAACGAGCCGTACGGATTGAGTTGTTTGGCGATGAAGTAGAACGGATTGTTGAGCTTGATACCCTAACAGGTGAAATACTCGCCAAGCGCAAGCATATTGCGATTTATCCTGCTTCACACTATGTTACCTCGCGTGAGAATCTGACACGGGCCGTCGGCGATATTGAAGCGGAGCTTGCCGATTGTCTGATGAAACTTCGGGCCGAAGGCAAATTGCTTGAAGCGCAGCGCTTGGAGCAGCGCACGCATTATGATTTGGAAATGATGGCTGAAATGGGTTATTGTTCAGGCATTGAAAATTACTCGCGTCATTTAACAGGCCGTGCGCCAGGCGATTCCCCTTATACACTGATTGATTATTTTCCGGAAGATTTTTTGATGGTTGTTGATGAGTCCCATGTGACACTTCCCCAGGTTAAGGCCATGTATGCCGGTGATCGTTCGCGGAAGGATTCGCTTATTGGCAATGGTTTTCGCCTTCCATCAGCTTATGATAATCGACCACTGAAATTTGATGAATTTGAAGAACGTATTCATCAAATTATTTATGTATCAGCCACGCCGTCGGAATATGAAGTGCGTGATTCAGAGCAGATTGTGCAGCAAATTATTCGTCCAACAGGCTTGGTTGATCCTGAAGTGGAGGTACGGCCCATTGAAGGACAGCTCGATGATTTGCTTGGTGAAGTCAAGGTGCGCGCGGCTCGGAATGAGCGAGTTCTTGTTACGACACTGACTAAGAAGATGGCGGAAGACTTGACGGAATTCTTAAAGGAAACAGGGATTAAAGTACGGTATTTGCATTCGGATATTGCGACAATTGAGCGGGGCGAGATTATCCGAGATCTTCGCGCGGGTGTGTTTGATGTTCTTGTGGGCATTAATTTGTTACGTGAAGGGTTGGATTTGCCTGAAGTCTCGCTTGTCGCGATCCTTGACGCGGATAAGGAAGGTTTTTTACGGTCGGAGACGTCGATGATTCAGACGATTGGCCGGGCGGCACGCAATGCTCATGGACGGGTCATTATGTATGCCAATCATCAAACAGGTTCAATGAAACGGGCCATTGATGAAACAACACGGCGGCGGAATATTCAACTAGCTCATAACAAAAAGTATGGTATTACTCCGCAGACAATTGTGAAAAAGGTTCGTGACTTAATTCAAACAACGAAGGTAGCTGAGGCGGAAACACCTTATGAGCCGGATGTGCTGAGCAACCTGAGTAAGCGCGAAATGCAGGATCTTACGGCCAGTTTGGAAAAAGAGATGAAAGCGGCTGCCAAGGCGCTGGAATTTGAGCGAGCAGGCGAATTGCGCGATGAAATTAAGAAACTCAAGAAGATGCTCAATGAGAGCGAGACTAAAGCAAAGACGGCTGGTAAAGCAAAGAGAGCCAGGCAAACGCGCATAAAATCGAATTGATTTTTTTGGACAAAGGCCAGTGGACAATGATGGAAGAGAGGAACAAGTGAGTGAAGGAACAGATTTTTGTTAAGGGTGCCAGACAGCACAATCTAAAAAATATTGATATTGCGATTCCCCGTGATAAGCTTGTGGTGATTACAGGGCTGAGTGGTTCAGGCAAGTCATCGCTTGCTTTTGATACGATTTATGCGGAAGGACAGCGTCGTTATGTGGAGTCACTTTCTGCTTATGCCCGGCAGTTTTTAGGGCAAATGGACAAGCCTGATGTGGATTATATTGAGGGGTTGTCACCAGCCATTTCTATTGATCAAAAAACAACGAGCCGTAATCCCCGTTCGACAGTGGGGACGGTAACAGAGATCTATGATTATTTACGGCTCTTGTTTGCCCGGGCGGGTGTGCCGTATTGTCCGCATTGCGGTAAGCCCATTCGTCAGCAAACGGTGGAGCAAATGGTGGATCAACTTAGGACTCTTGGCGATGGGGTGCGTCTGACTGTTTTGGCGCCTGTGATTCGCGGCAAGAAAGGCGAGCATGTGAAGGTGCTGGCCCAGATTCGCAAAGATGGCTACGTACGGGTTCGCGTCGATGGCCAGACACTCGATGTGGCGGAAGACATTTCGCTGGAAAAGAATAAAAAGCATACGATTGAGGTTGTCGTAGATCGTGTGATTGTGCGCCAAGGCAGTGAATCCCGTTTGGCAGAATCATTAGAAACGGCGCTGAAAGTAGGCAACGGTGTGGTTCTTGTCAATGCGGGCGGCAAGGAAGATCTGACATTTAGCCAGAATTTTGCTTGCGTGGATTGCGGTATCAGTCTACCCGAAATTGCACCGCGCATGTTTTCTTTTAACAGTCCCTATGGTGCCTGTCCGGCTTGCACTGGTCTGGGCTATAATATGGAGCTTGATCCAAGCAGCATTATTCCCGATGGCAGTAAGACGCTGGGTGACGGAGCCATTGCGGCTGTCAGCAAGAATCGAAATTCTTATTTTATGTGTCAGCTTGAGGCGCTTGTCACTCAGCACGGTCATTCTTTTGATGAGCCGTGGGATAGTCTGCCTGAAAAACTGCAACAGCTTATTTTGCAGGGCTCTGATGAAAAATTGACTTTCCAATATGAAAATATGTATGGTGAGACGCGCACCTATCAGGTACCTTTTGAAGGAACTCTCCCGCTGTTAAGCAGACGGTATCGTGAATCGACTTCTGATATGATGCGGGAGGAAATTGAGGAATTTATGAGTGTGAAGCCTTGTCCAAAATGTCATGGTGCAAGGCTGAAACCGGAATCACTGGCTATTCGTATTGGTTCGAAGAATATCTATGAAGTGACGCAGCTCAATATTGCTGACAGTCAACAATTTTTTTCTGCCGTCGAGCTTACTGAGCGACAGCAGCTGATTGCCAGGCAGATTCTGAAAGAAATTGATGCGAGACTGGGATTTTTAAATAATGTTGGTCTTGATTATATTACGCTGGATCGTGCAGCAGGTACTTTGAGCGGCGGCGAGGCGCAGCGTATTCGTCTGGCAACCCAGATTGGTTCCGGTCTCGTGGGGGTTCTCTATATTCTCGATGAACCCAGCATTGGATTACATCAGCGTGATAACAATCGCTTGCTTGACACGCTCAAGCACTTACGTGATTTAGGCAATACGCTGCTTGTTGTTGAGCATGACGAAGATACCATGTATGCAGCGGACCATATTATTGATATTGGCCCTCTTGCTGGGGTGCACGGGGGCAAGGTCGTGGCCCAGGGAACGGTAGAAGATATTAAAAATTGTCCGGAATCCATTACAGGTCAGTATTTAAGCGGAAAGAAGAGCATTCCTGTACCAGCCAAACGGCGTAAGCCCAATGGAAAATGGATTGAAGTGGTGGGGGCCAGGGAAAATAACTTAAAAAACATTACGGCTCGGTTTCCTTTAGGCGTGTTTACGGCTGTAACGGGGGTGTCTGGCTCAGGTAAAAGTACGCTTGTCAATGAAATTCTTTATAAAGGATTGGCGCAAAAGGTGTATGGCAGCCGTGCTAAGCCTGGGGCTCATAAAACGCTTGTTGGTGCCGAAAATATTGATAAAATTATTGAAATCGACCAGTCGCCCATCGGTCGTACACCGCGTTCGAATCCGGCTACCTATACAGGGCTGTTTGACGGTATACGCGAGGTATTCAGCCAGACGCCTGACAGCCGTATCAGAGGTTATAAACCCGGCCGATTTAGTTTTAATGTCAAAGGCGGCCGCTGCGAGGCCTGTCATGGTGACGGCATTATTAAAATTGAGATGCATTTTCTGCCTGATGTTTATGTGCCTTGTGAAGTATGTAAAGGAGCCCGTTATAATAGAGAAACTTTAGAAGTACGCTATAAAGGCAAAAGTATCGCGCAAGTGCTTGATATGATTGTGGATGAAGCGGTAGATTTCTTTCAGAATATCCCGAAACTGCATCGAAAATTGCAAATTCTCAAGGATGTAGGCTTAGGTTATATCAAATTGGGTCAACCTGCGACGACATTATCAGGCGGTGAGGCGCAGCGCGTAAAGCTGTCCACTGAGCTTGCCAAGCGTAGTACAGGCAAGACGATTTATATTTTAGACGAACCGACGACAGGGCTGCATACAGCCGATATTCATCGTTTACTTGAGGTATTGCAGCGCCTTGTTGATGGCGGCGACACAGTCATTGTTATTGAACATAATTTGGATGTCATTAAGACAGCCGATTATATTCTGGACTTGGGTCCAGAAGGCGGCGTACGCGGCGGTACCTTAGTAGCGCAGGGAACACCGGAACAAATCGTTCGTGAAAGGACTTCCTATACGGGGCAATATTTAGCACCCCTCCTTGAACGGGGAACGAGCAAGTAAAATTGAATGAATAAACTGCCCACTTTGTTAAACAGAGTGGGCAGTTTGCAAGGAAACGGGCAATAAAAAAAGGCGACCGTTGGTGCGGTCGCTGTTAAGCACTACGTGCTTGAACAAATAGGCATTTATTGTTAGAGTTTCCTCTTATTATTGGATTATTGGAAAAATTTATATTTAAATGATACTTGGTCCTAATATCAACTATTATAAAACACGGTCCTTGTTTTTACAATAACTTTTTGAACATTTTGGTTATATTGTGTAACTTTACTACAAGCTGAATGAGGAGAATCTGGAGGTGTTGGCTGTGACAGAAGAGGTGGCGGAAAAACTTGTCCTGTTACCGGATCGGCCGGGCTGTTATTTGATGAAGGACAGTCAAGGGAAAATTATTTATGTGGGTAAGGCTATTAATCTAAAAAATCGTGTGCGTTCTTATTTTCAATCCAGCGTCAACCATTCTCCTAAAGTAAATGCCCTTGTGTCTCATATTGCGGATTTGGAAATCATTATTACAAATTCCGAGATTGAGGCACTTATTTTAGAGTGTAATTTAATTAAAAAGCATTGTCCTAAATACAATATTAGTTTGCGTGATGATAAAACCTTTCCCTATATTAAAGTGACAACGACAGAACAATATCCGAGAATTTATGCGACGCGTAAGGTGTTAAAGGATGGTGCACGTTATTTTGGTCCCTATACAAATGCCGGGGCCATGCATGAAACGATTCACTTGTTAAAACGGCTCTTTTCGCTGCGTTCTTGCCGGAAATTGGATGCCAAGCGTCCTTGTCTGCAATATCATATGAAGCGTTGTTTGGCGCCTTGTGCAGGATTCATTACGCCTACAGACTATGGCGCTATGATTGCTGCGGTGTGCTTGTTTTTGGAGGGACGCAGTGATACAGTGGTGAAAATGCTGCAGAAGAATATGGAAGAAGCGGCTGAAAGGCTGGAGTTTGAGCAAGCTGCGCGTTTTCGTGATCAGCTGGCCGCTGTCGAAAAAGTCAGGGAAAAACAGAATATAGTCACAGGGTCTGGTGATCACGATGTCGTGGGGCTAGCCCGTTCAATTGTTGGGACATGTGCGCAGGTCTTTTTTGTGCGTAGTGGCAAATTGATCGGTCGGGATCACTTTTTGATTGCTGGCAGTGAGGAAGAAGCGGACGGTGAAGTTCTTGCCGCTTTTTTAAAGCAGTATTATAGTCGGGCGACATTTATTCCACGGGAGATCTTGCTTCCTTATGAGCTGAGTGAACGAGCGGTGTTTTCCCAGTGGCTTACAGAGACGAAAGGCAGCAAGGTGGAGCTTGAAGTACCTCAACGCGGTACCAAGCGAGATCTTGTGAAGCTTGCTGAAGGCAATGCTTCGCTTGTTTTGGAGCAGCAGGCACAGAAGATATCACTGGCTGAGGAGCAAACAACAGGCGCTGTTCGCGATTTAGGCCGTTATCTGGGACTCACTACTGAGCCGGATCGCATCGAATGTTTTGATATTTCCCATACACAAGGGGCTGAAACAGTGGCTTCCATGGTGGTATTTCAGGGGGGAGTGCCGAAAAAGGATGATTACCGCCGCTACAAGCTTCTGACAGTAGAAGGGAAGCCTGATGATTTTAAGTCCATGCAGGAAGTAGTGGGGCGCCGTTACGGAAAGGACGATTTGCCGCGCCCGGATCTGATTATTATTGATGGCGGAAAGGGGCAGCTAAATAGTGCTTTGCCTGTGATTCGTCAGTGCGGACTTAGCACTGTCCCTGTCGTGGGACTTGCCAAGGAGTTCGAATATATTTACCGTGAGGGCGAGTCGGAGCCAGTCATTCTGCCGCGGCATGGACAGGCTCTCTATCTCGTTCAGCGGATTCGTGATGAGGCCCATCGTTTTGCTATTACTTATCATCGTAAACTCCGGGCCAAACGCAATTTAGTGTCCATTTTAGATCATGTTCAAGGCATTGGACCTAAGCGGCGCCAAGCTTTATGGGACCACTTCGGCACGCTTGCAAAAATAAAAGCGGCTTCTCTTGATGAACTTACGGCAGTTGCGGGTATGAATGAAAAAACAGCACAAGCCGTGTATTTATTTTTTCGTCGTACATGAGAAAAAAAGAAGAACACAAAATAAAAGGAAATTTTCTGATTTAAGTCGAATTTTCCGTTTTAAAGAGATATTATGTCGCAATTTGTGAGGGGTGCTATTGAATAAAAAAATTCGGGATAATGAGTGCAATGTGAGTGGTACGGAACAGCAAGGACAGTTGGAAGAGTTTGAAGCCATTATTAATTCTTCCTATGATGGAATTTTTATTACGGATGGGCAGGGCAAGGTGCTCCATATTAACCATGCCTACGAGCGTATTACCGGAATCAAGGCGGAAGAAATTATTGGTCAGACTATGACTCATTTAGTAGCGCGTAAATTCTATGATCAATCGGTTACAGTTTTAGTTATTGAGCAGAGAAAGCGGATTACAATTAATCAAACCGTCCGGGGTACTCATCAAATTCTTGTGACAGGAAACCCGATTTTTGATAAACAGGGGAATTTGTATCGTGTTGTGACGAATGTGCGGGATATTACGGAACTTGTTAATCTCAGGGATCAATTAAGGGAAAAGGAAGAGCAGACTCTGAAATATAAAGCTGAATTATCGCATTTGCGTGCCTTACAGGTAGAAGAGAAGGAGCTTGTTTTTCGTAGCTCAGCCATGGCTAGAGCCGTAGAATTGGCCACGAAAATTGCTGAAGTGGATTCGACAGTGCTGATTACAGGCGAATCAGGTACAGGCAAGGAGCTCATTGCCAAGCTGATTCATAAACGGGGCAAGGGTCTTGATAAACCTTTTATTAAGGTGAATTGTGCGGCCATTCCTGAGACCTTAATCGAATCGGAACTTTTTGGCTATGAAGGCGGGGCATTTACCGGTGCCAGGCGGGAAGGTAAACCGGGTTTGTTTGAACTGGCTCATGGGGGAACGCTTTTTTTAGATGAAGTAGGGGATTTGCCCCTCGCGGTTCAAGTCAAACTGCTTCGGGTATTGCAGGAAAAAGAAGTGGTTCGAGTGGGAAGCGGTAAAGCCATTAAGGTCGATGTGCGGATTATTTCGGCTACTCATCGCGATATTGGAAAAATGGTAAAAAATGACCAGTTTCGCGAGGATTTATATTATCGTCTCATGGTTATTCCGCTTCAATTAACTTCTTTGCGTGACCGGAAGGAAGATATTCCTGTTCTGATTCCCTTTTTCTTGGACAAGTTTAATGCGCATTTTGGTTTTCATAAAGTCATGGCACCTCAAACGGTCGCTAAACTAGTCAAGTATGCTTGGCCGGGTAATGTGCGCGAATTGGAAAATCTGATTGAACGTCTCATGGTAACGGCACCAGGTGATGAATTGACGGAGGATTTGCTGCCAACAGGTATCTCTGAACGCATTTCATTACCTAAAAGTGGTACGAAGTTAAAAGAAGCAGTAGAACAAACGGAAATTTATTTGTTGTCAGAGGCCTTTAAAAAATGTGGTTCATGGGCAGAAGCCGCAGAAATGCTAGGTATTGATCGAGCGACAGTATTTCGTAAGGTAACGAAGTATGGATTAAAAACAAAAAAAGTCGCAAAATTAAAATAGTCGCAATATTGCGACTGCATGAGTAATGCCAGGTGTAGAAAGCAATTTATCGAATAATCAGAAAAACAAGTCGCATTCTTGCGATAAACGTTTTGTGAATAGGCAGTCGAAAGCTAATGTTTCGGCTGCTTTTCTATATTTATCAGATTGGCATGAAAATTGCAAATAATATAATTGATTGATGAATCGCAAGTGAGATTAAGAATGGATGGAGGGATAAAATCGTTTCTAGGGTAAGTTCAGTAAAAATTTAGGACGAAGGGATTGATCTATTTGAGCTGGTTAGGACCGATTTATAAACGTAATCATGGAGAAAAACAGCCATTTATTCCACTAGGACCTTTTCAACTGCGTTTACCATTTATTCATTACCGTTTCGAATTACCTGATTATATTCAAGGTTTATTGATGTGTGCTGTTTGTCTTGGTATTATTCCAGTCTTACAAGAGTATCTTGGCATGCCTTTTGAAGTGGCCATTACGATTGTTATTATGAACGGTTTCTTGTATCTGTGGCATTCTCATCTTGGCGATCCCGTTGTCCCTGGTTGGATTACGCCAGCCATACCGCTATTGTTGCTGTGGCTTAAGGCTGTTCCGGAAGGTGTACCACGCATGCATTCCTTGATTGCCTTCGAAATGGAACTGGGGATTTTTGCTCTTTTCCTTGGTGTAACCGGTTTGGCCAAAAAATTTGTAGATATTGTGCCAGACGCTTTAAAAGCCGGTATTTTAATTGGAGCAGGTATTGCTGCTGTACGACTAGTATTTGATACGGGTAAAAACTTTGATCAGTATCCCTGGACAATTACAATTGCTGTCGGGATTGGTTTTTACATTTTATTTTCGAATCACTTTAAAGTATTGCGCGTTAAAAGTAAAGTGCTTAAAACAATTTCCGACTTAGGGCTAATGCCATCGATTGCGTTGGCCATTGTCATTGCACCACTTCTCGGAGAATTACCTTGGCCAGATATTAAATGGGGATTTACTATTCCCCAATTCTACACCGTTATTACCGAATGGAGTCCCTTTGCTGAGCGAATCGGTTGGCCGCCTCTACACTATTATATTTCGGCTATGCCGCTGGTAGCCGCTATATATGTTGTATTATTTGGCGAGCTTATTCAGGCGGAAGCTTTAATTGATGAAGCACGTGAATTCCGTCATGGTGATGAAAATGTTCACTATGATGCGAATCGAAATAATATGATTTGTGGTCTGCGTAATATATTTATGTCTTGTTTTGGTCCTGATCTGTCGATGTGCGGCCCACTTTGGGCAGCGATGCAGGTTGTGACTTGTGAACGCTATAAACATGGACGGGAAGCGATGGACAGTTTATTTGGTGGTGTAGCTTCTTTCCGCTTGGGAACTTTTACTGGATATTTTCTGGCACCGATTGTCTCTTTAGTGAAACCGATATTGCCTATTGCACTTTCTTTAACGATGTTGGTGCAAGGCTATGTAGCTGTTCGGGTTGGTATTTTAAAAGCCCGTACGTTTAATGACCTTGGTGTGGCTGGCATTGTGGCAGCTGTATTGATTGCACGAGGTGCCGGATACGCTTTCGCAGTAGGCATTGTTCTCTGTGTATTAATTTATGGCAAAGAATTTTTCCGGGATTGGCATAAATACGATAAGGAAAAAGATCCTGTATTTAATAGCCGAATTTCAGATTAACAATTTCTACGAAGGGTTTAACAGAGAATTTTTAAAAGAGTTCTCTGATTATAAAAATATTAGGAGGGTACTACCATGACTTTGAAAACACCTGAACAGTATGAAGAAAGTTTACGGGCACTGAATCTGAAGGTTTATTTGCAAGGAGAGCTTGTTGAAAATCCAGTCGATCATCCCATTATTCGTCCTTCCATGAATTCTGTAAAAGCCACTTATGAATTAGCGCAAGATCCGAAATATGCTGATTTGATGACAGCCACTTCTCATTTGACAGGCGAAAAGGTGAACCGTTTCTGTCATCTTCATCAGAGTTCCGCTGACTTGGTGAAAAAAGTAAAAATGCAGCGCTTGTTAGGTCAAAAAACCGCAGCCTGTTTCCAGCGTTGTGTCGGTATGGATGCTATTAATGCTGTGGACAGTGTAACATTTGAAATGGATGAAAAATTAGGTACGAAGTATCATGAAAATTTTGAAAAATTTCTGCGCAAGATGCAACAGGAAGACTGGACTGTTGACGGAGCTATGACAGATCCGAAAGGCGATCGTTACCTAGCGCCAAGCAAGCAGGCTGATCCAGATTTGTTTGTTCATATTGTGGAAAGACGGAAAGATGGTATTGTTGTTTGCGGTGCTAAAGCTCATCAAACAGGCGCTATTAATTCTCACTGGATTTTAGTGATGCCGACCATTTCCATGGGAAAAGATGATGCGGATTATGCTGTCAGCTTCTGTGCTCCTGCGGATGAAGAAGGTATCTACTATATTTATGGACGGCAATCGTGTGATACGCGTAAACTCGAGGGTGGCAGCATTGATGTAGGCAATAAGAAATTCGGCGGTCATGAAGCCTTGATGGTCTTCGATCATGTCTTTATTCCCTGGGAAAATGTCTTTATGGCAGGCGAGACAGAATTTAGCGGCCTCCTTGTGGAACGGTTTGCAGGTTATCATCGTCAAAGCTATGGTGGATGTAAAGTCGGAGTGGGTGATGTTCTGATCGGTGCTACGGCTCTTGCTGCCGATTACAATGGTGCAGCGCGGGCATCGCATGTGAAAGATAAAATTATCGAAATGCAGCATTTAAATGAGACTCTTTATGCCTGTGGCATTGCATGTTCGGCTGAGGGACACAAAACAGCGTCAGGAACTTATCTCATTGATTTACTCCTTGCCAATGTATGTAAGCAGAATGTTACGCGTTTTCCTTATGAGATTGCTCGTTTAGCGGAAGATATTGCAGGCGGATTAATGGTAACGATGCCTTCTGAGAAAGATCTGCGTCATCCAGTCATCGGCAAAGTGGTTGAAAAATACTTTAAAGGTGTGGCATCAATTCCGACAGAATGGCGGATGCGCATCTTGCGGCTCATTGAAAACATTACACTCGGCACAGCAGCCGTGGGTTATCGGACGGAATCCATGCATGGTGCAGGATCGCCACAGGCCCAACGGATTATGATAGCACGGCAGGGGAATATTGAAGCCAAGAAAGAATTAGCTAAGGCCATTGCCGGTATTCCAGATCAGGGCGCAGCTAAATAAGACAGCTTTGTGAAAATAAGTAGAATTGAAGATAGGCGGGAAATTCTATGAATAGTATCGAGCAAATTATTGAACA
Organism: Pelorhabdus rhamnosifermentans; assembly: GCF_018835585.1. Lineage (NCBI taxonomy): Bacteria > Bacillati > Bacillota > Negativicutes > Selenomonadales > Sporomusaceae > Pelorhabdus > Pelorhabdus rhamnosifermentans. The sequence goes on from NZ_JAHGVE010000001.1 coordinate 306,269, forward strand.
GAAAATTCGGCCAATCCTTCAGAGTCATGAAGGCGACATAGATTATTTAGATACGACGGAAGACGGGTTTGTCAGGGTGAGATTAACCGGAGCATGTTCTACATGCTCCGGTGCTAGGCAAACATTAAAGGAAGTTGTCGAACAGGTTATTCAAGCGGAGCGTCCGGAGATTAAAGGCGTTGTCCCTGTTTTTGAAGTGAGTGAAGACTTGATTCAGCAAGCTTTGCATATTTTGCGCAAGGGGCAGCCGTCGTAGTATGAAGAGAATTGTGGGAATCCAGTTTTGTGGCGGGTGCAACCCGCGTATTAATCGAGAAAAAATTGCTTATGAAGTGCGCGACAAATTGAGAGAACAAGGCTACGAGATTGTATGGAATCGAAAGGATTGCGATTTTGTAGTTTTTATCAGTGGCTGTACAGTGAGTTGCGCTGAACAACAGAGCTGCAGTAAACCATCTGTCCGGGTTGCTGCAGCGACTGTTGATTTTAAGGAAGAACGTGAAGATAAAATTGCAGTGGAAATTTTAATGAAGGTGGCGAGTTATTTTGGACAATTGGAGAAGCCTTTATGCTGAAAAATTGGCGACACCTGAGCAAGCGCTGAAACATGTGAAATCAGGTGATCGCGTGCTGCTGGGGCACGCCGTGGGTGAGCCGCCAACTCTTGTGGACGCTTTAGTTGCGCGTGCGCCGGAATTGGAAAATGTGGAGGTTGTCCATATGGTAGCCATGGGACCGGCGAAATATGCTCAGGTGGGTATGGAAAAAAGTTTTCGCCATAATGGATTTTTTATTGGCGCGACCACTCGCAAAGCTGTACAAGAACATCGGGCTGATTTTACACCTTGCTTTTTTTCGGAAATTCCCCGTCTGTTTCAAACAACGGTACCGATAGATGTACTTCTAATGCAAGTGACTCCACCTGATGAGGAAGGCTTTTGCAGCTATGGCGTATCGTCAGATTATACCAAGCCGGCAGCAGAAGTGGCTAAATTGGTCATTGCTCAGATGAATGATCAAATGCCTTTTACAGGTGGTCCGAAGATTCATTTAAAGGATATTGATATGATCGTGGAGCACAGCGAACCCATTGTGGAGCTGAAACCACCTAAAATAGGCGATGTTGAGCGGGCGATTGGGGAAAATGTCGCCTCACTAGTTGAGGATGGCTCGACACTTCAATTAGGGATTGGTGCCATTCCTGATGCGGTACTGTTATTCTTAAAAGACAAAAAGGACCTAGGGATTCATTCTGAAATGTTTTCTGATGGCGTAGTGGACTTGGCTTTGGCTGGTGTCGTGACAAATAAGAAAAAAAAGCTGCATCAAGGCAAATTCACTATTTCGTTCTTGATGGGAACGAAGAAGCTTTATGATTTTGTGGATCATAATCCAGATGTAGAAGTTTATCCGGTCGATTATGTGAATGATCCTTTTATCATTGGTCAGTATGATAAGATGGTGTGCATTAATTCGGCTCTCCAGGTTAATTTGATGGGGGAAGTCAATGCCGAAATGATAGGCAATTGTCAATTTAGCGGTGTGGGCGGTCAGGTTGATTTTGTTCGCGGTGCCTCGCGGTCGAAAGGCGGCAAATCGATTATTGCTCTTCCGGCGACGGCGGCGCATGGCACGATTTCACGGATTGTCTGTGAACTTGATAGAGGCGCGGCCGTTACAACGAGTCGTAATGATGTGCATTATGTTGTCACAGAATATGGAATCGCTGATTTACGCGGTAAAACGCTTCGTGACAGAGCGGAGGCTCTTATCGCCATTAGTCATCCTGATTTCAGAGAAAAATTGCGTGCTCAGGCAATTGAACTTGGATCATTAAGCCGTTAAGACGACGGGAGGTTCTATGTTTGACATAAAGGATGATGCGGCAAAATATATTCAACAGCATGGTGGTGCCATTATCATTAGCTTTACGCTAGAACCAGCTATTGGCGGGTGTCCTTGCGCGGGGAAAAGTGTTACAGGTTCTTATATACCAAATATTGCAGTGGGTATTCCCGCGATGGAAGATACGGCTGGCTATGAGGTTGTGCAAGTTGATGAGATTCGAATTTTTTATCACCAGCGGCTAACAATTAAGCAAGGATTTAAAGCTATCGAAATTAAATTGAGATCCCTTTTATTGGTGAAATGGCTGGAAATCACAGGTGCAACAGCCCTTAGTGATCATAGTTGATTTTGCAAATAGAAGATTAACCCCCAAAAAGAGTTGCTTTTAAGTAACCTGCTGATTGCAAACAGGTGTAGCAGTTCTTAGTGATCCTGCTCGATCTTGTAAATAAGAGAGATTCAGAAATTTTTAGTAAAGAACTTAAAACGTCAGAAGGGGCAGATTGAAATTCTTCGATTTTCCCCTTCTAATTATATGCAGTATTTCAATTCTAAAAATTGTTTTTTAGTAGTTAAATTCTTGCTGATTGTCTAGATTATACACAAGTGGGGGGAGGGGGCAAATTTGCTAAAAACTATTTCGTATAAAGCGAAAATGTTATTTTATATTATGCCTGTTGTTATAGTGGGGCTGCTTGCTGTTGGAGTTGCAGCTTATTTAGGGGTAAATCGCCTAATTAATGATGAATTAAGTAAAAGTATGCTGGTCACAACGGGTGAAACGGCGAATACTATTACAACTTGGCTTAAGGGGAACATGCTTGAACCGCAAACAATTGCGGCGACTCCGACAGTTCAGACTATCAATACAGATTTTGCGGCCGTTGATGCACTTAATATTGAGCGCCATAAGTATTTGCATAGTGCGTACCCGGAAATATTTCAGGATATTTATGCGGCAAATCGAGCGGGTGATTATCATACGGTATTGCAAAATGGAAATCAATTTTCATTTTTTCTTGGTAATATCAAGTCACGTGATTATTTTCAGTCGATTATGAAGGGGGGGCCAACACAAATAACGGCTCCTCTTATCTCTAAAACAACGGGCAAACCGACAATATTTATCGTTTCACCTATTAAAGATAATAATCAAGTGCCACAAGGTTTAGTAGGAGCGGGAATTTCTCTTCAGTATGTACAAAAAATTACCGAGCGCTTGAAATATGGTCAAACAGGCTATGGAATTATGATTGCTAAGGATGGTACCTACATTCAACATCCGAAGCAAGAATTGATTATGAATAAGAAGATTATCGAGATAGAAGATCCTTCGACACAGGAATTAGGGAAAAGAATGATGGCAGGACAAGCGGGGATTTATCAGTATACATTTGAAGGTGACAAAAAAATTGCATTTTATCAACCTATTCCGATTACCGGTTGGTCCGTCGCTACGGTTGTTTCTGAAAAAGAGTTTTTTGCACCCGCCAATGTCATGATCCACTTTTTGGTCATTGCTCTTGTTATTGTACTGCTGCTTGTTAGTGCAGTTATTTGGTTTGTTGCCAAGAAATTAACAAAGCCATTGGAGGAACTTGTTCATTATGCACGAGAAATTGCGCAAGGTAATTTAGCTGTCAAGGCACTTTCTATTGATTCACAAGATGAAATTGGACAACTTTCTGATGCTTTTAATCATATGACGACTAATCTGCAAAATTTAGTTGGAGAAATAGCTCAGGTAACGGAGCAAGTTGCGGCTTCTTCTGAAGAATTGACTGCTAGTGCGGAACAATCTTCTCATGCAGCTGCCTTAGTGGCATCGTCTATTAATGAGGTTGCCCAGGGGGCAGAGACGCAGAGTAATGTAACGAATTCGGTTTCTACAGAAATCGAACGAATGTCAACAGAGCTTCAGCAAGCGGCGGGAAATGCCAATCATGTCGCATCCATGTCAAATAAAACGGCTGATGCCGCTCAAGATGGCAGTAAGGCAGTGAAAATGGCCATGACTCAGATGGGGAGTATTGACAAGACTGTGACCAATTCGGCACAAGTGGTTATGAAGCTTGGTGAACGTTCGAAAGAGATCGGTAAAATTGTTGATACCATATCGAACATCGCGAGTCAAACGAATCTTTTGGCGCTCAATGCAGCGATTGAAGCAGCAAGGGCTGGAGAACAGGGGCGTGGGTTCTCTGTTGTCGCCGAGGAAGTGCGCAAACTTGCGGAACAGTCGGAGGAAGCGGCAAAGAAAATTGCTGATTTAATTGGCGAAATTCAAGTGGATACGGATAAGGCTGTTGTTGCTATGGAGGAAGGAACAAAGGAAGTCAAAATAGGCTCGGATGTAGTGAACAATGCTGACTTAGCCTTTAATCAGATTGCTAAATTAATTGAGGAAATGTCGGATCAAGTAAAAAAAATATCGGCTAATATGCAAAATGTGGCCGGTGGCAGCCAAAAAATTGTCACGTCAATTCGACAGCTTAATGATATAACCAAGGAAACAGCAGCACAAACGCAGACTGTTTCAGCGGCTACGGAAGAACAATCGGCATCAATGGAAGAGATTGCTGGCTCAAGCAATGCCTTGGCCAAGATGGCTGAAAAACTTCAAAGTGCCGTACGGCAATTTCAATTGTGATACATAACCTTTTCTAACTGAGGCATACTTGATGTAGTAAATCTTAGGCATAAAGAAACGATAGTGATGAACCCATCACTATCGTTTCTTTATTATTGCATTTTCTTTGATTTTTTAGCGAAACGTAGTAAAATAGAGTGTACCTGGATCCTTCAGGTAATTTATGAAAAATGCAAGTTTGAGGAGGATTTTTGATCGATGCAAAACAAATCAGTATGGATTATACTGGGTGTCATTGTCTTGTTGCTTTTAGGGATAATGACCAGTTACAACGGATTGGTGAATCTGAATGAAAACGTGAATGGCAAGTGGAGTCAAATTGATAATCAGTTGCAACGTCGCAGTGATCTGATCCCCAATTTAGTCAATACGGTCAAAGGTTATGCGGGACATGAACAGGCAGCTATTCAGGCTGTTGCTGATGCCCGGGCCAAATTAGGCGGCGCTCAGGGACCGGCTGCAAAGGCACAGGCCGATGGTGAAATGTCGAGCGCTTTGAGTCGATTACTCGTTGTTGCCGAAAATTATCCGAATTTAAAAGCAGATAAAAACTTTCGGCAGTTAATGGATGAATTGAGTGGTACAGAAAATCGTATTGCTGTGGCAAGAAAAGATTATAATGATTCTGTGCAAATTTATAATACAAAAATTCATACCTTGCCAAACAGTCTGTTTTCCGGCATGATGGGTTTTTCACAGAAAGAATATTTTAAAGCCGATGAAGATGCTAAAGCTGTACCGAAAGTTCAATTTTAAGTGAGGCGATAGTCTTGAAAAAATGGCTAATCTGCCTAGTATTTCTGCTAAGTCTCGTTGGCACGGCTGTGGGGTTTGCGGCGCAGATTCCTTCGGCTCCGACATCAAGTATTTATGTACAGGACTACGCTGGTGTCCTCAGTAATGACAGTAAGGCTAAAATTAATGATATGGGTGCCAAACTAGCGGCCCAGACGAAAGCGCAAGTCGTTGTTGTTACAGTAAAGTCCCTGAATGGACAATCTATTGATGAATTCGGTCTGGAAATTTTACGGCAGTGGGGAATTGGTGATAAGACGCTGAATAATGGTGTGCTTATGCTTGTTGCTGTAAATGACAGACAGTCGCGGATTGAAGTTGGTTATGGTTTAGAAGGGCCACTTCCTGATGGTAAAACGGGTCGAATTCAAGATGAATCGATGATCCCCTATTTTAAAAATGGCCAATATGAGCAGGGAATTTTAAATGGTTATGTAGCTTTGCTGGGGGAAGTAGCCAAGGAATACAATGTTCCAGTTCCTCACGCTGAAGTCAAGGCAGCGCGCAGTCAGACGCAAAATGCAGACTCTGTCACAGCTTTGCCTTGGTGGGTAAAGATTCTTCTCTTTGGGGGTCTCATTCTCTTAGTTGTATCTGATTGGATGTTTTTTGGCGGGTTTCTTACGGGACTGATTTTATCGTTGCTTTTTCGGCGCGGAGGCGGCGGGGGTGGCGGTAATGGTGGTGGTTTTGGCGGCGGCAGCGGCGGTGGCGGTGGCTCAAATCGAAACTGGTAATTAGATGAAAGCTATGATAAACTAATAATGGTTTTCGCGCTATAAATACAAAAAAAAGGAGTGTTGAATGAATGGCAAAGTATGTATGTACCGTTTGTGGTTATGAATATGATGAAGCAGCTGGCGATCCTGATAACGGAATTGCTCCAGGAACAACTTTTGACAACCTGCCTGAGGATTGGGTTTGTCCACTCTGTGGTGTTGGCAAAGACCAGTTTGAGAAACAAGACTAACTTTAATAAATAACACCGTTTATTAAGCAACGAGCCTTGCAGTGGAATGCTGTGAGGCTTGTTTTATAAAGAACGTGATATGAGGAGGATTAGCATGAAAAAAAACATTCGCCTAATTGCAATTGATTTAGATGATACATTGCTTGATAATAATATTCAAGTTTCACCACGGGCCATTGCCGCCATTCGGGCTGCTGTAAAGCGTGGCATCACAGTCACCCTTGCTACAGGACGCATGTTTGCTTCTGCTGTTATTTTTGCAAAACAAATTGGCTTGGATGTTCCACTTATTACCTATAATGGCGGTCTTATCCGATCTTCTTTGACTGGTGAAACTTTTCTTCATCGACCTGTACCTGCAGATGTAGCCGGGGAAATTTTAAGACTTTTTTATCATCACCGTTGGTACATCCAGTCTTATGTAGAAGATAAGCTTTATGTGGATGAGCTTGACGATTATGCTTTGACATATGCTCGTATGTCGAAGATAACGCCTGTAGCCATCGGTAAAAAAATGTATACGATGAAAGCGGCACCGACAAAATTACTCGGTATGACAGAGGAGAAAAATGTGAAGCCCCTTATTCATCAACTGATGCAGCTTTTTCCTGGCCAGCTTTATGCTACAAGCTCCAAACCGGGTTATGTGGAGATGATGCATCCGTCTGTGAATAAAGGGCAGGCTTTGGCGCTTTTGGCTAATAAACTAGGCATTTTGCAAGCAGAAGTGATGGCTGTTGGTGATTCCCTAAATGATGTCGATATGCTGGAATTTGCCGGTTTTGGCGTAGCCATGGGGAATGCGGTACCTGAGGTAAAAGCCGTGGCTCAGGCTGTGACACTCCGTAATAATGAGGATGGTGTGGCTGAGGCAATTGAGAAATATGTATTAGGTGGCAATTCTTTGCATTTTTAACTTTCCTGCCCTATAATTGTAATGAAAACAGCTAAGGAAGGTGATCTTTGTGAAGTTTATTGCCGACTTACATGTTCATACCGTAGCTAGCGGGCATGCCTATAGTACGGTGCTGGAAATTGCGCAAGCAACTGCTGCAAAAAACGAGCTTAAAATGATTGCGTTAACGGATCATGGCACAAAGATGCCAGGGGGACCTCATTCCTATCATTTTGCTAATTTGGTGGCGATTCCTGAGCGCGTGAGTGGTATTCGCATTCTTAAAGGTATTGAGGCTAATCTGATCGATTTGAAAGGAACTCTTGATTTAGAGAAACAGTATTTGGAAAGACTGGATGTCGTTGCAGCAGGTCTCCATGCTTTTTGCTGTCCTGTTGGATCGTCGAAGGACAATACGACGATGATTGTCAATGCCATCAAGAGTGGTTCGGTCGATATTATTGTTCATCCAGGAAATCCGGAATTTTTAATTGATGAGGCAGCTGTGGTAGAAGCAGCAACAAAATTTGATGTCGCCCTTGAAATTAATAATTGCTCCCTCACTGCAGCTCGGCTGGGGAGTGAGGCCCATTGCCATCATATTATTCAATTGGCCAAGGTTGCCAAAACAAAATTGATTGTCGGTTCTGATAGTCATTTTGCCGAGACGGTCGGGGATTTTGGAGCGGCGGCGGAAATTTTATCCGACCATGGTATCCCGGAAGAACAGGTGCTGAATACGTCGATTGAACGGTTATTGTCTCATTTGAACAGGCGAAAGAATCGTAATCATCTTGTTACTTTTTAATTTTTAAAGGTGGTGACTGCATGGAAAACATTCGTTTAGTCATTATTACTGGCATGTCTGGTGCTGGTAAAACGCAAGTAAGCCGGACGCTTGAGGATTTAGGTTATTTCTGTGTTGACAATTTGCCGCCCATGTTGATTGCAAAATTCTTTGAATTATGTATGCAACCAGGAAACACAGTCCATAAAGTTGCTTTAGTTGTTGATACGCGGGGTGGTGAGTTTTTTGGCTCACTTGTGGAAACATTAGAAGAGATGGAACTGCATGGTCATCTGTATGAGGTCCTTTATTTAGAAGCCTCTGATGAGACTCTTATTAGACGTTATAAAGAGTCTCGCCGCAGACATCCGCTCGCTCAAAATGGTCGTGTAAGCGAGGGAATATTACAAGAACGTAAGATGCTTGAGAAGATTCGTGGTCGTGCCACTCATATTCTTGATACATCGGACTTTACAACCAATCAGCTTCGGGATAAGGTAACAGCTCTTTTTGCGGGGGATCAGGAATATGAGCGGATGAATATTGCTGTTGTGTCTTTTGGTTTTAAATATGGCATACCTATTGATGCCGACATGGTCTTTGATGTACGCTTTTTACCGAATCCCTTTTATGTGGAATCATTGCGTAAGCACAGTGGTCAAGAGCCTGATGTAGGTGAATACATTTGGAAATGGCCGATTACGCAGCAGTTTATGGAAAAACTTGGCGGACTGATTGATTTTCTTGTTCCAAACTATATTAAAGAGGGAAAAAGTCAGTTGATTATTGCTATTGGCTGCACAGGTGGAATGCATCGTTCCGTCTTTGTAGCTCAGCGTATTTATGAAGCACTTCGTAAGAAGGGGTATAAGGTTAATATAGAACATAGAGACATGAAGCATAATGTAATTGAGGTGTAGTCGATGCATTATTTGAAATGGCTGTATCCAGGCATGAAATTTAAACGATGGCTGCTATTGTTTTCCATAGGTGTTATTGCAGCTAGTCTTGGTTTGGCCATTGTGTTTAATTATAAATATATTGGGGTTGTGGAAGAAACCATTTTTCGCTTGGTCTATTTGACAACAGGGAAATATGAATATACAGCAACGTTTATTGCGGGTATGAGTGTTGTCATGCTGGGATTTTTAGTTATGGCCTTTGCAACACGGCAGATTATTCGTTCGGTTGTTGCTGTCTTGTTTCCTGAAGGGTCGGAAAAGCTTGTTGAATTAATTTTTGAAAAGCGGAAATTAAATCGGGGTCCCTGCGTAACAGTAATCGGTGGTGGTACGGGACTGTCTGTATTGCTAAGGGGTATTAAAAGTGTGACAAGCAATATTACGGCCATTGTCACTGTCGCCGATGATGGTGGATCTTCAGGCCGGATTCGTCAAGATCTGGGGATGATTCCGCCAGGGGATTTGCGCAGCTGCATGGTCGCACTCGCCGATACGGAGCCTTTGATGGAAAAACTGTTTCAGCATCGGTTTGGGGGCATTGGTAATTTGGCGGGACATAGTTTTGGCAACTTGTATATTGCCGCTATGACCGAAATTTTGGGTGATGTTGAACTGGCATTGAAAGAATCCAGCAAAGTCCTTGCTGTTCGAGGTCAAGTACTGCCGTCTTCTATTGAAACAATTCGACTTGTTGCTACCATGGAAGATGGCACTGTTGTGGAAGGGGAATCTCAGATTCCTTTAGCACAAAAGAAGATTGCCAAGGTAGCTATTGAGCCGAAAGACGTGCGTCCTGTTGCGGCGGCATTAGACGCCATTACGGATGCAGACGCAGTGATTTTAGGACCAGGCAGTTTGTATACAAGTATTTTGCCAAATCTTTTAATTCCAGGTATGGCTGATGCGCTGCGTAATAGCGAGGCTGTGATTATTTACGTTTGTAATGTTATGACGCAGCCTGGCGAAACAGATGACTTTACGGCTTATGATCATGTAAAGGCCGTTTTGGATCATGTAGGCCCCTGTATTGATTATGTTGTAGTAAATAGTCAAAAAGTAGCGGAAGAACTGCAAAGTGTCTATGGACAGCAAGGAGCTTCACCTGTTGCAGTTGATATTGCGGCCATTGAGTCGCTAGGTGTGAAGGTCGTTCCTGCTAATATTATTAGTGAAACGAATTTTGTTCGTCATGATCCTGTTAAGTTATCACGGACTATTATGTCCATGGTTTATAAGCTCAAAGCGAATTCAGAGCGTATGAAGCTTCTTGATTATTACTTGATTGGCGAACATCTGAAAGAATTAAAGGATGAAAAATAGTCGGGTGAGAGTATGTCAGTTCCTATATCCTACGCAAATAGTGTAAAAAATGAGCTGGCTCGCGTTGTTAGCAGCAAAAGTTGCTGCCAAACGGCGGAACTGGCTTCTTTGATGCGCATGGGTGGCAATATGGTCATTGGTGGCAATCGGAATTTGGGGATCAACTTTACGACGGAAAACGCCGCTGTGGCGCGTAAGGTTCTCGTTGTTATGAAACAGCGGTTTCAACTGCAAACACAAGTCGTTGTGACGCGCAGTCGCCGACTTAAAAAGAATAATTCTTATCTCGTCAAAGTCATTCCGACATCTGAAGTGACTGAGTTATTAACACAATTGGGTCTTATGCGTGAAGGAGAGATTTATTCGGGTCAGGACAAGGCCTTTTTCCGTAAAGCTTGTTGTCGCAAAGCTTATTTGCGTGGAGCTTTTTTAGGCGGTGGTTCTGTCAACAGGCCTGAAGGAGATTATCATTTAGAGTTGGTTTCGAGTAGTGAAGAATATGGAAAAACACTTGTCGGATTGATGAAGTATTTCAATTTTCCCGCGCGTATGACAGACAGGAAAGCGGATTATATTGTTTATCTGAAAGATGGTGACGCTATTGAGGCTTTTCTGCGTCTTATTGGTGCGAGCGAATCAGTGAAACTATTTAAAAATGTGCGACGTGTCAAAGAAATGCGCAACAGAGTGAATCGTTTGGTCAATTGTGAAACAGCCAATTTGCAAAAAACCGTGGATGCTTCTTTTCGTCAAGTGGAAAATATCAAATTGATTGCCAAAGCCCAAGGGCTGGCGAGTCTTCCAGGTACTTTACGTGAGGCCGCAGAAGTTAGACTTAACTATCCTGAAGCAACGCTGCAGGAACTTGTAGAGAAGTTAGGCGGTACGGTAGGTAAGTCAGGTATGAATCATCGCCTGCGCAAATTGGAACAAATCGCGCAGGCTTTGACAGGGGGAAAATAAATGTTTAATAAGCGAACAGGCTGGATCGTCCTGTTACTTTGTTGTATCGCATTACTGATCTTCTTATGGGGTCGGACCAAAATGCAAGGTGTGCCTATTTTGGCATATCATGAAGTTGTTGCTGATGGCGAAATGTATAGCATTGATCCGAAGCAGTTTGAAGCGCAACTGAACTATTTAAAACAAGAAGGCTATCATAGCGTATCCCTTCATGATGTTTTCGAAGCGAGGGAAGGGCGCGGTACTTTGCCTGACAAGCCCATTGTGTTGACGTTTGATGACGGCTATGAAGATAATTATACTCAGGCACTGCCTCTTATGGAAAAGTATGGTTTTTCCGGTACGGTGTTTATTATTTCCAGCAAGCCAGGTGAGGAAGAGTATCTATCATGGGATGAAATTCGAACCATGCAAGACCGTCATACCGAGATAGGCTCTCATACAGTCAGTCATCTTGCTTTGGATGAAGTGCCTCGCGCGGAAAAACAACAGGAAATTGTTGATTCAAAACGAGTCATTGAAGAAAAAATTGGTCGGCCTGTTGAATTTTTGGCCTATCCTTTCGGGGCTTACGATAAGGACTGTTTTGAGTTTTTAAGAAATGCGGGTTATCGTGGCGCGTGCGCGGGTGTACCTGGTTATAATCTGCCGGATGATAAAAATCCCTATCGCCTAAAACGCGTGAATATTCCTCGTCCACATTTTGGTCTCATGGAATTTAAATTGCGTATCTTAAAGTCCTTGCTATTTAGCCCATTTACCTAAGAATCGGATGCAGCGTCTGTTTACGATCGGCAATTTTAGTGTTTTAGCAATTTCTCATTGTCTTGGTTTTTAGGAAGTAATGTTATTCATAGTAGTTGTACTTGCTGAGTAAAGAGGAGGCTAGCTTCTAGCTGAAAAAATTGTTGAAAGGAGGTGTGATTTTAAGTTTGGTGTCTTAGAGCATTGTAAAAAAAATAGGGGTGATTTTATGATTTTTGGGTCTATTGAGAATTTTGATAAAGAAAAGTCAGTTTATGCTTCTGCAATTACTATGGGACTGGATTATCTTAGCAAGACAGATTTTATTGCGATGCCTATTGGAAGATATGATTTAAGTGAGGGTATATTTGCACTTGTTCAGGAATATCAAACAGAATCCAAAGCCAAGCGTCGGCCAGAATCGCATGTGGACTATCTGGATGTTCAGTATATTGTTCAGGGTGAGGAAATTATTAGTTATGCCTACCTTACTGAGGATTGCCGGGTGGAGGAAAATCAGTTGCCTAAAAATGATATGATTTTTTATAGTAAAAAAATAGCTGATGAAGTTGACCTAAATCTGTCAGCAGGAATGTTTGCTGTATTATTCCCTTGGGATGTTCATCGCCCTTGTGTTACGAAGAAAGTTGATTCGAAAGTAAAGAAAGTGGTATTAAAAATTCCTGTGAGCGCTGTCCTAAGATAAATAAAACGAATCATAGTTCTTATATGAGAAAAAGACTTATAAAACAGTGAAACACGTGTTTTATAAGTCTTTTTCTATGAGTGCTTTATTTGCGTGCTATTTGTAAAAATCATCCTTATGGGTCAGGCGTTTACACTCATACGGCCCTTTGTTATAATAAGTGGATGAGGGGGAGAAACATGAACAAACTTTGTTTATTGTTAAGTAGTTTCTTATTATTGAGCCAAAGCGTGATTGGGGCTGCTCAACAGGAGGTTTTACCTCGCGTTGATTTTGCCGAAACACCGGAATGGTCTTTGACAGGAACTCAGTTTGGTGGAAAACTGCTGCTTTCTGATAGTCCCGAAACAGTCAATGCTGATGGCATTATGTATGAAGATACAGTGAGTGGCGATGTGCGGCTCTTTTTCCATCATGTAAATGGAACAAAAGAGCCGAAAAAGATTCTTGTTTTATTAGAGAATACAGGAAAATCAGAAGCCGATATTTTTGTCTATCATTATGGTTTTGCAGGTCCTGGTGGTGATTATGGTACTGTTGGCAAGACGGCCCAGCAAGATTATCTTGCGAATGGCCGCAGTGCTTATGATGTGACGGTTCCAGCTGGGCAAAAGGACTATCTATGGAATACACAAAAGTCGATGACAGTTCGGCCTGGTGAACTTGTGAATGGCATCTTTGATTTTAAGACCAGTCAGCCTGTTAAGTTGAAGGTAGTCATGGTTCCTAAAGATTATAATGAGCAGACACTGCGCAATCTAAAGGTGCTTGATAATGACGTTACTTCCCTTAGAGGTACTTTTGAAGGGCGTGACAAACTATTGTTGCCTGATGATGTTTATAATCCCTCAACAGATGGTGTTGTTGCCATTACGCTGGCTGACAATGAACTTGATCATTATGCTATTGGCACCGATATGACAACAGGAAAGCCTGTTATGAATTATGGTAACTATGGCATCATGTACCGTATTTTTATTCCTTCCCTTGAGGGTAATCAAAAATTCAAAGGCTATCTTAATCCCAGGGGCGGCGAGTATGGTGGGGCTTTAGGAATCAAATATGATCACAAAATACTTGATCCACTGCTGACACCACCTGACACGGTGATGTTTGGCGCCAATACTACTACAGCTGTGTCGCCTATTGGTTCTTATGATTCGGGTAAATCGCTGTGGTTTACTTTTTCACCACCCGGTGCATCTAATCTTCCGGTAAGATTGTTGTTTATACCAGATCCACTGCCTGACAAGGGACCTGGTATTATTACGAAAAGCCTGCAAGCTCCGTTAAATAAGACCAAGGCATAGGGAAGGGAGTCCTTCCCCATCCTTGTGATTGCGCTTGTTTCAAATGGGGTTCTATGATAAACTTAAAAGAAAACATTGATTCGAGGAGTGATACTCGTGGCGAAACATATTACAACTGTGAATACGGCATCATTGAAAAAAACCTTACATACAGGTGGCTGTGGTGAATGTCAGGCATCCTGTCAATCAGCCTGTAAAACATCTTGCACTGTAGGCAATCAAGTTTGCCAAAAGTAATTTTTTTAGCAAACAGCCCCTGCTTGTTTTAGGCAAAGGGGCTGCATTTTTTTTATGAGAGGAATTGAAGCATGCATAAGGGAATTCATAAGTTTTATTTATTAGGATTATATATTGTACTAGATATTAATAGTGGTCTTGTCCATGTGGTGGATAAATTAGTCTATGATATTTTGGATATTTTTAAAGGTCACAATGATCAAGAGGTTATTGAACAGCTTGGGAGTACTTATTCTGTCGAAGCACTTACGGAAGCTATGGCTGAGTTAAGGGAATTGGAGCAGGCAGAACAGCTCTTTACACCGGAAATTTCGGCTCCCATGGTTTTCCGTGAGAAACCTGTTGTAAAATCTCTGTGCCTTCACGTGGCTCATGACTGTAATTTGCGTTGCGGCTATTGCTTTGCTGGAACAGGTGATTTTGGCCATGATCGTACGTTAATGAGCTTTGAAGTAGGGAAAAAGGCCGTGGACTATATTATCGAGCACAGTGGCAGTCGTCGTCATTGTGAAATAGATTTTTTTGGCGGCGAGCCACTCATGAATTTGCCTGTAGTGAAGCAGATTGTGACTTATGTTCGTCAGAAGGAACAGGAGACAGGTAAAATATTCAAATTAACCTTAACGACAAATGCTGTTCTGCTTGATGACGAAACGATTGACTATTTGAATGATAATAACATTGCCCTTGTTTTAAGTTTAGATGGACGTCAAACGACGCATGACGGTATGCGGCCTTTCCCCAATGGTCAAGGCAGTTTTTCGACGGTGCAGCCTAAAATGGCTAAGTTTATTTTTTCGCGTAATAATGAAAACTATTATGTGCGCGGTACCTATACAGCAAAAAATCTTGATTTTGCTAATGATGTTTTAGCTATGGCTGATATGGGGTTTAAGGAACTTTCTGTAGAGCCTGTTATTGAGAAAGAAGCCGATTATCGTTTGACAGAAGAACATTTGCCCCGAATATTTGCCGAATATGACAAACTGACTGCTGCTTATTTGGAAAGAAAGCAGTCAGGCAATGGTTTTGAGTTTTTCCATTTTAACTTAGATTTGAATCATGGACCGTGTGTTGCCAAAAGATTAAGCGGCTGCGGTGCTGGACATGAATATTTTGCTGTTTCGCCGCAAGGCGAACTTTATCCCTGTCATCAGTTCGTGGGTCGGGAAGAATATAAGCTCGGCGATGTGTTTACGGGGGTAACGAACTCGGAACTTCCAATTAAATTTCGCGAGACGCATGTTTTGAACAAAGAGAAATGTCCTGATTGCTGGGCAAGGTTTTATTGCAGCGGTGGTTGTCATGCCAACGCAGATTTAATGAATCACGATATTAAAAAACCTTATGAACTGGGCTGCTCTTTGCAAAAAAAACGTTTGGAATGTGCCATTATGGTACAAGCTAAGCGTTCACTTGAAAAATTTTGATGTTGGCATAGTTTTTTTCTTCACCGTTTTACTTGATTTTCGCTATAGTAATACGATTTCTATGTCGCTGTATTATTTATGAATAAAGCGCTTGCAGTTTTTATTAATTAAGGGGATTTTTATGTCGGCAACAAGGAGGGATATGCATGCATATGGACTATGGTCTAAAGCTGGAACTCACTCAAAAGTTGATTATGACGCCGGAACTTCGTCAAGCTATTGCTATTTTACAACTTTCTTCTTTTGATTTATGTGAACTTGTTGAGCAAGAATTGCAAGAAAACCCTGTACTGGAAATTGAAGATCCTCCGAGCGAAGATCTTTCTGATACAAGTACTGAACAGACTGCTGAAGATTCTTCACAGGATTCTTATGAGTGGATGGAATATTTCCAAGATGATACGCCTAAAGGCAGTATTCAAGACGCAGCTTCCGGACCTCATGAAAATGTCGGTATTTATACGAAGACGCTTCATGAACATTTGGAACTTCAATTGAATTTGATGGCTTTGAATCAAAGGGAACGGGAGCTTGGAAGTTATCTTATTGGCTGTATTGACGATAATGGTTATTTAATTTGTAAACTTGAGGAGGTTGGGGCGCGACTCAAGCGTCCTTATGATGAGGTTGAAAGGATGCTTTATGTTTTGCAAACTTTTGATCCCGTCGGTGTGGCCAGTCGTGATTTAAAAGAATGCTTGATGCTGCAGCTGGATTATCGGCAGGTTGCCGATAACTTAGTAAATCAGATTATTATGTCTTTCCTGGATGAAGTGGCGGCAGGAAGATGCAAAGTTATTGCAGACAAACTGCATACGACGCCTGCTGAGGTGCAAGCTGCCATTGATATTATTAAAACACTTGATCCTAAACCAGGCCGGGCGTTTGCTGCTGCTGGCGATCCTGGTTATATTGTGCCTGATATTACAGTGGAGGAAGTCAATGGAACCTTCGTCATTCTAGTGAATGATACGTCTGTACCCCGACTAACCATTAGTTCTTATTATAAAAAAGTCATTCGTGATACTGATTTGGAAGCAAAAAAATTTATTGAAGGCCGTTTGAATGCGGCTGCTTGGCTGATTAAAAGTATTGAACAGCGTCGTCGTACCTTGTATCGCGTTATGGAGCAGCTCATTCACTTTCAATATGACTTTTTTAAGCAGGGGCCCAAATATTTGCGTCCTTTAACAATGAAAAAAGTGGCTGACGCCATTGAAATGCATGAATCAACGGTGAGTCGGGCCATTGCTAACAAATATGTGACAACGCCTCATGGACTGTTTGCACTGCGGACCTTTTTTTCGGCCAGCATTCATAGTTCGTCAGGACCGGATGTGGCAGCCAGTCAGGCAAAAGATGAGCTCAAGGCACTCGTCGCAAGTGAAAATCCCCAAAAACCTTTGAGTGATCAGCTTTTGTCGGATCTTTTGAGTAAAAAGGGGATGATTCTTTCTCGTCGTACCGTTACGAAATATCGCGAAGAATTAGGAATTGCTTCTTCAAGTAAACGAAAACGCTATTAATTTTTTTAATTTTAAAATTTTTATTTTTCAAGCAGGATTTTTTATGCAATTGGGGAATAATAATATCAAAGGGACGCGAAACAGTCCTAAGGGACAAAAAGCGTCCATGATATCATTATAGGCAATCTTATTTATTATCCTAGCCAATTTAAGGAGCAGTTATGTGAAAAATATCATTCAGCTTCATCGAAAAATTGCACCTGAATTAATCGCTGTTATGGAAGAAAGGTATCATATTTTGCGGCATATTCAGTATGCTCAGCCCATCGGCAGACGTGCTTTGGCTAGCACGCTTAACATGGGTGAACGTATTGTTCGTGCTCAAGTGGACTTTCTTAAAAATGCCGGACTATTGGAATTTACCTCAATTGGTATGAATGTGACAGACGAAGGAGAGCAGCTTATTGCGGATTTAGCCGATTATGTCCGGATGCTTCATGGTCTTACAGTACTCGAAGAAGAGTTAGTCAGTGAACTGAGATTAGAGAAGGTCATTATTATTCCCGGCGATTCTGAAGGAGATTCGACGGTGCTGCGTGAACTCGGTCGAGCCGCCGCTATGCTTATTGGACAATTTGCCGAAGATGGCAAGGTCCTTGCTGTTTGTGGTGGAACAACCATGTCTATGATTGCCGAATCGGTGAATTGCAGTCGCCCTCATTCCATTGTTGTACCAGCCAGAGGCGGTTTGGGTGAACGCGTAGAACTTCAGGCGAATAGTATTGCCGCTGTCATGGCTGAAAAACTGGGCGGGTCCTATCGTTTGCTGCATATTCCAGATGGCATTAATGAGGAAGCTTTGCAAGTGATTTTACAGAGCGATCCCCAGGCCAAGGAAATTCGTGAACTAATTAAACATACGAGTGTGCTTATTCATAGTATTGGTCAGGCGCAAGCCATGGCCAGGCGTCGTAATATGGAACAAACTGTTGTCCAGGATATTTTAAACAAGGGTGCTGTGGGTGAAGCACTTGGACATTATTGTACGCTAGAAGGCAAGATTGTTTATGCAACAAGCAGTGTAGGGTTACACCTGGGTGACTTGGCAAATATTCATTCCGTTATTGCCGTTGCCGGTGGTGCTAGTAAAGCTGAGGCAATTATTGCTGTGGCGCGGGCTAGCCAAACTGGTATTCTTGTAACAGACGAGACAGCCGCCAAGGCCATGCAGAATATTATAAAAAGAAATAATTAGGAGGAATTGTATTATGGCGACTAGAGTAGCTATCAATGGGTTTGGACGTATTGGACGTCTTGCATTTAGGCAAATGTTTGGGGCAGAAGGATATGAAGTTGTTGCAATCAATGACCTAACAAGTCCTAAAATGCTGGCACACTTATTGAAATATGATTCGGCTCAGGGCAGATATGCTTTAGGTGATAAAGTATTTGCAGGTGAAGATTCCATCACTGTTGATGGAACAGAGATCAAAATCTATGCACAGGCTAAACCAGAAGATTTACCTTGGGGCAAACTGGGTGTAGACGTTGTTCTTGAATGCACAGGTTTCTTCACTTCTAAAGAAAAAGCTTCAGCACATATTAAAGCAGGCGCTAAAAAAGTTGTTATATCCGCACCGGCAGGAAACGATCTTCCTACAATTGTTTATAATGTAAACCACAAAGTGTTAAAAGCTAGCGATACAGTTATTTCCGCTGCTTCATGTACTACAAACTGCTTGGCTCCTATGGCTAACACTCTGAATAAGCTAGCTCCTATTCAGAGTGGCATCATGTCGACAATTCACGCTTATACAGGTGATCAGATGACTCTTGACGGCCCGCAAAGAAAAGGTGATTTGAGAAGATCGCGTGCTGCAGCAGTGAATATCGTTCCTAACTCTACGGGTGCTGCGAAAGCGATTGGTCTAGTTATTCCTGAATTGCAAGGCAAATTAATCGGTTCAGCACAGCGTGTTCCAGTTCCAACAGGTTCTACTACGATTTTAATAGCCGTTGTTAAAGGTTCTGTTACAAAAGAACAAATCAATGCAGCGATGAAAGCAGCAGCTGATGAATCTTTCGGCTATACTGAAGAAGAATTGGTATCTAGTGATATTATTGGCATCAGATACGGTTCTTTATTCGATGCTACGCAAACATTGGTAGCTCCGATGGATAACGGTTTGACTCAGGTACAAGTGGTTTCCTGGTATGACAATGAAAATAGTTACACAAGTCAAATGGTTCGTACAATTAAGTATCTTGCCGAACTCGCATAAGTTTTAAATCTGTCATAACTTAAAAATAGCTGGAGAGGGTCACATTACCGATAGTGTGACCCTTTTTAGGAGGTATAGAAAGTGAATAAGAAAAGCATTAGAGATATTGATTTGGCGGGAAAAAAGGTTTTTGTCCGGGTGGATTATAACGTTCCCATGGATAAAGAACAAAATATTACGGATGATACGCGAATTCGTGCCACTCTTCCGACGCTAAACTATCTGTTAAAACAAGGTGCTGCGATTATTTTAGCAGCGCATCTTGGACGTCCGAAAGGCAGTGTGGTTGCTGAGTTTAGTTTGAAACCCGTTGCTGCGGCACTTGCCAAATTGATTGACAAGAAAGTTCAGTTTGCAGCGGATTGTGTTGGCAGGGAAGCCGAAAAAGCATCCAAGGGTCTTCAATCAGGTGAGATATTGATGCTTGAAAACTTGCGGTTCCACAAAGCCGAAGAAAAAAATGATGCCGATTTTTCCAAACAATTGGCATCACTGGCTGATGTGGCTGTCAATGATGCTTTTGGTGTGTCGCATCGGGCCCATGCTTCTGTTGAGGGAATTTCTCAGTATATTCCGGTTGTTGCCGGTCTATTGATGGAGAAGGAAATTGCTTTTTTAGGTCAGGCCGTGACAAATCCGGCTCATCCTTTTGTAGCTATTATTGGTGGAGCCAAAGTATCGGATAAAATTGGTGTTATTGCCAACTTATTGACGAAGGTGGATACCTTAATTATTGGTGGTGGTATGGCCAATACCTTCTTGGCTGCCCAAGGCTATGGGATAGGAAAATCTCTTATTGAAACAGAAAAAATTGCATTAGCCAAGGAATTAATTGTTAAGGCCAAGGCCAGTCATGTGAATCTTTTATTGCCTACAGATGTTGTCGTAGCGGAGGCTTTTGCTGCTGATGCACCTCATAAAACAGTAGCAGTTGACAAGATTGATGAAAACGGCATGGCTCTCGATATTGGCTGCCAAACACAGCAAGCTTTTGCTCAGGCCCTCAAGGGTGCTAAGACAGTTGTCTGGAATGGCCCCATGGGTGTTTTTGAAATGGATGCTTTCGCTGTCGGTACGGAAGCGGTGGCGAAGGCTGTAGCTGATTCAGGTGCTGTCAGTATTGTTGGTGGCGGGGATTCAATTGCTGCACTGGAAAAGACGGGACTATCCGGACAGATTAGTCATATCTCCACAGGCGGCGGCGCTTCTTTAGAATATCTGGAAGGCAAGGTATTGCCAGGTATTGCCGCAATTGCCGAAGTACGGCATCCTTTGATTGCCGGCAACTGGAAGATGCATCAAACTGTGAACGAAGCCTTGGCTTTGGCACAGGATGTTGTCAAATTGACAGCCGGTGTTTCGCAGGCTGATGTGGTTATTGCCCCCACATTTACTGCTCTCTATGCCGTGCGCAGCGTTTTGTGCAATTCTAAGGTGAAACTTGCAGCACAAACGATGCATTATGAACAAAAAGGTGCTTTTACTGGTGAAATTTCCCCGGAAATGGTGAAAGATGTCGGTTGTGAATATGTCATTATTGGTCACTCTGAACGTCGACAGTATTTCGCTGAAACGGATGAGACAGTCAATAAAAAGCTTATTGCTGCTTTTAATTATCAGCTCACTCCAATTTTATGTGTCGGTGAAAGTTTAGAACAAAAAGAGGCGGGTCAAACAAATAGCTTTGTTGGCGGTCAGGTTGCAGCGGCCCTTGTGGGGCTGACTGCGGAGCAAGTGGCTAGTATGGTTATTGCTTATGAACCTATCTGGGCCATTGGTACAGGCCGCACAGCCTCAGCCGAAGATGCTAATGCCGTTTGTTCTCTCGTCCGTATCACCGTAGCCAAATTATTCGGTGACGAGATAGCCCAAAAAGTTCGCATCTTATATGGCGGCAGCGTTAAGGCCGGCAATATTGCAGAATTAATGGCTAAGAGTGATATTGACGGTGCCTTAGTTGGCGGAGCGGCTTTAGATGCTGAAGGATTCAGCAAAATAGTGCAGTACTAATTATTTTGGTTGTGATTTAAGGGAGCGATTGCTATGAGTAAGTTACAAACGCCCATTGCCTTAGTTATTTTGGATGGCTGGGGTGTTGGAAAATCCGATGATCCCTATAATGCTATCGTTAAGGGATATACGCCGAATATGACGGAATTTGCGAAAAATTATCCCACGACAACGTTGCGCTGTTCAGGCGAAGCCGTTGGATTGCCTGAAGGACAAATGGGCAATTCTGAAGTGGGCCATTTGAATATTGGCTCCGGGCGGGTGATTTATCAAGAATTAACACGCATTACGAAATCCATCAAGGACGGCGACTTTTTCAAAAATCCCGTATTTCTGAAGGTGATGGAACAAACACGCAAAAATAGCGGAGCTCTCCATCTCATGGGACTGTTGTCTGACGGTGGTGTCCATAGTCATTTAAGTCATTTGCTGGCTTTAATTGATCTAGCTAAGCAGCAAGGTTTAACGAAAGTTTATATTCATGCCTTCCTTGACGGACGGGATGTCCCGCCTTCTAGTGCGGCAGAGTTCTTGACGACACTTGAAGAACATTTGGCCAAGGTTGGTATTGGCAGTATTGCAACGATTGCTGGACGTTATTATGCTATGGATCGCGATAAGCGCTGGGAAAGGACGCAAGCAGCCTATGATGCTATTGTCAGCCGGAAAGGTTTTACAGAAAAAACTGCTTCTGAAGCGCTTCAGGCGGCTTATGATCGCGGTGAAACAGATGAATTTGTTAAGCCGACTGTCATTGCGTGTCCGTCATGCGGGGTAAAGGAAAATGATGGCATACTATTCTTTAATTTCCGTCCTGATCGTGCTCGGCAACTGACTGAAGTATTTACTCAGCCCGATTTTGCGGGCTTCGAGCGTACGACAGGATATGTGCCTGTTCATTTTGCCAGTATGACACAGTATGATGGACATTTTGCCATTCCTGTGGCTTATCCGCCGCAAGAAATTAATGAGACTTTAGGTCAGGTCTTTAGTCAGGCTGGACTTTGTCAGCTTCGTATTGCTGAAACAGAAAAGTATGCCCATGTGACTTATTTTTTTAATGGCGGCGAAGAAACACCCTACGCAGGCGAAGAACGGATTCTTGTTCCGTCACCTAAGGTGGCGACTTATGATCTCAAACCAGCCATGAGTGCTGTGAAAGTGACAGATAAGGTTGTCGCTGCCATTGAATCAGGTAAGTATGATCTTGTGATTCTTAATTATGCCAATGGCGATATGGTGGGTCACACAGGCGTGATGGCTGCTGCTGTTGAAGCAGTAGGTGTAGTAGATACTTGTGTGGGACGACTGGTGGATGCTATGAAAAAGTGTGGTGGCGTGACGCTGATTACAGCGGATCACGGGAATGCTGAGTTTATGTATGATCCTGTTAATCAAGTACCCTTTACGGCCCATACGACAAATGTTGTTCCATTTATTATGGTTTCAGAGCAGCATAAAGCGGTCAAACTAAATGAAGGCCGCTTATGTGATATTGCGCCGACTATTTTACAATTAGCGCAAGTGAAGCAACCACCTGTTATGACAGGAAAGAGCCTGCTAGTGAATAAATAAAAATAGCGAAATTCAAGGAGGATTTTCACAATGAACACAATTATTACTGATGTTTTTGCTCGCGAAATTATGGATTCCCGTGGTAACCCTACAGTGGAAGTGGATGTTTATTTAGAAGACGGCACACTTGGCCGCGCCTCTGTTCCATCGGGTGCTTCCACAGGTGCTTATGAAGCCGTTGAATTACGCGATAATGATGATAAACGTTACTTAGGAAAAGGTGTGCAAAAGGCTGTTGATAATGTCAATGATGTTATTGCTCCCGAAATTATTGGCATGGATGCCATTGATCAAGTAGGGATTGATCAGGCCATGATTGAACTCGATGGTACGCCGAATAAAGCGACACTTGGTGCTAATGCTATTTTAGGTGTTTCTCTGGCTGTAGCCAAAGCAGCTGCTGATGCTTTGGACTTGCCGCTTTATCAGTATCTTGGCGGATTTAATGCCAAAGAATTGCCTGTACCGATGATGAATATTTTAAATGGCGGAAAACATGCTGATAATAATGTCGATATTCAGGAATTTATGATCATGCCAGTAGGTGCCCCAACCTTTACGGAAGGATTACGTTGGAATGCGGAAATTTATCATACTCTTAAAAAGGTTCTCAAAGGCAAGGGATTAAACACGGCCATTGGTGATGAAGGTGGATTTGCTCCTGATCTTTCTTCTAATGAAGAAGCTTTGTCTGCCATTGTCACTGCTATTGAACAAGCTGGTTACAAACCAGGCAAGGATATTATGCTTGCCATTGATACGGCTGCATCAGAGATTTTTAAAGATGGAAAATATCATTTAGCTGGTGAAGGCATTGTGAAAACATCGGCTGAAATGGTTGCCTTCTATGAAAGTCTTGTTGAAAAATATCCGATCATTTCCATTGAAGATGGTTTGAGTGAAGATGACTGGGAAGGTTGGAAGCTTCTTACTGATAAATTAGGCAGTAAAGTGCAGATTGTTGGCGACGACTTATTCGTAACCAATACGCAGCGTCTGTCTCAAGGTATTGAAAAAGGGGTTGCCAATTCCGTTTTGATTAAAGTGAACCAAATTGGTACTTTGACAGAAACCTTTGATACCATTGAAATGGCTAAACGAGCTGGTTATTCTTGCGTCATTTCACATCGCAGCGGTGAAACAGAAGATGCGACAATTGCTGACATTGCCGTAGCTGTTAATGCCGGTCAGATTAAAACAGGTGCTCCTACTCGTACGGATCGTGTCGCGAAGTTTAATCAACTTATTCGTATTGAAGAAGAATTGAGTACGCTTTCGAAGTATAAAGGACTCCATGTTTTCTATAATTTAAAGTAGATGTAAAAAATGATCTTATTGTCGCAGGGACCTTGTCAAGCTGAATTGCATGACAGGGTCCCTTGTCAATATGAATAGATTTATGCTAAAATAAATAAGATAAAGTAGGAGGTGTATGTCTTGTTTACAGCACTGATGTTTTTGGAAGGTCTTATTTGTGTGGCGTTGATTGCGGCAGTTGTCATGCAGTCGAGTAAAAGTGCCGGAATGGGCGGTTCTGTCGGCGGTGGTGCCGATGCAATTTTTGGTGGTAAGAAAAAAGGGCTCGATGAACTTTTGTCAAGAGCCACCATGATTCTTGGCGGTGTGTTTGCTGTCGTGACCATGATTTTAGTAAAGCTTTCGCAATAAATCCGACGGTTCGCATGAGGTTGATGGTGGACAGGTGATCCGATTAAAGGAGGATGTTTAGCATGGAACTGATTTATATTGCGCCAGTTGCCGGGCTTGTGGCCTTACTTTTTGCGGGCTATTTAGCCTCCAGTGTGCTGAAAGAGAGCCCTGGAAATGAAAAAATGCAAAGTTTGTCACAGGCGATTTTTGAAGGAGCCATGGCTTTTTTGAATCGCCAATATAAAACATTAATTCCCTTTACTGTGCTTATTTTTATCGTTCTTTTCGTCTTCACAGGTTATCAACTGGCTGTCTCGTTCTTAGTCGGGGCCATTTGCTCAGCCATTGCTGGTTATATTGGTATGAGCTCTACAACAAAAGCGAATGCTCGGACTACTGAAGCGGCACGGACCAGCTTGAACAAAGCGCTGGGCGTGTCGTTTCGTGCAGGTGCGGTTATGGGCATGTCTGTTGTTGGTCTCGGTTTGCTCGG
The DNA here is from genome assembly GCF_018835585.1 of Pelorhabdus rhamnosifermentans. Lineage (NCBI taxonomy): Bacteria > Bacillati > Bacillota > Negativicutes > Selenomonadales > Sporomusaceae > Pelorhabdus > Pelorhabdus rhamnosifermentans. The sequence goes on from NZ_JAHGVE010000001.1 coordinate 331,362, forward strand.
TGTATCTGTTTTGTATATCATTTTTCGCGACCCCGCAATTATTAATAGTTTTGCTTTTGGCGCGAGTGCCATTGCATTTTTTGCCCGTGTTGGCGGCGGTATTTTTACGAAAGCAGCTGATGTGGGAGCCGATCTTGTCGGGAAGGTCGAAGCAGGTATTCCTGAAGATGATCCCCGCAATCCTGCTGTCATTGCCGATAATGTTGGGGACAATGTAGGCGATACGGCTGGCATGGGGGCTGATTTATTCGAGTCTTACGCGGCTACTACGATTGCCACCATGCTTATTGGCAACAGCCTCTTTGGTATCAATGGCGTGCTTTTCCCGCTGCTCCTTGGGGCTATTGGCATTGTTGCGTCTCTTGTCAGTATTTTTTTAGTACGGACAGGGGAAAATGGCGATCCGCAGGCGGCGCTTAACCGCGGTTTGTGGGGAACCAATATTATTACAGCAATATTGGCTTTCTTTTTGGCCACAAATACTTTTGGTGCAAAGGGGCTGGGTATTTTTGCAGCCATTGTCAGTGGCTTAGTTGTGAACATTCTCGTGGGGATGATTACTGAATACTATACCTCTCACGCCAAGGCACCGACAAGAAAGATTGCTGAAGCATCCGAAACGGGGGCAGCAACGAATATTATTGCCGGTTTGGCTACGGGATTACATAGTACGGCTCTCCCCATGATTGTCTTTTGTATTGCCACAGCTGTTGCTTTTAATCAAGCAGGCATTTATGGTATTGCTATCGCGGCCATGGGCATGTTGTGCACGGCAGGTACGGTTGTGGCTGTAGACAGTTTTGGACCTGTTGCTGATAATGCCGGTGGTATTGCTGAAATGGCAGAACTCGATCCGCAGGTGCGTGAAATTACAGATAAATTAGATGCCGTAGGTAATACAACGGCAGCCATTGCCAAGGGGTTTGCCATTGGTTCGGCAGCGCTTACGGCTTTAGCTCTCTTTACTGCCTTTGGTGAAGAAGTGGCTAAGAATCCCCAGCTCAGTTCGTTACTGAGTGGTGGTCACTTAGTTGTCAATCTTACGGAGCCAGGGGTTATTATTGGTATTTTCCTTGGAGCTACCTTGCCCTTTCTTGTTTGTGCTTTCACCATGGAAGCAGTCGGAAAAGCTGCTTTTGAGATGATTGGTGAAGTGCGGCGGCAATTTCGTGAGATTCCTGGGATTATGGAAGGAACAGGACGTCCCGATTATGCTCGTTGTGTTGATATTTCTACAAAGGCGGCCATTCGGGAAATGATTATTCCTGGTCTTCTGGCTGTAGGGACGCCTATTTTAGTTGGGTTTGTTCTTGGGGCCAAATCACTGGCTGGTTTCTTGGCTGGTGTGACGGCATCCGGCGTTTTACTAGCCATCTTCATGGCCAATGCTGGTGGGGCTTGGGATAACGCTAAAAAATATATTGAATCAGGTCATCTGGGTGGCAAGGGAACACCGACGCATGCTGCAGCGGTTATTGGCGATACAGTAGGCGATCCCTTTAAGGATACTTGTGGTCCCGCCATGAATCCCTTGATTAAAGTAGCGGGAACGATTTCGCTGATTATTGCACCGCTCTTGTTTTTTTAAATTATCTATTGAGACCTCCTACTTATTGACTATCAAAATAGCCAGCTTGGGTGATGAACCCAGGCTGGCTTCCTTTTTGTAAAGTAAAAGAAAAATATTATATCAAGCAGGAATATTCTGCGAAATGACGAAATCATTATTTATGAAACCGGTTTACTAAACCGAATTACTAAATCGGTTCGTAAATAGGTTAAGGAATAGCAAAACAATTAAATTGGAAGGAAGTAGATGTTAAAGTGACACCGAAAATGAAAGTAATCAATCAAATTCTCGATGTTGGCGTTGTGGCTGTTGTTCGAGCCGAAAGTTCGGAGCAGGCCCTAAAGATTTCTGATGCCTGCTTGAAAGGTGGCGTCACTGCCATTGAAATGACGTTTACTGTTCCTGGAGCAGTAGAGGTTATTAAAGATTTAGTTAAAACTTATCAAAATGGTGAAATGATTATTGGTGCTGGTACGGTACTTGATGCTGAAACAGCTCGTGCAGCAATTTTAGCTGGAGCGCAATTTATTGTTAGTCCTTCGCTGAATTTTGATACGATTAAATTGTGTAACAGATATCAAATTCCTGTAATGCCTGGTACAGCCACTGTGAAAGATATTGTAGAAGCTATGGAAGCAGGCGTTGATATTGTCAAAGCTTTTCCCGGGGAATCACTCGGTACGAAATTTATTAAAGCAGTCAAAGGACCTTTGCCTCAGGCTAATATTATGCCGACAGGCGGTGTAAGTCTTGAAAATGCTGCTGAATGGATTCAGGCAGGCTGTGTCGCCGTTGGTGTTGGCGGAAGTTTGACAGCAGGTGCTAAAACAGGTGATTATCAGTCCATTACGGATAAGGCGAAAAAATTTGTTGAAGTCGTTCGTACGGCGCGGGGCAAATAATTTTACGAGTGTGCTGAATGTAGGAGATAAGTGAGGATTACCAGTATGGGGCAGGTAAAAGGCCGCGTTACAATAGACGATGTAGCGAAGCAGGCGGGCGTATCAAAAACAACAATTTCACGTTATTTAAATAAAAAATTTGAATGTATGTCAGAAAAATCAAAAAATAGAATTGCTGCAGTGATTGAAGAATTGCAATACAGACCGAATAATTTGGCACGAAGCTTAAAATCGAGTAAAAGTCGGCTTATTGGGCTGATTGTTGCCGATATTAGTAGTCCCTTTTCTTCTATTGTTGCACAAGGTATTAGTGATTCCTGCAAACGGTATGGCTATGACGTCTTGATGGCCCATACAGATAATGATGCCGAAAAAGAGCAAAAATATATTTTATCCATGCTTGATCAGCGTGTAGACGGACTGATTATTAATTCGACTTGTAAGATTACTGAGTTCCTTCAAGATATAGCGACTCGTTACGTCCCGATTGTGTTAGCAGATCGGCCTACTTTTCCTACCTGTTTTGACACAGTAAGATCGGCAGACTATGCCGCTGTAATGGAAGCCGTTCAGTACCTTGTTGATAAAGGCTATCAAAGGGTTGGCTTTTTTAGCGAGCCGATCAATAGCAATGGTACGCGGTTATTGCGTCACAAGGCTTATGAAAAGGCTTGCAGCGAGATCTTGCATATGGAGCCCCAAGAATATGTTATTCATATCCATGAAAAGCATCGCGTTGAAATTTTAGTCGAAGATTTTATAGCAAAAAATTCCGGCGCAAAAAAAGCTATTTTTACTGTTAATGGTGTCGCTCTTGTCAGTGTTTTAAATGCCATCAAAAATCTGCAGCTTACAATTCCGGGCGATGTGGGTATTTGTAGTTTTGATAACTGGGATTGGACAGGGCTTATGGGTCCTGGAATTACAGCTATTTCACAACCTTCTTATCAGGTTGGCGTTGAATGCGTTAAAAGATTGATGTTTCGAATTCACCGCAATAAGACTGCACCACCGAAGATGATTGAATTGCCGACGAAGCTTATTATTCGTGGTTCAACCTAAGAAAAAGGGGTGTATAAATGCACCATCATAGAAACAAGGAGGAAGGATTATGTGTGAAGTTTTGACCATTGGTGAGCCTATGGCGTTATTTGTGGCTGATCAAGAAGGTCCGCTTGAGACAGTGGATCATTTTACGAAATATGTTTCAGGATCGGAAGTGAATTTTTCCGTTGGCATGTCGCGCCTGGGACATCAAGTGGCTTATATTACGAAAATGGGGCAAGATCCGTTTGGAAAATATATTAACCACTTTCTTCAGGGCAATCATATTGATACACGTTATTTTACCTTTGATAATGCCCATACAACAGGATTTCAGTTAAAAGAAAAAGTTCATACAGGCGATCCGGAAGTCGTATCTTTTCGGAAAAATTCTGCGGCAGCCAATATGGAACTTAAAGATTTAGAGGCTATTTCTTGGCAGAGTGTGAAACATTTGCATGTCACAGGAATACCGCCTGCTTTGTCTCAGTCCTGTCGAGATGTTACGTATAAATTAATTGCTATGGCGCGGGAGCATGGTGTAACTATTTCTTTTGATCCCAATTTACGTCCCAAACAATGGGAAAGTCGGGAGAAAATGATCGAAGTCATTAACGATCTGGCTTGCCGCTGTGATTTGGTTTTGCCTGGTATTAATGAAGGCAGGGTGCTTTTAGGCAGTGACGATCCTAATGTGATTGCGGATTATTATTTAAAAGCCGGTGTTCAAACGGTTATCGTTAAGTTGGGAGCCAAGGGCGCTTTTGTTAAGACACAACAAGAATCCTTTGTCAGTGCACCCTTCAAAGTGGAAAAAGTCGTTGATACAGTAGGTGCTGGAGATGGTTTTGCTGTAGGTGTTGTTAGTGCGCTTAGAGAAGGCCTTTCGCTCGCTGATGCAGTCGTGCGAGGAAATGCTATCGGTGCTTTGGCTGTCATGTCACCTGGCGATAATGATGGACTTCCAAATAAAGAACAGTTATCCGTTTATCTGAAAAAGGCCCAGAAAAAGAACTAATATTTCATTTTTACTTGTACGTAATTATTGCAATATTTTAAATAATGAATAGTGACCGATAAATCAGAAACCAAAAAATGACAATAAGAGAGGACTTTTATTATGAAAATCAAACAAGCTATTGACAAGATTCCTGGCGGATTAATGTTAGTACCGCTATTTTTAGGAGCCCTTTGCCATACGTTTTCTCCTGGTGCCGGTAAGTATTTTGGTTCCTTTACGAATGGGCTAATTACAGGTACTGTGCCTATTTTGGCAGTCTGGTTTTTTTGCATGGGTGCTTCCATTGACATTAAAGCGACCGGTGTTGTTTTAAGAAAATCAGGGACCATTGTTGTGACGAAAATTATTGTTGCCTGGATTGTTGCTTTTGTTTGTGTAAGGTTATTGCCCTTTGAAGGTATCCAAACAGGGTTTTTCGCAGGATTATCTACTATTGCTATTGTAACTTCGATGGATATGACAAATGGCGGTCTGTATGCTTCGATTATGCAGCAGTATGGTACAAAAGAAGAGGCCGGGGCTTTTGTACTGACATCGATTGAATCAGGGCCTCTTGTAACCATGATGATTCTAGGTAGCTCTGGTGTAGCTTCATTTGAGCCACAACTATTTGTCGGTGCAGTGATGCCTTTTGTGATTGGCTTTGCTTTAGGTAATTTAGATCATGAATTACGTGATCTTTTTGGTAGAGCGACCCAAACGATGATTCCATTTTTTGCTTTTGCATTAGGCAATACCATTGATTTAGGTGTTATTTTGAAGACGGGTTTACTGGGCATTTTGCTCGGTGTCGGCGTCATTATCATTACCGGGATTCCTTTGATGCTAGCCGATAAATTTATTGGCGGTGGACATGGTGGTGCGGGGCTAGCTGCCTCAAGTACGGCTGGTGCTGCTGTGACCAATCCGATGATTATTGCCGGTATGAGCCCTGCTTTTGCAGCGGTTGCTCCGGCTGCTACAGCTCTCGTTGCCACATCCGTAATTGTAACTTCTATCTTGGTACCGATCTTGACTGCTTGGTGGTGCAACTATATTAAAAGTAAAAATTCTGCCACTGTTTCAGGGCTTTAAAATGTTTATTCTGTTCAATTACGATACTAGGGGCCGCGTTCTACTCACGCGGTCCTAGTTAAATAAAATTCAATCCCTTATAGGGACAGGAGGCAATATTATTATGGAAGTTAGACATCCAGTTCATCCCGAGGACGCAAAACGGTATACAACAGAAGAATTACGTAATCGTTTTTTAATTCAGGGATTATTTCAGCCCAATAAGGTCACGATGGTGTATAGTCATGTAGACCGTATGATTGCAGGTGGTATTATTCCTGTTAAAGAAACGGAACTTAAAGTGGAAGAAGGCATGGGTGTCGATTATTTCCTGGAAAGAAGAGAATTGGGAGTTATCAATATCGGTAATGCTGGTAAGGTTATCGTGGATGGAAAAGAATATGCACTAAACTCTACAGATGGCTTGTATGTTGGTAAAGGGGCGAAAAAAATTGTATTTTGTAGTGTCGACGCCAGCAAACCGGCTAAATTCTATTTGAACAGTGCGCCGGCTCATATGACTTATCCCACAGTCAAGATTGAACGCAAAGACATTACGCCAAGGCATTTGGGTTCTATAGAGTCGTCAAACGACCGGAACATTTATCAATATATTGTGCCAGGCGGTGTAGCAAGCTGTCAGTTAGTCATGGGTATGACGGCACTTGAACCAGGAAACATGTGGAATTCCATGCCTTGCCACACACATGAGCGTCGGGCAGAAATTTACCTATATTTCAACCTTCCGGAAGATTCGATTGTTTTCCATTACATGGGTGAACCTACAGAAACGCGCCATATCGTTATGAAAAATGAAGAAGCCGTTATTTCACCAAGCTGGTCGATTCATTCTGGCGTAGGTACGCACAATTACACATTTATCTGGGGTATGGCAGGCGAAAATCAAACTTTTGATGACATGGATGCTGTTGCCATGACAGATATGAAGTAAGTAGTGATTATTTTAAAATCAAATAATGTGTGTGAATAGGAGCGTGTTGCTATTATGAATAGTTTTGATTTAACAGGAAAAGTAGCTATTGTGACAGGTGCAGGCACTGGTTTGGGACAAGGTATGGCTATTGCTTTAGCTGAAGCAGGTGCCGATATTGTCGGTGTTGCCAGGAGAAATCAACTGGAAACAGAACAATTAGTTGAAAAAACGGGCCGCAAATTTCTTGGAATTACAGCCGATCTGCTGAGCACTGAACCGATTCAGGGAATTGTAGATCAGACTGTGGCCACCTTTGGTCATGTCGATATTCTTGTCAATAATTCCGGCATTATTCGGCGTAATGACGCTATCGATTTTACAGAAAAAGATTGGGACGACGTCATGAATATCAATATTAAGACAGTCTTTTTCTTCTGCCAGGCTGTTGCACGGCAATTTTTGAAACAAAAAACAGGCGGTAAAATTATTAATATTGCTTCCATGCTTTCCTTCCAAGGAGGTATTCGCGTTCCATCTTATACGGCGAGTAAAGGTGGCGTTATGGGTATTACGCGTTTATTAGCGAATGAATGGGCCAAACACAATATTAATATCAATGCTATTGCACCAGGCTACATGGCGACAGATAATACGGCCGCGCTTCGTGCCGATGAAAAACGCAATGCTGAAATTCTGGACAGAATTCCAGCTGCACGCTGGGGACTTCCCAGTGATTTAGGTGGGCCTGTAGTCTTTTTGGCTTCTTCGGCATCAGACTATGTTAATGGCTACACCGTTGCTGTTGATGGTGGCTGGTTAGCCCGATAAGAAGTGGCTTGAATAGTAGTTTGATTATTAGCGTAAAGCAATCACAAAATTGCTTTACGCTAGTTTTGTTTTATGGGGGTAGTTGTCATTGCCTGATTATACAAAGTAAAAAAAATAAAAAATTCTAAAAATAAGCAGGATTTTTTGCAAAAATATATAATTATCTGAATAAGAAAGTTAATTAAATGAATTAAGTTAGTTTTTTAGGATTGTCGATAATGAATAGGAGGTGCTCATAATCACAGATGTTTGCGCATCACCACTATGAGGCAACTTAGCGAAAAAAATCTAATTAAGGGGTAAGCAAAGATGAGTAATCCCGGTAATAGTAAGTATGTGAAAAAATTAAATCGCATGAGAATATTGAATATGATTAAAGATTATGAACCTATTTCCCGGCAGCAATTGTCCGAACAAACGGGATTGACACCTTCGGCCATTACGGGGATTATTCGGGAGCTTATTGAGATGAATTTTGTCAAAGAAGTTGGACTGGGTGAATCTCATGGTGGTCGTAAACCAGTGAAGCTAAAGTTTAATTGTAAGGCAGGCTATGTTATCGGTCTAGAAATTACACAGCATGAAACCGTTTTTGCTATTGCCGATCTGAAAAATCAGCCCAAAGATATTCAGTCTGTAGCGATAAATATGGCGACTCCTCAAGAGGGAATCCCCCTACTTATAGCTGAAATCAAGAAACTGATCGAGCAGCAGGAACATAGTAAAAAATTTTTTATGGCTATTGGTATTGCTTTTCCGGGTTTGTTACATCTTCACAATGGTCTTGTCAAGCGAGCTGTTAATTTAGGGCCGGCGTGGAATGAATACCCGATAAAAGAAGCCCTGGAAAGTGCTTTGGGGCTGCCTGTTGTGATTGAAAACAATGCGAAGGCGGCTGCTCTTGCTGAGAAATGGTTTGGCTGTGGTACGGCTTATAGCAATTTGGCCTATATTAATATGGGTGAAGGAATTAGTACAGGTATTCTCATCAATGATTCGATACTAGCTGGGTCTCATGGTTATGCCGGACAAATTGGACATATGGTTTTAGATTCCAATGGTCCTTTATGCAACTGTGGTCATCGGGGTTGTTTGGAGGCTATCTGTGCTTGTCCGGCATTAATTCGCAAGGTTAAGACAGAAATATCGTTTATTGATAAAGAAGATCCGCTCGTGAAAATTTGGGAAGATAAGCAGGATATTCGTCTTGCTGATATTGTTCTAGCGGCTAAGGTGCCAGGAAGTTATGCTGAGTCTTTGTTTCGTCAAGTAGGGAAAAATATGGGATTAGTTTTGGCTAACTTAATTAATCTTTATAATCCGGAAGCGATTTTTATTGGTGGGAAAATGGCTGTTGCCGGTGATTTATTTATTGATGTTATTCGAGACATTGTCAGTACTCATGCTTTTCCGGAAATCGCGAATTTCACTGTCATTTCGATTTCGGCGCTTGGAGCGAATACGGGGGCCATTGGGGCCTGCGCATTAGTTCTTAAGCAACTATTACAATCGTCAGAATCGGCTATCTTGGATGATCCCGAACGAATTTTACGAAAAAAGGGATTCTTTTGGAGTCGTTCGCAGATTATTTGACAGAAAACTTTGTTGTGGCATTGTGACAGAGCTGAATCAACTGTTAAAGTGAAAATTGAAAAAGGAAAGGGAGATTTTTATGAAGAGTGAGGAAGTGGAAGACTTTCATGGTCCGATTGGCTTTTTGGCCCGCAGCGCTGAGTTTATGATGGTGCTGCTTACGGTAGCAATGGTTTGTTTAGTGTCCTATCAGGTATTCCAAAGATACGTGCTCAAATATACTCCGCCTTGGTCAGAAGAACTCTCAGTTTATTTAATGATTTGGTTTGGGATGATTGGTATTGCTGTGGGTGTTCGACGTGATTCACATATGGCGCTGCATTACTTTGCCGACCTATTTCCTGCAATTTTTCAAAAGCCCTTAGAAATATTTAAGTATGTTCTTATTTTGCTTTATACAGGTGCTTTACTTCGTGAAGGAATTGCCATGGTAGAGCTGACAATGTCACAAACATCTCCTGCCATGCATGCGCCTGTTGGCTATGTTTATGCATCATTACCCTTTAGTTTTTGTTTGATTCTGGTGTTTGCTGCAGAACGACTGATCAAAGCTCTCAGGAAGGGGCGGGGTGAATAATATGGATCTCGGGGTTTGGCTATTGCTAGGTTCTTTTATTACGTTGATGATTCTTCGGATACCCATTGCCTATAGCTTAGGCATCTCTTCGGTGATTACTTGTCTTTATTCGGATATTCCGCTGACACCACTGGCTCAACGGATGGTAGCATCGTTAGATTCTTTCCCATTAATGACGATTCCCTTCTTTATTTTAGCCGGACTTATTATGTCGCAAGGGGGCATTGCCCGACGAATTGTTGATTTTGCTAGCGTCTTGGTCGGCCGTATGCGCGGCGGGCTGGCTATGGTCAACATTGTTGCCAGTATGTTTTTTGGTGGTACAACGGGTTCCTCTGTTGCTGATGTAGCGTCTGTCGGACCTGTGCTGATTCCAATGATGGAAAGCAAGGGTTATGGAAAAGATTTTGCTGTATCTGTTACAGTTTGTGCTTCAACGACAGGCATTATTTTGCCGCCTAGTCATAACGCCATTATTTTTGCCGTAGCTGCTGGTGGAACTGTATCCATTGGTGCGATGTTTTTGGCTGGTTATATTCCTGGTCTGCTTGTTGCCCTGGGACTTATGACAGTCAGTTATTTTCTGGCATTAAAACGGGGCTATGCGAAAGAAAATCCCAAAAGCCTTAAAGAAACGTGGAATGCCTTGAAGGATGGTTTCTTAAGTTTAACTGTGGCTGTGATTATTGTCGGTGGCATTGTTTCCGGAATTTTTACGGCTACTGAATCCGGTGCTATTGCCTGTGTATATGCTTTGATTCTTACGACCTGTTACTATAAGGAACTGCAATGGTCCGAAATTCCTGGAATTTTACAAAAAGTCGCTGTTACTTGCGGCATGGTATTTTTTCTTGTGGCTACATCCTCGGCTTTTGGCTGGATTATGGCTTATCAGCATATTCCGCAAGCCATTGCTGCTGGTATTGCATCGATTACGAAAGACCCCTTTTACGTTATTCTCATTGTAAACCTCTTTATTTTAATTATTGGCTTTTTTATGGATATGGCTGCTTCAATTTTGATTTTGACACCTATTTTTATGCCGATTGCAGTAGGCATTGGTATGGATCCTGTTCATTTCGGCATTATGTTGTTGCTCAATCTTTCGATTGGTTTGGTTCACCCGCCTGTAGGGACAGCTTTATTTGTCGGTTGTGCCATTGCCAAGTGTTCGCTAGAAAGTACTGTAAAAGCGATCTTGATGTTTATTCCGGTTTTAATCGTTGTTCTTCTGCTTGTGACTTACGTTCCGGCTGTCACGATGACACTGCCGAAAATGTTTATGCCTTGATGAAATGTTTGTTAGCATAAGAACAGCGTAACATAGGCACTAGAAGGGAGGGGCATTTGTTTCAGAAACTTGTCTGGGTAGTCAAGTAAGTAGCAATTAAAAGGAGGATTCATATGAAAAGCTTGAAATGGATGGCAGTAGGTTTGTTAGGGGTATTTGCGGCAACAACGTTCCTCGCGGGTTGTGGCGGTTCGGCACAGGCCCCAACGGAAAAAAAGGAGATTATATTAAAGGCTGCTGATGTTCAGCCGGAAGATTATCCAACTGTTATGGGCTTAAAGAAGATGGCTCAATTGCTTGATGAAAGAACGCAAGGCCGTATAAAAATGCAGGTTTATGCGGGTGGACAATTAGGCGGTGAAAAAGAAACGATTGAAATGACACAAATGGGTACAGTTGCCATTAGCCGTGTCAGTTCTTCACCACTTGCTAGCTTCTCACCACAAATGGGCGCTCTTTCCATGCCGTTTCTCTTCCGTGATGCTGCGCATTTCTGGAAGGTTCTTGATGGAGATATTGGCAAAGGCATGTTGAAAGAACTGGAAAAAAGTAATTTAATTGGTTTAGCTTACTATGATTCGGGTGCACGCAGTTTTTACACCAAAAATAAACCAATTAATTCACCGGCAGACGGGCAAGGACAAAAAATTCGTGTACAACAAAGTAAAATTTTCATTGATACAGTCAACGCTTTAGGGGCTTCAGCTACAGCCATGGGTTATGGTGAAGTATATAGTGGACTTCAAACAGGTATTATTGATGGTGCTGAAAACAATCCGCCAAGCTTATGGTCAGCGAAACATTATGAAGTTTGTAAGTATTTTGCTCTTGATGAACATGCCATGGTTCCAGAAACAGTGATTATGAGCAAAAAAGTTTGGGATACACTGTCACCAGAGGATCAAAAAATTGTTATGCAGGCTGCTATTGATTCTGGTGTATACCAAAGACAAGTTTGGGCGGATTATACGACGAAATCGCTCAATGACTTAAAAGACAAAGGTGTTATTATTTCTACTCCTGATAAAGCTGCTTTCCGTAAAGCTGTTGAACCGATGTATGCCAATTATCCTGAATATAAGGATATCATTGCTAAAATTCAAGCAGTTCAGTAAAAAACAAACATACTTAATTTAATTAAAAAATCAAATGATGAATGATGAGTTATCATTTTTTAGGGCGAAGCTGTGCAGAATAGTTTCGCCCTAAACTATGGGAAAAAACAATCTGAATAAAGTAACTCATCAGAACTTAACATCAAATTACTTAAAAAGTTAAAGATTTATCTTAATATATTAAATTTATCGGAATTTAATATCTATTTATACTAGAGTAAGCAGTGTAGTAAAACAAGTGATTGGGGAATGTTACAGAAGACGGCGTTTACAGATGGAAATATAACTCGTAAATATACGGATTTATATCAAAATACGGTGTTTGCTAAATATTTGTATGCAACAGCCAAATATGATATGGATGATAAATGGGTTTTCAGGGGCTTAGTTGTTCACAATGGTGCAGCTACCGTTGCAGCAGGAAATAAAAATGCTTTTTATCTCTCCGCTCAATATGGTAATAAAAGTTTGCTTCATGCAGGGGATAATAATATACAACTCACTTATTACGGCAGTGGCTTGTACGGGTTTAATCGGTTTCTTAATCCCGATTATCCTAACAGTTTAGGTAAACTGCAAACAACAGATGCTGTGTTGGATGTTATGGCATTTAGAAGTATTTGCTTAACGTATAATTATGCGTTTAATCCTACTTTGTCCAGCTATTTGACTTATGAGAAAGTAAACGATAGAAGTCATAATCTTTCCGGCTATGGATTTACTCTCTATAGATTGGGTATGGTAGCTAAGTTCTAAAATCGCCTATAGATCAGTCCAAAATACCGCTGTATATGTGCAGTTCAGTTGTGCTCGCTATACAGTGGTATTTTATCTTTGGTCAGTGTAAATTTGAATTATGAAGCGCTTTCAATTAAAATATATAGTAAGTCCAAATATCATGGTAACTGAGCTATCTTAAGAAGAATCCGATGATTTCCAGTAGCGAATTTTAATGAATTGAATCCGTTTTATAATAAAGACTTTGATCTAAGGGGAATTGAATGAATGCGTCATATCGGTAATAGCAAATATGTTAAAAAACTAAATCGAATGAAAATATTAAATATTATCAAAGAACGCGAACCCGTTTCTCGTCAGCAATTAGCCGAACAGACGGGATTAACACCAGCAGCTATTACAGGGATCATTCGTGAACTTATGGCTACTCATTTTGTCAAAGAACTGGGATTAGGTCAATCTAATGGCGGACGTAAACCGATCAAGCTGCATTTTAATCATCAGGCAGGCTATGTGATCGGTCTGGAACTGACACAGCATGAAACAGTAATAGCTATTGCCGATTTGAAAAATCGTCCTCAGGACATTGCGTCCGTTACACTTGACTTGACTTATCCTGAGTCAGGGGTTCCTTCGCTTATTCATGAAATAAAAAAGGTCATTCATAAAGAAGAAAATAGCACTAAAAAATTTATGGCTGTAGGAATTGCTTTTCCAGGCATTTTGCATAGGCATGGGAATTTGGTTAAGCGGGCAGTTAATTTAGGCCCAAAATGGAGTGGCTTTCCGCTTAAGCAAGAATTGGAAATGGCCTTAAGTGTGCCTGTGTCTATGGAAAATAATGCTAAAGCAGCGGCTTTGGCCGAAAAGTGGTTCGGTGGGGGAGTTGCTTATGATAATCTGGCTTATATCAATATGGGCGAAGGCATTAGTACCGGCATTATTCTCAATAACGCTATTTTGCAGGGGGCGCATGGTTATGCCGGACAAATCGGCCATATGGTGCTTGATTCCAACGGAACCATGTGTAAGTGCGGCAATCGTGGCTGCCTGGAAACTATTTGTGCCTGTCCGGCTTTACTGCGTAAAGCCAGGGCGGAATTGCCGCTGATTGATGACCAGGACCCGCTGGCGAAAATTTGGCAGGAAAAACAAACGATTTCTTTTTCTGACATTGTACATACGGCTGCGATAGAAAATAGCTATAGTGCGAAGCTGTTGGATCAAGTCGGGCGAACCATGGGGCTGGTTCTGGCTAACATGATTAATCTTTATGATCCCGAAGCCATTTTTATTGGCGGAAAAATGGCTTCGGCCGGCCCCTTATTTATTGATGTTATCCGAGAAACGGTTCAAAGCCATGCTTTTCCGGAAATGGCCAGTTCATCAAAAATTTTATTGTCTTCTCTTGGGGCTCATACGGGTGCTATTGGTGCTTGTGCTTTAGTTCTCAAAGAACTTTTACAAACAACCGAATCGGTTATTTTTGAAGATATCAAGCCGATTTAATAAACAATGTGTAAATTATGGCCGAAAATACGACGATTCAGACTGAAAATGGAACGGATCAACTTTAATTTTGTTGTTGCTCGCTGTTTTTGAAAAAAGTCTTATCAGTAAGCAGGAATTGTTTAGATAAGAGCGAATCATTTACAAAAGTAAGTTAATTAAGTTAAAAAACAAACGAAAATTCTGTTACTATTTTCGCTGGTTTAGACGGAAAAGGGGATTCGGGTAGAAGAGGGGGGCATTTTCATGATGATAACCGGCTCAGCTGTACAAGCGAAAGAACAGTATGGGACTATTTTGGATGAAGCATACCAAGGCTTCATTAATGGTAAAAAGGTAGAACTTTTTACTTTGCGCAACAAACAGGGGATGTTGGCTAAAATTACGAATTATGCGGGGAAGCTTGTTCAATTATTGGTTCCAGATAAACATGGAAAACTGGGTGATGTTGTGCTTGGTTATGATTCGCTTAAGCAAGCCATGCATGGGCAAGTATCGATGGGATGTACCATTGGCCGATTTGCGAACCGTATTGCCCGCGGGCAGTTTGTTTTAAATGGTGAGTCTTATCAATTGACTATCAATAATGGTCAGAATCATTTGCATGGCGGCACAAAAGGATCGCGTTTTGTGGTGTTTGATGCCAAACAGCTTGACGAACAAACATTAGAACTTACTTATTATTTTAAAGAGGGTGAAGAAGGTTATCCCGGGAACTGTTCTTTTAAAACGGTCTATACATTGACGAATGAGAATGAACTTAAAATTCACTATGATGCCGTTACAGATAGCCCCACGATTGTAAATTTTACGAATCACACTTTTTGGAATTTGGCTGGTGAAGGAAAGGATACCATTCTGGATCATGAACTTACAATGAATGCCGAACACTTTACTCCTGTCGATGATACATTGATTCCGACGGGTGAGATACGATCTGTAAAAAATACGCCTTTTGATTTTACTCAGCCCCAGAAAATCGGTCGGAGAATCGCTGAAAAGGATGAGCAGCTCCAATACGGACAGGGTTATGATTTAAATTGGGTACTGAATAAAAAATCTATGGAAGAATTAAGTTTGGCCGCACGTGTCTATGAGGCCGAATCCGGTCGTGTTATGGAAATTTACACAACAGAACCGGGGCTACAATTTTATTCAGGAAATGGTTTGACAGGAAAATTACCACTTGATATCGGCAAGAATGGCAAACCTTATGGTTTCCGTAGTGCTTTTGCTTTAGAAACCCAGCATTTTCCCGATTCTCCGAATCAGCCAAACTTTCCATCTACCCTGTTGAATCCCGGACAATGGTTTTCTTCGACAACGATTCATAAGTTTTCTGTACAGAATTAAATCATCTAAAAGTATAAGTCATGTATACTTAATTAATTAAATGAATTAAGTTTAAGGAGTGGATTTTAAAATCTGCTACTCAATAAACAACAAGGAGTGAATCAGCATGGATTACTTTAAACCCTTTGAGGCTAAAACAGGTTATAAACAAATTTTTAAGGCTGGAGAACAAACGGAATTTACGGGACTCTCTGTACTGACCTTGGGAGCGAGGGAAAGTTATCAAGGAACAAACGGCAAGGAAGAATTGGCACTTGTCATTTTATCAGGAACTTGTCAGGTAAAAGTCAATGGTCAAATTTTTGAAAATCTAGGTAGTCGGGCAAATGTTTTTGCGGGTAAGTCCACAACTGTCTATGTTCCCATCGATAGTAACTGGGAAGTCAAAGAAGTTGCGGGGGGGCCGCTTGAGGTAGCTGTGGGCTTAGTTCCGGCAGAGAAAAAATTCGAACCTTTTGTTGTTCGTCCAGAAGAAGTAGTGGAAGCCCATCGGGGCGTACTCAATTGGCAACGTGATGTTCATGATATTTTGACGGATAATGCGAAAGGACGGGTGCACCGGATTCTTGTTGGTGAGACCTTCTCCTGCTCTGGTCAATGGTCCAGTTATCCTTCCCATAAACATGATACGTATAATCCGCCTTTCGAAGCAAAGATGGATGAAGTTTACTTATTTAAGGTTAGCCCTGTAGAAGGGTTTGGTATTCAAGTGATGTACACGGATGATCTTTCTATGCGTGAGGCTCATATTATTAAGGACGGTGATGCAGTCGCTTTGCCGCGGGGCTATCATCCAGTCGCATCCGCACCAGGGTTTAGAGTGTATTACTTATGGATTATGGCTGGCGATTATGGTCGCGTATTGGTTCCTCATGATGATCCAAAATTAAATTGGATTTCTAATATTGCGCCGATGTTAAAGACCCGTTAGGTTCTATATTCAACTAAATTGATCAGACGAGGGGATAGAAATGGTTAAATTGAATCACGCTTTAATCAGCAGCACGTTCGCTTTTCCTAGTGATGTGAAGGTGGCATCGTCTGCAGCCAAATTACCTGAAAAGGCTTTGCAATTTGGTGAGGGGAATTTTCTCCGGGCTTTTGTTGATTGGATGTTTCATCAATTAAATACACAAGGCTTATTTCAAGGTAGTGTTGTTCTTGTTCAGCCGATAAAAGAAGGTCTTACGGAAAAGATTAATGCGCAGGATGGTCTTTATACATTATTCCTTCGCGGTCTAAAAGACGGCAAAGCTTTTGAACAAAAAGAAGTGATTCAGTCTGTGAGTCGTTGTTTGAATCCTTATGATGATTGGAAAGCGGTGCTGAGCTGTGCCGAAAGTTCAACTTTGGAATTCGTTGTGTCTAATACGACAGAGGCAGGCATTGTTTTTCGTGAACAGGATCGCCTGACTGATTGTCCGCCTGTTTCTTATCCAGGAAAACTTACGGCTCTTTTGTATCAACGCTTTACCTTCTTTAAAGGCGATAAAAAGAAGGGGCTTGTCATTATTCCTTGTGAACTCATTGATCGCAATGGAGATAACTTAAAGAAAGCTGTTTTTCAGTTCGCTGATTTATGGAATTTACCGGGTGAATTTAAAACATGGCTGCAAGAATCGAATCAATTTCTCAATACGTTAGTTGATCGTGTGGTTACAGGTTATCCTCGCGATGACATCAAAGAAATTACGAAGCATCTGGGCTATGAAGACGATCTTGTTGATACAGGAGAAATCTTTCATCTGTGGGTCATTGAGGGACCGAAGGAACTTGCTGAGCGACTTCCCTTTACCAAAATTGGTTTAAATGTTATTTGGACGAATGACATGACGCCTTACCGGACCCGCAAGGTGAGAATTCTGAATGGGGCTCATACGGCATCCATCCCAGCTGCTTTTCTCTATGGGTTGGAAACAGTGGGAGAACTGATGGATCACAAAATTCTGGGACGCTATATTCGCCAGCTTATTTATGAAGAAATTATTCCATCCATTGATTTGGATAAAGCCATGCTGAAAGAATTTGCCGATGCGGTTGTAGAACGGTTTCAAAATCCCTATATTCATCACTATTTATTAAGTATTTTATTAAATTCTTCGTCAAAATTCAGGGCGCGTGTCTTGCCTTCTATTCTTGAATATAGCAAATTGAATCATCAATTGCCTGACAAGTTAACTTTTTCTTTTGCTGCTTTGATTGCCGTTTATAAAGACGGTGTGATTGACGGTTCGGCTATGAAGGCCAAACGTCATGCCGGTGAATTTATCATGAAAGATGATTTGGCCGCTTTACAATTCTTTGCGAATACGTGGTCTCATTTTGACGGCACAGCGGCTGCAGCCAAAAAAGTGGCGCAAACAGTATTGGCTAGTGAAACCCTGTGGGGACAGAATTTAACGACTGTGCCTGGGCTGGTGGATAAGGTTGGCGATTATCTCTATCAAATTACAGCGCAGGGCATGCAGGCTACGGTAAACCAGCTTGTTCATGACTAGTCCAGGAGGAGAACTGTTTTGGCACCACTACAAATTCATTCCAAAGATAATGTTGCTGTTCTCTTAGAACCGGTGCAGCAAGGAGAAAAAATTCAGATTGGTTCGTTTCAACTGATTGCTGCCGAAGCGATTGCTCCCGGGCATAAAATTGCCCTGACTTCGATTCCTACGGGCCAGCTGATTACGAAATACGGTTTTTCAATTGGCCATGCTACGGCAGATATTCCGGCAGGTGCCTGGGTTCATGTTCATAATATGAAGACGAATTTAGGTGAGCTGTTAGAATATCACTATGAACCAGTGAAGCAAGTGATTCAGCCTGTAGACGATAGGATGACTTTTCAAGGCTATCGACGTCCAGATGGCAAAGTCGGTGTGAGAAATGAAATTTGGATTGTTCCTACAGTAAGTTGTGTCAATCGCAATATTCAGCTTATTGCCCAACAAAGCGAAAAACTCATTCAAGGCAAAGCCCAGGTCGACGGAGTTTTTGCTATAACTCATCCTTATGGTTGCTCACAGCTTGGTGAAGATCATCAACATACGCAGCGCATCCTTGCTGATTTAGTGAATCATCCCAATGCCGGCGGCGTTCTTGTCGTGGGACTTGGCTGTGAAAATAACCATATGGAAGCATTTAAAAAGGTTCTAGGCGACTACGATTTTGAGCGGGTGAAATTTTTAGTTGCACAAGATGTTGCTGACGAGGTTGAAATAGGTTGTCGTCTTGTGGAAGAACTGGCAAGTTACGCGGATCAAATTCAGCGTGAAGAATGTTCGGTGAACGAACTTGTTATCGGCTTAAAATGCGGTGGGTCTGATGGCTTTTCCGGTATAACGGCCAATCCCTTAGTAGGGTCCCTTTCCGATAAGCTGATTCGTCTAGGCGGCAGTTCGGTGTTGACAGAAGTTCCCGAGATGTTTGGTGCTGAAACAATTCTGATGAATCGAGCCGTTGATAAAGAAACATTTGATAAAATTGTGCAGCTGATTAATGATTTCAAAGCGTATTTCATGGCCTATAATCAACCAATTTATGAGAATCCTTCGCCAGGCAATAAAAAGGGCGGCATTAGTACACTAGAAGATAAATCATTGGGTTGTACGCAAAAGGGCGGCACGAGCTTGGTTAAAGATGTGCTTTCCTATGGCGATCGCGTCAAGGTAAAAGGACTCAACTTGCTCAGTTCGCCTGGCAATGATATGGTTGCTGCCACAGCTCTAGCTGCTGCTGGCTGTCACATGATCCTGTTTACAACGGGGCGTGGAACCCCCCTTGGAACGGTTATTCCAACAGTGAAGATAGCGACAAATAACGGTATTTTTACGCGGAAAAATAACTGGTTTGATTTCGACGCCAGTCCACTCCTGTCTGGCCAATCGATGGCTGAGCTGACGGATGAGTTTTTCAAGCAAATCGTAAAAATTGCCTCAGGTCAACGGACTAAATCAGAAATTCTCGGTTTCCGGGACATTGCTATTTTTAAAAATGGCGTCACATTATAAAGAAGTAAAACTCCCACTGATTAAAGTGGGAGTTTTACTTCTTTTAAAGGTCCTTGAATTGCGCTGTTCTGCCTGTATCAACAACAGGGGAATTATGGTACAATAAAGCTATCATCCTCTGGATAAAATACGGATAAAATATGCGTAAAGTGTGGGGTTATCTTTGCTGAAAATATTGCCTGGCGCTGAACCTTTTCTATTACCTGGCAGTAGAAAAGGCGCGCTGCTCATTCATGGATTTACTGGCTCTCCTTCAGAAATGAGACTGCTTGGTGAGCATTTACATAGAGAAAATTATACGGTTTTGGCACCTCGGCTGGCAGGGCATGGGACAACACCTGAAGATATGGCCTGTACTTCCTGGCGGCATTGGTATGGCTCGGTCCTTGATGCCTATCATTTGCTAGCGGCCCAATGCGATGAAATTGTTGCGATTGGCTTATCTATGGGGGGATTGCTTGCACTGGAACTTGCTGTAAATGAATCGGTTCAGAAAGTCATTAGTCTAAGTGCACCCATTTATATTGCCGAAAAAAGGTTGCAGTGGTTGCCTGTAGCCTCGCTATTTGCCGACTTTGTACCCCGACGTCGTAAGCCAATGTCTGATGTGGCTGCTTGCTATTCTGTCTGTTATCAGCGTACACCGCTCAAAAGCTTAAAAAGCCTGCTCAAATTAATTGGGCATGTTCGGGGCGAACTCGATAAAGTCAGTCAGCCCTTGCTAATTATACAGTCGCGTGTTGAAAAAACCGTTGTGCCGAAGAGTGCCCAATTTATTTATGATCATGTGTTAGGTGAACAAAAAAAGTTAGTCTGGCTGAAAAAATCCGGACATATTGTGACACTGGATATGGAGCGGGAAACGGTTTTTAAAGAAATTGATCAATTTTTGACTGAAACGGATTAAAAGAGGCCAAGGAGGGAAAAACTCATGAGTGACGAGAATGATTGGTGCTTTGCCTGTGGCTCTCAAAATCCCTTGGGACTGCATCTGAAATTTCAAGAGATCAATGATACGTATCAGACCCAGTTTACTGGTAAGAAAGAACACCAAGGTTATGCTGGTATTTTGCATGGCGGTATTATTAGTACGCTTCTTGATGAAGTAACGGCTGGCTATCTTTATGCTAAGGGGCTGCACGCTTTAACAGCAAGGCTGGAAGTTCGCTATCGGCATCCCACACCGATTGATCAGCCGCTCACGGTTAGTGGGCGTATTCATAAGGTGAAAGGCAAGGTGTATGAACTTTTCGGAAAAATTCAATTGGCAGACGGGACAGTAACAGCCGAAGGCAAAACGACTGCCATTGTGCTAAAGGATGATAAATAATGGCAATGAAAGAACAAATACTCGAATTTATGAATCATGCGGCCTATAAACCTTTGCTTGCTGAAGATTTGGTGGAACAGCTTGGTTGTAGCGGTGCAGTGATTGATGATTTCTGGCAGGCTCTAGAAGAATTGGAGCAAGATGCCCAAGTTATTAAGACGCGATTTGATAAATATGGTGTTCCCGCTCGCATGAATTTGATGGTGGGACGGCTTGAAATGACCCGTAAGGGAGCAGGATTCGTTATTAGTGAGATTCCCGGTAACCCTGACGCTCATATTGCTCATCATGCGTTAAATGGAGCCATGAATAATGACCGTGTTGTGGCGCGCATTGAAAGCAGTAAAGCTATCGGACGTGCCCAAGAAGGCGAAATTATTCGCATTGTAAAACGGGCCAATCATGCCATTGTGGGAACTTTTCAGGCCCAAAAACATTATGGCTTTGTCACACCTGATGATAAGCGGATTGGTTACGATATTTTTATTCCTAAAGCGGATTTTAATGGAGCTGAAAGCGATCAAAAAGTAGTTGTCACGATGACCAAATGGCCAGGCAAGGGCCGGAATGCCGAGGGCATGATTAGTGAAATTCTTGGCTTTACAGGAGATACAGGCATTGAAATTCTGTCTGCTATCAAAAATCATAATTTGCCTGTCGATTTTCCGGCTGAAGTGAAGGCTGCCGCAGATGCGGTGCCTGATGCCATTACGGAGCAAGATTTTGCTGGAAGGCGTGATTTGCGTGAGCGTATGATGGTGACGATCGATGGGGAAGATGCCAAGGATCTAGATGATGCTGTAAGTGTGGAAAAGTTAGCTGACGGCTGCTATCAGCTTGGTGTGCATATTGCTGATGTGAGCTACTATGTGACGGAGGACAGTATTTTAGATCGTGAAGCCCTCGAACGGGGGACAAGTGTTTATTTAGTAGACAGAGTGCTTCCCATGTTGCCCAGGCGTTTGTCGAACGGTATTTGCAGTCTCAATGCCGGAGTAGATCGTTTGGCTATGACGTGTGAAATGAAACTGAGTCCTGATGGACAAGTCTTGTCATATGAAATTTTTCCTAGTGTCATTCATGTAACGCGGCGTTTGACTTATACAATTGTCCGCAAAATTTTGGCTGAACAGGACGAAGCATTGAGTCAGGAGTATGCCGATTTAGTGTCGCATTTACACGACATGGAGCGGTTATGTAAAATTTTGCGGGGTCGTCGCATGCGGCGCGGGGCGATTGATTTTGATTTCCCGGAAATCAAGGTAAAACTGGATGAAGCAGGCCATCCAGTGGAAATCGTAAAACGGGTGCGGACGATTGCTGAGTCTGTTGTCGAAGAATTCATGCTTGTTGCCAATGAAACGGTTGCCGAACATATGGAACGGAATAAATTGCCCTTTATTTATCGCGTCCATGAAGAGCCGGAACAGGATAAAATTGCTAAGCTCAATGTTTTGCTGCATAACTTTGGACAAACCATTGCTACGGCTGGCGATGTAAAACCGTTGCAGCTGCAGCAGGTTTTGACGAAAATTGCCGGTCAACCGGAAGAACGCATTATTAGTACGGTTATGCTGCGTTCTTTAAAGCAAGCTCGTTATGAAGCGGAAAATCTCGGTCATTTTGGTTTAGCTGCGAAATATTATACACATTTTACTTCGCCTATTCGTCGCTATCCGGACTTGATTGTACACCGCCTGTTGCGTGAAACCCTGCCAACGAATAAGATTTCCAAGGCGCGGCGGGAACAACTGGATGAATTGTTGCCTGACTGGGCTCATCATTGTTCACTCAAAGAAAGAGCGGCAGCTGATGCCGAGCGCGAAACGGTGGATTTGAAGAAAGTCGAGTATATGGCGCAATTTGTTGGGGAAGAGTTTAAGGGCATTATCAGCGGTGTTACGGCTTTCGGCTTGTTCGTTGAGCTTGAAACAGGTATTGAAGGCTTAGTTCATGTTTCTTCTATGGATGATGACTACTATCAGTATTATGAAGAACGTTATATGTTGCTTGGCGAGCGGACGCGTAAGCAGTATCGCCTAGGTGACGAAGTGGAAATTAAGTTACTTAAGGTGAATCCTCAGGAACGGAGTATCGATTTTGTTTTGACTTCCAGTGGGGAGCATGTGTTGAAAAAAGTCGGGCTGAGTGCTGGCGATGTCCGGAAATTTATACACAATAATAAATCAGCAGGAAAAGGTCATGGTGAAAAGCCGGGTGGTGGTAAAGGCGCGGCACGGCGTAAGTCAACTGGCACAGGAAAATCAAAGGGAAAAGCCAAATCCGCTGGTAAGCACAGTTCGAATAATAGTGCCGCACATAAATTTTCTCGGAAAGATTCTTAAAAAACTAGATCTGAAATCTGGATATACTAAAAAAATCCCCATGTACAGAAATCGATTGTAAGTGATTTCTGTACATGGGGTCGTTATATTGTGCTCTAGAAACTGCTACTTTTCGGTAGTAGGTTTTTTTATGCCGTATTTTGTGTGATTTTGCTCTATTTACGCGATAATGACTTCTACACCTTCATTTTTAATCTTTTGTATTACTTTTTCTTCTTGATCTGAAAATTCTTTCATACCATCTATGATAAGTTTGGATATGTTTTTTAAATCACATGCTTTTATGAGAGATGTTTTATTTAACTTTGAATGATCAAGCAATACAAAAACTTCTTTAGTATTTTCGATTAAAGCCTTCTTAGTTTCAATTTCGAATGCGTTAATATCTGTTAATTTATTCTCATAAGATAAAGCTTTTCCTGAAATAAATATTTTATTTGTATAATATTTTCTAAAATTAGTACCAACATCTGGACCAATTAGAGAGAGCGTTCCATATCTTAAATTTCCACCTGCCAAAATAATGTCTACGTTTTTAACCATACTAAAATATAAACACACTCTAATTGAATTCGTAATGATGGTAATTTTTTTATCTTTTAGATGTTTACACATTTCATAGACTGTTGTTGAGGCATCTAGGGCGATGATATCCCCATCTTTTACAAAAGTAGCGGCAATTTTTCCTATTAGTTTTTTTTCTTCCGTGTTTTGTACAATCCTTTTTTTTAAACTGTCATCTATTAAATCGCTATTTTTTATAGAATCTAACTCTGTCCCTTTAAACACTCTTTTTATAAGACCTTGTTCTTCTAACTTTCTCAAATCTCTTCGTATAGTCATCTCAGAGACGTTCAGTTCATTACTTAACGTCTTTATTTCAACCCTTGCTCCTGACATGATAAAATTTTCAATGAATTTTTGCCTTTTTTCCGCATTCATTTATACTCCTCCATGTTAAAAAATACTGGAACTAAGGAAACTAATCAAATTTCGACCTATTAAGGAAGAATAATGTTTATTTTAACATGAAATGTTAAAATAATAAACATTTCATAAAAGTCATTTCTTAAAAAAAAATGCCAAATGCAAATGAAAATAAAAATATTAACTGCATTTGCCAATTGATGCATAAAAAAATAATAGAATATTAAAAAACTGTTGATATTTTAAGAATATTGATGTAATATCTAATTAAATAATGTTAAAATATCACAAAATGTTATTTATAATGTTATTTAGTAACAAAAATAGAGTTATTAAATAACAAAATAACAATTATTAAAATGTGGAGGTGTTTTTTGTGAACGAGTATCAAGCCATGACGAGTGAAACAATTGGTGATTATGTAAAAAAAGTTGGCGTTTTTCCGAGCGATCATCAGTTGGCTGCAAAAGAAGTTGGTGACGGAAATTTAAATCTTGTTTTTAGAATAAGTGATCTGACAGATCATAAAACAGTGATTGTAAAACAAGCCCTTCCTTATTTGAAAGTAGCTGGTGAAGGCTGGAAACTTACGATTGACCGGAATAGAATTGAAGCGGAGACGATGCAATTACAAAATAAACTATGCTCTGGCTCTGTTCCGCGCGTATATCATCATAGTGATGATTATGCACTGACGATTATGGAAGATTTAGGCGAAATGGAGACATTAAGAAATGGGCTAATGTCTATGAAAAAATATCCTAAATTTCCAGGGCAGATTGGCCGGTTTTTTGCCAGAAACTTATTCTTATCATCAGATATGGGAATGGGTCCGATGGAGAAGAAAAAAATCGTATCCCGCTTTATTAGTCCGGAATTGTGTGATATTACGGAGAAACTTGTTCTAAATGATCCCTATGCCGATTCTGCATCTAATAATGTCAATCCTTATATAAAAACAGCTGTAGAACAAGTTTGGGGCAATCAACAGGTGCGTTTGGAAACAGCAAAATTAAAATCGATATTTATGACGAAAGCGGAAGCCTTGCTTCATGGTGATGTACATACGGGTTCTATCTTTATCGATGAAAACAAATGTGTTATATTTGACGCAGAATTTGCTTTTTATGGTCCTTATGGCTATGATATTGGCTTGTTATTGGCAAATTTTATATTAAATTATGTTTCTTGGGAAGGGCGAGCGGATAAAAATTTGTCAGACATTAAGAGTTATCGGGAATATTTATTAAAATCCATTGAAGAAATTTGGTGCGCATTTTCAGAAAATTTTCATGAACTTTGGCAGCATGAATCGAAAGATATCATAACGCAGATTCCCGGGTATGAAGAAAGTTATGTTCAAGAGTTGCTTCATGAAACGATCGGATTTTCTGCTTGTGAAGTGATGCGGAGAATCATTGGTATGGCTCATGTACCTGACTTGGATGCGATAGAAGATTTACAGGCAAGAGCCAAAGCTCAAAGATTAGGTTTAAAAATTGGACAAGCAATACTTTTGCAAAGAAATAATTTAAATTCCATTCAAGAATTTACCGATTTAATTAAACAATCTGCAAAATAATAGCAAAGGAGAAAAAATATTATGGCTGAGTTATTGGCAATCCAATGGAATGAGGAAAAAGATGAACTGATCTTGCTTGATCAAACCAAATTACCAAATGACATACAATATATTACTTATCATACGGCTGAAGATGTTTATCTTGCCATCAAAAACATGATTGTAAGAGGAGCTCCTGCGATTGGCGTTACTGCAGGCTATGGCTTATATTTTGGTGTGAAAAATGCTCCCAACGATACTTTTGAAAACTTTTATCAGGTTTTAAAAGCAAAATCGAATTATTTAAATTCCAGTCGGCCGACTGCCGTGAATCTTTCCTGGGCACTTACAAGAATGGAAAATCGGGCATTAGAGCTGAAAGAAAGACCTATTAGTGAAATCAAACAAGCTTTGCGTGCCGAGGCGAAAAAAATTCATGCTGAAGATATAGAAATATGTAAGACAATTGGTGAAGAACTCATTACCTTGCTGCAAGATGGAATGGGTATTTTAACTCATTGCAATGCCGGTCAGTTAGCCACTTCAAAGTATGGAACTGCAACAGCTCCCATGTATCTTGCAAAAGAAAAAGGGTGGCATCTGAAAGTTTATTCTGATGAAACAAGACCACGACTTCAAGGTTCTACTTTGACAGCTTTGGAATTACAGATGGCTGGCATTGATGTTACGACAATTACGGATAATATGGCAGCAGTTGTGATGTCACAGGGAAAAGTGAATGCCGTTATTGTAGGATGCGATAGAATAGCTGCCAATGGTGATACAGCCAACAAAATTGGTACTTTTGGTGTTTCAATTCTGGCTAAATACTTTCATATTCCTATGTATATTGCCGCGCCTACACCAAGCATTGATTTAGATACGCCAACAGGAGCGGATATTCCCATTGAAGAAAGAGCTCCCGAGGAAGTTACTTGTCGGTTTGGTGTCTGGACAGCTCCTAAGGATGTAAAGGTATATAATCCTTCTTTTGATGTAACTCCTCACAATAATATTACGGCCATTGTTACAGAAAAGGGAATTGTCTATGCTCCATTCGCAAAAAATTTAAAGCAGTTGTTCGCAAGATAGATTTAAGCATGAATTTTTAATGAACTCCCGCTAAAAAGTGGGAGTTCATTAAAATAGCTGGAATTGACATGTAAAGTTTAGGAGGCTATCACATGGATGCAGTAATTAGATATATATTAGACTTAGGTGCTGCGGTTTTTTTGCCTATCGTCATGATTATTATTGCTTTAATCGTGAAAATGAAACCTCAAAAAGCCATTATTTGTGGTATTACATTAGGAATTGCCTTTACAGGGATGAATGTCGTTTTGGGATTTATGTTTAATTCAATTAGTCCTGCAGCAGCTGCTTTTGTTAGAAGTACAGGAATAAATTTAACAACCATTGATGTCGGTTGGTCACCTGTTGCTGCTATTGCCTGGGCTTGGCCCTATGCCTTGATGGTATTTCCTATTCAAATCGCGATTAATGTTATTATGATTGCCTTGGGGTGGACAAACTGTTTAAATGTAGATATGTGGAATGTATGGGGGAAAATACTTACTGCGTTAATGGTAACCGCGTTAACGGATAGTGTGGCATTAGGACTTGTCGCTGCAGGTGTTGAAGTGGTATTTGAGCTTAAAAATGGTGATTTTATGCAAAAATCCATTCATAAGCTATCCAAGTTACCTGATGTAACTTGTGCGCATGTTATGAATTTGGAAGGTGTTATTTTAGCACCGATCAATAGAATGTTAGATTTCGTCCCTATACTTAACAAGATAAATGTGGATTCAAATAAACTTAAAGAAAAGATCGGGATATTTGGTGAAAATAGTGTCATGGGCTTTATTGTAGGTGGTGCTATAGCTGCTTTTGGCGGATATGACATGAAGGGAATACTGACCACGGCTGTTCAAGTGGCAACGGCTCTAGTATTATTTCCTTTGGTAGCCAATTTGTTTATGGATTCATTAGGACCTATTGCACAAGCAGCAGGCGATTTTATGAAAGAAAAATATAATGGCAGAGAATTTTTTATTGGTGTGGATTGGCCTATTCTTGCTGGAAGATCTGAACTTTGGGTTGCATCCATTTTGTTGATTCCATTTGAGTTATTGTTTGCTGTATTGCTTGCAAAAGTGGGAATAAGCAGTGTTCTTCCGTTGGCTTCAATTATTAATATTGGTTTTGTAGTATCCTCTTTAATTATCACAGGTGGCAATTTGGTAAGAATGCTTATCATGGGTATCATTACAACGCCAATTTATTTAATCGTATCTTCGCAATTTGCACCAATTTTCACTAAATATGCGCAAATTCAAAATACCTTGACGGTTCCAGATGGACAATTATTAACTTATTTTGGTATTGAAGGCCCTGAATTTCGCTGGGCAATTGCTCATGCGGCAAACATTATTCATGGTGATGTGATTGGACTGGGCCTTTTTAGTGCTTTTATCGCGCTTTTTGTATGGTATGGAAAATATATGAGGGAAAGAAACAATTAAAGGGGAAATATGTTATGTTAGAAGACTTGAAAAAAGAACTTACTTCGATTATAAAAAAAGCCGATATAGCCGGTTTATGTCAGCACAAATCAGGAAATATGAGTCTGAAAGACGAAAAAAGCGGTATGATTCTTGTTACTCCATCGGGTATTGCGCGAGAGGACTTAACTTATGAAGATATTTGTGTTGTTGATAAAGATGCAAAGATAATTGAAATGAAAGACAATGTGAAACCGAGTAGCGAACTTTTAATGCATCTTACTGCCTACAAGGCAAGACAAGATATCCAAGCTGTGGTACATACGCATTCACGGTTTGCCACTTCTTTTGCGGTTTTAAATAAGCCAATACCGCCGATTATTTATGAAGCCGTTTATTATGGCGGTGTTGTTCCTGTTGCTTCTTATGGACGACCGGGGACAAAAGAGCTTGCTGAAAGCATTATTGAGCCATTAAAACAAGCAGATGCCTGTCTCTTACAAAGTCACGGTGTGATGACGATTGGAAAAGATATTGAAGCAGCTTATCTTAAAGCAATTTATGTCGAAGAAGTTGCTGAAGTGTATTATCGGACCTTGATGTTAAATGGAGGAAAGGAGCCTCCTGTTTTAACACTGGATGAATTAAAAAAGTGGAAATATCCATTGGATCATATAAAACGCAACTAACGACAAAAAGCTGCATTTTCTGTAAAATCGTAGTTGTTCAAACAACGATCAGAAAAGAAGCAGCTTTTTTGTATCAGTCTACCATATATAAAAACAGGTTATCGGGTGATAACCTGTTTTTATATATGGTAATTGCTGAAACTATAGTGGAAATCGTCAATTGTTCTTAGCACTTTTCACTATGTTTGGGAATTTTTTTATTAGCGACGTTGTCTACATTCTAAAACCTGCTACTTTTCAGTAGTAGGCTTTTTTATGTCGTGTTTATAAAGAAGAAATTCTTTAAATAAAGCTAGTTCTTTCTTCGAATCAGCGGGAAGGTTATCTAGGTCATTATTGTCATGGGCATTGTCTTCTAAAAAGAAGTCTGATAAGGAGATTTCGAGGGCCTTACAAATTTTTTCTAGGGTGGTGATTGTAGGAGATTTTTTATTGGATTCTATGTCACTAAGTGCTGATTGGCTAATTTCAGCTAAATTATATAACTTGTATTGGCTAAGTCCTTTATTGTGTCTGATTCCTATAATTCTATTGCCAACATTCATATTATCCACCTTCTGTATATCGCTATAGCAATTATAGCATAGTTAAAACGAAGAAAATATATCGTTAAAAAGATTGACAATGCATCGCTAAAGAGATAGAATTAAAATTGGCGAGGGGGGTGATGACTTGGAAAACTTAGTCGCTTTTCGCAAGGCAAAGGGATGGTCTCAACAGAAATTATCCGAAAAATCAGGTGTTTCACAAACCTATATCTCAGAACTTGAAGCGGATAAGAAGCACCCGACCGTTTTTATTGTACAAAAATTGGCTTCTGCTTTAGATGTAACTCTTTCGGAACTGTTAAATGAAAAATCTCCATCGCCAAAACTTAGAGTTGGCTAGGGAGGTGATGCGTTATTTTCATTCGGACAAGTCTATTATATAACATAAAAAGTCAGAAAATTCATTTAAATAAAATAATTATGAGAAGGGAGGCTATTTTATTACGAAAACAGCGTTAATTTGGATACGAGCGAGTCCTGTTTAAAACATTGATCAACGAATATAACAATTAAATTTTTTCGGCACAAGTATAAAAATATTAGTTTGGCAGGGGAGGAATTTATATGATTATTGGAATTCCGAAAGAAATCAAAAGCCAGGAATATCGCGTGGCTGTTACGCCACTCGGTGTAAAAGAATTTAAAAAACATCATCATACGGTTCTCGTCGAAGCGGATGCGGGTATTGGGAGTAGCATTACGGATCAGGACTATCGGGCTGCTGGTGCAGAGATCGTGGATAAAACACAACTTTTTGAGCGAGCCGATATGATTTATAAGGTTAAGGAGATGTTCCCGGAAGAATTTAAGTATTTAAGAGCGGGATTGATTGTCTTTACTTACATCCATTCTAATGCGCATCGCGAGCAAACGGATGCGTTTTTAGAGAGTAGAGCGGTGGGGATTGCCTATGAAGATATTCAAGATGGTAAAGGCAATTTTCCCTTATTAAGACCCATGAGTGAAATTGCTGGTAAGGGAGGATTTTTAGCTGCTTGTCAATTCATTCAGAAAATTCATGGTGGCACTGGCATGATGCCGGCCCGGGTTTATGGTGTAACGACGCCGGAAATTATGGTGATCGGTGCTGGTTATGCGGGGATTGGGGCTGCTGAATTGGCGTCGGCTTTTGGCAATAAGGTTACTTTGTTGGATATTTCTTTTGACAAATTAGAACAAGCAAAAGCAATTTTACCACCGAATGTTGAGCTCTTATATTCCAATTCTTCCAATATTGCACAATACTTGACCCAATCGGATGTAGTGATTAACTGTGTATTATGGCCCAAGTGGAAAAAAGATCATTTAGTTACTCGCAATATGATCAGAACAATGAAACGCGGCGCACTTATCGTGGATGTTTCCTGTGACGACGGTGGTGCTATTGAGACGTGTCGCTCCACTTCTCATGATCATCCGGTTTATTTTGAAGAGGGAATTATGCATTATTGTGTGGATAATATTCCTTCCGCATTTTCACGAACTGCCACCTATGCCTTAACAGGTGCCACACTGCCTTATGCACTGGAAATTGCCGATAAAGGGTGCAAACAAGCATTGCTTGATAATCCGGCTTTAAGAAAGGGCCTTTCATTTTATTTGGGAGAGTTGACATTAGCGGAAACCGGGAAAAAACAAAATCGTTCTTATAAGAGTCCAGAAGAGGTTCTCAACTAAATTGCTAATAATCATAACGAATGGATAGTGTTTTTATCCCCTGATCACGTCTAAGATCTTTAACGATTCAATTTTGCAATGAATCTGGATGCGGTTGGGGGATTATTTTATGGGAGGGGTTTGCATGTCAGAACAAGGCTTAAAGCGAAACATTAAAATGTTTGAAGCGATGATTTTTGTTATTGGTTTTGTCATCGGGTCGGGTGTTTTTTTAAAACCTACCGTTGTGTTAAATAATATGGGTTCTTCTGCCGGAGCCTTATCGATCTGGATTATTGGCGGACTGATTACGCTCTGTGCCAGCTTAACCATTTGTGAAATTGCTGCTTACATTCCAAAGTTAGGCGGATTATATACCTATTTGTGTGAATTATACGGTGATGTTTATGGTTATTTGTATGGCTGGACAGAAGCTATTATTGCCAGTCCGGGTGGCAGTGCAGCCATGGCGATTGCAATTGCCACTTTTTCAACCTTTTTCGTGCCCATGAGTCCAGTGCAACAAAAGCTATTTGCCATTTTAATGGTTCTTGTCGTTGTTACTGCGCAAATTATTTCGACGAAATGTGGTGTCTATCTTCAGTCTTTGGCAACTGTAGGCAAGTTAATTCCTATCGGTGCCATTATTGTTTACGGATTGATGAATGGAACAGCACATGATGTTAGTTTTACACCTGTAGCAGCGACTGGTTCAGGAATTGGCGTGGCTTTACTGGGCGTTTTGTGGTCCTATGATGGCTGGATCAATACTTGTACATTAGGGGCGGAAGTGGAGAATTCACCGAAGAATTTGCCCCGGGCTATCATTGGTGGGTTGCTTTTTGTGATCGTTGTTTATATTGCATTTAATTTGGCGATATTTAACGTTGTACCAACCTCAGAGATGCTGGCGAGCAATAAAATTGGTGTCGATGTTAGTGTAAGACTCTTTGGAGCAGGCGGAACGGCTTTTATTACGGCAGGTATGATTGTTTCTATTTTTGGGGCGCTTAATGCTCAAATGACTTGTGGAACTCGTATTGCTTTGGCTATGGGACAAAACAGAGTTCTTCCAGCCGGGAAAATTTTGGGAACCATTCATCCAAAACTTAGAACGCCGATCCATGCTCTCCTTTTTCAGACCTTATTGTGTATCGGGTTTATATTAACTGGATCTTTTGATTCTTTAACAGACTTAACGATTTTTGCTATCTGGATTTTCTTTACGTTAGGGATTTACGGTATCTTCATTCTTAGAAAGAAAATGCCGCGTGATGAAAATTTATACAAGGTACCGCTATATCCGCTCACACCGATTCTCGGTATGTTGGGTGGCGTTTATCTGCTATATAGTACCGTCAAGGATTCATTCCAGGGGGCGATGCTGGGTATTGTTCTTACCTTAATTGGTTTGCCTGTTTACTATTATTGCAAGCATAAAAACAAAAAAGATTTGAATCGAGTTCTATAATACTGCTTTTATGATACACGTCTGAGCGATATTGTTTTGGCTGCTTTTTATAAAAAAGCGGCCATTCCCTTAATTTCAAATAGCTTGTGTGTGCAAAATGCCTTTAAGGATGATAAGAAAGTAAAATAGAGGAGGAACAGATGAGAAAAAAATTCATGATGAACTGCCTGATTAGCTCAATTCTTTTGGCAACCAGCACTGGTTTTGCGGCAGCTGATGCCAGTCAGGATTTACAAATCAGTGGCAGTATCTTGTTCCATTATCGTATTCAACGCGATGAACAATATCCACAGGGGGCGCCGGACATTACCCGAAATGGATTTAAAACGCTCTTTTTATTGAATATGGATCAAAAGTTGAATGAAAATTTCGCTCTCTATGCTCGTGCAACATATGAAGCTTTTAGCAGTCGCTATGGAAATTTCGGTACGGATAATTATGTTGATCGTAATTACCATGGAGCCATTGATGAATACGGGTTGAAATACAACCATGCCGGATATACTTATAAGCTGGGATTGCAGTCGTTAACACTGGGGGGCGGTCTTGTTTATGACAATGGTTATATTGGCAAGCATTCTTTGCCTTATGCGCTCACGATGGATGGTAAGGTTGGAAAGATAGATGTCAATGTGGTGGCTGCGCAGACGAATTATCAAGGAAGTTTGGAAAATGATAAATTTTATGCTGTTCAAGGAAGTTATGCAATGAAGGATAAGGCAAGCGTAGGCGCGATGATTGTACATGCTGATTATGGCAAGGATACGACGAATGCCTATATGGGGGGCAGAAGCAGTGTGAATTATTATAGTGTCTATGGTTCTTACCCTTTATCTGATAAGTTGACTATTTCAGCTGAATATTTACTGTCGAGTATGAAGAAAGATAATCAAGCGCATATTGCGCAACTAAGTTATTCAACAGATTCGAAGAATACTTTTGGGCTTGGTTATTATCGTGTGGAAGATCAAACGAGTATCAATGATTACAATGCTGGTTGTATGACAACGAGTCCGAATACGAACACCAAAGGCTACCTTGTTTCTTTCAAGCATAAATTTGATAAAAATGTTAGTTGGAGTGTGAGTGATTTTCACTATGATAAAATTAATTCTTCTAGTTCCAATGGTGCATCGACGAATAGGAATCGATTCGGGACGACTTTAGCCATAGCTTTTTAAATAGGGAGTTCAATCTTTTATTCGATGGCTCGAGAGAGGGGCCACAGCTTGGTTTCATGGACAGACTATTGACGTAAATGGAAATTTAGTATATGATAAAGGATACGCAAGAGTGAGGTGTGGGCTGTGCAAGTTAAAAGTGGAATTAAAGTTGTTGCTGAAAATCGCAAAGCAAGGCATGATTATTTTATTCATGAAAGCTATGAAGCGGGGATGGTGCTAACAGGGACGGAAGTGAAATCACTTCGTGCTGGCAAGGCGAATCTCAGAGATAGTTTTGCTCGAATTGAAAATGCCGAAATGATGTTGCATAATGTACATATTAGTCCCTATGATCAAGGCAATCGTTTTAATCAAGAACCACTTAGAACGCGCAAGCTCTTAATGCACAAAAAAGAGATTACGAAGTTACTTGGTCAGACACAAGGCAAAGGTTACACTCTTGTTCCACTTAAAATTTATTTTACTCGTGGCAGAGCTAAGGTCCAGATCGGATTGGCAACAGGTAAAAAGGATTATGATAAGCGTCAGGATATGGCCGAACGTGATTCCAAGCGGGAAATAGACCGTGCGCTGCGAGATCGGCAAAAGTCGTAACTAGTGAAGTAATAACTTGGAAATTGCGAATCATTCTTTGTTATGATATAATATAAAGAAGTTACGGTCTTCAATTGCAAACCATCAAGTCCCTATCATGGGGGCGCACTGGTTTCGACAGGGGTAGTTGTGGCATAGATAGCGAGCCGGGATTCCATCAGCCCGTCAACACGGTGGGAAACATTTAAACGCAAACGAAGATTACGCTTTAGCAGCTTAATGCTAACGTTCACTCTAGATTTTCCCGTGATCCGGGGATGGACGTCATATAGCGGGATACCTGAAGCTCAATTCTCGGAGAGCCGACTGGAAAACTTTATCGAGATAGCGACTAAGAAGCTTGTTTGTGGGCGTCAAGGTTGCGAAATTTAAATCACAAGCTGCGCTCGGAGAATTTTATGTAGCGATATCTTTGGACAGGGGTTCGATTCCCCTCGCCTCCACCATGTAAATCCGGATTTTTTTACAATAATAGGAAACGGCTATTTGTCTAGTAATGGACAGATAGCCGTTTTTGGTATTTAGGATTAGTCAAATAAGACTCCAAGGAGTAGCCTATAGATGGTGAAAATTTTTTTATTTGCTATTAGTATATAGTTGGTGCAATTTTTGGGTAGATATTCCTCAAATGTGATATAATTCAAGTAAATATAACGGATTAGTAAAAATGTGACTATATACTTTAAATAATAGAGTAGACTATTGGTGATAGTTAATAGTGCTCTTACTCGGGAAGAGGGGGTTAAGAATGACTGAAGAAATTAGAAGAGAAATATTAAATAAGGAAATTGACCTTATACAAGCTTGCATTACGAGAATGGCAAATAACTCATTTTTGGTAAAAGGATGGTTAATAACATTAATAGCGGTTGTACTCGCATTATTACCAAAGACTTTTAATATCAAAATACTTTGTATTGTTGGATTAGTTGCTTGTGGATGTTTTTGGTATTTAGATGGTTTTTTTTTGAAGATGGAAAAATTATATCGTTGGAAATATGAATGGGTTATTTGCAATAGATTAAAAAACGACTCATTCTGCTATGACTTGAATCCTTATAACACAGAAATGTGGATACATAACAGTAATGGTAATTGTAAAGTAGAACCTTCAGTTGTGAAAATTATGTTTACAAAAACATTATTTCCACTTTATCTTCCTATAATTTCAACAGTCTTATTTCTTTTAATTAATTCATTTGTTAATTTGTTTTAAATTATATAAGGAGGAGATAATTATGTCACATAAAACTTTTATATCTTATAAATACAGCGAAGCAAAAATATTGCGTGATAGAATTATCGAAGCATTAGGTGACAATGCTACTTATTATAAAGGGGAAACCAGCGACTCTCCAGACCTAACAGATACCTCAACTGAAAATATAAAAAAGAATTTAACTGATATGATGTACGATACATCAGTTACAATTGTAATTCTTTCTCCCAATATGAAAAAGAGTGAGTGGATTGATTGGGAAATGGAATACTGTCTTAAAAACATCACACGCAAGAATAGAACATCTCACACAAATGGTGTGGTTGGAGTCATTATGAAAGTTGATGGAGGATACGAGTGGCTTGTAAATCATCTTACAAACTGCCATGATAAATCGGTTATTAATTATAAAGACGATAAGTTGTATCCTATTATCCATAAAAATCATTTTAACTCAAAGCCACCCAAATGGCATTGCGAGGAGTGTCAGACTTATGAATGGTTAAATGGTTCATATATTGAGTATATTGAAGAAGACACGTTTTTGTCCAATCCGCAAAAATACATCAATAACGCTTATGAAAAGAGCGAAAATGATGCAAGTGGATATGACATTACCGAAAAAAGATGATTACTTTACTTCCGTGTATCCATATACGTTGTTTTTCATAGTTTTGGCGTTTAATTTAAAGGGAGCAGAGGGACGGCAGACCGTGTGAAAAACTTCTTTTATTTAGTTACATAAAACACCAAATATGATAAAATATAGATATGAATAAAGTAAGAAGCAGGTAGATGTATGGGCTATATAAAGGGTGAAGAACGTAATCAAACATATCTGTTCCCTGAAAGTTTTGACGACTAAATTCATGAAGATAATCTCGTTCGCATTATCGACGAGTATGTATAGAGATTTCTATGCTGATAGATTTCGCTATGATGCGCTCAGCCAGGTAAAGAGCTTTATTATGCTAGAAAACGAATCAGCAAAGATAGAGGAGTCTATGGGTATGATTACAGAAATTACGAGGCATGTAGTTCTTGCCAGTATAAAGAACGCTGCACTAGATGCCAAAAAGGGCGCAGTATCTGCCGCCATGTCGATCAGGATTTTTTAGATACTATTGATCTACAGACTGAAATAAACAAGGACAAATATCAGCTGAGACAAATGATTATAGAGCATGTCTTTGGCACAAAAAACGAGGCTGGGGTGCGTACTACTTTCTGGCCAGGCAGAAGCTATCGGGCAGAGGGGAGATTTCTTTGTCCTTTTTGGCTTATTAACCTTAAGCGAGCCATAAATATATTGGGACCGAAAGAAATCCTTAAACGACTACGGGAAAAACGAGAATCCGCCATGGCGTAAACAAGGGCTGGTTCTCGTTTTTTTATATTCTAGTATCACTCAGCGTTGGATAATTTCAATTCTGGTTTGGTATAAGTCATTTTACAGTGAAATATGGCGGCCTTTTTCACACGGTCTGCCGTCACCGTGTCTTCGTCCCCTCTGCATTCTGACACAAATGATTGATGAAATTCGTGAGAAAAATAATATTAAAGATTATGACTTTAGTTTAATTGCTTCGAAGCTAGATGGAACAAAATCGTGTTTCTAATTTGTTAGGCATGGCGCAATTGATGAGAAGGTTTTACTCGCGCGAACAGGTAGACTGCTTGCGTTGTAATAGCAAAATTATGATATGGGAGAGTAAGTTTATAAATGACGAAATTTGAGAAAAGTATTGCAATAGGTAATTTAATAGTACAAATTTTATCATTGATAGTGCTGGGGTACATTGGTCACGTGACAAGTACATATACTAAAGATCAAGCCATATATACTGAAGAACAGGCTCGTGTAGCAAAGCTACAAAATCAACCTTCTTTTAAATGGTCGGATTCTACGCAAAAAGATGAGCGTTTTGGCGAAATAAGATTTAAAGAATTATATAATGAAGGTCAAGAAATTAATAGCATTGAAAACATTTATGTTTTACGATTCTATTCTATAAAAGAAAAGGGGGAAAATGTAAAATTAATTCCAATAATTTTTAGAAATGCAAATACCTATGATCCTAATATGCATTTTGACCAGTTTGTTGGTAAAGGATTCGTCACGGCTATATATGCTAGTAGTTTTCCTTATGATAATAATAGTCAGTTATCTTCGATGAGTGGTGAAAAAGAACAATTACTACGAAGAATCTTAATTGAAGCTGGATTGGCATCTAAAACTGCCATTATACAAAGTAATGTATTTTTCGTTATTGATTATCAAGATATCTTCTATGAAAGGCATAAGAAATTATATGGATGGATAAATGGTAATGATAACCGTAATTATGATATTAATAATAATCCTATATTTATAGAAACTTTACTTGATTCATATGATGCATTGTTGAATAAGGATTTATTTATATTTTTTGAAGATGTAAATGAACAATATTTAATAGATGGTCAAAATCTAAAAAAAATAGAAGGAATTCTTAAGCAAAGTGGCATTAATACGGGTAAAAACAGTATATTGTCCATTTAAGAATCAAGCATACGCTCGGTGGAAGGCTTTAGTTATTATGAAAATAGACTTGTTTTCGCTGTTATACCCGATACGGAGAACCGTATCACTGGTAACGGCGAAAAATAACTTTGTAATATAAGTAGATACAATAATAGTCGAAGTTCCTGCAGAATGTTCTAATAATTTGCAGGAACTTTGTATTTGTATGGTAAATTATTAGTTGTGACATTAATAGGACTATTAGACTCTGGAGAACCGTCCCCGTGAGTTCTTGGAATAAATCAGACGATGAAAAAGCTGAAGCATGGCTGGCAGTTGTTGAAGCGTTTGCAACATATGACAAAGACAAAGGGGTGCGATTGCCGGGATACGTTGAAAGTCGTGTTAAATACGCCGTATGGAATAAGATTAAAAAGGAACAGCGATATGCTAATAATGAAAACATTGAAAGCTGTTTTGAATCACGACCAGATTATGAAGATGTAGCCGAAGTAGTAGAGTTAAAGCTATTACGGGAAAGACTTTGTAAGGTGTTGAGCGAACTGACAATTAAACAGCGGCAAGCGATAGTAAAAACAATAGTTTTAGGATACAGCCTGACGGAATATGCCCATGAATTGGGGATTACACCGCAGGCTGTATTTAATTTGCGAAAATGTGGTTTAACCCGTTTAAAAAAGATACTGGCATGAATGTATATAAGTGAAAGCCGATATACAGGATACACACACTTGAAATAAGAGGTCCGTGGATATGTCGGTTTCAAAAAAATATTTGGAGGTAATAAAATGGCAGCAGATGACAAATATACAGTATCATTATTACATTTTGATGGAGGCATTACAGACGAAAGCGGAAAAGTATGGACTGCTAGAGGCGGGGCGGCTGTGAGTACAGCCCAAAGTAAATTTGGGGGTAGCTCATTATATTTAAATGGTACAAACCAATACTTAACTACACCTAGTAGTACAGATTTTGACTTCGGTACTGGAGACTTCACTGTTGATTGGTGGGAGTATAGAACATTATCAACGGATCAAACATTCATTATAACTGGTACAACACAAACATTTGCTTTTGGATTGTGTACATTTAATATCGTACGTTGCTTATTATCGTCTAATAACAGTGCCTGGGATATTGCTGACTATAAATCAATGGGAACGGTTATTTTAAACAATTGGACTCACTATGCCGCAGTACGTAAAGGAAATACTTTTTATACTTTTCAAAATGGAAGTTTAATAAGTACTTGGACATCTACTTTATCAATTGCTAACGTCACAGGAGCAACATTTATAGGAAGTGGGGGAGCATCTTATTATTATCAAGGTTATATAGATGAACTCCGTATATCTAAGGGTATTGCCCGATGGACATCAGACTTTACTCCTCCAACGGCACCTTATTCACCAGGGACAATGGTAAATGTCCCAACCAACCTCGTTGCCACCGCAGGAGATTCCCAAGTATCGCTTTCATGGGCAGAAGTAACCGGTGCAACTGGCTACAACGTCAAACATGCGACTACAGCAGGCGGCCCATATACTACCGTAGGTGCAAATGTATCGACTAGTAATTATGTAGATACAGCCGTAACAAACGGCACCACCTACTATTATGTGGTAACAGCCGTAAATGCCGATGGTGAAAGCGCTAATTCGAATGAAGCGTCTGCAACACCAGCAAAACAAGTGACGCCTCCTTCTTCGGATGGAAATGTACTGTTGCAAGTCACCATGATTGATTCGAGTGATCGAGAATTTCAATTGTCTGCTACAGAAATTGATGGTTTTGTTAACTGGTACAATCATCATTCAAGTACGGATACGGCAAGCTATTCGTTAAACAAAAATATTGGTATTCAAGGGAGTAAAGAGTATTTAGCTTTTGAAAAGATCATCAGCTTCGATGTTATGCCGCTTACGAAATAACTGTTGGTGCCAGGTTGATGGTGCCGTTATAATATAAATCCCGCTCTTAGCGTAATGCTAGGGGCGGGATTTTTTGTTCCAAGAGGTTTTATTATTTTTACTAGGA
This sequence comes from Pelorhabdus rhamnosifermentans, assembly GCF_018835585.1. Taxonomy (NCBI): domain Bacteria; kingdom Bacillati; phylum Bacillota; class Negativicutes; order Selenomonadales; family Sporomusaceae; genus Pelorhabdus; species Pelorhabdus rhamnosifermentans. Next base: position 371,486 of record NZ_JAHGVE010000001.1, read on the forward strand.
TTTTTTTCCTATTGTTTTAAAATGGGTATCAAATATAATATTGTTAAAATAAATCTGAAGATTTACAACATCTTCACACCTTTTTAATGCCGGGACTTCTACCTCGGCATTGAAACAAAGAAGGCTCATTCTTCGGCAGATTGATATGCTCCCCCACTTAAAGGAGACAGTTCAGATACTGGGGAATGAGCCTTTCCTCCTAACTCTTTAAAATAAAATGAATTTCAAATGTTTCATTGTTATATTAAATATGCGGAATTAATCTATCTGCCTCCGATTTATCTATGGGTGTACGGAGAATATGCCCATAGACACAGAATTCCCTATCTCGGTTTAGGCCGGGGTAGGGATTTATTGTTTAGCTACCAGAAAATATATTATGATAGCTTAAAACTTGTGTAAATATTATTAATGTGGTATTATATGGAATATAGCAACTGACTGTATAGTCAGTTGCTATAGGTTAAGCATGGAAGGTGTGTCTATATGTTAGAAAAATTTGCCTATTTACGGCTGACAACGTGTACTTTGGTTTTATTGATTGTTCTTGGTATTGCTTTAATCGGCGGTATAGTTTTGCCGGCTTCGTGGGGAGAAGAGAATAGTCCAATAGAATGGACGCAAGTAATTATATTAAGTTTTGTGTGTTTAACCACTATCATGGCAAGAATTTACGGGATAGGTACGTTAGTCAGTCGTAAATTGTTTTTGTGGTCAACGCCTATTTGGATGACTGCAATTGGTAGAGAATTAAGCTGGGGGCGGGTTCTTTACGTCGATTCAACAGGACATTTTATTAAATTAACCAATCTTTGGTACGGTTCGTATGTTCATTTTTTCATAGCCTGTGAGCTTATTATTACTATTTTGGGATTATTAAATTATGGATTAATAACAGAAATACGAAATTGGATACATCATGGAACTATACCGCTCTTGGAATTGTTAATCGCATTTAGTGCTGGAATTGTTGCCACAATGGTCGAGCATTATAGTTTTGGGATTTTTGGACCAAACGGGGAGCTGTTTGAAGAGTTAGCGGAATTGGTGTGTTATAGTGGTTTGCTATTACTTATGATAGATTTGGGATTTAATAAAAAAATTCAACCTACTCTGGGTGAAAATGTTAGTTTGTAGGAGAATTTTATGCGGATACTTGATAAGTATATTCTTCGAGAGTTACTTGGCACATTTATTTTCGGCATTGCGGTTTTTTCCAGTTTGTTTATCGGAACAGGCACTCTGTTTCGGCTTGCCAGGTATATGACGAAATATGGTGCATCGATGTTCATGGTGACAAAACTTTTTGTGTATAGTCTTCCGGGCATTGTGGTGCTTACTTTTCCCATGAGCATGCTACTGGCTTCATTGCTTTCATTCGGTCGGTTGTCTGGATCAAGTGAAATTACGGCCATGCGTTCCGGTGGTATCAGTTTCTATCGACTTACGCTACCGGTTTTTTGTGTGGCGTTTGGTGTGAGTATTTTTGCTGTGGCATTTAATGAACTGGTTGTACCTCAGGCCAATTTAGCGTACGATAACCTTGTATATTATGAAATTGAAAAGAATACGGAGCCGAAATTGCAAGAACATATTATTATTAAAGATATTGAGCAAGGAAATGTGCAGCGATTGACTTATGCTAGGCGTTATGATGCCGCAACAAATTCTATGATTGGTCTGATGGTGCAGGAATTTGGAAACGGGGAGCTGGTTCGGGTGGAAAATGCCGAGAGCGCCAATTGGCATGAAAACAAATGGGTAATGCATAACGGAACGATTCATGACTTTTCATCTGAAAGACCAACGGAAATAAATGCTGTGCAGTTTAAGGAACAGGTTTTATCGCTCAATAAAGATCCTAAAGCGATTACCCTTGGGCAAAAAAAGATGAAGGAAATGTCAATTCCAGAACTTAAGCAAGAAATCAGTATACTTCACAATCAGTATGTATCGACTAGCGATTATGAAGTAGAACTTCACCAACGAATTTCGATTCCTATGGCCAGCTTGGTTTTTGCTATGATTGGTGCGCCGTTGGGGGTGCAGCCTCACCGTTCGAGTTCATCCATTGGACTAGGAATCAGCATCATTATTATTTTTATTTATTATGCCATTATGACGCTGATGGCATCACTAGGGCAGGTGGGGACGATTCCCGCCATTCTAGCTGCGTGGTTACCTAATATAATCGGCATACTTGTAGGATTTTATCTGGTTCACAAGGCGTCGCGCTAGAATACTGGAAGGCGATTTATTGGAATTGAAAAAGGAAAAGAGTATGCTGCAGTTGCAGAAAAACGTTTGAGCGCATAATTGAGGACCATTCTGGCTGATTGCTGGAATGAGTCCTTCTTCCTATTTTTTGAAATATATTGTATTTAATACCTTACGCAGTTATACTGAAGGTGAACTAGGGAATAATATATATTTTTTATTGCGCAGCAGGGGCTGCGCTTTTTTATTTAATGCGTACTTGCAACAAAAAAGCCTCCAACTATTTTGATGGAGGCTTTATCAGTAACGTACGCTCTTCTGCTTGTCCACTTTTATTTCAGCCGAATTTAATCGGCTTTTTGCATTTGTTCGATTGTCTTACGAATCATTACTTCCAAAAAGAATTCGGGTAGTTCGTAACCCTCTGGCGGTTTGGATATTACTCTGTATGGCGGTTGCTTTTTTGGCATGTTGATTTGCTCCTTTCGTACTGTTTCGATGACTATTTATTTGCAAAATAAAATGTATAATACTATATTTTGTGAAAACGTCCTGCAAACTATTAACAAAATAGTATTTTATTTGATGGTGGGAAGCCTGTATTAAATATTCTAACGGTTGACAGCATATTGCCATTCTAAAAATGAAATGCTTTGGTTTTGACGGTGTTCCCCTCGCCTCCACCAATTAAATCCGGATTTCTTTACAAAAATAGGAAATGGCTATTTGTCTAGTAATGGACAAATAGCCGTTTTTGGCGTTTGAATGGTGTGTCTAGATTTGTGTTCGCCAATATTTATGAATTGGTGAATTATCATAAATACTTTCGATTAATGACTTGCGGGGGCGGCTCCGGCGAGTCATTTTTTTAGATTAGCCGTTTAACTCGATACGGAGAACCATAACATTAGTAACAGTGCGAATTAATACCCCTTATCCACAAATAAAGTGGATAAGGGGTATTTTGACTTTAATGTTTTGCTCATTTGCTGATATAGCTCTTTAAAGCATCGTTGACGATTTTTGATTGGCTCATTCCTGAATTACGTAACATTTGCAGGTCAGCATATGCATATACATCATTTTCTAAATATAGGCAATTCGACGGTGGCGGTCTTCTAAACTGTCCTGTTTAACCGGAGCTTTGTTCTGTATGATGACTACATGTCTAAATTTCGCGCATATCAGCATTAAGGTGCTATTTCCATCTGAAAATGTTCCAATGACTCGACTTCTCCGACGGACCTACCGATTCAACAATGCATCTTTGGTATTTGGCCGTTAATGAATAGAGGCTTCACTCTTGGCTCTGCCGAAGTTCTTATAATATCAAATATAGATAGTCGGAGAGGTTTCCAAGAAAATTTTTAATGAAGTGGGGGATTTTTTAATATGAAAGTTGCAATAATTTCACCAATTGCGTGGAGGACACCACCGCGGCATTATGGTCCTTGGGAAAGAGTAGTTTCATTATTGGCAGAAGGACTTGTTAAAGAGAATATTGATGTAACACTTTATGCTACTGGCGATTCACTAACGACTGCTAAGCTTCGAAGTGTATGCAAAGCACCTTATGAAGAAGACCGTGAGCTGGATGCTAAGGTTTGGGAATCTTTGCATATTTCCGAAGTCATGGAGCAGGCAAATGAATTTGACATTATACACAATAATTACGATTTCTTACCGCTGACTTATAGTGGACTAATCAAAACTCCCATGGTAACAACAATACATGGCTTTTCTTCGCCGAAAATCCTACCTGTTTATAAAAAATATAATAAAAAAACACACTATGTTTCCATCAGTAATGCTGATAGAAATGGGGAACTTGATTATATAAAGACGGTATACCATGGTATAGATATAGAGAAATTTACCTTAAACAAAGAATGGGGTGATTATTTAGTCTATTTTGGCAGAATACATCCAGACAAAGGCACTAGAGAGGCCATACAAGTTGCTAAAATGGCAAAAATGAAACTCGTTATTGCTGGCATTATTCAGGATCAATCTTATTATGAAAAGTATGTAGAGCCATATCTTAGTGATGAGGTTTGTTACATTGGATCAGTAGGTCCTGAGGAAAGAAATAAAGTGTTAGGTAATGCCTATGCATTATTACATCCAATTCATTTTAACGAGCCATTTGGTCTTAGTATAGTTGAAGCAATGGCGTGTGGGACACCCGTCATTGCCTTTAATAGAGGTTCTATGCCTGAAATTATTCAAGAGGGCATTAATGGGTTTATTGTATCTAGCGTAGAGGAAATGGCTGGGAAGATTAAAGAGGTCATGAATATTTCACGCGAAGTTTGTCGCAAAACTGTCGAATGTAGATTTACACAGGAAAAAATGGTAAAAGAATATATTGAAGTGTATAAAGAAATATTGAAATAGCAGCAGATTATTTTATGGTAGGGCCGGTCGGTTATGATTTAGGCAAAGACTTATAAGGTCGTCTATTTTGGCAGTTCCTACGCACATGACAGAATCGGCGGCACCCCAATAAATTTTAACAGTACCATTTTCTTCAAGAATAGCTCCACAGGTAAAAATCACATTATGAACATATCCTGTTACTTCCCACGGATCTTCCGGTTGTAGAATCCAGCTGTCGCCGACTCCGAGAATGATCGCAGGATTATCTAGTTTGTGTAAGGCGACGCCTAGCCGATAAATTGCTCCATCCATGGTGGGAAAGACACCGTGATAAATAGAAAGCCAACCTTGGTCAGTTTTGATGGGCGTTGCTCCGGGGCCAATTTTCATTTGATCCCAGTGATAGGGTACAGGCATCATGATTAACTCCGATTCTCCCCAATAGATTAAGTCTTTTGAATAACTAATCCATATTGCCCAGGGAGAAATTTCAGAGTGTGGTCGATCAAGGCGTATATATCTACCGTTTATTTTTTCGGGGAAAAGAACAACATTGCGGTAGTCAGCTTCGGTGATTAGCGAGATGCGTTCTATGGATTTAAAATCTATTGTTTTTGCCAACCCGATTCGAACTCCATGTTTTGAATAAGCACTGTAAGTGATGTAGTATTCACCTTCTATGCATGAAATCCGAGGATCTTCCACGCCGAAAGCTTCATACTCTTTGAAAATTTCCTCTGTTGCAGGAGTCATAAAAGGTTTGTCATGTACGGTAAAAGAGTACCCGTCATTGCTTTCTGCTAATCCAATAATCGAGCGTCCTGTATCGAGGTGAGAACGAAACAGCATGTAGTATTTTTCCTGATATTTTGCTACTCCGGCGTTATGCACGGTGTGGACGGCGTAAGGAACATCTTTTTTTGTTAATATTGGATTTCCCCTATAACGTTTTACAATAGGTCCTTCCATGGTTGATGTCCTCCTTGTTTATGTGTCTCTATATTGGGTTTATTATACTATGATGCCTAACTTAAATGGACAATTATTTGAGGAAACTGGGGCTAGCTTGATTTTGTTGTAATCGATGCTAAACTACCTATAATAATCGGATGAAAATCCTCACAAAAAACGTATAATCCTCTCAGAGGGAGAGGATTACATGGTATAGTGGGTCAAGCATATCGGGTCAAACAGTGAAAAAGTTGGATTTGCAAGGTGATTGCTCGCCTCCACCAGTCAAGCGCAAAACGAAATGTAACCCCAGGGAAGGTTTCCTCAACTTAATAATTAGAAATTCTCGATTCGCGCCCTGTTTTGGCTAAAGTCGGTGGTTTTAAAAAGGAAGGTACTCTGTAGTTGTAAGTTTCGTTCTTCTGATGTTGATGCCAAAGTTGGCAGTATTACCCTGAGTTAGGATTAGGGTTTTGATTTTAAAAATTTTTTACATAAAATAGATAAAATGTAAATTAGAGCATAATATATTATATTAGTGATATTGTATAACATTATATGTTATGGTGTAGTTGTTGCTTAAAAATAACCGATTTTCTACGAAAATGACGTATTTGAATAATTGAATAATAACATACCTATAATTTATAATTATAGTATGTTGGTAAATTGATTTTGTAATACATAATGTTGAATTATCATAGTTGATGTTAAAAATAGGGTAATTGATTGGTATTCAAGATTTATCGTTGGCTGATCTATCAGTAACACGCTTCAATCTGACTTCGTCACTCGAATAGTAGAAACTGCCATAAAGGCTTATGGTAAGCCTGAAATCATCAACAGTGAGAGAGGGCCCCCTGATTCGGACTATTTTTCCGACAATAAGGCGGCTGTTTAATAACCATAAAATCGAAGAAGGACTTATTTTAGAAAACTTAACTTCGCGTCTTGACAAGCGCGGACAACTGGAAAATAGATCAGTAGGCTGACTGAAGAACAGAAGCCGACACAACTAATAGGTTGTGTCGGCTTTTTATATGGGTCACTTCATGAAAAGGAGTATAAGATTCCGTAACGGCAGAACTGTTACCATCCGCAAAGTAAATATTTTTTTTAACAGCGATAAGAAATATTTATAAATGGGGTAGAGAGGAATAAGTATAGTTCCCTCCCCATTGGATCATATTTTTGCATTTTCACTGCCGCCTTATACTTTTATAGGTAATTGTACACTTAAGGGATGTTCTAATTTTATGGGATCATTATAGTTTTTATGCTCGACAACTTTCTTTAAAGATTCAATATCAGCCTTGCGATTGTCAAATGAATTTAAACGGAGGAAACTATGAGTAATGAAATAAATTCAAAAACATATTACTGGTCACCTTCTGTCCATTGGAACATAATCAATAATGAACTTAAAATTGAAACACTTGTATATCCGCAAGAGTATATAAGCTTTTTCCCAAAACTTTACTTTTATACACAACGTGGCTGTACATTAGATGATTTAATTAATAAATTCCCGGAAAATATAACAAATAAATTAAAAAATTTTCTAAGAGATTTAATAAGAAAAAAAATTTTGGTTTGCTCTTTGTTAACGCCGCAGGAATTGTATTATCCGCAAAATCGTTTATTTAAAAATAAATATAACAATAATATATTATTTGATCCCGCAGAATACGAAAAATTCAAAAATATACAATTAAATAGAAACCTTGGACAATCAATAAAGACCAAGATACAACTAAATAATAAAGAATTGCCTAAGGTTATACGTAATCGAAGAACGTATAGAATTTTTGATGAAAAAGTTCTGTTGTTCAAAGATTTTGGGAACTTGTTATCAATATTTAAACAAAATAGAGTCGGTAGTAATATAACTTATTTTTATGCAAGTGCGGGTGGTCTATATCCAATGGATATTTATATTTATGTTAAACATAATCGGATTGAAAGATTGAAACAAGGATTTTATTACTATAACCCGGTCAAAAATGCCCTCTATCTAATAAATGATAAAGGAATTATTTCCGAAAATGCACATTATCGTAATAATAAAAAGATATTTAAATCTTCCGCTTTTTCCCTTTTTTTTATTTATAATGCGGAAGTAACTATGCCTAAATATCTGGGAATGGGGTACTTTTTTGCCAGTATAGATACTGGTGTTATGGTAGCAACATTAACTCAAGTTGCTGAAATGTATAATATCGGATTGTGTTCAATAGGAGATATGAATTTTAGCAAAATTGAAGAATATTTTAACTTGAATGAAAATCAGTTGTTTATACATGCTGTTGAATGTGGACTTAAGCCAACTGAAAGTATCAATTAAAATTGCGCTATTGATACATCTTTAAAGAAGTATAGGAGGGGTAGAAAATGGAGTATCAAAGTTTGGTTGAAGCTATTCAAGCGAAGAAAAATTTAAATAATAGGGGAGTGATATTCGTTGAAAGTGGCAATAATGAGACTTTCATTTCATATGAGGAGTTATATTCAAAGGCTCTTATAATTTTAGCGGAATTGCAGAAAAGGGGATTAAAACCTGGTTCGGAATTGGTTTTCCAAATAGCGGATAATGAACAGTTTATTTGTACATTCTGGGGATGTTTGTTAGGTAAGATAATTCCAGTACCAATTGCGGTAGGAAATAATGATGAAAATAGACTTAAACTATTTAAAATTTGGGAAATTCTCAAAAATCCTTATTTAATTATTGATGAAAAAACAATGATCATGCTAGAAAATTTCGCACAAAAGAATTGTTTAAACACCATGATTACTAGAAATAAGGCAATAGTATTTGAGGAATTTGAGCTTACGACAATTGAGGGTGTCATTTATCCGCCTCATTTGTCTGATATCGCGTTTATTCAGTTTTCATCCGGATCGACCGGTAATCCTAAGGGAGTTATTTTAACTCACGAAAATATATTGACAAATGTTAATGATATTATAGAACGCGGAAGAATTAATTCGGAAGATTCATCGTTAAGTTGGATGCCTTTAACCCATGATATGGGATTAATTTGTGTGCATCTAACTAACTTGGTTGCTGGTATAAATCAATATATCATGCCTACAACGCTATTTATCCGAAATCCATATCTATGGATGCAAAAAACTCATGAGCATAGAGTGAGTCTTCTTTATTCACCAAATTTTGGTTTCAGGTACTTTCTGGACTCAATTCATCCAGAATCTGATACCGAATGGGACTTATCCATTGTAAAGTTTATATGGAATGGAGCGGAGCCGATATCTATTGAGTTATGTAATGAGTTTCTTAATAAAATGAGGAAGTATGGGTTAAAAAAAACAACAATAACGCCTTGTTATGGGTTGGCAGAAGCGTCGGTAGGTGCTGCATCTGCTTTTGTGGAAGAGGAGATGGATTCGGTTTATCTGGATCGTAAATATCTTAATATTGAACAAATGGTGAAAGAAAAACGTGACAAACTAGGTGGAATACGTTTTGCATATTTGGGCCATCCACTGAATTCCTGTAGGATAAGAATCTGTAATTGTGAAAATAAAGTGTTGGAAGATAACATAGTCGGCTATATTCAAATACAAGGTAAAAATGTAACATCGGGATACTATAATAACATAGAAGCAACGGAAAAAGTGATTACAAATGATGGATGGTTAAATACAGGAGACGTAGGCTTTGCAAGAAATGGGGGACTATTCGTTATCGGTAGGGCAAAGGACATCATTTTTGTTAATGGCCAAAATTATTATCCTCATGATGTGGAAAGAATTGTCGAAGAGATTGAAGGACTAAAACTAGGTAGGGTAGCAGTATGCGGAGTTTTTAGTGAAGAAACGCAAACCGAGAATATCATATGCTTTGTGTTATATAAAAAGGGATTGGAAGAATTTCCTGTTCTGGCCAATCGATTAAAAAATTATGTTGGCAAACAAATGGGTTTGGAAATAAAGGAAGTTATTCCGTTAAAAAGAATGCCCAAAACAACAAGTGGAAAAGTGCAAAGATATAAATTGAAGGAAAAATATGAAAAAGGGGATTTCTTAGAAATATCACAAGCCATTAAAAAATTAATTGTTGAACAGGAAAAAAATGAGTACGTTGCCCCGCGAAATGAAATCGAGAAAAAAATGGCAAAGGTTTGGGAAGAAGTTCTTGAAATTGATAGAGTAGGAATTGAAGATGGTTTTTCCGCATTGGGCGGAAATTCACTAAGAGCCATAACTCTTTTGTCAAGGATGAGCGAAGAGTTCGGAATAGAAATACCGCTTAAAGAGATATTTAAAGCCCAAACAATTAAGGAACTTGTGCGATACATGAAGGATGCAAAGAAAGTTAGCTATCCCGTATATCCGGAAAAAATCCCTGATTGGAAAAACCTACATATGCCGTTCCCATTAACGGAAATACAAGCTGCGTACTTACTGGGACGCGGTGATTACTTCGAGCTTGGTGGCGTTGCATCACATTGGTATATAGAAATAGAGACGAGCTTAGATTTAGAAAGATTTAATCGGAGTTTGCAGAAAGTGGTTAAACGTCATCCCATGTTACGTGCAATAGTTCTGCCTAACGGTAAGCAAAAAATCCTGGAGAAAGTGCCAGATTACAAAATTAGAATTGAAGATCTGAATAGTGTAGATGCTGATGCACAGCAATTGCGTATTTTAAAAGAACGAGAAAGAATGTCCCATTATGTATTTAAAACGGATCAATGGCCACTATTTGAATTTAAAGCTTTTAAGCTTTCCAATGAAATTAGCTATTTATTTATCGGGTTTGATTTGATCATTGCTGATGCCGCCAGTATGAAGATCATTAATAAGGAATTAATGGATTTCTATATGAATCCAGAACGTGAGCTGCCGGAAATAGAATTTTCTTTTAGAGATTATATACTTGCTTATGAGGAATTCAAACATTCAACAGTCTATGCTGAGGACAAGAAATACTGGTTATCCAAATTGAATGATTTTCCGTCAGCACCTAATTTGCCATTAAAGTGTGACCCTCAAGAAATTACGAAGCCGCATTTTAAACGCCATCAATATCTATTCAGTGAAAAAGAATGGGATAGCATTAAACTTTGTGCACAGGAACTGAACATTACGCCTGCGGCTTTATTGTGTACTGCTTATGCAGAAGTAATGGCTTTTTGGAGCAATCAACCTCGTTTGGTAATTAACTCAACAATATTTCATCGTAATCCGTTTCATAAAGATATTAATAACATAGTAGGAGAATTTACTCCGACAATGTTGTTGGATATAAATTTCGAAGAAAAATCATTTAGAGAAAAAGCAAAAGATGTACATAATACATTGATGGAAGCATTAGAACATCGGCATTATGATGGTATCAGTCTGATAAGAGAGATAGCTAAGCAAAATAATTTAGGTAATACCAAGACAATTATGCCAGTGGTTTTTACAAGTATGCTTTTTGATATCAAAGATCTTGAACGTATCGGCGAAATAAAAATGGCCATTAGTCAAACACCGCAAGTGTTTATCGATAATCAAATAGCGGAGAATAATGGGAATTTATTAGTTACATGGGATTATGTAGAAGAATTATTTGATAAAGACGATATTAATGCGATGTTTAAACAGTACATTGATAGAATATCCAGCTTAATAGTGCAGAGAAAAGAACAAGTTCTTAAGGTAAAAGAACAGGATCAACTGTTAATCAACCAATACAATCAGACTACAGAACAAATTTTCCCGACAACGTTACATCAATTATTTATTGAACAGGCTCAGCGTACCCCAGATAAACCAGCCGTAATGTTGGGAGAAGAAAGTATTACTTACCAGGAGTTACACGAAAGATCAAATCAAGTCGCTCGCTATCTAAAAGAGAAAGGTGTAAGCCGTAACGATTACATCGGAGTTATGGTGTATCGCCGTATAGAAACCATTTTCAACATCCTAGGAATCCTAAAGGCGGGAGCAGCTTATGTTCCTATAGAGCCTGAATATCCGGCTGAACGACAGCAGTACATTTTAAAAAATAGTAGTTGTAGAATGTTATTAATTCCAGAGGATTATGATGACAAAAATATGGGGCAATACTCTGTAGAACCTATAGGGGTGGCTAGTGATCCGGAAGATATAGCCTACGCAATTTATACCTCAGGGAGTACCGGTAGACCTAAGGGGGTTGTAATCACTCATAAGGCGGCAACAAACACAATTATTGATATCAATCAAAAATTTAGTGTAAATGACGATGATAGAATTATTGGCTTGTCATCAATGTGTTTCGATTTGTCGGTGTATGATATATTCGGAGCATTGAGTGCGGGAGCACTTCTAGTTATGGTGCCCGATCAAAAAGATGTAATGAACCTAATCGCAGTGATGAAAAAACAAAAGATCACAATCTGGAACTCGGTTCCGGCAATAATGGATATGTTGGTAGAAAATCTAGACGATAATTCTGAAAAAGATGAGCAGACTTTCTATTGGTCACCATTTCAGGACAAAGTAATAAAATATAAGAAAAATGAAAATTTGAGATTAGTCCTACTGAGCGGTGACTGGATACCGTTAAAACTGCCTGAAAAGACAAGGGATTACTTTATAAACGCTGAAGTAATCAGCCTAGGTGGGGCAACCGAGGCATCAATATGGTCCATTTACTATCCCATCTTGGAAGTACATGGAAATTGGAAAAGTATTCCTTATGGTATTCCACTGGCAAATCAGCAATTTTATGTATTAAATTATGAAATGAATTTCTGCCCGATAGGAGTACCGGGTGAACTATATATTGGAGGAGCAGGTGTTGCAAAGGGGTACTTAAATGATGAAGAAAAAACAAAAATTGCGTTTATAAATCATCCTCAACTAGGTTATCTATATAAGACGGGCGATTATGGAGTAATGCATAAAGCAGGCTATATAGAATTTTTAGGTAGGAAAGATCAGCAAGTAAAGATAAGGGGGTATAGAATTGAACTAGGAGAAATAGAGAATCGGCTCTTAGAACACGAATTGGTAAACAATGTAGTTGTCGTAAGTTTTATAGATGAAAATAAGCAAAAGTATCTGTGCGCGTATATTGTAGCCGATCAGAAACTTTCTATAGCTGGATTGCGGGAATATATTGCAAAAGTCTTGCCAAATTACATGATACCATCATGTTTTGTACAGCTAAAAGAAATACCGCTTACAGCGAACGGCAAAATCGATAAGAAATCATTACCTCAGCCCGAAGGGAATATAGGCGTAGGAGCAGCATATGTCGCTCCACAAGATGAAACAGAAGAAAAAATGGCGGAGCTTTGGAAAGAAATTTTAGGGGTGGAGAAAGTTGGAATTGAAGATGACTTCTTTGAATTGGGAGGTCATTCGCTAAAAGCCATCACCCTTGTAGCTAAAATAAATCAGAAATTCGGTATAGAAGTACCGTTGCAGGAAATATTCAAATCTTCAACAATTAAAAAGCTTGTCAGGTATATGGATGGTGGTGCAAAGAGAGCTAAGTATGAGGCAATAGAACCTATAGCTAAGCAAGATTATTATCCTTTATCATCGGCGCAAAAGAGAATGTGTATATTAAACCAGCTTGATAGTGACAGTATTGCTTATAACTTCCCTGTAGCGTTTAAAGTAGAAGGATATTTAGATAAAAAACGCTTTGAAGAAACATTACGGAAAATTATTAAGCGGCACGAAACATTACGGACTTCATTTGAATTAATTGGTGGAGAACCTGTCCAAAGAATACACGATAATATTGATTTTAAAATAGACTACATTCAGTCGACTGATCAAAATATATCAGACATCATAAAAAAATTTATTCGTCCCTTTGATCTAAGTATAGCACCGTTACTCCGCGTTAGTTTAGTAGAGTTATCCAAAAATCGATGTTTAATTTTATTTGATTTGCACCATATAATAGGAGATGGTGTGTCAGAGGGTATCTTGATAAAAGAATTAGTGAGCTTATATCAAGGGAAAGACCTTCCTAAATTGCGGATACAGTACAAAGATTTTGCATTTTGGCAAAATCAATTACTAAGAACAGAGGCGCTTAAAAAGCAAGAAGAATATTGGCTAAATACATTTTCCGGTGAGATCCCGATACTCAATATGCCTACTGATTACCCAAGACCATCAATCAGAAGTTCTGAGGGGGACAGGCTTCACTTTGAACTTGGCGAAGAATTGACAAGTAAGTTAAACAAACTCGCCAAGGAAACTAGTACGACGTTGTACATGGTCTTATTAGCAGCATATAATGTCTTATTAGCGAAATATACAGGGCAAGAAGATATTATTGTAGGATCACCGATTGCGGGAAGGCCACATGTAGATCTGAATAATATTTTAGGTATGTTTGTAAATTCATTAGCAATTAGAAGTTACCCAAAAGGCAGTATAACTTTTCTAGCATTTCTCAAAAATGTCAGAGAAAATGCTTTGAAGGCTTATGAAAATCAAGATTATCAATTTGAAAAGCTGGTGGATAGGCTAGATATAGTGAGGGATTTAAGCAGAAATCCGTTATTTGATACTATGTTTGTTCTGCAAAACACGGAGATCGTTAAAATGGCGCTGGATGATTTGAAAATTTCCCGCTATCAACTCGATAATAAAATTGCGAAATTTGATCTCACATTAGAAGCGAAAGAAAGAGACGATTGTTTAGAATTTACAATGGAGTACTGTACCAGGCTGTTTAAACAAGAAACATTGGAAAGACTAGCGGCACACTTTGTTAATCTACTGGAGCAAATTGTTAATCAGCCGCAAAGCAAGTTGGCAGAATTTGAGGTGTTATCAAAAGCGGAAAAAAGACAATTACTTATTGCGTTCAACGATACTAAGGTTGACTATACGAAAGACAAGACCATACAAGAACTATTTGAGGAGCAGGTAGAAAAGGTTCCGGAGAATATTGTAGTAGCATTTGAGGAGCAACAGCTTACTTATCGGGAGCTGAATGAAAAAGCCAACCAACTGGCACGAATTCTGCGTGAGAAGGAAGTAAAAGCAGATGATATCATAGGCATTATGGTAGAGCGGTCGCCGGAAATGATTATCGGTATAATGGGGATATTGAAGGCTGGCGGAGCGTATTTGCCTATCGACCCAGAATATCCGTTAGAGAGAATAACTTATATGCTGAATGATAGTGGGGCAGGTATCTTATTAACTCAGAAGAGCTTGACTAGTAAGGTCCCCTTTAAAGGAGAGACAATCATTCTAGACGACCCGGGAGTATACCAGGGAGACCATTCAAATTTAACAAAAGAAAATACCCCACAAAACTTAGCTTATATAATCTATACTTCAGGTTCAACGGGAAAACCCAAGGGAGTTGAGATTGAACACTCCAGTCTGGCTAATCTCATATATTGGTATCGACGAGTATACAACATAACTGATGTGGATAGGACAACTCAGGTAGCGGGGCAATCTTTTGATGCTTCGGTTTTTGAGATATTTCCTTATATTTCCTCAGGTGCAGGGATATATATTCCTAACAATGAAATTCGAGCATCTGCATCAAGCCTAATACCGTGGTTGAGAGATAATCGTATTACTATAAGTTACCAACCAACATCAATGGCTGAGGCTTTATTGGATGCCGATTGGCCTATGGATATATCCTTAAGAGCACTATTGACAGCTGGCGATACATTGCACCGCAGACCTTGCCATGGCTTGCCTTTTGTCTTTGTCAATCATTACGGACCGACCGAAAATACAGTAGCGGCAACGTGGGCAAATGTCTATGATAAACCAAATAATATTCTTCCTCCGATAGGTCGTCCTATAGATAATAATCAAATCTATATAGTGGATAAAAATAATAAATTGCAACCAATTGGTGTTCCAGGCGAACTTTGCATATCTGGTGCTAGTCTAGCAAGAGGCTACTTAAATCAGCCGAAACTCACAATGGAAAAATTTGTAATAAACCCATTTATCTCCGGTGAAAGGATGTATCGGACAGGCGACCTTGCTAAATGGCTGCCTGATGGTAATATAGAATTTTTAGGAAGGATAGACCGTCAAGTAAAAATTAGAGGTTTTAGGATAGAATTAGGCGAGATAGAATCTCAGTTGCTAAAACATCCGCTAGTAAAAGAAACAGTGGTAATTGCTAGGAAAGATATAGAAGGTTACAAGGATCTCTGTGCATATATCGTAGCGGAACAAATATTGTCAGTAACGGAACTAAGAAAATATCTTTCAAATACATTGCCGGACTATATGATACCATCGTTCTTCATCAAGGTGGAAAAAATGCCGCTTACACCGAACGGCAAAATTGATCAAAAAGCGTTACCTGATCCTAAGAAGAATATATGTACAGGGAAAAAATATATAGCTCCCCGCAGTCAGACTGAAGAAAAAGTGATATTGATTTTTGAAAAAGTACTAGGTGTAAAGAGCATAGGAATAGATGATAATTTTTTTGAACTTGGTGGAAATTCCTTGAAGGTAATATCAACTATTTACAAGATAAATAAAGAGTTTAACCTAGATCTTCCTATACTTACATTATTCAACAATCCAACTGTCAGAAATTTAGCTGACTATATTGCGGAAATAAATTCTTTATCAAATAATAATTATGAGAATTTGGTGTTGTTAAAAGAAGGAACAAAGCGAGATAAAAACATATTCTTCATTCATGATGGAAGCGGAGATATCGGTTCTTATATCCAATTATGCAGTGTGTTAAAAACCGATTTCAATTTTTGGGGAATTAAATTTGACAGACAGACTAATTATATTCCGCGGAATATGACAATAGAGAACATAGCCCAGAACTATTTGGGGATAATCCGGAGTATTCAGCCTAATGGTCCATATCATATTGTAGGTTATAGCAATGGAGCAGTTATTACTTATGAAATTTGCAGGCTGTTGGAGAAATTGAATGAAAAGGTTGCACTGTTGATGCTAATTGATTCTAATATGCCTAGTTTGGTATCTCAAAGAAAGGCCTTGAAGACAGAGGGAAAACTATATACTCTGGATTCCGAAAAGCAGTTTATCCATGAATGGATACCTGATATTCGGAATATTAAAGTGGTTGATAAGGCATCAAGTATAGAGGAACTCTGGATGAATGTAGTGACATATTTCGAAAAAGAGACTGGACATGTAGTAAAAGAGATGATACCTGAAGATGTGAGGCGTCTAATAGCTAATTATCATGATATAGATAATGTTGGTGATTTAATATATTCGGTTAACGTTATAAGAACCATTGATCGGGCGGCACACAATTATACACCTGCTAATAAACTCAAAACAAAGATCCACTTAGTCAAGGCAGCTAAAAATAATTTTGTGGATATTAAGTCCTGGGATAGATATTCTACGAAAACGACAGCACTTTATAATGTTGATGGAGATCATTTTACCATTATGGAGCAGCCATATGTTATCGAGCTTGCCAAGATTATTACGCAACTTATCGAGGTAATTGCTTTGAAATGTGTTAACTAGGGCTTGATAGCCAGCCCCCTAATTTCCTAATGAGACATTGGACAAAGAGAACTCTGAGCTTATACTCCAAGTGCATCACCCAAAATTGCATGGCAATCACACACTGCAATTTTTTCAAAGATTCAGGCCTTCTTTTATTATCTCATTCCACATTTAATTTTCAAATGCTGTATCCGGGGAGGTGATACCAACATTAATTTGTCTATGAATAGACTGTGTTGCAGCTAAAATGGAGAGTAATTAACATTAAAACGGGAGGGGCAAAAATGAATAATGTGACGAATGAAAAATTTAAGATGAAGTATACATTGGCAACAAACTTCGATACGAATCTAATAGAAGGAATTAAGAGTATTGATAAAGACAACTCAATAAAATCGGTTTATGGAAAACTTAAAAGCGATATTGTCGGAGGCGGTAGATCGGCAATGCTTCTGCCAGAGCTATCGATGAATGATCTGGAAAATTATATACAATTATGTCATCAAAATAATTTGAAGTTTAACTATCTTTTAAATCCTGTGTGTATGGGGAATAAGGAATTTGTAAAAGACAGCCATAATCAAATAATCAGTTTAATAGATAGTCTTGTAACCAGCGGTATAGACGCAGTAACTATAAACTCTCCATATTTATGTGAAGTAATAAAAAAACAATTTCCAAAATTAAAGGTTTCTATTGGTGCAGGCGGGTATATTACTGAAATGCAGCATGTGAAGTTCTGGGAAGAATTGGGGGCAGATGAACTTACTCTGCAGCATAATGTTAATAGAAATTTTAATATGCTTGAGAATATGCTGAATTACACTAAAAAGTCAGGTATTTCACTTAGACTTATCGCAAACAATGTTTGCCTACATGGGTGTCCATATCGAATAGCCCATGGGACGGGACAATCGCATGCGAGTAAACAAAATGAATCTTCGCAAAAATTTCATTTAGACTATCATATCATAAAATGTACTTTAGATAAAATCAAGAATCCTGCAGAGCTTATTGCAGCTGAATGGATTAGGCCTGAGGATGTAAAGTACTATGAACAACTTTGTGAGAAGACAGGCAACTATAATCTATTCATTAAACTGGTCGACAGGACGAAAACTACTGATTTTCTATTAAGAGTGATAAGTGCTTATTTGTCACAAAGTTATGCGGGAAGTCTTCTGGATCTCCTTTTATGGCCATCTCTTAAAGAATTTGCGCAAGTTAATAAAGCAATGGGGGAAGCTGTAGCCACTTTGGATGCACAGAGCATGGAAAATTTAGGAAGATATTTTGGCGTTTTCAAACTACTTCCTGATGTTTATGTTGACAATAAGAAATTAGATGGTTTTATAGAAAAATTTATCTCAAAATATGATTGTTGTGATAAAGTTTGTGATCAAGCTGTTGTCCCGAACCACCAAAATACTGCCGATAATGATCCATCTAAATGTTCATACTGCAGAAATTGGGCCGAAAAAGCAATTTCATTTGATAGACAACAAATAGAAGATTGGGTAAATAACTCCCGTGAGCTTATTAATGATATGTGTGAAAGTAAGTTTTTCCGTTAAGGTTCAACAAATTTACCGCCCATTGTTGTAGAGTCCCTAATAAAGGCAGTACAGCTCTCCCTAAAAAGGCGCAAAAAAGCTACGTCTAAATAGAAATTCGAAAAAACGAGTCGTTTGTAGTGGAAGTATATTTAGCTAGCAACTCCAGGGGAAGGTGGCTCCCATCCAAGATTTTTCAATTTATGCAGATAAGAGTTAATCTTCTTTTCGGTATTAAATTGGTTTAATAAGTAGACCCTAAATCGCGAAAGGACGACCTGATAAAACATGGTAGATAGCAATACGCATAGAATCTGCAACAGCAACAATGAGGAGTGTGGCGGGAACTGTGTAAATGGAATAATCAGCCGAAATTGTGGGAACCTAAATTATGCTTTTACTCATGCGCAGGATAGGGCAACGCAGAGGTGCGACCCGAGCGGCATATGAGGTTAGGCAAGGCGGCGATGCTCAAGAGAGTGTCGCCTTTTTGATTGCTGCCTTGGAAAACAAAAGCGATGAAAACCGAATTTCTAACCGCATCATCTGTGGGATAGATTGTTTTGGTCTTGGTATATTTGCGTAGCATCCGATGAAACCCTTCCACCGCATTGGTGGTATAAATGAGCCGCCGGACTTCTTTCGGATACTTAAAATAGGTGGAAAGCTCTGTCCAATTTGCCTCCCAGGACTTCACAATTTGAGGATATTTCTTGCCCCATGTCTCGCGAAATTCCTCTAGTCGGTACGCGGCATCATCTAAGGGTGGTGCTCCGTAAACAAGCTTCAGGTCGGCCATAACCGCTTTAATGTCCTTGTATGGGACATATTTTGTTGAATTGCGTATTTATATTTTAGCAAACGGGTGTTATAGACAGGCTTGAAGTAATCAGAAAGCTTGACCTTAACCTAAACATCAAGAATATTCATCCAAACAGGATAAGGCAACTATCAAGGCCTGGTTCAAAGTATGAACCACATTCCTTCCGGCGTTTTGAAGAAAGTAAACGTTACGCCATGCTTGCCCTATACCTCTATGATTTAAGCCAGAGTTTAATTGATTTTGCTGTAGAAATACATGACAGGCAGATAAATATACTCCTTTCCAAAGGTCGAAAGGAGCAGGAAGAAATTCAGAAGCAAAACGGTAAATCTTTGAATGAAAAAGTTTTTAATAAGTTATCGAGTATCTTATATACGACGATTTTCGTTGGCAATCCCGCCTGCTGTAATAGTTGCATCACCCGATTTGCGTCACTATCCGAGATAAAATTGAGTCTTCTCCCGAATAGAACTTGCACAATCCAATGGCAACCGCTTCACCGTGCGATAGTTGATAATTACTTATGGCTTCCACGGATCTGCCTATAGTATGTCCTAAATTTAGTACTTGACGAAGTGCACTTTCCTTTTCGTCCGCAATAACTACTTTATATTGATTTCACTGTTTTTATATGCAATATAATCTTAAGCCTTATTAACTGTTGACATATCCAATCCCATTGGAGGCAATTTCATAAATGTGAATATATATTTATCAATTATCTTGCACCCAACTTCAAACGTATATCCTTTCTCATAATCTCCACCTGCACTTTTAAGCAACTTACCTGAAAAACTACCAATATCTTCGTTCCAGGAAAATTCAGCATCTAAATAATTAAGAAATACATTTTTTATTGGGAAAAACGCTTTAAATGCACTTTCTTTTGCTGAAAAAATCATAAGTAGTCTCTCAATCTTCTGGTTTTGTTGCAAATTTACCCAAGTCGCCTCCCTAAAAGTACATACTTCCTTTACTATATCTTCTGATACATTTTGGTCTATTAATTCTATGTCCACACCTATCCCCGCAGTTCTATCTTTAAGAACTGCTACAGCAAGTGCTATAGTGCCTGAATGACTTATTGCACCTACCACCCCTTTTGGCCACAAAGGTTCATTATTAGCACCTTTAAGTACAGGAAAATTATATATATTAATTTGACGCAACGCACTACGAGCAGCTGCCCTACCAAGATAAAACTCAACCTTGCGTTTTTGTATGGCTTTAAGGCTAATAAGTCCTACTTCCTCAGGATATAGCTTCACTTCATCATAATCATAAAATGTTTTCGAAGAAAATCCAAAACCGTCCCCAAATGGTGATAATATGTCGATCAATTCTACATACATCCTTCCTATTTCATTGGAAATACGCAGCTTCTGTTTAGCTATTACCAATACAGATTAGTAAATGCCACATCAGTCTATAACCGCAACGAATTTTATAGTTAATCAAATACATCTCTCAGCTAATTTATAGGGAAAGGTAGCCGGAGCAGTCGTGCTATCGAACAATCGCCTACGCAAAAGACTCCAATGGAAAATACCTGCTGAATCTTTTGCTGATGCCGGTTCATGTAGCTTGACAAATTGCCGTATACACTACCAAAGCTCAAGTTTGAGAAATTCGAGAGCGAAAATGGTCAATTGAAAAGCTACTTGGTGAGAAAGAGCTTCGAATTTCCATGTTGCGAGACTTAGTAAAAGATTCCCAGACCAGTTAACGAACAAAATTGCGGTAGCCGATGAATAGATTAGTCGGAGATATGGTGTTCATAATAAAATCTATCCATACTTCCGTATAATATCCTCTTCATCCTTCTTTTTGCAGAATTGATTCTTGAGTATCTAGGCACTCCTCTGCCCAAGAATCATTTTTTTTTCTTAATGGAAGTTCTTTTAGAAATATTGCTAAGATTAGAGTTGTTAATACTACAAATGCAGCTACCATAAAAACTTCATGCATTGAAATAAATATAGCAGCTTTAATATTATCAGGCACCAATTTCTCGGCAGATGTAGTAATTTTTCCTATTGATTCTCTTCTAAATGTGGAGTTAAGTATGGAACCAAAAACCGATACACCTATTGTACTGCCCAAATTTCTAAAAAACTGCAATGTGGCTGTTACAGTACCTACTTGTGAATGTGGAAATGCGTTTTGGACTGCTATTACAGCTACAGGAACAATCAGACCTGCCCCCATTCCGATAATAAACATATTTATTATCACGTTCATACTTGTTGTTCTTATATTCATCAAGGTTAAAAGAATAGTTCCAACAAATACTATTCCAAAACCCAGTATATTAATCACTTTATATTTTCCTGTCTTTGAAATAGTCTGCCCACCTATCAAAGTAGTAACAACCATCCCCAGCATTAAAGGTGTCGTTATTGCACCAGATCCGCTTGCCGTTTTTCCCATAACTTCTTGTACAAATAGTGGCATATACATGACTATCCCATAAAATACCGCCATAGATAAAAAACTTGTGATGACTGATATATTAAAAATTGAGCTTTTAAATAAAGAAAGGGGAGTAATCGGTTCTTTTACTTTGCTTTCAACAAATATTAGAACAAGGAGTGATATTCCTGAAAAGGCGAGGAGGGCCAGCATTTCTTTAGACGACCAGTCATATTTTATTTCAGCCCATGAAAAAGCAAGCAGCATTGGTACAAAAGTAACTATTATTAAAGCCGCTCCAGAAAAGTCTATACTGTGTTTTATATCATCATGCTTTATCGATGGAAAAGCGAACCACATGACTAATATAGTCAATATCCCGATAGGTATGTTTATATAAAATGCCCATCTCCAACTGAGATTGTCCGTAATCATTCCTCCAAATGCCGGCCCGATCACACCGGCAATTGCCATAACACTAGTTAATAAACCTTGAAATTTCCCTCTTTCAGCAGGTGAAAATACATCGGCAATAACTGCCGATGCATTAGCAGATATCATGCCTCCTCCAACTCCCTGTAAACTCCTGAAAACAATTAATTGCAGCATGGTCATTGAAGCACCACTTAGTATTGACCCAATCAGGAATAGCATTATGCCAAATATATAAAAAAATTTTCTTCCGTACATATCTGCGAGTTTCCCGAAAACCGGTATGGATACAATTGAAGCTAGCATATAAGCGGTGAATACCCAACTTACGTATTCCATTCCACCTATAGATGCTACAATTTGGGGCATAGCCGTGCTTATAACCGTAGTATCTACAAATATTAAAAATACTCCTACCAAGACCCCTGCTAATACAATCATTTTTCTTTTTTTACCGATTTCCCCATACATGTACCATTACTCCTTCGCTGGACGTTATTTTCCTCAACTTCTTTAACTCTATTCGAATAATACTTAATTGAGGTTTTTTCATAATTTAATTTTATGATGAAAAAAAGGAGAACCCACAACATCTAGAATTATAAAGTGCTTAAATACACTATATAATGTTGGATAACTCTAGATAAATTATAAATTTTTTTCAATTAATATATCATTTATCTTTTGTACCACTTGAATCATATCGTCATTAATAAAAAAATGTCCACCATTAAACTCATAAAAGTCACACTTTTTGTTTGTATAATTTTTCCATCCGCGAATATCATATTCTTGAACTTCAGGATCATTGTTACCACTAAAAACAGATATATCGAAATTCCATTTGTCCATTCCGGAATATTTATAGGTTTCTATAAGTTTATAGTCAGCCCTTAATATGGGCATAAAAATATTGAAAAACTCCGTATTTTGAATTACTTCTTCAGGAATCCCACCTAGCTTTATTATTTCATCTTTAAACCTATCATCAACAAGAGTATGAAGAATTTTAGTTTCCCTAATATGTGGTGGAAATCTTCCTGACATGAATATGTGTAAAGGATCACTAAATTCCATTTGATGTATTTTTCTTATTAATTCATATATAACGAGCGTTCCCATACTATGCCCAAAAATAGCATAATATGAACCATCCAACTCTTTACTCATAATTTTAAATAAATCATCAACAGTATCCTCAATATTGTCAAACAATTGTAATCCAAACCTTTTTCCTCTACCTGACATCTCTAATGGATATAGTTCAATAATTTTATGTAGGTATTTACTCCACTTTGTATAAACCATAGCCGTGCCACCCGCATAGGGAAGGCAAAAAAGTTTTATCTTCTTTTTCATTTATTTTCTTCCCCCTCCATAAAAGAATTCTAACTTGAAAATTTCATCTTCAATTATTTGCATTTTCTAATAAGCACCAAGATTAAAAGCGTGAGATTTGTGGTTTCACTGGCGTGACCCTTTATGGATCAACTTTGTACTGCAAAGTTGATTTTTCTTCCCCTTTTTCTTCAGAAATCGTTTCTTCTCGTATCCGGTAAATTCTTTTAAAAGTCGGTACATCGTCGTAAGTCCCAACAATGATGGCTATTCCATATTGTTTCGCCAATTCATTTAGTAAACTAATTACCGCTAATGACCTATGACTATCGAGAGGTGCAGTTGGTTCACCAGCTAAAATCCACTGGGGGATTATTAGACGGTGCCCGGGCGCTGGATACTCTCTGTACCTGTCCCTCTCGTGATTACCAGCCTTATCAAAATATCACCTCAACAAACATACGCGTTTTGTCAATATTATTTAGCAACTAAAATATAATGCTTATATAATGCCCCATTATTCATGGGGCAAATTTTCTACTATTTTATCAATAAATGTATTGATTACTTTTATATTATCTGGATTTATTCCATCTAAGTATCGAGATACATTGCGATATAATTTTTCGTGGTTTTTGCTATGTTTAGCGTTGGCAATTTTACCTAGGTTAGTTAGCCGATAATATACCTCTTTTTTATTGTTTGGCATTCGAAACTGTTCAATAAGTCCCTTCTTGACAAGCTTACTTGTCACCTGAGTGATAGCCCCACTTGTTATTCCTAATATATTTGCTAGTTCACTTGCATTAACATTCTCATGGTTGTTTATGGCTTCAATCATGTGAATTTCTGATCGGTATAGAATATGCCCAGTTCCATAATCACAAGGTATTTTATTCACTTGATTTATTTTATTTAATAGACAAGCCATCTTCTCAATAATTTCAATATATTTCATCATATTCACCTAAAGACATTTTATAGTATCTAAAAAATATTGTCAATATTTTTTAGATACTATAAAATGTCTTTTTAAATTATTGATAAATCCCAAATAATTTACATTTGAAGTATAGCAGCATCTATTTCATGTAAGAGGGGGACGGCAACGATAATAGAGCATTCCGCGATGGACTTGGCAAAACGACGGGAAGCCGCGCACGTTTTCCTGTACATGTGGAACTTGCGGCGTTCAGCTGTCTGCAATATGCCGCTGCAACGTGTTGCGGCGCAGAAGACCGATAGGCGCTACGCCTCCGAGGGGATTATTTTCATGTCTAAGGAAAAACAAATCCTGCATCTTCGTTCTAAGGGTTACAGTAAAGGCGAATTGCTGAAACGCTGCATGTTTCACGCGATACCGTGGCAAAGGTGTTTAAAGCAGCAGAGCAGATGGATCCTAATGTTGTTTCCAGCATGGAAAAAGAAAGATGTCTCTCGTGCTTCCGCCTTTGAAGAAGAGTTTCCTTTTATGCAATCTTTTCCACCGTATTCGTATGAATTTGCCCAATGGAAGACAGCAACAGTGCAACTAAATTATCATATCAAATGCAAAGCTTTACATTTGATATGTGGTTACACTATTATTATTTCCTGATTTATATATATTCAATTAAAATAATACAAATTATTAAAAAAGTTCAAAAATAATTAACAAAAATGTAATCTATTGACAAAATATAAAAATAGTTATATGGTGAATACATGAAAATATTGTATGGGTTTTTCCATATGACTATTTTATTAGTATGTGTTATTTGAGAAAAACAGAAAGTTATAAGAATAAAAGCCATCTACTTTTTGAACCGATAATACACTCAAGGCGACAGTCAATTACCGACGGATATAAGCATGGTCAGTACGCTGGCGCATATAAAATCGCTCTAAATACTATCAACAAACAGGGGGAACAGGGGGATCTGGTTTAGAAAAGCAATCGAAAATTTTCCGAAAATGACTTTTTTTAAAGTGCCAACATAGCTTTAATTGCCTGTTTAATTTCATATGTGTTTTTGTCATAAATATGTTTTTATATTACAATTGTTTCATTAAAATGAGTCCAAATAATAATACTAGTAAAGACATATAAGTTTGTATGCAAACGGTATATTATATAATTTTACATTTTTGTATATTTTTTTAAGAAATGTTACAAATTTCTTGACACAACGAGGTGTAAAGCATATTATGATGATAGATAAACAAATAGAAATTTTATTAAAAGATTTTAAAGTGCAATTAAACAAATTAGAGTTTGGCAATGTAGATTTTGTAATACAAAACAATACAGTTATTAGGCTAGATATTAAAAGTAGTGTAAAACCAGAAAAATCAATGTTTGTTGACAATGATCAAAATTAAAAAGCACTATAAATCTGATTAGAATAAATCATACTTCATATTGAATATTTATAACTAGACTGACTGAAGAACAGAAGTCGATGTTACTAATGTATATAGCATTAGTAACATCGACTTTTTTAATTAGTCAGTACCATGCAAAGTGGATGGTTTTGCACGCTTTTTTCGAAATTTTCGCTATTTGTATCGGCAACTTTATGTGGATTTGGGGGATTGGCAAAATAGGCAGCAATCGTACCGCGATTTACAATAATCTGTCTCCTATTTTTGCGATCATAACAGGATACTTCTTATTGGGAGAGACCATTGAACTTTGGCAGCTTATTGGTGGTGTTGCCGTTCTTTGGGGAGTATACCTGATGCGAAAAAGCAAAATATCGATAGTTCAGAGTACTGCGATGAAATAATTGTCAGATAGCAGCCTAGTTAATTCCGTTTTGAGTGACGCTTAATCAGTTTCCAAGTTTTTATCATACGATAAAAATAGTTTTAATAAAGTTCTGCAAATTAAGGACTTGTGCCAACAGAGCTGAGAGAAACTAGGCCCGTTAAAGGAAATAGAAAGTCCGTTAGCAATATGTCTAAAAGAATAAAGAAAAAAATTATTTTCGTTGTAATGAAACCAGGAACTGGAGTAGAGGAGATTGAAAAAATGCATAAGAAATTGGGACAGTTGAAAATGAATCTTACTCTTATCCCCGTAGAACAACAAAGTGCTCTTACTTTGGGAGGAGATACATCAAAACTTAATTTGGAAGCTCTTCAGGCTAATATTCAGCTTGAAAAAAATGTGCGTATTCAGCAGCCGTATAAGTTGGCTAGCCGTGGTTTTCATCCGGAGGATACGATTGTTGATGTGTGTGGTTGTAAATTTGGAGGTGGACATATCGCAGTGATTGCAGGCCCCTGTTCTGTTGAAAGTGAAGAACAAATGGTTTACACGGCGGTGCTTGTTAAGCAGTACGGTGCTACCCTTCTTAGAGGAGGAGCCTATAAACCTCGTTCTTCTCCTTATAGTTTTCAGGGATTAGGTGAGGAAGGATTAAAAATATTGGTAAAAGCCCGGGAAAAGACGGGCTTGCCCATTGTCACTGAAGCCATGTGCATAGAAGATTTTGATGTCGTAGAAGAATGTGCCGATCTCATTCAAATCGGGGCCCGGAATATGCAAAACTTTCCACTGCTGAAACGTGCGGG
Source organism: Pelorhabdus rhamnosifermentans (assembly GCF_018835585.1). Classification (NCBI taxonomy): domain Bacteria; kingdom Bacillati; phylum Bacillota; class Negativicutes; order Selenomonadales; family Sporomusaceae; genus Pelorhabdus; species Pelorhabdus rhamnosifermentans. The sequence goes on from NZ_JAHGVE010000001.1 coordinate 398,618, forward strand.
GCAAAGTGCAAAGCCCATTTTACTTAAACGTGGATTAAGTGCAACATTGGAAGAGTTTCTGATGTCGGCGGAATATATTCTAGCTGGTGGTAATTCCAATGTCATTTTGTGTGAACGAGGCATACGTACATTCGATACTTATACTAGAAATACCCTAGATCTTAGTCTGATACCCGCGGTGAAAGAACTGAGTCACTTACCAATTATTGTTGATCCCAGTCATGCCTGTGGTAAATGGTCACTCGTGGAGCCTTTGGCTAAAGCGGCCATTGCTGTTGGCGCTGATGGACTAATTATTGAAGTACATCATAATCCGGAACAGGCCCTCTGTGACGGTGCTCAGTCATTAAAGCCGGAAAGATTTGGTCACTTAATGTCTTCTGTGCAGAAAATTATGGCCGCAGTTTAGCATGATTAGCTTTACTGATGAAAGTGTTTCGTTTAGGTACTATCAATATTCTTTCGCAAATTCGCTTATAACGGTCAATATATTAACCAGAAAAAATGGTGTGCACTAAAACGCTCTATCATTGTAGAATTAGGCCTTTTACAAATGGTCAATCTGGATTTGCCACTAAAGGTAAAGCGCAGTACTAGGATACTCAAAGTAAGAAAGTATAAAAAACGCCTTGGAACAAGCATAGAGGAGCGTCCAGCTTCTATTAATGATCGTAGCGAAATTTGGCCACTGGGAAATTGATACCGTGATCGGTAAGAAAAATAAGACAGAAACTGCTCTGCAAAATACTATTCTCGCAGCAAAAGCAGACAATGACTCCGTGGGAGGCGTCATTGAAACAGCAGCCATTCATTTATCAGCTGGGTGGGGAGATCCTTTTTTTGATTCATTAGAAAGCACTTTGTCTCATCTGCTTTTTTCCATTCCCGCTGTAAAGAGCATAGAATTTGGGGCAGGCTTTGAATTTGCTGCAATGTACGGCAGTACAGCAAATGACGCCATGCATTGCCAAGATGGTAGGATTCAGACAACTACCAATCACAATGGTGGCATTACAGGCGGTATTACAAATGGCATGCCTCTTATTTTCCGCGTAGCTATAAAACCCACACCTTCTATTAGCCAAAAACAGCACACAGTCAACGCGCAGGGTGAAAACATTCTTCTTTCTACCATTGGCCGTCATGATCCATGTATTGTTCCACGAGCGGTCCCTGTCTGTTGTAGAATCTGTAACGGCACTCGCGCTTTGGGAGATGATATAATGAAAATGAATTTGTATGCAAATAACGTTGTATTAATCGGCATGCCTGGCTGTGGTAAATCTTCAATAGGCTCGCTGCTCGCTCAGGCACTCAAAATGAAATTTTATGATGTAGACCGTTATATCGAAAAAAAAGAACAGCAAAGCGTTGCTGAACTTTTTTCACATGGCGAAGATCATTTTCGTCAAATTGAAAGTCAAGCCATTTTCGACATTTACAACAAGTCCTCGATTGTTATCGCAACAGGCGGCGGTGTTGTGACACGACATCAAAATATGGTACTTCTGCAACAACAAGGCATTATTTTTTATATTGAACGTTCTATTGAGATGATTATCGATTCCCTTGGCACAGCTGAACATCGCCCCTTACTTGCCGGCAATGTTCAGCGCATTTACACCTTATATGAACAGCGAAAACATCTTTACGAAAAATATGGTCACTATCGAATTTTAAACAACGAATCTTGCCAAGCGGCTGTAGAAAAGATCCAAGCGAAATTGCTGGAGCACATACTTGTTTTAAAGTGCCCGGACCATCCTGAGCAACCACTATCTGTGCTTTACCCAAAATTTCCATATATTAAAAACATGTAAAGACGCAATAATAAGCGACATACCTGAAGCCATCTCGGTTCTTTCCCCTAAATCTCAGTATACTTCACAAAGATTTCAGACTGTACTTAAATGTATGTCTACCAGCAAAGTATAAGTCGTAAAGGTAACACTTATGACAATGCCTTTAAGGAATTCTTGTACCGCACATTAAAGAGAGCCTGTTCAGGAATGACCCCGAATAAGCTCTTAGGGAAATATTCAAAACCTCAGCCATCTTCGCCACCCGAAACTCGGAGCGATTCGCCTTCATAAATCGAAAACGTTCCATTTCTGGTTTTTCGCGAAGTAGGCCGCCGCCGTTTTTAAGATCGCATTTTCCTCTTTTAAATCCAGTATTTCCCTGCGCAACTTACGCAACGCTTCGTCAGCATTATGCAAATCACCACTGCCGGGAAAGGCAGCTTCACCGTGTTTACCAAATTTGCTCATCCATCCATGTAATGCATTAGGGCTTAAATCTAACTATCGAGTCACTACGACTACCGGTTTTCCGCTTTTTTTTAACGCTTAAAAGCCATTAACTTATATTCTTTATCAAATGTTTTTACTCGTGACCCCTCCCGTGTTATACTACACGTTCTTGGTGTCCATAAAATCGCGGTATGGTCAGTGCGTGGCATACAGAGATGAAAATCTGAAATTGATAATTTTATGAAATATTTCCCTCTGGCGGAAAATCTCATAACGTATAACAAGCAATTCAAATAATAACTTTTTGAAAGGAGGTAGTATAATGGAAAATATGTTATCAATACCAACACATCTTAAGAATATACTTATTCCTAGGGGCGAAAATAACGAATTTGAGATATCTGGTGATACAAGTACTCCCTTCTTTAATCGAATGACCTGACGCTGACTAATTCCCAAACTCACTGCGGCTTCGGCAACGGTTAAATGCCTATCAATGACCTTTGATATAACAGCAAATCTATTCAGTTGTGTTTGTGACATAAGAAAATGCACCTCGTTGTTCATAGTGACATTTTCTCACGATAGTCTACATAGTGACATTATCACAAGTTAAACACAATTTTCTATATTTTCTATTGATTTAGTTATAATCTTAGTTTATAATAAAAGAAAACTTGTATGAAGAGTAACAACTGATAAGTAAAATGAGAATTGAGGGTATAATTCTTGTACATTCTTAAAACAAATATTACGCAACAAGTAATTGAATACTTAAAAAAAAATATTGAGAATGGTACCTGGCCAGTTGGTGGGAAAATTCCGTCAGAAAACAAATTAACGGAAATTTTAGGAGTAAGTCGTTCAAGCATAAGGGTAGCAATTCAGCAGTTTATTGCCTTAGATGTATTACAAAGCATTCATGGAAAAGGTACATTTATAAGGACAAATAACATTATGGGGGTTGGTAAGAACTTAAATGCAATTGATGAAGCGGATTATAATGACATAAGTCAGGTTTTGCAATTTAGAAGAATCATTGAAACTGAGTCTGCTTATATTGCTGCGCAACAGGCATCAAATGAGACTATTAACAATTTGAAATTCTATTTAAAAAATATGAAAAATAGTATAGGTCAGTCAGAAGAATTTGTTAAACAGGATATGCTTTTTCATGAGGAAATTTGTCATGCGACTGGAAATCGTTTGTTGGAAAATTGTTTAAAGGAAGTTTTTCAGAAGACAGCGAAGAATCATAAACAAATGAATGGATTATTTGGCTATAATGATGGGATTTATTTTCATACTTTATTGTTAAAGGCAATTCAAGCCAAAGATGCTAAAAAAGCAAAGAGTTTAATGAAAGAGCATATGCAACAAGCTATAGATCGGTTAAAATAAAGCATAAAAATTTTTAAATGAACTTGTATGACGACTTACAACATATAATACTTGCTGACTTGCTTATCATAAAGACGGAGGAAGAAAATGGGGACTAAAATTACAGATATCAAAGTAATTCTTACAGCACCAGAGGGAATCAATTTAATTGTCGTAAAAGTAGAAACGAATCAAGATGGATTATATGGTTTAGGGTGTGCGACGTTTGCTTATCGGCATTTAGCGGTTAAGTGTTTGATTGAAGAATATCTCAAACCATTGCTTGTTGGTAGATGTGCAGAAAATATTGAAGAATTGTGGCATTTGATGCACCAAAATGCATATTGGCGCAATGGACCAATTGAGAATAATGCAATTTCTGGTGTGGATATGGCCTTATGGGATATTAAAGGGAAAATGGCCAATATGCCACTGTATCAACTCTTGGGTGGTAAATGTCGTGAAGGTGTGCCTATTTATCGGCATGCGGATGGTAAAGATGTAAATGAAATATGTGAAAACATTCAAAAATACAAAGAGCAAGGCATCACGCATATTCGTTGTCAATGTGGTGGTTATGGTGGTGGCGGATATGATAAAGCACCGATTAATGCACCAGTTGGGGCAGCCGATGGGGTTTATCTTAACAGCAATAAGTATATGCGAGATACGGTAAAATTATTTGAAGATATTCGCACGCAAATAGGATTTGATATGGAACTTTGCCATGACGTACATGAACGTCTCAGTCCAATCGAGGCCATTCGTTTTGCCAAAGAAATGGAACCATTTAAGTTATTCTTCTTAGAGGATGCAATTCCATTGGAACAAGGGGACTGGATTAGACAGCTTCGGGTGCAGACTTCTATTCCGTTGGCGCAAGGTGAACTATTTAATAATCCGTATGAATGGCGATACTTAATTTCCGAAAGATTAATCGATTATATTCGTGTTCATATCAGCCAAATTGGGGGCATTACAGCGGCTAGAAAATTGCAAATATTTGCTGAACAATTTGGAGTGAGGACAGCTTGGCATGGACCGGGCGATATGTCGCCGCTTGCCCATGCAGCCAACATCCATCTTGACTTAGCCGCATATAATTTTGGCGTTCAAGAATGGTCAGGCACAGAGCCGCCTAATTTTGTAATTCAAGAATTGAAGGGGCCTAAAGAAGCACTTCTGGAAGTTTTCCCAGGCCTACCTGAATATAGACAAGGTTATGTCTATGCAAATGATAAACCGGGACTTGGCGTAGATATTGACGAAGAAGCAGCGAAAAAGTATCCATGCGAAAATACCGTAACATTGTGGACACAAACAAGGCTGGTTGATGGAAACTTACAAACTCCATGATCAGTAAAAATAGTAAAATGTTTTGAAACACAAAGTTTATAATCTAACTTAACTATTTTGATTAATAATAGATTAATAGACGTCTTTTGTTTGGGAAGATAAAGTAGCTAACGCCAAACAAAAGATGACTATTGATTATGGTACTATTGTCTCATAATACGTTAATTGTTCAGAAAATTTTATATTTACATAATTTGTTGATAATTTATAACTTAATATTTTATATCAAAATTGGTATGTTTAAACTTTACATTGCATTATTTTTCGATATGTTTATTGATAGTGTTGAAAATGATTTTACGATAGGTATTGTAAGGTTTATGTGAGATATATTTATGAGGAGCTGTTAATTATGGAGATAGGGAAAAGACCGACAAAAGCCCGATTAGGAATATTAGCTTTACTTTTTATTGCCGTTGCCATTAATTATATGGATAGAGCAAATTTATCTGTTGCTGGTTCAGCGATTCAAAGTCAATTCAATTTAAGTGCTACCGAGCTTGGAATATTATTTTCAGCATTTACATGGTCCTATACCATCGCTCAAATACCCGTAGGAATATTGTTGGATAAATTTGGGCCGCGTTTATTATATGGAGCCGCTATTACCATTTGGGGATTATTTACATTCATTATGGCATTTAGTTCCCAGGCAGTTTTTATTACGGCTAGCGCTTCCTTTGCTTTTCTGATACTTTGCCGCATATTAATTGGTATTGCGGAAGCACCGGCATATCCAAGCAATACAAAGATTGCTTCTCTTTGGTTCCCTAATAAAGAACGGGCTAGAGCAATCAGCACATACTCATCAGCTCAGTATATCGGCTTAGCAATATTTACACCGGTATTGGCGATTATGGTTGCTAATATAGGTTGGGAGTCGGTATTTTACTTCTCAGGCGGGATTGCTGTTGTTTATGGATTTGTCTGGTATGCATTTTATCGGGATCCAAAGGACAGCAAAAAAGTAAATCAGGCAGAATTGGATTATATAAAAAATAATGGTGGTTATAATCCGGACGTAGATGGAACAAAACAAGCGGAAAATGTTTCTTGGGCTGAAGTTAAGTATGTAGTAAAGCAGAGAAAAGTTTGGGGGATTTTTATTGCACAATTTGCTGCGTCCTCGACATTATATTTCTTTTTAACTTGGTTTATTGTATATTTGCAAAAGGGATTAAATCTTTCAATAGATAAAGCTGGTTTTATAGCTTGTGTGCCATATTTAATGGCTATGGCAGGTGTTTTAATTGGCGGAACGATAAGTGATGATTTGTTAAAAAAAGGAAAATCTACAACGTTTGCTCGTAAATGTCCTATGGTAGTAGGAATGGTTATTTCTGCTGTCTTATGTTTAGCTAACTTTTTTGAGGATTCTCCTACTATAGCAGTTGGTATTTTATCTATTGCCTTTTTTGCGAATGCTGCTTCTAATTTAGGCTGGGTAGCCATGAGCGATATTATGCCGAAAAAAATGATGGGAACGGTTGGGGCCATACTTAATGTCTTTGGAAATTTATCAGGGATTCTTACCCCGATAGTGTTTGGAACATTACTACAGGCGACAAATAATTTTCATTTAGCGATGGATTATATTGCGGCAATTGCATTCTTTGGTGCGATAGGATTCTTGTTTGTTGTTGATAAATTAGAACCTATTGATTTAACAAAAATGCCGAAGGATAGCATTTAAAAAGTAAAGACCTTGTAATAGTCTAATAATATAGTCTAATAATTAAGGAACACTTGATTGCATTATGAAATATAAAGGCGATCAACGTTTGCTATATTGTAAACGGTTGATATATATTAAGAATGGAGAGTGACATCTATGAAAGAAATCGTTGTAGTAAAACCGCATGAAGTTGAAGTGAAAGAAGTTCCAATGCCGAAAATTTCAAATGATTATGAGGTTTTGGTAAAAATGCAATCGGCAGGCGTATGTGGAAGTGATTTTCATATATATCACGGGACAAATCCATGCTCAACTTATCCGAGAATTCCTGGTCATGAAAATGCTGGTATTGTTGCCGCCGTTGGCGACAAGGTAAGCAAGGTTAAAGTTGGTGATCATGTAATTGTCGATCTTATTATGACCTGTGGAGAATGCTATCAGTGCAAAATAGGCCGCAAAAATGTCTGTGAAAATGTCCGTGTAAGAGGATCGGGCGCTGATGGCGGCTGGAGAGAATACTTCACAGCACCGGAAGCGGAAGTTTATAAAATTTCTAAGGATGTGCCATGGAAGGATGCTGCACTAGTTGAACCATTTGCTATTGGTGCGCATTGTACCAATAGAGGCCGGGTGGTAGCCGATGATGTCGTATTTATTCTAGGAACGGGAACAATAGGTTCGATTATTTTGCAGAGTTGTAAAGCTAAAGGTTGTAAGACAATTATTTGTTGCGATATCAATGATGCTTCTTTAGAAAGAGCCCAAAAATATGGTGCGGATTATGTTATTAACTCTAAAACAGAAGATGTTGTGAAGAGAGTTCAGGAAATCACTAAGGAAAAAGGTGTTAGCATTGCTTTTGATTCAGCCTGCTTTCCAGGATCCCTGACATGTGTTATGCAGCCGGGAATCATAAGAAATGCTGGCAGAGTTGTACCGATGGGCTTTGTGACGGAACCGGAAGCTATTACGCAGGCGATGATCAATCAGCGTGAAATAGAAATTATCGGTTCCAGAATGTCTTGCTATCAATTTGAACCGACAATTAAACATATGGAAGATCATGATTTTATACTGGATGGTGTGGCAACGACTTTCATTAAATTTAGTGAAATAGATAAGGTGTTTGACCATATGAGTCATCCAGATCCAGCCGTAAAGAAAATGGTAATACTTTTTGACGAATAATAGAAAGCGAGGGAATATGATGAATCTTTTTGATATTAAAGGAAAAAAAGCAATTGTTACAGGCGGTACCAGAGGTCTGGGCTATGGTATGGCAGAAGGATTGATGGAAGCTGGCTGTGAAGTTGCTATTGTTGGGACATCCGATAAGGTTTATGCAGTAGCCGATGAATTTTGCAGTAAAGGCTTCAAATGCTATGGCGTAAAAGGGGATTTTGAAAAGAGAGATGAAGTATACAGCGTTTTTAATGCCTGTGTAGAAAAACTGGGCGGCAATCTGGATATCCTGGTAACAGCCCACGGTATTCAAAGACGCTACAGTGCGGAACTTTTCCCTTTGGAAGAATGGGACAGTGTGTTGAATGTAAACCTGAATTCGGTGTTTATTTTATGTCAGGAAGCGGCTAAGATCATGCTGAAAAAGGGCTACGGCAAAATCATTACGATTGCCTCCATGGTTTCGTTTTTCGGCGGCCAGACAGTTCCGGCTTATTCCGCAGCCAAAGGCGGCGTTACGCAGATGACGAAGGAAATGAGCAACGACTGGATCAGCCGTGGCATCAATGTTAACGCCATTGCTCCTGGCTATATGGCCACAAAAATGAATGAGGCATTGCTGGATGAAAGCAATCCGCGGTACAAAGAAATTACAGATAGAATCCCGGCACATAGATGGGGAACTGGCGATGATATGAAGGGGACCTGCATTTTCTTGGCATCGCATGCCAGTGATTATCTGGGCGGAGCGATTATCCCGGTTGATGGCGGTTATTTGGTAAAATAGTTTAGTAATGATAAATTGTGTTACTTTTACTCTTGTACCTCGATGCCTAAAAAATCGACTGTTGTAGTTTATGAATTGTATTTGCAATATTTTTTTTAATCCTTAATTTTCCTCATATATTTGGGAGGATTGCATTTCGTATTGGAGATGTCGTAATGTAGGTGGATTTGCAAGGTCACGGCTCGCCTCCACCATGTAAATCCCGATTTTTTTACAATAATAGGAAACGACTATTTGTCTAGTAATGGACAAATAGCCGTTTTTTGTGTTTGAGATTAGGCGGGGAGAAGGGCATTACCCCCCTTACAATGAGAGTAATGGGTTTATTGGGGTATTGTTCATTTGTAGTGTTGGTAGTGGCCAATTTATTTTGTAAGTTTGCACAACCTCCAATCATGATTGAAATGACGAATAAATAGGTTATCAAAAAAAATGATATTTTTTTCTCCATGTCATTCATCTCCTTTTTATAATATTCCATATATGGAAATTAAATCCTGCAAAATAAATGTAATTTTGTAGAATAAAGGGTATTAATTGTCTAATTAGGACCATTCAGCTATTAATAGAAAAATAACCATTATCCGTCTATGTAAATTGCCCTCTGTCTACTTGACAGGGGGCAGTTCACATAAACGGATAGGAGCTTTTTTGCTTTTAGGCTTTGGTTATTTGCTAATGTATTTTTTTAAGGCATCGTTGACAATTTTTGATTGGCTCACTCCTGTATACCATTTTCTAATAAAAAGGATTATGTACTACCTTGTCGAAAAAATTTTCTATATCATCTTCACCTCGGTATACTTTCAATAGAGAAGCGAGTTTGGCAAAAAATTTGATTCAGACATGGCAATAGAAGCTTTTTCGTAGGTCGAACACATATGGTTTTACCTGTTTGTAATGGAGCATTGATCGCTTTAGCGACCTATACCTGGCATACATGCCAAGGGGACGGGGTTATCGACACTGTGATCATAGAGATGTTGTCAGTAACCCCGTCCCTGCGACACACCTACGACACACCTAGCTTAAGCTATTTTCACATCCAGGAAGTCTTAGTTTCAAGGCGTATACCATCCTCAGAGGTAGCCTGCGTTAAACTGTCCTCCTGAGCCTGAATACATATAAAATATAAATCCTTATCACCGGCTGTCCAAGCTCTTTCTGCCGACGGAGCCACTCGAATCAGACTGCCTTCCTGAACAGGAAATTCCTCTCCATCCACAAAAAACTTGCCGTTACCACTAATAAAAATATAAAGTTCCTCATTTTTCTTATGCGCATGAACAAACGGCGCTGCCTGCTCCGCCGGGAGACAATTCAGTGAAACTTCAGAGCCGCTAAGACCAAGCTCATTGCCTATAAAATACTTACCCTTAACGCCTTTAAAATTATGATTTAGTAGATTTTTAAGCGATCCAATATCTGTTAAAGTGTAGTTATTACCCCTGGTTGTCATTATAATTACCCCTTTCGTCCCTTATCATTAAATTTATGTGTATATACACCAATTTATATAAAAATATTTAGGGTGCGAGCGCCTCCAATTTTGCCATTATTTTTGTAAACTTAGCCAAGTCCTCTTCGCCGAGATATTCTTTTATTGATACCTGAGCCTCACCCCATAACCTCCAGGCCTCAGCTGCCGCATTACTTCCCTCTGCCGTTAGTGTTACCTGCCGTGTGCGTGAATCCTGACCAGACCTTATAATGATTAATCCAGCTTCAGTCAAAGGCTTGAGATTCCGATTAAGCGTAGTACGGTCAATTCGCATACTTTTAGCCACTTCACTAATTGTCTTGCCTTCAGCCATCTCAATCTGCCGCAGCAGCCCCATCTGGGCAATCGTAAGGCCGCTAGGTTTCAGGACTTGATTATAAAACTGCGCAACAGCCCGGGAAGCTCGATGAATGTTCATGAAGTTACAAGGACTAGATGGTTTGGGATATGTTTCTTTGATATGTTTCAAGATAGCTACCCTCATATTGTGTGTATATACACGTAAATTGTAATATTTCCTAAGATAAATGTCAAGCCTTATTTTTACATCCATTTTGAGCAAATAATTGGGGTCAGACTGGCTAAGTCAATTTTTAGATGAGTCAGGGGACGATTTCTTGACTCATATTGTTTTTCGGAAATTCGCCGTTCTGCCCGATACGGTGAACCGTATCGGGTAGACGGCGAAAAATGGCTTGAACCCTTGTGTAATCATGGATTGGAGCTTTGCTTTTTATGGAGCAAGGGGACGTTCTAGTGTTTCCGGACAGTCATGCCGGATTTTTTTATCTTTCTTTATTTAGCTTCTGCTATGCAACTCATTTTTAATTTTGCTTACCAAGAGGTATGCAGCTGCAAAGGTCACAGTCTCTGCCAAAGGTGTGGTAAGCCATATCCCTATATCACCTAAAATATAAGGCAGTACCAATAGAAAAAACAATATAAGAACCAGACTGCGCAGACTGGAAACGAACAACGCTGCTTTGGCCTTGCCAATTGATGTAAAGAAGGCTGCGACTATCATGTTATACCCATTTAGAATAAACGCGATGGAAAAAATTCTCAGACCTATCCCACCAATATTTAGAAGTTCCTGATTGTTATGGGAAAATATACTGATGATATCTTCCGCATAGACTAAAGACACTATACATACCACTAAGCCTACTGCAAACACAGCTTTAACACCTATCCCTAACAGCTTGAATATTACATCCATATTTTTGGCTCCAAAATTATAGCTGATAAGCGGATGAATACCTATTGCAATTCCCGTAAGCACCATGCTCTGTATGAACACAACATAGCCAATGATAGTTTGCGCCGCAACGCCATTAACGCCAATTCTCTCCATTAAAACCAGGTTAAATGCGAAAATAGTAATTGAAATGGAAATCTGCGCGATAAATTCCGCTGAACCATTAAATATAATGTTTTTGCAATCAGTAAAATTAGGGCTGAATTTAGTGAATTGATAGACTGATCTGTTCGTTAAAAAATACATCAGTCCAAACAAGCAAGGCACCAATACTGAAAGACCTGATGCTAACGCAGCGCCGCACATGCCCCAGTCCAATTTCATGATGAACACATAATCCAAAATAACATTAAAAATATTGCCAGACACGCCAAACAACAAGGACAACAGAGGCTTGCCTTCTGCCCGGATAAACATGGAAAAAGCCATATTCAGCATCATAAATACGTAAAAATATACAATTACACCGAGAAAGTCTTTTACATATTCCTGTACAATACCGTGTGCATCCAACAAAACCACAATGTCATCCAAGAATGCGGCAATAAACAGCACAATGCTTGTATCTACGGCTAAAATTCCGCTTAATGCAACCGAGAAGTAGTAGCTGGCCTGTTTCTTTTGCTTTGCGCCAAGACTTTGTGCGGCAAGCGTTACACCACCCACTCCGATCAGAAGGGTAACCGCTAACAGGATATACATGAGCGGCAAAGTAAGATTGATAGCTGCCAGACCGCTTTCTCCAACTTTCCAGCCAATAAATACGCCATCTACTACAATAATAAATGAAGTAAGAAACATGGCAATTATACAGGGAACTGAATAACTGAAAAATGTTTTAACAATATTCTTTTCTTCCATAGTCTCGTTCATTGATATACCCCTTTTCTATTTACTCTCTTTGTATTCTACATTGATAAATAAATAGGGGCTTCTGAATTCGAGCTTTTTATTTAGCTTTCCTGTATTGGAATACAAATTTCCGCCCGGATATTTCCTCTGTCATCTATCTCCGAGTGATAGATTTCCAGCATCGGCCTGTTATCAAGTTTATATTGGCAATAAGGCAACCATAATGAAACGATTTCATTGAAGGCCAGGATAAATTTATTTAATTTATCGTAGAAATCATAACAAGCATACAGCCCTGACGGAATCCGGTGGACATTTACACTGGTCGGTTTATCAACTGCTATACACATATCATACATGCAGTGATCTTCATTGGCTATGAGCGGATCGTCATACGAAATACCCACAAAAAGATAATCTTTATCAAGTAGACATTGCTTTTCCATTTCTTTGCAAAAAAGGTCCCAAGCCTCTTTTAGATCTCTTGTATAGTTGCAAATAACCCGCTTATACATTAAATTCATGCCTTCTATTCTTTTTATCCGCATTTTTGCAGAAATTTCTTCAAAGGCATGCTCGTCTTTCTTCATATTGCGAATATGCTCTGCAACAGCTGCAAATGAATCCTTGAACGGTACATCATTCATTTTTCGATAATCAGAGGCACTTACATCAAAGTATTGTTTAAAAGCAGAAGCAAAATTTGACGGACTATAACCGGATTCTATCGCAATGGTTGTAATGGGCCTGCTTTTTGCAGCCCGCAGCTTGAAGGCAGCACTTTCGAGCTTTATTCTTTTAATAAAAGAATATATATTTTGACCAACAGTCAGCTTAAATACTCTATTGAAATAATACTTTGAGAAACAGCATTGTTCTGCTATTTCTTCCACTGTCAAACTCTTATCCAGATTCTGATATATATAGTTTATAGCCTGATTTATGCTCATAAGATAATCGCTAGGCAAAATGCTTTTCCTCCTATCTTGGAATCTTTCGCTAATTAGGAACTATTATATCTCATTAAAAAATATCTGCCTAATTGTATTACAAATAATTGACAAAAATATATTTGTATGATACAAATATTAATAGAGAGAAGGGAGTGAAAAATATAATTAGTGAAGAAGAAAAATATAATCGATGTATAGAAGATATTGGCGAGTTGTTGCAAAAGGCAGTACGAACTTTTCAAGTTTTAGAGAGAAAACAAATTAAGGTACACGGTTTTACCAGTTCGCAGTGTTATATATTACTGGAAATATATAAACACCAGACACTTTCTATTAATGAGATTAGTGAAAAAATGCATCTTGAGATTAGTACTATTACTAGAATTATGAACAATTTAGTTCGGGATGAGCTGATTCTTCGTGAAAGATCTATATACGATAAAAGGGTTGTCGAGGCTGTTCTCACGGAGAAAGGTAAAGCGGTTGCTCTGGGACTTAAGAAAAGTATTGAGAATTATTATAGGGACATCATTTCTAACTTGCCACGGGGGCATGTTCGCGAAGTTATGGATGCGGTAGAATTGCTTGTAGCCGCTTTAGAGAAAGCTAAGTAGTAAAGATTAAAAGTATGTACTGGTGATAACGTATATTTGTATAATACAAATATACTGGAATTAATAGGAGATAAAATGATTGAAGGGTTATAATCAAATCAATAAGAGAAAGGGGTACTAGTATATGGAAAATTTTATTCAGCAATTATTTGCGGAGCGAGTTGGCGGAAGTAAATTTGGGAATGATGCCATACTTTACAAATTTGAGAAAATAAAAAAAGCCAAAAGAGAGGCGCTTAAGAACAATCCCAATTTGGAATTGATTGATCTTGGAGTGGGTGAACCAGATTGGATGGCGGAGAAGGAAGTTGTCGAAGTATTATACAACCAAGCGAAGTTGAGAGAAAATAGAGGATATACCGACAATGGTATCTGGGAATTTAAGGATGCGGCTGTTCATTATATGGAGAAGGTTTATCAAGTTTATGGTCTTAATTCAGTTAATGAAGTGAATCATGGGATTGGATCGAAGTCAATTTTGGCGCTTCTGCCGCTGGCTTTTATTAATCCTGGTGATATTACTATTATGACTGTACCCGGATATCCTGTTATGGGGACGATGACAAAGGCTTTAGGGGGAGAAGTGGTTAATTTACCACTTTTAGCTGAAAATAATTATTTACCTAATTTAGATTCTTTGACCTTAGAACAACGCCGTAAAGCAAAATTGTTGTATATTAACTATCCTAACAATCCAACGGGAGCTACAGCGACTAAAGAGTTCTTTGAAAAAGTCGTAGAGTTTGCCCAAGAAAATAAGATTATTGTCGTATCAGATGCTGCTTATGCGGCGCTTACTTTTGATGGAGAGCGTCCGCTTAGTTTTTTATCTGTTAAAGGTGCTAAAGATGTTGGGATAGAAGTTCACTCGTTATCTAAAGCATTCAATATGACTGGCTGGCGACTTGCGTTCGTGTGTGGTAATGAATGGGTAATTAAAGGCTTCGCAACTGTAAAAGATAATAATGATTCTGGTCAGTTTGCTGCCATTCAAATGGCGGGCGTTTATTGTCTACAGCATTCTGAAATAACGGAAAAAACAGCTTTGAAATATTCCCGCCGTCATACTTTGTTGGTAAATGCACTGAAACATATTGGTTTCTCAGTAAGCAAGCCAAAAGCGTCATTTTATCTGTATGTGGGCATTCCAAAACGCACTAAAAATGGAAGACGTTTTATATCAGCAGAAGATTTTTCGGATTTCTTAATTAGAGAAAAATTAATTTCGACTGTTCCCTGGGATGATGCAGGGGCATATATTAGACTTTCCGTTACCTTTGATGCAAAAGATGAAGTCGAAGAAGAGAAGCTTATTGCTGAAATAGTGCGCCGCTTTGATGAGGTTGGTTTTATTTTCGAATGAGTGGAGTTAAAAAAGGTGGGGGAGCATGAATCGGTCTCGTTTAATGGGATTGTTGGCCATTTTCTGCACTACTGTACTTTGGGGATTATCTTTTGTCAGTATCAAGGTAACGGTGGCTGTGATTCCACCAATGACTTTGGCGTTTCTGCGTTTTTTAATTGCTTCAGTTATTCTTTTATTTCTACTTAAAAGAATGGAGCCTGACACGAGACTGGCCAGGGTGGATATGCCATTAATGGCCCTGTCTGGACTGCTTGGCATCACAGCATTTAATAATTTTCAAAACATAGGTATCAAAATGACTACAGCCTCGTCAGCTTCAATGATTATTGCGGCAATACCCATGTTCACAGTTGTAGGGGAATTTTTAATTTTTAAAACAAGGCTGTCTTTATTGAAGATAATTAGTGTAATATTATCCGTAGGTGGAGTGTATTGTATTGTCGCTTTTTCACAACAAGAATCAACAGATGGCTTTTTAGGCAATATATTTATGGTTGGTGCAGCTGTTGCTTGGGTTGCATACACTTTAATAACAAGACCTTTGAGTATGCGATATTCCCAGTTAGCGGTAGTTACATACCAAATTATTTTTGGTACATTGGCATTGATTCCTTTCACATTTTTTGAATCTTGGGAATGGCAATCTGTTGACTGTTTCATTATTCTTCACTTGATTTATTTAGGCTTTTTTTGTTCAGCCTTAGCAAATTATCTTTATGTATATGCAAAGGGAGTATTAGGGGTTAGCAGTGTCTCCTTCTTTATCAATCTTATACCGGTTATTTCAGTAATCGGTGGATTTACTATTTTGCAGGAGCCAGTAAGTAAATTGCAAATGTTAGGCGGGGCTATTATTTTGTTTTCAGTATATATTGCCAATCGTAATGTAGAAAAAGCAACTGAATTAAGTGAATAATTTTACCTGCTTGTTATCGTATTCCAGGATTAACTGGTGACGGGATTCAAATGGCATGGGATGCAGGAGCGGCTAGAGATCGTATGATCGTATGGATGGAGCCATTGTCCGCGAAGGTGATAAGCTTGGTGTACCTACACCGGTGAATAAAACTCTCGTGGCTGACGTGAAAGGCATCGAATACGTCATGTTTGAAATAGAACAGACTGTAGTGGTCCTTGATTGTCATTTTAGCCTTAACTAGTACTGCAGCTAGCATATTTTTTAGGAGAAATGCCAACTGCTTTGTTAAAAGCTTTTAAGAAATTACTATAATCGTTAAAGCCGCATTTTTCACAAACCTCGCTGATGCTTAAGTCCGTCATTAATAAAGATTTTGCTATGGTAATACGGCGGGCATTAATGTACTTGTTAATAGTGGTACCGGTGGTTGCCTTGAAAATTCTGCATATATAAGAGGTGCTAATATAAAATTGTTCTGCCAAATGTTCAACGGTAAGGGGGTCGGTAATATGTTGATCAATGTAGGAAAGAATTTTTGACACTTGCTGATGGTATTGAAAGTTAGAATCGTCTATTTCTGAAAAATTATTATTGATAAATAAACTATTGATCATAAGCATGAGTTCCATAAAGGCT
This sequence comes from Pelorhabdus rhamnosifermentans, assembly GCF_018835585.1. Classification (NCBI taxonomy): domain Bacteria; kingdom Bacillati; phylum Bacillota; class Negativicutes; order Selenomonadales; family Sporomusaceae; genus Pelorhabdus; species Pelorhabdus rhamnosifermentans. The sequence goes on from NZ_JAHGVE010000001.1 coordinate 415,349, forward strand.
ACCCGTTCGATTATATCGCTCCCAAATTCATTGGTTGTAGTTATTTTACCGACGAAATAAAGAAAGCGCTGCTGCTGTTCTTTCGTTAATGAAATACGATGATTAAATACTTGACTCCGTTCAGTAAAACAATAGTCAAGATTTGTTTTTTCAGTGGAAATTTTTTTCGCAAAGTCAGGATGGATGGAAATAACAATACGTTCATGCACCATATCAGTATTTGGAGTTAGATAATGGCTTTCAAATTGATTGATGACAAATAAGTTGCCTGGATTAATATCATAAAAGCGATTATCAATCAAAAATTGTTTTCCGCCGGAAATAGAATAATATATTTCATAACAATCATGGATATGCATATCCATGGTTTTTTCTTCATTATGTAAATGGGCAATGGAATAGTATTTGCTTTTCAGACATTCTGAAATTGCTAATTTACATGATGTAAATTTTTCCATAGCACTTACATCCTTTCTTTATCTTATTTATATATTTCAGTATACTTAAAAAATTCAATATATGCAATATTTATACGATAAAATGCCATAATTATGAAATAATGGTATGTTATACTTACTGCGTAAATTGATATAAGCTTAATAAAGTCATGTGATTTAAAATAGAAAGAGATGTGCTGCTAGTACCTATTAGTAAGGGTTTTAAAAGTCAACGAGGAAGCGTAGGCTTGCCGTTGACTTTTATCTTTAAGTGAAATAAAATTTACATGATGAACCAGTTTTTGGTGCATTGTTCCATGGCCAGTTAGTGATGAGAAGTAATTTGAGGGGGGAGATTTTGTGGAGTTATTGACAGTCAACCAAGAACTCTGTGTGAAATGTGGGATTTGTGCTGAGGTATGTCCTAACGGAATTATTGGTATGTCGGCGGAAGGACCGCAAATGCTTTATGAACCGGCGTGTATTGCTTGTGGACATTGTACGGCGGTTTGTCCAGTAGCGGCCTTGGATAATGTAAAAGCACCATTGAGCAAGCAAGTAAAGCTTGATCAATATCCGGTGATTAACACAGAGACTGCCTATGCTTTTTTACGATCACGTCGTTCGATACGCAACTATAAGAAAGATAAGATTGCCCAGGAGAAAATCTTGCAACTTCTTGATATTGCCAGATTTGCACCTTCAGGCTGTAATTCACAGGGGTTATCCTATGTTGTAATCGAAAACCCTGAAAAACTCAAAAAAATAACTGAAGCAACGATAGAATGGTTGGAAAAGCAAATTGAGACTAATGTAGAATGGGCAAAACCCTTTGCCGGGTTAGCAGAAGTTTATCGTAAGACAGGCGTTGATGTTGTGTTGCGTGAGGCTCCTTATTTAATAGTAGCTACTGTACCGCAAGAGTTTTCGCTCGGACACGATAATGCACGGTTTTCTCTTGAATATGTAGAATTGTATGCTGCTGCTATGGGGTTGGGAACTTGCTGGGCAGGCTTTGTGGAAATAGCGGCAGGTGCTCAATATAAACCTATTTTGGAAGCTATGGAGATACCGGATGGATTTGCAGTTGCCGGGGTAATGATGTTGGGGTATCCTAAACATACATATCAACGGTTGGTTGATAGAAATCCCATAAAAGTAACATGGCTTGCGTAGACATATAAATATACATTACACGATTCACCAGCTAAATCAGATTTTTTTACAATAATAGGAACGGCTCTTTGTCTAGTAAAGGACAAAGAGCCGTTTCGTAGTTAGGTCATAAAATATATTTATCATAAATTAACCCATCCACGGTAAACCATCCCGCCGGCAGAATTTCGGCGAGTATCGGTAGCGTGGTCCCCAGATCATTGACAGCTTGGCGGACGCTCGCAATTTTGATTGGCTCATTCCTAAATTATGCGGTAAGCGGCTAACATTTTTTGCTAAGATTTCGGCGGAGATCTACTCGATTGATGAAGATCCCGAGAATATTTTTCTTAGAAAATCATATTTTGCACTAATCATGGTGAATAACATTGCTCTTTATTGTAAAAAAGAACAGCATTATAATTAAAAACAAAAACCTTGTGCAGCATAAAGTTTCTACCGGAAAGAAGGATTGAAAAATGCTTACTTATCGTTGTCGTCAGATTTTGAAAAGGATTATTGACGCAAAGCGTCCTTTACGGGTTGCCGAACTGGCAGAAGAATTGCAAGTTAGCGTCAGAGCGATTAAATATGATTTGGACACAATCCGGTTATGGCTGCAAAAAGGAACTAGTCAATGTGTACATTTAAAATCTAAGCCACACAAAGGGGTGTGGTTAGAAGGTGATGAAAGTGAACTTAATAAGTTAACTTGTGTGATAGCCGAAGAAGAAGGACCCAATATGCTTCTCAATCAGGAAGAGCGGATGAAGTATATTATACTTGAAATGCTAGTTGCTGATGGTTATACCACGATTAATTGGCTCATGAGTAAGACAGGAGTCAGTCGCAATACAATTGTGAGTGATCTTAAAAAAGTGGAACAATTTTTAAAATGTTGGAATATTCAGCTAGATGGAAAAGCCCATCGGGGAATGAGCATTAAAGCAGCAGAAGTTGATTTACGTGTAGCACTAGAATATTTAATACAAAGTTTTTTTAGTAGCAGTGATATGGCTTATTTAATGCAAAGTCTTTCTCAGAATAGAGAAATTCCTGTTCGTATTGGACAAGTCATTGAGAAATTTCTTTTGCAATATCAAGATATCCATGTGGTTTATCAAACAGTTAAGTGTATTATCAGGCAAGGTTGGGATGGAAAAACGCCAGTCTCGGAGCGGGTTATTCTTGGTTTGTTTATTCGTGTTTGTGTTGTAATTCAGAGACTTAAAAGTAAACACGAGTTGCTTTTTTTTACAGTAAGTATGCAGAAAATTGAAGAAAATTCCTTATATCTCTTAATTCAAGAAGAATGTACTCTTTTATCTAGTTGCTTAGGAATTGAGATACCGGAGGAGGAAGTCCAATATATCTGGTTGCAACTGCATGATGGTTTAGGTCAGGGGATGCCGGAAATCAGTATTCATGGACAGCCATTGGTTATGACAACGATTACTACGGAAATTATTGCTGGTGTAAGTGCGTTAGCGCAGGTACCTTTCTATGAAGAAATTGAGTTGTTTGATAGTCTTATGGCTCACTTGACTGATCGATTGGCTAAGTATCAGCATCGGGTGCTGGATCCAAATCCGCTGGTGACAGAGGTTATTCACAACTATGGGAAAATGTTTGATTATGTCAAAGTGATTTGTCTAAGAACGTTGAGTGTGTTTAATATCGTTCTTAGTGATGATGATTTGGCTTATATTGTTCTTCATTTTCAGGCGGCATATGAACAAAGATTTAAGCATCATAAATATAAAGCCTTAGTGGTATGCGGCACTGGGCGGGGAAATGCGCGACTTTTAAAAGTCCGCTTGGAAAACGAGATTAAGAGTTTACATGTGATTGGTTGTTATTCGGTATTAGAAGTAGATAAAGCTTTGGATAATTATTCTGTCGACTTGGTTATCAGTGTCTTGCCGTTGGATATAGTCCATCAAACAGTAATTATTAATGCCTTACCTACTGAAAGCGACATCCAGGCAATTTACAATGTGTTGGAAAAGATTGAGCCTCATCATTTGGAAACATTAGATTGTAAAACTAGACAGCAAAGTCGTTTTCTTGAGACATTGTCAATGATTCGTGCAAGTATCAATCCGCATGATTTGTTATTTGCGGAAAACATGTCTCGGGAAATTATCAATCAGGGTATTCAGATTGCATCCTTGTTAGTCATGCAATTTAAACAGCACCTTACGGAACAAGCTATGTTTGGTTTAACAGTTCACATTTTGCTTATGGTAAATCGGTTAGCGTTTGGTTCACCATATGAGGAACCTGATATTGACAGTTCAACCGAAAATGATCATTTAGCTAAATTCAGACAGCAGTTAGTTGATATTTTAAGTGAAAACTATCCGGATATACCTGATGGCGAAATAAGTGCGATTTTACGATATTTTTCATAATGATGACAGTCTAATAATCATTGGGAGTTGATTAGATGATAACTGATTTTATTATTAAGAACGGCACAGTAGTTGATCCGTCCAGCGGAATGTATGGAAGATATGATGTAATGGGTAGCGACGGGAAAATTACGGCAATTTATCCAAATACGATGGATAAATCGGCGCCGAATGAGATTCGAGTCATTGATGCTGAAGGGTGTATTGTTACGCCAGGATTAATTGATATTCATACTCACGTTTTTCCACAGAGAGCAGTGATAGGGATTGAGGCTGATCAAATTGGTGTGAATCAAGGAGTGACTACACTGGTGGACGCCGGTAGTGCTGGGGCGGATACTTTTGCTCCTTTCGTTGCCGAAGTGGTTGAGAAGAGTACGACTAGGGTGCTTTCTTGGCTAAATATTGCCAATGCTGGATTGTGTGGCAGCCATTCAGAATTAGCAGATCTCACGGGAATCAATACGGCCTATACTGCGGAAGTAATTCGGCAAAACCCGCTGATTCGAGGCGTAAAAGTTCGCATGAGTAGTTCGGTTTTAGGCGCTAGCGGTTTAAAACCGCTGGAAATAGCCAAACAAGTGGCCAAGGAGGTACAGCTTCCTGTAATGGTGCATGTGGGGAATGGGCCACCTGCTTTAGGTAATATTCTGGATTTGTTAGAGGAAGGCGATGTAGTGACACATGCTTTCCATGGTAAAAAAGGCGGTATATTTAATGAAGAACTGGAACTGATTCCACAAGCGGAAAAAGCGTTGTCCCGTAAGGTTCTGTTTGATGTAGGGCATGGAACAGATAGCTTTAGTTTTCAAACGCTAAAAGTCGCTAAAGCTGCAGGAGTTAATCCGTATACTATCAGCACTGACCTTTATGGTAAAAATTACCGCGGACCAGTATATAGCCTGGCAACGACGATGTCGAAATTTCTGACACTTGGATATTCGTTACAGGAAGTGGTTGCAGCAGTAACGGTTGCTCCCGCTAAGGTATTAGGGTTGCAGGATAGCTTAGGTGTTTTGGCGGTGGGAAGAAGTGCTGATATTTCTATTTTGAAGATAGTCGAAGGGGAGTTTCGTTTTGTTGATTCAGTGAAAAATTGTCTGGTTGGCCAGCAGTTGCTGCGGCCCAAGTACACAATACGATTAGGAAAGGTTTGGAAATGTATATGACTGGTGAAATTATACAATTGGTAGATCAAGAAATTAAGTTAGCAGACAATGAACTGAATGATTTCAAAACGCTGATAGAGGCAGCAACAAAGGCAGCGCAAGATGTGCAGCTAGTTATTTCAGAGGAACGTTTATTGCGTTTAGGTGTCCATCTTGTAGCTGTGATTCGCCGAGCCAATAGCGGGGAAGTTTTACCACCCGTAGACGAGATTATGTTACAGCAGGTAGCAGCAGATATGCATGATCTTGCCCGAAAAGTATTAGGTGCGACTCTGGTAACTATGCCTTGTCAGGAAGATAGTACAGAAGTATTATTGCTGGCCGTCCATTTTGCGGCAGCAAAAGAAAGTATCTAAAGGAGGGTAATTTATGGAAAAGGTAAAAGTGGTAATTGGAGATCGCTTAGGTAAAGGGCAAAAAGTAGCCAAAGGTGTAGAGCAAGCGGGTGGTATACCTATTTTGATTCCCGGTGTTGCTGCTGATATGAAGCTGGCTGACATTATGCATAAGGAAGCGGCTGATTTCGGTATTTCTTTTTGCGGTAGCGGCGGTGCCGGCGCTATTACGGCAAAAACTAAATATGGCTATGACGTAGCATTTGGCCTGCGTTCTGTGGATGCGGGTGTTACGGCTATACGAGAAGGTAAAAAGGTTGTCGGTTTTGGTTTTATGGATACAGAAGAATTGGGACGGCGGCTGACAGAAGCGTATATTAAGCTGCAGAGCAAATAGGGGCACATGATGTTAAAAAAAATGGAATACGGCTTAACAGTAACGGGTAGTGGTGAAAGCAAAGAGAAAGCATTTCATAATATTTTTTCTCAATTAAAGCCTATGATCGCGAAGGACTTCTCGGATAATATTGTTATTCGTATTGAGCCCAAAGATGTTGAAATAGAGGCAGCCATAGAGGAAACGTATACGGAACGATTTTTCGGCTTGTTATTTCCTCGCCAGAGAAAATATTTTAGCATTACCGCTCATGTTACTATGCATTTGCATTTCATTGAATTAGCAAAAGTTCCTTTTGAACAGAAAACTGAAAAAGTATCATTTGTACAAAGAGTATTGCATAGGAGATAAAATAATTTTTTGGAGGTAGAAGATGGACACATTAGCTATTATTTTTGAGTCAATTATTATTGGCGCATTAATTGGCTTCGCAGTTGGAGCTGGGGCAGCACGGATGTTTCATGCACCGAGTGTTCAGGGAATGGGAGCATTTCGGACATTTGGCGAACTGAATGCCTGTGAAGGCGATCCATTATCTCATTTTTCTTTTGGTTTAGGTTTTCTCTTTAACTCTTGGGCATCTGTTGTTGGTGCTGGAGCTTTCACGCAGGATGTAGAGCACAGGATTATTCCTAACTGGGCGGCAGCAGCGCTACTATGGAAAAATCGCAATGTGGCGGAAACGCTGCATAATCCCAAAAAAATGGCGTTTATTGGCACAGTAATTGGAGCGGTTTTGGTTGCGCTAATGAATTCTACAGCGGTAGCCATTCCTGCTTCACTACAAGCTGTTGCTACTAAAGTTCTGGTGCCTGCCGCTAATTGGCTGATTAATCCAGTGATGCCGATTGTTTTCTGGATTGCCGCCATTGATGCGGGTGAAAGAGCGGGTATGTGGGGGACAGTATTAGGCGGTTTGGCACATCTAATCATGGGAAATGCTGTGCCAGGTGTTGTGCTAGGAATTCTGATTGGCAAAGGTGTTGACGATTTAGGGTGGAATAGCATCACGAAGACACTTTTGACGGCAATAATTATATTATTTATTGGAAGTGCCTTTTTCCGTGGATTTGATGCCAAATTATTAACTGACTTCCATATGGGTGTACCAGCCTGGTTAATCGAAGTTCATAAAATGTTTGGATCGGTGGTGAAATAATATGGAAACTACAGAGACAACGAATCAACAAACAGGTTTTTGGTATTCGGAGTGGGCATTTGCCTTATTTGTTGCTATGATTTCAGCGGGGATTTTTGCCGGAACGCATATGTATTATGTGTATCATGTGGGGGCGTTCAATGATATTGCTATCGTGGCCATGCTGCAAGCGGGGATCGAAGGGGGTAGTTATGGGCCAGCAGCAGCTTTTGGCGCCAGCTTTCTGTTCGCAAGAGTTCTAGAAGGCCCATTAGTCGGTATTTTAGATATTGGAGGAGCCCTGCAGACCGGTGTTGGTATCGGCATTCCAGCTATTTTGCTGGGGATGGGGGTGACAGCGCCATTATCCTCATTTCCATTAGCCTTGCTTACGGGAGCTGTGATTGGACTAATCATTGGTGCGGTTATTGTGTTAATTCGCAAATTTACGTTTAGTGAAAATCAATCCACTTTTGGCGCTGATGTCATGATGGGTGCCGGAAACGCATCAGGCCGCTATTTGGGACCGCTTATTGTCATTTCAGCAACGATGGCTTCTATTCCGGTAGGAATTGGCTCTATTTTAGGGGCGGCTATTTTTTACGCATGGAAAAAACCTATTGCCGGCGGTGCTGTGCTGGGTGCCATGGTGTTGGGGGCTTTATTCCCTATTCTTACAAAATAAGTATGATGGGCTAATCTTAGCTAGGATGAATTTAAATATAGATTAGCCCAAATAAATTAACCCGTTTTGGAGGTATAGACAAATGAATGTTTACCAAAAGTTTGGTTTACGGAAAATTGTGAATGGCAGTGGCAAGATGACTGTGTTGGGAGCCAGTGCTGTACAGGCGGAAATAGCTCAGGCCGTGAGTGAAGCCACCATGGATTATGTACTGATTGAAGAGCTAATGGAAACGGCTGGTCGAAAAATTGCGGAAGCGACTGGTGCAGAAGATGGTTGTCCTACCGCTGGGGCTGCACCGGGAATCGCTATTGCTATCGCGGCGGCGATTACGGGGAAAAATCTGACCCTGATTGAAAGAATGCCGAACAGTGAGGGCCTGAAAAACGAAATTATTCTGCAAAAAGGCCATTCGGTTCATTTTGGTGCACCAATTGCTCAGATGATTACTTTGGGCGGTGGCAAGGTGGTAGAAGTCGGTCAAGCTAATCATGTGGAAAGATGTCATATTGAGCAGGCTATTACTGACAAAACTGCAGCCCTATTTTATATAAAATCGCATCATGCTGTACAAAAAGGGATGCAGTCTATTGAAACTATGGCGGCTATAGCAAAAGAGAGAAATATTCCGTTTATTATTGACGCCGCAGCGGAAGGTGATTTTAAAAAGTATTTTTCCAAGGGTGCGGATCTTGTTGTCTATAGTGGCGGTAAGGCATTGGAGGGGCCAACGAGCGGTTTTATCTGCGGAAAAACAGAGTTGATTCAAGCTTGTCGCAAGCAGTACAAGGGCATTGGTCGGGCGATGAAAGTGGGTAAAGAATCTATCATTGGCCTAATGACAGCACTAGAATTATATGATAAGAAGACAGATGATTCAAAATCCCAGATTGAACGAATGACTTGGTTAATCAATCAGTTTAATGCTGTTTCTGGGATACAGGGTGAAATTGTTCAAGATGAGGCGGGACGGCCTATTTATCGGGCAGAACTTACTATTGATGCTAAAGTAATCGGCAAAGATGCTTTTGCTATTATTAAAGAATTGGAAGCAGGCAATCCGGCCATTTACACTCGTAATTACTATGCCAATCTAGGTAAAATCAGCATTGACCCCCGTCCTTTATTGCCAGGGCAGGAAGAGTTAATCGCGGCTAAGATTAAGAAAATTATCAGCAACAAATGAAGGGGGAAAAATTATGTCAAATCGTCCAACTATTAAATTAAATGTATTAGCGAAAGACCTTAATAATGCGAAAAGTATTACGGAAGCAGCTAATGGTCAGGTATATATTGGCCTTATGGTAAAGAACTTTGCCAGTGTTAATGAGGCTGTGAAAATGGTTAACCAATATCAAGAGGCTAAAATCAATGTATCTGTTGGTTTGGGGGCAGGAGACCCGGCTCAATGGCGTAAAGTGGCTGATGTAGCTGCAAAAACGAAACCAGCTCATGTGAATCAGGTTTTTCCTGCAGCTGGTTATACTATCGGGGTACTGGAAAGCGTGGGCAGTACACACACGCTTGTCAATGCATTGATTGCTCCCAGTGGTATGCCGGGTAAAGTGAGTGTTCTTACTGGTCCAGATAGCCAAGCTTATCAAGAATATGTATCTTGTGATGCGGCAGCAACCCTGCTAAAAGAAATTGGAGTAAAGTCAGTTAAATTTTATCCCATTGGCGGAGATAAACATCTGGATGAAGTAGCAGCTATGGTTAAGGCGGCTGTAAAGCAGGGAATCAACATTTTTGAACCGACAGGTGGAATTGATGCCCATTCCGTATACAAGGTTGTAGAAACCTGTGTGGAAAATGGCGCACAAATTGTCATTCCACATATCTACACCGCATTTGCGGACAAAACGACAGGATTAACGAATGCTAATGATGTTGCCGCATTGTTGCGTTCTTTTTAAGAAAAATGAATGTAAATCAACAGCTTATTCGATTAGTTGCTCTTGATTTAGATGGTACTCTGCTGGATAGTCACAAGAATATTCAAGCGTAAACAATTGAGGCTATTAAAGCGGTTAGAGAAAAAGGCGTCAAGGTAACTTTGGTGACAGGGAGACCGTTAGTGTCTGCTCTGCCGTTTGCTAAATTGCTGAATTTGGATCTTCCTTTAATCACCTATAATGGTGCCTGCATTTCTTCCTATCCAGAGGGCCAGATTATTGAAAAAACGCCTATTTCTATGGATGTAGCTAGAGAAATGTTTGGAGAATTGGAAGATGCCGGATATTACGTAAAGGTCTATATTGAGGATACCTTATATGTTGAAGAAACAACTCGCGCTGCGATAGAGTTTTCTGGAATTTTTGCCATACCTTTTGTGATTGATTAATGTAAAGATGAAACATAGCAAGGAGATGAAGTATGCTTAGCAAAGAATTTACTCTTACGAACAAAGGTGGTCTGCATGCCCGACCAGCTGGAGGTTTGGCGCAGCTTTGTACTGCGTTTCAGTCTAATATTAAGATAGAAATGAAACGGAAAACAGCAGATGCCAAAAGTATATTGAGTTTGATGACTTTAGGTGCGAATACAGGAACAAGCATTACTATTGTTATCGAAGGCAATGATGAGCGGGAAGCGATGAATAAAATAATTGATTTTTTATCCAATCTAGTTGATTAGTGTATTTTTAAAAATAGAGAAAGTAGATCTACAGTATCCATTTGGATGCGCCTCCTTTGTTCAGAGTTATGCGGTCGGCAAACCTGCATTTATTCTATTAAAGGATGTGCCTTTTTTCGAGACGAATAGCTGTAAGCAACTCCCGTTCTGTGAGGGTTGCGCTACGTGAGGTGTGCTTCTACTCGATCTTCCACTAGCTAAATCAGATTTTTTTACAATAATAGGAACGGCTCTTTGTCTAGTAAAGGACAAAGAGCCGTTTCGTAGTACTTTGAGGTCATAAAATATATTTGTCATAAATTAACCCATCCACGGTAAACCATCCCGCGGCTAATATCGAGAGTTACCTGTTCATCTTCCAACAGTAGGTCTGTAGCGTCGGTAGCTCCTACAATTGCCGGTTTGTTTAAGGTTAGGCAGGCGATAGCTGCATGGGATGATAGGCCGCCTTCCTCTACTACCAGGGCTGCGGCTTGATTAATCAGCTTAACGTGCGTGGCTTCCGTAGCCGGGATGACGACAATTTTGTTGGCGACCGATTTCTTTGTATTATATAGTGACTTAATAATAGTAACTCGGCCACTGATTATACCATCGCCTATCCCTTGCCCCCGAAGGATTACGTCCCCTACAACGGACAATGTTACCGTGTTGGCCGCAGTTACTATATCTGTACTGCTAGTGACGCCGACGATTAAATCGCCGTCGCCAATAAACTCTGAGCGCATGGCAGTACGTATTGCCACGTCCATTACGTCGTCCTGACGCAATGGACGTAGTGTCAGAAGAGGCCAAATCCCCCAAGCAAGTTTTAGCCGACGGGCAACACGGGTATCTGGCGTTACTGCCAACACTGGCACCGCAGGACGGAACTTAGATAGTAGCCGCGGCAGGAAGCCGGTTTGGCTCGGGACGATAAAGGCTATAGCTTTTACCGCAACCGCAGCGTGCAGCGCCGTTGAGCAGAGTGCGTTAGCCAAAGGACTGGCCACTATCCTTCCCAGACATTGTTCATGTCGAAGAGTATTTCGTTCCTCTTCAATTTCCCTGGCTTTTATCCTTAACAAATGAATGACATTCGCCAAATGATCTGGATTCGTTCCGTCGGATGAGAGGGCAACGCCATCAAATTGCCAGGAATCGGCCAAGGAAACCAACTCTCTGTACTTTTCGTTGGATCCCTGTAATTCAGCAGTTTTGGCGGCTAAAAAAATTAATTTACCTGTGGCAGCTCCTTGGCGCAATATATTTGTCAAAGCATCCCTAGTTGAGCCACTGGGACAGGGAAAATCTATAATGGATCCGTCGGTGACGCGTAAAATATCCTCCGTGTCCTCAGGCGAGCTAAGTCTAGCGAAAACCGCCGTGCTTACGCCCTGTTCCTCAATCATCCTACGTGCTTCGAGCAAAGCCTCAGTTCCTGAAGCGGGGCGAACAATTATTGCGTCTACATTGGCAATTATTGCAAGCTTTATTTCGTTTACGATATCGGTCCCAGGCAGAATTTCGGCGAGTATCGGCAGCGTAGTTCCCAGATCATTGACAGCTTGGCGGACGGCTCGCAATTTCTTGTTCCATTGCCCGCTATCTGAAGTGCGCAGTATGATGCCGTCAATGCCTGCTGCCAACAACCGTTTAAAAGCTTTAATGTTCCAGGCTTCGTCAACTGTCACCACAAATTTGGCTGCACAGCGGGCGGAGCTGTCTTTGAATAGCGTGGTTGGGTTTCCGATTACATAATAGCCGCTGCCGCCCCTTGCTTCCACTACCCCCGCGTAAGCAAGGGCTGCCAAAGCCTCACGTACAGTGGAGCGGCTAGAGCCAAACCGGTTGCAGAGTTCTTTCTCACTGGGCAGTTTTTCTCCCGGCTTGTACTTGCCCTCATCTAACTCTTTGTGTAGTTGTTCAATAATTGCTAAATAACCTTTAGGTAGGAAGTTATCACCATCGTTGGTCAACCGGTATTCCTCCCTTGTTTGGAAAACGACTCCATGGAATTACTCTAACTATATCATATTTTTAGCTGAAAATGGGATTGTCCACATAATTGTTTAAAAAATTCCAAATATTTTTTGTCCATTAGTTGTATTCAAGGAAATAGAGAAGTATAATTGAGATGGGAAAATATGTATGACAAGTTAGGCGTAATAAGGGTATTCCAGTTAATTGGTCTGACAAATTATAAGTTAAGGAAGTGATGGTTGTGGCACTTGACGTATTGGGAGATGTGTTGCAGGGATATAGCAGGCAACTTTACAGGAACATCCCTGTGCCCAAACTGGTAGAAATGGCTCTGGCCCGTGGTGAGGGTACTTTGACTACCAGTGGAGCTTTACGGGTGGTAACCGGAAAATACACGGGTCGTTCTCCTGATGACAAGTTTATCGTGGAGACGCCTGATCTGGCTGACGAACTTTGGTGGCAGAACAATAAAAAAATAAGTGTAAAGGCGTTCGAAGGACTGTACCAGAAGGTTGTTGATTACCTCAAAAGCAAGGATTTGTTTATTTTCGAGGGCTCTGCAGGGGCGGATTCTGCTTATGCCATACCGGTACGTGTTGTGAACGAGTTTGCTTGGCAAAACATTTTTGTAAGACAGCTCTTTGTTAGGTCGGGGGAGAAATACGGAAGTACCGATCCATTGGGATTTACGATTCTTGCGGCGCCGGGATGTACTGCCGACCCAGCGATCGACGGCACTTATTCCGAAGCTTTTGTTGTCATCAATTTTTCTCAGCGAGTGGTTCTGATCGGTGGCACACATTATGCTGGTGAGATGAAAAAGTCTATTTTCTCTATCATGAATTACCTGCTGCCTAAGCAGAATATTTTGACGATGCACTGTTCGGCCAACAGGGGAGCCGACAACAAAGTAGCTTTGTTTTTCGGCCTGTCTGGTACAGGCAAGACGTCGCTTTCGGCCGACCCGGATCGCCTGCTGATAGGTGACGACGAGCACGGGTGGAGTGACAATGGCATTTTCAACATCGAAGGAGGATGTTACGCTAAGTGCATACATCTTAGCCATGAGAACGAGCCCCAGATATGGGAAGCGATAAAATTTGGCAGTGTCCTAGAAAATGTCAGTATGGATGAAGCAACACGGGAAGTAGACTACGATAGTGCGCAGATTACGGAGAATACCCGGGCTGCCTATCCTATTGATTATATCCCTAATAGCATTTATCCGGGTATAGGTGGACACCCGAGCACGATTGTCTTTTTGACCGCCGATGCATTCGGTGTTCTGCCTCCCATTGCCAGACTTAGCCCAGAACAGGCTATGTATTATTTCATGTCAGGCTATACCAGTAAATTGGCCGGCACAGAACTCGGGATAACCGAACCACAGGCCACTTTTTCCGCTTGTTTCGGTGCACCTTTTCTGCCATTACCGCCGCTGGTCTACGCCAATTTGCTTAGAGAGAAAATTTCGCAGTATCACACCCGGGTATTTCTTATCAACACTGGGTGGCAAGGGGGGACCTACGGAGTAGGTAAGCGAATCAGTATCCAACATACGCGGCGCATGGTTTCAGCCGCAATCAATGGTTACTTGGACTTCGTCGACTACGGGACGCACCCTATCTTTAACCTGGAAGTTCCAACCAAGTGCTCTGGCGTACCGGACGCTATTCTAATGCCTCAAAATACCTGGAATGACCCCAAGGCATACCAATTATCAGCCGAGCATCTTGCAGGCATGTTTCACAAAAATTTTGCCAAGTTTTCCGATATGCCTCTCGAAGTTATCCAATCAGGCCCGTTTCAGCATGTTGCAGCCCAGGTAGGATGAGCTACACTACAAGATAGGATTAAGAGGAATTCCGAATTAGTGGGAGGAATATGGATGCATGAATATAATAAGCTTAAAATCGTTGAAACGGTTTTAAGGGATGGGCAGCAGTCGTTGGCCGCTACCCGCATGCGAACATCAGATATGGTTCCCATGTTGGAACAGCTTGATAATGCGGGATTTTATGCCCTTGAAGCCTGGGGTGGAGCAACTTTTGACAGTTGCCTACGATTTTTGGGGGAAGATCCATGGGAACGCTTGCGCACGCTAAAAAGCTACCTAAAAAAGACCCCGATCCAAATGTTGTTGCGGGGACAAAATATTTTGGGTTACCAGCATTATGCGGACGACGTAGTCACTGAATTTGTTAACAGGGCTGTTGATAACGGCGTAAGGATCATTCGAATTTTTGATGCTTTAAATGATGTACGCAATCTGGAAGTATCCATGCAGGCGGCCAAAAAGGCTGGTGCCCATGTTCAAGGTGCTGTGGTATATACTATCAGTCCGTATCACACGGATGAAACCTTCCTGAAGGTTGCCCAAGAATTGGTGGAGCTAGGCGCGGATTCAATTTGTATCAAGGATATGTCCGGTTTGTTAGCACCTTATGCAGCTTATAATCTTGTAAAAATGTTCAAGACAGAACTTGCCGTTCCAATCAATTTGCATACCCATTATACCAGCGGAATGGCTTCGATGACTTATCTCAAAGCCATTGAGGCCGGGGTGGATATTATCGACTGTGCTCTATCTCCTTTTGCTCTGGGGACTTCCCAGCCAGCTACCGAGGCATTCATTGCAGCTTTAGAAGGAGCTGAGCGGGATACTGGTATTCATAAGGAGAAGTTATACCCTATTACGGATCACTTTCGGAATGTGAAAAAAGAACTGATTGAATCATTTAAGTTAAATACAGCCATTGATATTGATACGAAAGTATTATCATTCCAAATTCCCGGCGGCATGCTATCTAATTTGCTGAATCAAATGAAAGAGCAAGGCATGGCTGATAAGTATCCGGAATTAATTGAAGAGATGCCCAAAATACGGGCCGAGCTCGGCTATCCGCCGCTGGTTACTCCCACCAGCCAGATAGTCGGCTCCATGGCTGCTTTTAATGTAATGCTGGGACGGTATAAAATAGTGCCAGAAGAAATAAAAGATATTGTTCGCGGCAAGTATGGACGTACTCCAGTGGAGATTGATCCGGAGTTTAGAAAAATGATTATCGGTGACGAGTCGATAATTACCTATCGTCCGGCGGATGACATTGAGCCGCAGCTGGGTAAATTTCGTCAGGAACTTGCCCAGGCAGGCTATCCTAACGCTAATATGGAAGACGTATTGTCT
Source organism: Pelorhabdus rhamnosifermentans (assembly GCF_018835585.1). Taxonomy (NCBI): domain Bacteria; kingdom Bacillati; phylum Bacillota; class Negativicutes; order Selenomonadales; family Sporomusaceae; genus Pelorhabdus; species Pelorhabdus rhamnosifermentans. The sequence continues at coordinate 430,865 of NZ_JAHGVE010000001.1, forward strand.
TATGCTCTCTTTCCAGAAGTTGCGTTAACTTTCTTTAAGAATAAGAGTTAAAAAGCGTTGTATGGTCTATCTCGTTTTTTTACAATAAATAGAAAACAGCTATTTGTCTAGTAATGGACAAATAGCTGTTTTCATACTCTAAAAATATTTAGCATTGTTTCATTTTAACTTATTCTAGACAATTCATGTTTCGATGTGCCGGAGCGATCATCCAATTGAAGAATAGCAATGCACCTGCTTCGCCAAGCAGCATGATGATTGCCATCGGCAGTGCATTGTTGCTCCCGGCGATACCTACGAGCGGAGCCATGACTCCACCCGAGATCATCGAGAAGAAACCGATGAGTGCTGAAGCACTGCCTGCATTCTTGCCATGTGCTCGCATCGCAAGCGAGAAGCTTGCCGCACCCATAACGGATATTGTTGGAATCGTAAAAATCAGTGCGATGAGCACGATGCTCAACGGAGCCTTGCACCAGAAACAGCCCATGAGAAGAATACTGCCCATAAATGCCTGCACAAGCGACCACCAGAGCATTGTTGCGTCCGATACACGTCCCGCCAGGCGTCCGCTTAACGCGCCGCCAAACATGATCGCCACACCGATCCCGCCGAAAATCCCGCTATAGACCTGCGCAGAGACACCATAAATATTCTGAAACACAAAGGATGACCCCGAAATATAAGCAAAGAACGCTCCAAATGCAAAGCACTGCATGAGGCAATGACCGAGAAAATACCGATCACTTAGCAGTCTGCCAAAACTCTTGAAGCTCGAATTGATGTCGGCAATACGCTTTTCCGTGGGCAGCGTTTCCTTGAAGATAAAAGATGCGGCAGTAAGCACCAAACCGATGCATACGAGGAAAGCAAAGATGCCTCGCCATGAGGCCACGAGCAGAATCTGGCCGCCGACGATCGGCGCAAGGATAGGTGCGAGTCCGTTCACGAGCATGAGCATCGAGAAAAATTTCGTGAGTTCCGGCCCCTCACAGACATCACGTGCAATCGCACGTGCGATAACAATGCCGACTGCACCGGCAAACCCTTGAATAAAACGGAATGCAAGAAATACCCAAATGGACGTCGCAAATACGCAGATGAGCGTTGAAAGTGCGAAAACAAGAAGACCGACAAAGAGCGGTCCGCGGCGACCGTTCATGTCGCTGATTGGGCCAGCGAAAATTTGCCCGATGGCCATACCTGCCATTGTGGCTGTAAGCGTGAGCTGGACCATCGACGCAGCGACGCCGAATTCATTTGGCATGAGCGGCAGCGCGGGCAAATACATATCCGTCGAAAGCGGTGCAAGCGCCGCAAGTAACCCTAAAAAAATTGTGAGCCAGACCCGTCTTTTTTTATTTTTTACTGTCATAAAAATTATCCTCCTAACTCAAAATGTTAGTTATCAATAACTAACACAGAATGATCAAAAATATCACTGCTGTATCCCGCGTGCAAAGCACTTTGCGCCAAAAATGATTTCTTCTTTTTTGCTGATAGCAGTGATTGGACCATATACATCCATCATTTTATTACAGAATAAGCCGAAGTTAAAACTCATGAAATAGATTGCAAGTTTTTCGTTGTCTGCCTTGAGAATCTTGCCCCGCGTATACATCTCGTCGAAATATCTCACGAGAAACTCCTTGAGCAGGCTCGGATCCTTTTTTACATCGACATCGAAGGCAAGCAAATTCTTGCTCTCCTTGAAACGGATAAGGATGGCCTTTTCATTGCGTAAGTTGAAATGATACTGCATCTCCGCCAAGAGCAGCAGATCATGCTCCAATTCCCAGGTAAACTGTTCACGAAGGCCGTTTTCTATAGGATACTCAAAGGAATACTGTTTCATGATCGCTGTAAGGATCGCCTTTTTCGAGCCGAAATGGCGAAATACTGACATCTCGCTCACATCAGCGGAGGCTGCAATATCTTTCATCGTCGTCTCCTTGAATCCTTTATCCGCAATGAGCTCCGTTGCCGCCTGCAGGATCTTCTCCCATGTCGACAGATTTTCTGTATGCATATGGGCCTCCTATTTGTTAGTATTAACTAACATTATAATATTTCAGGAAGATTTGTCAAATAAAAACTGCTGCATATCCTTCCCGAGCTGTATCCTCCAGACTCTCAGCCAGCTGGAATTCTGTCTTTTTAGGCTTACTCACTTTCTTTAGCATTTAGAAAAGTTTCTTAGGAGCCAAGATAACAATGGTGTTGCATATTTTGGGCACAGCAGGACAACTTGTTGAGCTGATTAAACAACTGAGAGTTAAGCGTAATAAAGAAGATAGTCCTACAGTTTCGGCCTATCTAAAAAAGTCGGGAAAGTTACGAATTTATGGCTTTTTATTATTTGTGCTTTGTTTTAAAGGAATATTTTGGGCGGATGTCCAAAATGTAATTATATTAAAATATGCAGGGAGGTTATTAGCATGAAAAAAACATTAATTTTTTGTGTGATATTTATGCTTTTTCCAACAATCGCGCTTTGTTCCACGACCAAAGTTTTAGATCGAGATACAGAATTACATCCGCAAGGTTGGACTGCTGGATCATTAAAATTTAAACAAGGTACGGCCGTAGAATTAAACGAATGTGGGGAAGTAATTTCCGGCGTATTAAAGTCTTACGAGAATCTACGTCCAGCAGGAAGCGGTACCACAGGCTTTGGTAGCTGGGGAACACCTAGCCATGGCGGTTACCTTTCTTTTAAAGGAGATAATTTCATCACTATATTTGATGAACATGGGTATGTAACCTCTGGAACCATCGGCGAAGATAGCGATATATATCTATGCCCCAACAATGAACCAATGGTTAATTTTAAATTTGGCACAGCTGTCTCATTTGATAAAGACGGTAATTTAATAAATGGAACACTCAAAGAAAATACTTATTTACGTCCCGCTGGCTGGAATAAATTGTCGGCAACAAACAGTGACGGCGGTTTTTTGAAATTTCAGGCTGGAACTGAAGTTGTTTTTGGTCCTAATGCCCAGGTCATTAAGGGAACAATCATGGATGGTTTAACGATAAATGGAAGAATATATCCAGCAGGCACGAAACTGCAATTTAGTGAATCCGATAATCCGCAACGAATTTAAGCAGATAACGATTTTTTACCCACTCAAGGGATGGATTTGTAGAGATTAAATAAGGGAAGAGGAAATCTTTATAACAGGGAATAGTTGTTTAAAGGGATAAAATGAACGGAGTAACATATCTTCTTAAAATTCTAAAGGTGGAATTTGTATGATTCCAATTTTGACTTCTGGCAATAATAAAAAATGGAGAAAAATCTATTTTAGAAGAATAGGATGAGATAATGATGCCTAAAGAAGACGAAAGTAAAAACAAACAAATACTAAAAAAAAACTAAGCAAGCTCCAATATGAGGTTACTCAGGAAAACAGCACAGAGCCGCCTTTTCAAAATGAATACTGGGACAATAAGCAACAAGGTATCTATGTCGATATCGTATCAGGGAAGCCTTTATTTAGCTCGTTAGATAAATACGATTCTGGTTGTGGGTGGCCTAGTTTTAGTAAACCATTATATCCAGGAACAGTGCAAGAAAAAATAGATGCCAGCCATTCTATGACTCGTACAGAGGTGCGTAGCACTAGTTCTGATTCCCATTTAGGACACGTTTTTGCTGATGGGCCTCTACCTATAGGTACGCGCTATTGTATCAATTCTGCAGCCTTGCGCTTCATCCCCAAGGAAGATTTATGCAAAGCGGGCTATGGGGAGCTTGTACGGTTATTCGACATGGAATAAAATGAGACTAGATCGACCTGAACAGAATTCGAAAATTAGATTTGACAATATATAGCATCGATGTTAATATTAATTCAAACAATCGTTTGTTTGTAATGGATAAATAATTAACGATGTTTTGATGCAAATGAAGGGGCTTGTTATTATGAGAACCAATACTCAATTAAAACTGATTGAAATAGCAACACCACTGTTTGCTACTAAAGGATTTGCCGCAGTATCTATTCGCGAAGTAACCGATGCAGCACAAATTAATATATCTGCAATTTCCTATCATTTTAACGGCAAAGAGGGTCTCTACGAGGCTGTGCTAGAAGAACAGCTAACCCCTATTCAGCAGGCCCTAAAATTAGCGCAAAATAATATTTCTCTCTCATCCATTGAGCGACTAACATTATATGCTGATCAGATTGCGCGTATCCATGCTCAGCGGCCTTTTTTAGCTCGGTTTATGAACAACGAGATGACTAATCCCACGGATTATGGCGGACCTGTTATTGAAAAGTATATTTCTCGGGTGTATCAGTTTATGCATATTGCCCTGCAGGAGGGTATTGCCAACGGTGATTTCCAACCTGACTTGAATGTTGCTTACGCAGCGGTTTCTCTGGTTGGAATTCTAAACTTTTATTTTATTGCCAAACCTCTTATTCAAAAATTTACTCTTTTAACGAAGGATGCCAATTCGGAATATACGACTCATGCTTTTCGCATTTATCTGCATGGCATTATAAATAAAATATAGAAATAAGAGCCATACGAAACAAGATTTTATCTGACATCAAACAAACGATTGTTTGATGCCGTCAAGGATGATTCATACAACTTCGTAGCATATGAACTCCAATACTTGTGAAAAGGTGATACTATGAAACTTACTGCGAAATTTATTAAAATCTTCATCGTGCTTTTGATCGTCCTCGGCGGAGTCGGTACCTATTATTATTTGCACCGCGGCGAAGTATCAACAGATGATGCTACTATTGATGGTCGAACCGTAGTTTTAAGTCCGAAAGTGCAAGGCTATGTGAAAGCCTTGCATATTCAAGACAATCAGCTGGTTAAGGCTGGCGATGTTCTGATAGAAATCGATCCGACGGATTATATTGTCCGTCGTGATCGAGCCAAGGCTGCGTTAGCGGCTGCCCAGTCGGCAGCTAATGCTTCCCATAACAATCTGGAGACAACCACCGTTTCTGCTCCTTCAAATATTGATGCGGCACAAGCTCAAGTAGCATCTGCTCAGGCAACCTGGGAAAAGGCATTAGCTGACAGACAGCGCATGGACAGTTTGTTCAGCGCCGGTGCCTGTTCTCAGCAGCAGCTTGATCAGGCCGTCGCAACGGAAAAATCCACGCGTTCCACTCTGGACCAAATGCGCGCCGCTCTTCATTCGGCCAATACGGCACCGAGTGTGATCGCAGCGGCCCAAGACACGAGTGAGCAATTGCAGGCCCAAGTCAAGCAGGCCGAAGTCGATCTCGCACAGGCTGAAAATGATTTGGCCAATACTAAAATTATTGCCCCTATGGATGGCCGTATTACTAATCGTAGCGTGGAAATCGGCAACTATGTACAAGTCGGTCAACAGCTGTCCTCGCTGGTCGGAACGGAATTATGGATTGTTGCCAATTTCAAGGAAACCCAGCTGGAACATATGCAGCCCGGTCAACCTGTCGATATCCAGATTGATGCTTTCCCCAATATAAAGCTGCGCGGCAAAGTTGATAGTATGCAAGCTGGAACGGGAGGTCGCTTTTCTCTCTTCCCGGCAGAAAACGCTACTGGCAACTTTGTCAAGACTGTGCAGCGCGTTCCCGTGAAAATCACATTTGATAGCATAACGGATGACGCTCTCCATTTAGGGCTAGGCATGTCGGTGACACCAACTGTCCATACAGAGAGCACAGTGTCGAAATTATGAATAGTGCTGTTTCTACTCCGCCTAAAGTCAATCCCTTTCTGGTATCAATCGTCGTAAGCCTTGCTGCCTTTATGGAAGTACTAGACACAACTATTGCCAATGTCGCACTTTCACACATTGCTGGATCGCTCGGTGCCAGCGCGGAAGAAAGCACTTGGGTGTTGACCTCTTATCTTGTATCTAACGGCATCATTTTGCCACTGTCCGGCTGGTTATCCGCCCTCATGGGACGCAAGAACTTTTTTATCTTTTGCATTCTGGGATTTACGTTAACCTCGTTTTTGTGTGGCATTGCAACTTCGCTGCCAATGCTGATTTTATTTCGATTACTGCAGGGCCTAGCTGGTGGCGGCCTGCAGCCGAGCCAGCAAGCCATCATCAAGGATAGCTTTCCGCCGGAAAAGCTGGGAATGGCGTTCGCAATTACGGGTATAACAACGGTGTTGGCACCGATTCTGGGACCGACTCTGGGCGGCTATATCACCGATAATTTTAGCTGGCGCTGGATCTTTTTTATGAACGTACCCATCGGTCTGTTAGCTGTTTTTCTAGTCAAAATTATGGTCCAAGATCCGCCAAGTGCACAAAAGCAAAAAGTCGGCTCCATTGATTATATTGGCCTCAGCCTAATCGCCTTGGGCCTCGGAGCACTGCAAATTGTGCTTGATAAAGGACAGCAGGAGGATTGGTTTGACAGTTCCTTTATTGTGATCTTTGCTTGTATTGCTGTTGTAGGTCTCACTTTGGCAATCTTTTGGATATTGCAACAGAAAAATCCCGTAGTCGAGCTGAAACTCTTTAAGATCCCCAGCTTTAGTTTGCCCTGCCTGATGATTTTCTTTGTCGGCTTTGCCTTGTACGCAAGTGCCATGTTATTACCCATGCTTGTGCAAACGAACTTTGGCTATGATGCCACTCTGTCCGGTCTTGTGCTTTCGCCAAGTGGAATTGCCACCATTATTATGATGCCTGTGGTTGGCAGGCTGGTAAACATAGTTCAATCAAAATATCTCATCTCTTTCGGCATGCTGCTTACTGCTTTCGGCATGTGGGCAACAGGACTATTGACACCACAGACAGATTACACTACTTTCGTTCTTGTACGTATTCTGCAGACAGTCGGCCTTCCATTTCTGTTTGTTCCTGCCAGCACACTCGCTTTCTCGAAAATCTCACCAGAAAGCAGCAGTAATGCTTCAGCGATTGTTTCTTTGATGCGCAATCTCGGGGGGAGTATTGGCATCTCGCTCGTTACAAACAAACTTATACACAGCCAGCAGATAGAGCAATCCTATCTGGTACAACATTTAACAATGGCTGATCCCGGCTATCACAGTGCGCTTTCGACCTATACACAGATGATTTCAGGTTTGGGTATACCATCGGCGCAAGCATCAACGGCGGCTATGGGGCACATTTATCAAGAACTTCTCCATCAAGCCAGTATTCTCGCCTACAGGGATGCTTATAACTTCGTTGCCATCATATTGGTGGTTTTGGCCGTCGTTGCTCTGTTTATGCCAGACAATGCATCGCAGAAAAAAAGTGCTTCCGCTGCATCACACTAAGACTGGGCACTCTTTAGCATATCGTTTTCTGGTAATTATGTTGAATGTATATTAAGACCATTCGTGAAGTGGTCTTTTTTTTCTGGGATGGCTTGAGTTATTAAGTCTGATTTTCTATACTTGAGGCAAAGGATTTATTATAGGCGGTATTAAAACGGAATATAGCAAAATAAAGGAGGACGATATAACCTGGGTAGACATTAATTAACATTAATTAGAGTTAGCTGAATCAAATGACTGGGATTGGAAGGCTAAGAAGATGGCTATCCATTGATTATTTGTAGGAAAATGAATTAAAAGTCCACCATCTTGGTAGGGACCATTATCTTTTGTAAATTGCCCTGTGTTTCCCTGATTCATATGAATGTCATGCATGCCATTTCCTGGCTTGAAACCAAAATACTGGTCGCGAAGTGCAGTTTCCGGTCCCCATTTTTGTCCGAATGCATATACTGAGGCGTCACTTGTCCGAATGGCTAGGTCAATGTATTTTTCGATAAGTTCAGCTAATTCATTGTCTGGACCTATGATAGGGTGAGCGATCTTCATTTTGCGGTAATCAAAAAGGTTGCTGCGAAGGTAGTCGAGCGCTATGCTGCCTGGCTTGCTTTCAAGAGCTGTATATTCTAAAGGAAGGTTTTCAAGTTGCGATAAAATGTCATGTGTAAAATTTTCATCAATATAGTATAGCAATTCGGGTGGTGATTGCTGAGATCTAACATTAATTGCAATTCGGTAGTCAAAATTATTATCGATAGCATGAACTTCATAATGAGATGTATCAGCTGCATGCATTCCTTGGAGAGGCTGGCACTTTAGGACGCCATATGATTTTATGGGCATACAAAATATCTCCTTTATATTATATTTTACATTTATTTACATTATAATTAAATATAATATACAAGTCAATGATAGAATACTACTATCTGTAGTCGTAAGCAGAGTAATTTGAAAGGTTTAGATATTCTGTGGCTAAAAATCGGCAAAGTTATGATTAATGTCACAATAGAACTTTTTTGCGTTTAAAATTAATTAGGAAGATAACGTATCGCTGAAAACGGTGTAGGATGGTAAAACCCTTGTTTATGCGGGGTGTGACCATCTTTTTTTGTACACGGAAGAGTTGGTAATAGTATCTTGCGGTATTTTTACGTAACATATCGTGTGTCAATTTCCAAGTGAAATATTCACTCTGTGGCGAAATATGACAATGGTCCTGTTTTTGTTTAAAAAGAGAATAAAACAGTATTTTAAACAAAACGTAATATTATATCGATAGGATTCAATAAAAAAATACCGAAAGAGTAAAAGGTTGTTTGGCGGATTAGCCCTGCGACTCATGAGGGACTAGAGGTGCAATTCGAACGGTCTACTAAACTTCTTAATTTATCGAAGATCAACATAAAAGGAGCTGCAGCATATTGAAAATAAAAAATATTAGGACGCGTTTGTTATTAAGCTTATTACCTTTGATTTTTGTGATATTAGCATTACTATCCAGCATGAGCTACTATCTGTCTAATCAGTCATTGACTCAAAGCGTGAATGAAACAGCTAAGGCAGTGGGGATGGATTATAGTGTTCGTGTGAAAAACGATATGGAACTCATGCTATCCCAACTGGATGGACTGGCAAATACACCGGCTTTTCGCGCAGGTGTAGATAAGGCGCAACTTATCAATGATATGGCCGAGATGAAAAAGCGGCTGGGGACCTTTGATCTTATTACCGTCATGACTCCTGATGGTGTGGGCGTCAATGATACGGGAAAAACAGTTTCCAATGGTGATCGGGAGGTTTTCAAAAAGGTAATTGCTACTAAACAGGCTGCTATTTCTGATCCGCTTGTTGCCAAGACAACTGGGAAATTGTCAGTTCTCTTAGCAGTTCCTGTTATCAATAATGGGCAATTAACCGGAGTAGTGACGGGAAGTGTTTCCTTAGAAGGACTTAGCAATATGATGAAAGATATGAAATTTCTTGATAGCGGATACGGTCAGTTAGCTGACAATTCCGGTGTAATTATTGCTCATCCGAAAAGTCAGGATTTGGTTGGTAAACTCAATTTAACACACAAGAAAGTCAATCCGGACATGAAACTGCCTCAGGCGGAACTGGATGATCGGTTGATTAATTTGTTTCAAAAAACCATTCAGTCAGGAAATCAGACTGAGGGGCGCTATACCTTTGTTGATGGTGTCAAACAAATTGCAGTATTTACCCCAATTGATCTGCCTGGAGATCAACGCTGGGTATTGACAGTAGCAGCACCAGAAGAAGAGGGCTCAAAAGCAACTAATCATTTGTTATGGATGATGCTTATCTTATCGATTATATGCATGGCTATTACGGTCATAGCCATTGCTTTTATAGCTAAAAAGTTCGCAAAACCTATTTCCGTGTTGAGAGATGAATGTCTGCTTCTTGCACAGGGAGACTTGCGTGAGCGTGAAGCAACCAGTTCTTCTGAAGATGAAATCGGACAATTGGCTAGAGGATTTCGGGACATGCGGACCACCCTGCGCGGTTTAGTAGGAAAAGTGCATTCACAAGCTGAACAATTGGCGGCTTCAAGTGAAGAACTGACAGCAAGTGCGGATCAGTCCGCACAGGCGGCAAATCAAATTGCTGTGTCGATTACGGATGTTGCAACAGGGGCAAAAGAGCAGCTGAGTGCAGCGCATACGACGTCTTCTGTCGTAGAACAGATGTCAGCTAGTTTAGAACAAGTAGCGGTTACCAGTAGTCAGGTGGCGGATCAATCAACTCAGGCTTCGAATCGAGCTGTTGAAGGCAACACAGCGGTAGAGAAGGCAGTAGGGCAAATGGCGAAAATTGAACAAACGGTCAATGTTTCAGCCAGAGTTGTAGCGGGACTTGGGGAACGCTCCAAGGAAATTGACCAGATTGTTGCGACAATCTCCGGTATTGCGAGTCAAACCAATTTATTAGCGCTAAATGCCGCGATTGAAGCTGCCAGAGCCGGAGAGCATGGTCGTGGATTTGCCGTAGTAGCTGAAGAAGTGCGCAAACTGGCTGAACAATCACAGAAGGCTACTGAGCAGATTTCTACGTTAATCGGTGAAATTCAGGGAGATACCGACAAAGCGGTAGTCGCAATGGATGAGGGTACTCGGGAAGTCCGATTAGGTGCTGAAGTAGTTAATACGGCGGGCCAGGCTTTCGAGAAAATTGTGACGTTGGTAACGCAAGTATCAGATCAAGTGAAGGAAATTTCTACTGCGATTGAGCACATGGCGGAAGATAGTGAGCAAATTGTGGGAGCAGTGAATCGTATCGACAACTTGAGCAAAAAGGCAACAGGTGAGGCGCAGACAGTATCAGCGGCTACACAGGAACAATCTGCATCTGTTGAAGAAATAGCTTCTTCCAGTCAAAGTTTGGCCAAGCTGGCGATGGAACTGCAAGAAGCTGTCAGCAAATTTCGTATTTAGAGTATAAAGAGCCGATAGGCCGTATCTTTTGAAGGATTGACTCATGGGGATAGTTCGTAATTGCTGAAAAAATCGAATGTGAAATAGTAGAGGGATGAGAGAATACATGGATTTGTTTATTATTTTTAAGAGCATTATTAAGGCCGGGCCGACGGTTTTGCTTCCGATAGTTATTTTTCTATTTGCCGTTTGTTTTCGACTATCTATAGGTAAAGCAATACAAAGTGCATTAACTGTTGGCGCTGCCTTTGCAGGGTTGAAGTTAGTTATTGAGTTTTTGGCAAAAAGTTTAGGTCCTGCAACAAAAGCGATGGTTACACATATGGGCGTTCAATTGAATGTGATTGATATGGGTTTTGCCACAGTAGCTGCCATTGGCTGGAGCTCGCCTATTGTGCCCTTGATGGTTTTAGCACTTCTAGGGACGAACATTGCTTTATTGCTGCTCAATAAGACGAATACCTTAACTGTTGATATTTGGAATTATCATCATGCTCTCACTGTTGGTACTTTCGTTTACTTTGAGACGGACAACGTGACTGTTGCTGTGGCAGCAGCTGCTTGTACAGGGATGTTTGTGTATAAAATGGCGGACTGGGCTTCTCCGCTCGTAAGCAAGTATTACAAATTACCCGGTGTCACAATTCCGGCTATTCATGCCTTGATGAACTTGCCAATTGCGGTTCCGATTAATTGGCTGTTCGATCGAATACCGGGATTCAATAAGATCGATTTTAACATGGAAACGCTGCGAAAATATTTTGGCGTTTTTGGACAACCCTTGATGATTGGTTTAATTCTCGGCGTGGGTATTGGTTTTTTATCTGGCTATGATCCCTATCAAGCTTTTGGTCTAGGCATCAATATGGCGGCAGCCATGATGCTGTTGCCCAAAATGACGCATTTATTTGTCGAGGGGTTAAAACCGATTTCAGAACAAGCCAGAAAGGTGACGGACAAGAAATTTAAGGGAAGAAAGATTCTGATTGGACTCGATCCGGCTGTTCTCTTAGGTGACGCTGCTGTTATTACAACGGCATTATTGATGGTGCCGATTTTGCTTGGACTTGCTGTCATTATACCCGGTAACAAGCTTTTACCTTTTGCTGACTTAGCTGCGCTACCCTATAAGGTAGCGATGGTTGTTGCTTTGACAAATGGGAATATATTCCGAAGCCTTATTTTATGTACTATTGCTTTTATTCCTTATTTTTACCTGGGAACATGGACAGCACCTATGGTTACGGCAGCTGCAACAACGGTCGGATTAGGTGACAGTATTCCAGCGGGCATGATGATTAGTTCGCTGACAGGTACGACGATGCCTATTACCTTTATCATTTATAAAGTATTTGTGGGAAATCTCATGATTACTGTGCCGATATTATTAGGCGTATTTTTCGCTATCTGGTTCTTTATGGAGAAAAAAGTGATGCCAAAAGTAGAGTTAAGAGATAGTATTTAGAGATATAGATATTCTTGTAACAGCGTATGGAATTAATATAAATGCTATTGTGGTGCTATTATTCCGGTTGACGGTGGCTATTTGGTAAATAAGCAGAAGCAGGGTGATAGGATTACTTTTGTTCTATTTATTTTATACCTGGGTCACGGTTTCCTTACTCATTTAATAGTTGAGATAGGTTAATTTGCAAGAATTTTGATACGGTAATAGGGAACGGTTATTTGTCTGGTAATGGACAAATAGCCGTTTTTGGCGTTTAAAATTGCTCGTATCGGATAGCTTTAATGGCTCATTTGCTGATGTGGCCTTTTAAAGATTCGTTGACAATCTGCATCATAGGGTATAATATAGTCAAAGTTAAGTTTAAAGGAGCTGGTTTTCTGTGGCGAATCCTGTAATTTCAAAAGTAAGAGCTCTTCATACCTATAGTAGTGAAACTGCTACCTATGCGGGGATAGCGACAAAAAGTCTCGCATTAGTAGGAATTGTTACTATCTCGGCACTAATAACTTGGGTAATGGGTTATGCAACCCCTGTTACGGCGACAGTTACCTCGCTTATGGGATTCATTGCGGCCCTTGCCATAAGCTTTCGTCCAGCGTGGGCTGGATTTTTGTCACCGCTTTACGCTATATTAGAAGGTATGTTTTTAGCCGCCGTATCAGTGATGTTTGCTAAAATGTATCAGGGGATTGTCATTAATGCCGTAATGATAACATTTGGTATTGCAATTAGTTCAGCGCTTATTTACGCAAAAGGGTATGTAAAAGTTAACGCAGGCTTTATGCGGGCCGTTTATATGGCTACGCTCGGTATCTGTATAACGTATTTCATTGAATTTATTTTAAGTTTCTTTGGTATTCATATCCCCCAAATACATCAAGGTGGACCTATTGGGATTATATTTAGCCTAATCGTAATTGGTGTAGCTACTTTAAATTTGTTTATTGATTACGAAAATATCAGTCAAAGTGTACGACAAGGACTACCGGCAGAATATGAATGGTTTTGTGCTTTTGCACTCCTCGTTACGCTGATTTGGTTATACATTGAAGTATTAAACCTCCTGCGTAAATTGAAAGAAGAATAATAAAGTACTGTGCATTGTACGGAACTCAGACTGTAGACAAAAAGACACTTTACGCTTTGCGTAGAGTGTCTTTTGCTTATTGTTAATGGGATTGATAGGCTATTACATAAACAGGATTGCCAAATTTGGAGATAAAGTCATTTTCAAAGTCTTTAATAGCCTTTAATTGCTCAGGAGAAAGAGTAGCAATATCACAATTATCTGATTTCATCAAAACAGCTCCTTTTGCAAAAAAAATTAGTGGAACTAAATTTAGTATGAACTAAACTTGGGCTATTTATTAAAGTAGATATTGGAATTCGTGTGAATGTCACAGCAAATCATGACACATGAAGGCAAAAAAGTGAATAGATATTGGAAACTGGAGATCAGTGCTATATTTTTGTTCTAAAAGCCGTTGCAAAAGTGTTACCTTTTTGTAAAAAATATGTAACCGTTAATAAACAGGTACGTAACATATTTTTCACAGATGAGGTAGTGGGGATGTTGGTCAGTAAACGGGTGATTAACAGACGGCTTACTTTTTAGTAATTAATCTTAAACATCTTCTAATTGGTATAATTTTTGCATTAGAAGTATTTTGCGATAAATTTATATTTTTATAAATCTACGTGGTAAATTACTGTCAAAAAAATCGAAAGGTGGTGATGCAAGTGCTAAAACATACAAGACCAACCTGCTCAGTAAGAACCAGGTTCCATACTGAAAAAGGATACAATGGCCGTTTCTGAGAAAGATACGGAAACCACGATTATTGTCTGCACACTATGTGAAAAAATTCCCAAAGCGAGTTGAAAATGATACAGTCAAATTAAAAATTTAGAAAAAAGTAATAGGAGTGATTATTTATGAGCCGATTCACAATTCCCAGAGATATATATTTTGGTAAGGGCTGTATGACTGAGGTGCTAGAAAGCCTATCAGGAAAAAAAGCTATTGTTGTAACAGGCGGAAGTTCCATGCAAAAATTTGGTTTTTTAGATAAAGTCATTTCCAGTTTACGAAAAACCAACATGGAAGTGATGCTTATTGAAGGCGTTGAACCTGATCCATCAGTGGAAACAGTTTTTAATGGCGCACAAAAAATGCGTGAATTTGAGCCTGACTGGATTATTGCTCTTGGGGGCGGATCACCTATTGATGCTGCCAAAGCGATGTGGATTTTCTATGAACATCCGGAAGCAACTTTTGATGACGTGAAAGATCCATTTACTGTTCCACTGCTTCGCAATAAGGCCCGTTTTGTTGCCATTCCATCTACCAGCGGAACAGCCACAGAAGTAACTGCCTTTGCTGTTATTACTGACTACAGTACAAAAATAAAATATCCTTTGGCAGACTATAATTTGACTCCTGATATTGCCATTGTTGATTCTGAACTTGCTGAGACGATGCCACCAAAACTTGTTGCCCACACAGGAATGGATGCCTTAACTCATGCATTGGAAGCCTATGTGGCTACGGCTCGTTCTCCCTTTACGGATCCCTTGGCATTACAAGCAATTCTCATGGTAAACGATTACATTTTAAAATCTTATCAAGGCGACTCTGAAGCTCGCGAAAAAATGCATATTGCTCAGTGTCTGGCAGGCATGTCATTTAGCAATGCCTTATTAGGCATCACTCACAGTCTGGCTCATAAAATTGGTGCCTGGTTCCATATTCCTCACGGCTGTGCCAATGCTATCTTATTGCCTTTTGTTATTGATTTCAATAAGAAGGTTTCACTGCAAAACTATGCTAAAGTTGCGAAAAATTTGGGACTTGCAGGATCATCCTCTGACGAACTTGTTGATAATTTGGTCAAGTTCGTTCAGAATTTAAATGAGCAGTTAAACATTCCGGCAACTTTGCAGGGCGCAGGTGTAACAACAGAGCTATTTAATAGTAGCGTGGATATCATTGCGGAAAATGCTGTTAATGATCCTTGTACAGGCTCAAATCCCCGCTTAGCAAGTGCGGAGGATTTGAAAAAAATACTAATCTGTGCCTTTAAGGGAGAAAAAGTAGCTTTTTAATGAATGAATTTATATATACGGCTTTCAAGTTGGAGTTTAGGTAGCTTATTTTAAGGAGTGGTTGAATGTTTAAAATCGTTGCAAAAAAAGTTTTATCACCCACAGTCAAGCAGTTTGCCATGGCTGCACCGCAAATTGCAAAAAAATGTCAGCCGGGGCAATTTGTGATTATCCGAATTGATGACGAAGGGGAACGTGTACCTCTCACAATTGCTGATTTCGACCGGGATAAAGGGATAATTACCCTGCTTTTTCAGGAAGTTGGGGCGTCAACCCAGCAGCTAGGGCAGCTTGAAGAAGGCGAAAGTATTCTCGATATTGCTGGTCCGTTAGGTAATCCGACGCGCATAAAAAAAATGGGAACTGTTGTATGTATTGGCGGGGGTATTGGTACAGCTCCTGTATATCCCATTGCCCGTGCCATGAAAGCAGCGGGCAATCGTGTGATTTCTATTATTGGTGCACGTACGGCGGAACTATTAATTTTTGAAGATGAAATGAAAAATGCCAGTGATGAACTCTATATTACAACGGATGATGGTTCCAAAGGAATCAAAGGGTTTGTAACAGATGTACTGAAGCGCTTAATTGATGAAGAAAAATTGGCCGAAGTCATGGCGATTGGTCCTGTCGTGATGATGCGCGGTGTTGCTGAAGTGACACGTCCTTATAAAATTCCGACGGTTGTCAGCCTAAATCCAATTATGGTCGATGGCACAGGTATGTGTGGCGGTTGTCGGGTGGCTGTAGGAAATGAAAGCAAATTTGCTTGTGTTGATGGACCGGAATTTGATGCCCATCAAGTGGACTTTGACACCTTAATTGCTCGTCAAAAAATGTATATTCCACTTGAGAAAAAGAGTTGTGAAAATGGAAGGGGGGGCTGCAAATGTCACCAGTCATGAAAAAACATGCCATGCCTGAACAAGATCCCAAGGTTCGAGCTAAAAATTTTAATGAAGTAACATTAGGATATGGTGAAGACACTGCCCTTGCTGAAGCACAGCGTTGTTTGCATTGCAAAACAGCCCCTTGTCGCCAAGGCTGTCCTGTTGAGGTAAATATTCCCGAATTTATTCAGCACATTAAAGATGGACAAATGGATGAGGCCATTAAAAGCTTAAAAAGCTATAATAGTCTCCCTGCCGTGTGCGGGCGTGTTTGTCCGCAGGAAGAACAGTGTGAAAAGCATTGTGTGCTGGCAAAGAAAGGTGAGTCTGTTGGGATCGGCCGCTTAGAACGGTATGCTGCGGATTATGCAAGAGAACATGGCGAGACAGTAACGGCACCACAGCGGGCAGCAAATGCACAAAAGGTGGCCGTCATTGGCGCTGGCCCGGCAGGTCTAACGGCAGCAGGCGATTTGGCTAAACTAGGCTATGCTGTGACGATATTTGAAGCTTTGCATGCGCCAGGTGGAGTCCTCATGTATGGCATCCCGGAATTTCGGTTGCCCAAAGCCATTGTGCAGCAGGAAATTAGCAATCTAAAAAAATTGGGTGTAGTTATTGAAGTGAATGCCATTATTGGCCGGACCTATACGATTGATGAGTTACTTGATGAGGAAGGTTTTGAGGCTGTCTTTATTGGGACAGGCGCTGGTTTACCGCACTTTTTACAAATTCCGGGTGAAAATCTAAATGGTGTATATTCGGCAAATGAGTTTTTAACGCGTTGTAATTTAATGAAGGCCTATCAATTTCCGAAAGCAGCGACACCCATTAAAGTGGGCCATAAGGTTGCTGTTGTTGGCGGTGGCAATGTGGCGATGGATGCTGCTCGAACGGCACTTCGTCTGGGAGCGGAAGAATCTTATATTGTCTATCGGCGATCCGAAACAGAAATGCCGGCTCGTTTAGAAGAAGTACATCATGCTAAAGAGGAAGGCGTGCAGTTTAGACTGCTAACGAATCCGCTTGAGGTTGTTGGAAAGGACAGCTGGGTTACGGGGCTTAGGTGCATGAAGATGGAGCTTGGCGAGCCTGATGCGAGTGGTAGGCGTCGTCCTGTAGAAATAGCCGGATCGGAATTTACTCTTGATGTAGATGTAGTGATTATGGCGATTGGTCAAGGGCCGAATCCGTTGATACAATCGACAACAAAGGGATTAGATACGAATAAACGCGGCAATATTATCGCTGATGAAGAGACAGGCCAGACTTCACGGCCGGGTATTTTTGCTGGTGGTGATATTGTGACAGGCGCAGCAACTGTTATATTGGCCATGGGAGCAGGCAAGAAGTCTGCTGCGGCCATAGACAAGTATTTGCAGGAAAAACGTCAGTAGTAGATTCACAGCTGATTTTGGAGCTACTATGGTACACGCCAATTCAATAATAGGAACAAGGAACAGCTATTTGTCTAGTAATGGATAAATAGCTGTTTTGGCGTTTGAGTATTTATCATGTGTGGAACATTACTGGTTTAATTCTGCTCAACATCGTAAGAATTGTAGCATGAAAATATCTTGCGGATGAACTTGTGTGCAGTCAAATATGATTGACATACCCGTCTTGTTATAATAAAATTTAGGTAATAAAATTTATTAATCAATTAATAAATTTTGATTAATAGGCAAACTTGCTGAAAGGCAAGGACGCAAAACTATGGGTCTACTAGTGAACGGTTTGCTAATGATCGCCAGGTTGCATTCTTTAATAAAAGAATACACTTGGTGTTTTTTTTATTTCGGAATATCTGTTATCTACAAATATAGGAGGAATATATATTGAAAATCTTAATTGTAGAGGATTCTAAGTTTTCACAAAAGGTTGCTACCCGCCTATTTGCCGAGGCATTTCCTGCTGCGGAGTTGATTTTGGCTGACAATGGTGTGGCTGGTTATGAGAAATTTATGCAGGTACATCCGGACGTTATTGTGACTGACTTATTAATGCCGCAGATGACTGGACAGGAAATGATTAGAAAGATCCGGATAGTAGATCAAAATATTCTTATTTTTCCATTAACGGCGGATGTTCAGCAATCGACCAAAGCAGAATTGGCGGAATTTAATATTACCGCTTTAATCAATAAACCGCTGAATCAGGAGAAATTGGTTTTGGTGGAAAAAATAGTGGGGGAAAAATTGCATGATGCTAAGTGAGATGCAACAAGATGCGCTTACTGAATTTTTTAATATATGTGTTGGTCAGGCTGCTGGTATGTTGTCGGAAATTGTTAATCGGAAAATAAAACTTTCCATACCTGTCATTGATTTATTATCTGCTGATGATATTACTGCTTCCTATTTCGATTCATGTATCGGTGACTCCTCAGGGCATGTTATGTCATCTTCCTTACAGTTTGGTCAAGAGTATAATGGAAAAGCTTTTTTATTGTTTCCCGTCGATCAGGCCAAGTTATTGGTTAATATATGTTTAAATGAAATTAGTGACAATGCTATCATTTATGATCAGCAGGAATTGCTTGATACTGATTTTGACGTTATAAAAGAAATTGGTAATATTATTTTAAATTCCGTGGTTGGTGGGCTTGGCAATCTGCTTGTGACGAAATTAACTTATTCGCTGCCGGAAGTTGAAATGCTTTTTGTTTCTACTGAAAAGCAAGCTGATTTGTTGCAAAACAATATATATGCATTCATGATGAAAACCATGTTTTCTATTGAAAATACCCAGTTTTCCGGGACTATACTGATTATTTTTGGAATGGATTCAGTTACCCGATTAATCGCAAAAATCGATGATATGTTGGAGGAAAGCGATGCATTCACTTCTTAATTGCCTGCTTGATAATTTGGCACACGGAATATTACTTGTCGATAAAGAGTATCGGGTAGTTTTGTGGAATGGGTGGATGGAACGCGTGAGTGGGTTAAACAAAGCGGATGTGATAGGGAAAAAAGTATCAGTAGTTTGTCCCTGCTTTGTAGAACTAAAGTTTAGGCGAATGCTAATGGATACCATTGTTCGCGGTCAAAATTGTTTTTTTGCGGGAATATTGCACCATGATTTTGTGTCTCCCAAGAATGTAGAAATTTCTCAAGAAGCAAAACGGCAAAATATGCAAATCGAAGCATTTTATCATCAAGGAGAAACATTTGCTTTGATTCAAATTAATGATATCACAGTACAATATCGGCGAGTTCACTGCCTACAGAATATGATCAAAAGATTAGAAATGGATGTTAAGGCTGTGAAAAAAGCGGAAGAAAGAGCCAGACAGAGTGCTTTGTACGATCCACTCACTGGGGTGTGCAACCGGAATTCGCTCTTTGAGCGTCTGGAATATGTAATGAATCAGGCGAAACGTGCTGGTTGGCTGGTGGCAGTCCTATTTATTGATCTGGATGGGTTTAAAATAATTAATGATATGCATGGACATATTACAGGTGATAATCTTATTAAAGAGGTTGCTGTTCGCTTAAAGCAAACAGTACGGCAGACCGATATTGTTGCCCGATTTGGTGGAGATGAATTTGTTGTTATTTTGCCTAATATTTACGATCCCGCCGAGGCAAATTATGTTGGTCAAAAAATTCGCCATTCCATTGATGAGAAATTTAATTTAGATGGTAAAATAGTGAGTATAACAGCTAGTATTGGTATTAGTCTTTATCCCTCTGATGCCGATAATGTCGAGAATTTGCTTAAAAAGGCGGATCAAGCTATGTATTCGGTCAAGGCTTTTGGTAAGAACGATTGTCAGTTTGCCTCTACCATGTGAATTTTATCGTTTTATAATAATATTAAAAAGCTATTTGTCTAGTAATGGACAGATAGCTTTTTAATACACCAAATTCCAGATAAATCAGCCAAAATACAAATAATGCGAGTAAGTATAGAAGTTTGTCTCCAGAAGCAACAACTAAGTCAAGCTGCATCAATCTTACTAAAGGCCAAGAATGCTTGAGCAAAGCGTTCTTGGCCTTTTTAAATCACGGGATGGCTGTATATAGGAAATCTAAAAGATAATCTAAAATTAACGTAAGCTGCCTTGTTTGAGTACTGAAGCATTAATACAATGAAGGAGTAAGATGTCTTAAAAACTGATATCTGAGGTGTGCTATGGACAAAACAGACGCTTTGGTGTTTTCACTTATCAATCATACCCGATTGCGTAGCAAGATGCTGGATTGGTTCATGTTCTCGCTCACTCAGCTTGGCGAAGGTTGGAAAGTTCTTTTGTTGATGACCGGAGTTTACTATGGCAGCGGTTCGGGGGGATCCTGGTACGTTCAATCCCTGGTAACAGTCCTAGCGGCGGGAGTAATCTGTCAAATTATAAAAAAATACTTCCCCCGATCAAGGCCGGTATCTGTTTTAAAAAATGTAAATGTACTCGGCAGAAGGCTTACATCAGGGTCTTTTCCATCTGGTCATACTGCAACCGCTTTTTCTCTGGCTGTCGTATTCAGTTCTCAGTGGTTAAGTATGACGCCATTATTCTTGGCTATGGCAAGTCTTATCGGTTTGACGCGAGTGTATGTGGGTGCACATTTCCCGCTGGATGTTTTTTGCGGAGCGATTATTGGACTGAGTATTTCCAGTATGACAATGACTTTTTTGCATGTCGCTCCTAGCTACAACATCCAGCATCCAATGGCTTTAATATTCGGAGCAACATTCCTGGTTGCCTTAGTTTTGCCTCTTTTACGTGGCTATACTTTTGCTAAAATGTCAACTCGACTTAAAGAGAAAATAGTGCGGGTGCAAACAAGATTACAGAGGAGATAATTTTATTGATAAACATGCTGATGAAATTTGCTTTAGTAGGGTTGTCCGGTGTTGGAATCAACATGGTGGTGTATATGTATTTCATTGCTCTGAACGCCAATTATTTGGTCGCAGCCTGTTGCTCTTTTGCTGTTGCAGTGACCAATAATTTTTTCTGGAATGTATTATGGACTTTTAGAGGCCGCGCGGAAAATAGAAGTATCACAAAAAAATACCTGAGTTTTTTTATTATCAGTAGTGTGAACCTAGCGGTTAATCTACTTGTCCTGCAGCTCTTGGTGGAGTACATTCAGATCAGTGAAACCTTGGCACAGCTTGTGTCTATTGCCTTGGTCAGTGGTCTAAATTTCCTGTTAAACTATGGGATTACGTTTAGTGAAAAGCGTTGTAAGCAAGAAAAGGAGGCTTCCGTATCTTATGAAGCTGATTGTTATACCAACTTACAATGAACGCAAGAATTTAGCAGAATTGTTGGCGCTTATTTATCGGCAGGTCGAGGATTTTCATGTCCTTATTGTTGATGATAATTCACCTGATGGTACGGGCGAGTTAGTTCGTGAACTGATTCAGAGTCATTATTCCGATAAGCTGTTTTTGCTGGCACGGTCCGGAAAGCTGGGGTTAGGGACAGCCTATATTGCTGGATTCAAATGGGCGTTAGAGAGGGATTATCAATATATTTTTGAAATGGATGCCGATTTTTCTCACAATCCTAAATACTTGAAACAAATTCTCATAGCAGCCGAGAACTGCGATCTGGTACTTGGCAGCCGCTATGTTCCCGGTGGTGGAGTTACAAACTGGAATGTTATTCGCCGGATGATCAGCTACGGTGGAAGCCTGTATTCCCGTCTGATTTTGGGACTTCCGTTTAAAGATTTAACTGGCGGGTATAAATGCTTTCGCCGGGAAATATTGGCGAACATTGATTTGGATGATGTTCGATCCAACGGTTATTCTTTTCAAATTGAGCTGACTTATCGTGCTTACCTCAAGTCCTTTACTATTCGAGAAGTGCCAATTATTTTTGAGGAGCGAGCGGCGGGAAAATCGAAAATGTCCCGGAAGATTTTCATAGAGGCGATATGGATGGTCTTAAAGTTGCGGGCTGCTAAAAATCACTTGAAGGCTTCGGGGCCCAAGTCCATTTTCTGCCCCAAGAAAATGTTAACACATCCATGATAGGCAAAATCCAGAAGGAGCTAATTCTACATGAATTTTAAATCTCCACCATCCATAGTTACATTGATTATCATAAGCGGTACTTTGTTTCGAATCGCTCTGGATGGAGTGATTGGTCTCGGAGTGGATGAGTCTTATGTGGTATCCATTGCCCGTAATTTCAGCCTGAGTTATTTTGATCATCCGCCACTGCATTTTTGGATAATTTGGCTGACTAATCATATTACAGGTAGTGAAAATGGGTTGGTGTTACGTCTTCCATTCATTGGCATGTTTGCTGCTATTACCTGGATGATGTATCGGCTCGGCAGCAAGCTTTTCGGCGAGTGGGCCGGGGTTTATGCTGCCTTGCTTTTAAACGTCTCCGCCGTTTTTAGCCTCAGTACGGGTAGCTGGATTTTGCCTGATGGGCCATTAATGTTTTTGATGATGGCGGCTACCTTGGTGCTAGCGCGGCTGTTTTTTGAGCCTACTGCAAATTCGTCTTGGGAGTTATGGTTGGCAGCTGGTTTGCTGATCGGATTGGGTATGCTGGCAAAATATCATGCTGTTTTTCTGATTTTCGGCAGTCTGCTTTTTATGCTAACTACAAAAGAATGCCGAGGCATGCTGCTCACTCTGGGGCCTTATCTTGCTGTAGGAGTTGCTGCGATTGTATTTTTGCCAGTAATACTCTGGAATCAGGAACATCACTGGATATCCTTTTTGTTTCAAAGTGGCAGAGGTGTCGCTAAGGGATTTTATCCGTTAAAAATGTTGGGTAACATCGCGGGGCAAGCAGTATGGGTTTTGCCCTGGATCTGGGTACCCTTGGTTTGGGTTTTGTTGAAAGCAATTTTCGCCGGCCCGGGTGATCCAAGAAGGAATCCACTTCAGAATAGACAGTGGTTTCTATGTTGCTTGGCTAGTGGGCCGATTACCTTATTTACAGCAGCAACGTTATGGGGGGCTCAGGGGCTATTTCATTGGCAAGCGCCTGGATATCTTTTGGCAATGCCTTTGCTGGGCCGTGCTGTAGTCGGCTGGGCGGAACGGGATAATGGTATTATCCGGAGATGGCTGACAGCCTCAATAACTATTTTTTTACTGATAATCGTTGTACTCGGCAGTCATACGGCAACCGGCTGGATGCGACAGGTTCAGCCCCACTGGTTCGAATCAGGCGATCCGACCACAGAGGCGCTAGACTGGAAAAGTTTGCCGACCTATCTTACAGAGCAGGGGTTATTTGATTCCAAGGCTCAATTTGTTGTTGCCGCCCATTGGATCGATGCGGGAAAACTGGATTATGCCTTAGGTGGTAGATTTCCGATTCTTTGCTTGAGTAATGAACCCCATCATTTTGCATTTCTGCACAAACCGGCTGATTTTCGAGGTAAGGATGCTCTTATTATTGGCCGAAAAGCCATTATAGAACAAGTAATACCGCTGTATCGGTCTTATTTTGATGACATCCAGTTCGTGGGAATGATACCTGTTACACGCGCCGGAATACCAGAGTTTGATCTCGTAGTGTTTTATGCCAAAAATTTCAGCGGAACATTTTCGATGCCCTATGGACAATAACGTAAATGCGTGGGAGGATAACTCATGAAAACATTGTTGGCAAGCTTGGAGCATAGGGAAACCATTGGTAGGGCAGTTATGTTAGCGTTGCTTGTAGGTGTAGTCACAAGTATGATGGTTCTTATCATTGAGCCGTCCCATAATTATGTGATTTGGTCTGTGGCAAATTTTCTGGGCGGTATGGGCAATGACCTTTTTCTGATTTTTTCCAACCTATTCATTATCGGTTGGGCTTGGCGTAGGCGTCTGACGAGCGTAATTAAACTAACTTTGACGCTAGACCTGTTTGTTTGGATTATAGTGCAGGGGATCAAACTGATTCATTTGGAGCCGTGGTATCTTAGACCTAACGGCGGTACTGGCGGTTTTCCTAGCGGTCATGCGACCCATGCCTTCGGCATGGCATTTTTGCTGACGCTCTATTTTCCGCGACTTGCCTGGCTTTGGTATTCCTGTGCTGCTGCCATATCCTGGTCAAGGGTGGAGACCAATTGGCATACGGGATTTCAAGTTACTGCCGGAATTGTGCTGGGAGTTGCCCTGGTTTGGGGGTTGGTCAGTCGATGGCTTAAACATCCTGACGCTGTGATCATCCAATCTCAGCCTTTGGAAAAACGGAATTCGCCACTTGGCGAGCAACAGTCTTATGCTGTCGAATAACCGATACACGGTATTTTAAGAGTGGACTTTAAGGCAGATACCTTGTCGGTAATAACAATTGGGGACGTTCTCTTTTTGTCACATAGTTGACAAAACAAGAACGTCCCCAATTGTCATTTTGCAAAGGTATCCCAGATTTTCCCAAAACGCTCAATAGGTTGCAGGAGTTCTTTCCTTTACCAAAGAAGTCTAAACAATATTGACATGATGGGCAGTATAGGTATCTTTCTCTCACTATATTTATTTTACAAGTTTCTGTGAGGTGATGGAAGTGTATGGGGAAAGAAATGAAGGAAAGCTGTATAATATCATCTGAGCGGCAGGATTACATTGATTGGCTGCGTATATTGGGGATGGTGGTTGTATTAATTTTTCATAGCGCCAGGTTTTTCGATTTCATTGGCTGGGATTTAAAAAACAAGGAGGTTAGTTCTGGGTTCACAATTTTCATCTTATTTGTTAATTATTGGATAATGCCCTTGTTTTTTATGCTGGCAGGGGCAGGAACGGTATTTGCTCTAAAGACCAGAACCCAAACCGAATTTGTCAGGGAACGGTTTTATCGGCTAATTGTTCCGTATTTCGTTGGGTTAGTTATACTTGTTCCTCCACAGCGATATCTGTCAGCACTGCAAAAAGGTCAATATAATGGCGAAATGCTTAGTTTTTTGCCTTGGTATATCGAAAAGAAACTATCCATTGCACATTTCGGATTTGATCCAATCTGGTTTAGCGAAATTGGGACTCATCTGTGGTTCTTGGCAGTATTATTCATATTTTCAATTCTTGTATTACCGATAATCGGCTATTTTAAAAGCAGGCAAGGTGCCATACTTATCAAATGGCTGGATGCGATTGGGAAAAGGGCAGGCGGCATATATTTCTTTATTCTTCCAATTGCGCTAGTGCGGGTAGGATTGCAGCCAATTTTTCCTAAATATTCATCCTGGTGTGATTTTATATTCTGGTTTCTGATTTTTATTTTTGGCTTCATATTCTTTAGTGATCAGCGGTTTATTAAAAGTGCTGAACGATATAAATATATATCACTCAGCATAGGAATAGCATTTTTAACAGTGCTAGTAATACTTTTTAGTTATTTTCTAGAGTATATATCACAATGTTGGGATCATCCTGACTATTCTTGGGGATCTATTGTCTTTTATAGTATGTGGGCGGCTACAACCTGGATATGGCTGATGTTCTTTATAGGGGCTGGCAAGGCATTTCTTAATTTTAGGAATACCTGGCTAACCTATTTGAATCAGGCAACCATGCCTTTTTATATGCTTCAGCAGACGATTATTATCATAATCGGATTTCAGGTTGTGCAGTGGAACAGCGGGATTGCACTTAAATATTTAACTATTTGCGGGACATCACTATTTGGTGTCATGGGAATATATTTCTTATTGATTAGACGCTTTGCATGGCTTAGATTATTATTTGGGATGAAGAAGGATAATCAGGGGAAACTTCGTGAGTCCGACTTTTCTTATTAGTAAAACTGACTTATTTCTCTAGGACAGTAATTGTGACGATTTTGGCCTAAATAAGATCTAAGAAACTCGCAGTTATCAGTGATATGGATAATCACTAGTAACTGCGGAAAATAAAGTTCTTATCCACAAATAAAGCGGATAAGGACTTTTTTCATTATGTTAAAATTTCCAGGATAATGAGAATATTCAACGGCAGGGAAATAAGGGGGAATTAACGAAACAATGTGTATTATGTAAAGTAAATTCTTTATTCTGGGAGGAAATAATGTTTGAATTTTTCACTGAAATAGGAAAAGGAATCGTAACCGGAATCATAAATGGTGGCTTCAAAATGCATTTGGTGGTTTTCTTCATTAGTTTAACGTTAGGCATTATCCTACTTCGGTTCGTATTTTCTAAGCTGCTCAAAATGATTGCAAGACAAACCGATATCTCTTATTCCTTGTTACAGCAAACCTTTAGGGGAATGCCTACGTTGTTGGGCATGCTCATTGGCCTCTACGCTGTTATGGAAATCCTGATAATTCCGCCACGACCGTTGCTATTTCTCCAAAGTTTGTTCCATTCTCTTGTCATTCTGTCCTTGACTCTCATGGTCGCGCATCTGGGCTCCGGCTATCTTAAGCATAAGCTCGGAAAAACATCCGAAAATTTCGCTTCCACCTCGATTTTAGCCACAATAATCGATCTGGCCGTTTATGCCATCGGCATATTGGTTTTACTTGAATCTTTCGGAGTTTCGATCTCTCCGTTAATTACCGCTTTGGGCGTTGGCGGCTTGGCTACTGCTTTGGCGCTGCAGGATACTTTGGCGAATTTATTTTCCGGCATCAACATTCTAGTGTCCAAACAAATCAAGATGGGTGACTTCGTTAGATTGTCGACAGGTGAAGAGGGCCATGTAGTGGACATGAATTGGCGTAATACTACAATAAAAACTCCTACTGAGAATATGGTGGTCGTACCTAACCAAAAAATTGCTTCATCTATCATGACTAATTATGCACAGCCTTTTGCGGAATGTTCTATTTCTATCCCCATAGGAGTCAGTTATGAAAGTGATTTGGATTATGTGGAGGAAGTTACTGCCGCGGTTGCAAAAGAAATTCTCCAAGAAATCGAGGGAGGCGTCAAAAGTTTTGAACCGTTTATTCGGTACTGCAGTTTCAATGAGTCTAGTATTAACTTTCATGTTATTTTGCGGGTGAAGACCGTAACGGATCAGCAGCTTATTCGCCACGAATTCATCAAAAGAATTTATGCACGTTACCAGCAGGAAGGCATAATAATTCCGTTCCAGAAATGAACGATCAAGTTATATGACATAATAATGTTCTTTGAATTTGATTCTTCCTTTTACACATTTGGGTGAGACGTATGCTTATTAAATACGGTATTGATAACTATCAGCATCATTAACAAAGCTGAAACTGCTCCGCAGATCGAGATGCCTATACCGGCCCCGAATTTCTCCATAATGCTACCCGCGAATAGGTTCCCTAGCGGGGTTGTACCTAAAAAGGCAAAGGAGTAAACACTCATTGCCCTGCCGCGAAATTGATCATTGGAATTAATTTGAATCATTGAATCCGATAATCGCAAATGACACAATGGCTAAATATAAGTTGTGAATTGGTTCAAGTGTCATTAGTAATGCTGATAGTATGAAGCCGCTGCTAAAAAGCAGCCGTAGTTTGGGATTACCCTTGGCCCAAGACGCTACCATGAGTGCCCCAACGAGTGAGCCTGCCCCAGTAGCGGACAAGAGAATACCGTAGCCATGTACCCCTTCTTTAAGAACCTCATCCGCATATAAAGGGGTAATAACACTCTTCTTTTACTAATTAGCGGAATATAGACTTTATTACATAATATGTAGATTCTTAACTAAAGGAATATTTAGCTTGTTCTGTGCAATTTAGAAATCAAGGATGAAAATGCATATTTATATAGATTAGTAGGCCCTCAACCTAATATTCTGTTAAAAGTATGCTATTTTTAACTTTGTAAAATTTGACACCGGAATTGGCACACCTACAATATAATTAACATAAAATATATCAAAATATATAAGGAGGAATTGGTATGCCGCGTAAATTGACTAAAGATAACGATCAATGTTCGGTTTACGATAATTACAGATACAGTGTTCACGGTGGTTATGGTGGTTATGGTCCCGGTTACAATTATGGATATAGTGTACCTTTCAACAGTGGTTATTATGGCGGCTATGGTCATGGTTACGGTGGTGGTTATGGTGGCACTTGTCAATGTTATAATACTGATGGTGGTGCAAGTTGTCACTGTTACGGAAACGGAGGTTATGGTCACGGCTATGGGGGCTATGGTTACGGATATGGTTGGTATCATCCTTGGCATGGATATGGTTGGCATCATCCTTGGTATAGATATTAATGATTTAATTGGTAGTGGATGAGGACTAATCTGGGACTGGCTTATGTTCGAGCGGAGTAATAATTGAGGTCAACGATACACATCACTTTCTAGAAAACCGACCCCCTTACATTGAGGGGGTCGAACTTTGTTTAGCAATTATGGTTCTTAAGAGTGTTGAAAAACTATGGCCTTTGGGTTCATAAATAATCCTCCTTGGTCATTAAGTCTAGGGTTGCTTGAGAAAGTCACGATGGCTTTTTTGCGTAAAACAAAACTAATATTGGAGGTATTATATTTTTTATAGACTTCAGTACCATGCAGTACATAATGTGTGCGAAATAGAAAAGGTAGGGTGAATGACTACGCATTCATGTACATATATTTTATTTCTGATATAGAGTATAATTAATAGGTATTAGTGTTTATGTGGAGGAATTTTATGGATACTACGAAGTTTTTAGGTGAACAAAAAATATCTTCTTTATTATGGCAGTTTTCTTTGCCAGCGGTTGTTGGCATGGTAGTTAGCACATTATACAATGTTATAGACAGTATTTTTGTCGGACGAGGTGTTGGTGAGATCGCATTGACGGCGGTAGCCATTGCGTTTCCCATTATGATCATACTAATGGCAGTCGGGATGCTCGTCGGTATTGGAGCAGCAACGTTGGTTTCTCTCAGTTTGGGCGAGAAAAATAAAGAACAGGCGGAAATGGTGTTAGGCAACGCGCTGACAATGATGATTATTTTTATTTTAGTTACGACCGGATTAGCACTTTGGTATTTGGAACCGATATTGGTCAATTGGTTAGGTGTAACACCTGAGGTATTGCCCTATGCCCGGGATTTTACGGCGATTATATTGGGCGGCAGTATGTTCATGCATATCGGTTTTGGTTTAAACAATGTTATTCGAGCGCAGGGTGATCCCCAGACGGCATTAGCAACACAGTTGATCGCAGCAGTTATTAATATTGTCCTCAATTATCTCTTGATTTTTGTCTTCCCTTTAGGCATTAAAGGATCTGCCATTGCTACTATTCTGGCGCAGGCATCTGCTGCCTTTTGGGTTGTATATTACTTCATGTATGGATCCAGAGTGTTACGCTTTAAAAAGCGATGTCTTGCCTTGCGTATGCATATCGTAAAAGGCATATTCAAAATTGGCGTAGCTCCTTTTTTAATGCAGTTGGGTGCGAGTGTCGTAATGGTTGTGCTTAATCTACGGATTATGGAATTTGGCGGCATAGTTGCTGTAGCTTCTTTTGGTATTATCAATCGAGTTCTTATGTTGATTGTAATGCCGGTAGCCGGGATTAGTCAGGGGGTACAGCCGATCATTGGCTATAATTATGGGGCTAAACAATATCAACGTGTCTTAACTGCATTAAATACGGCGATTGCTGTTGCTGTCTGTATTTGTTTGTGCGGCTTTTTGGGGGTACAGTTATTTGCGGAACAAATTGTTCGGCTTTTTAATGATGGACCGCAATTGGTTGAAGTCGGTACCAAAGGTATGAGAATATTTTTGCTCATGGTACCTGTTATCGGGTTTCAAATTATTGTTGCCAATTACTTTCAAGCAATTGGCAAAGCTTATTATTCCATAATCTTTAATTTACTGCGTCAAGTTATTGTTCTTATACCGCTCGTGTTTATTTTCTCGCACTATTTCGGGTTATTGGGAATCTGGGCCGCGGGTCCAATATCTGATATTGCAGCAGCATTGCTCACTGGTATATGTTTATATGGAAACGTAAAACAACTAAAATGTGTCATACATAAGGAGCCTTTGATTGAATATAATGTACTCATAAAACAAGAAAAATTTTAATCATCATGAATGTGTGATATTCCTAACGGATGGCTGGGGCAGTATACGTCAAATTTATGGCCTAATCATAATAAGGATCGCCTTGAAAATAAAAGGCGGTCCTTATTCGTGTAAAGCAACTTTGATTATTGCACGTTATACATGCCTTGATTATTCATATAATTGAAAATTCCCTCGCCATGTTCTTGCTCCTCTTTCTGAATGTGGTTTAACGCCTGTCGGACATTGGAATCGGTGAATTCAAAAATGGCAGTGTTATAAGCATTCGAAACATATTTTTCGGTCATCAGCATGTCCTGGCAAAGCATAGCATCAGCTTGACTGGTGGCTGATGGAGTCATTGTAGACTGCGCTTGGGTATTATTTTGTTGGTTTGGTTGAGACTGTTGCGTCGGCTGGCTCGGTGCTGCTTGATTCATAGCAGGCGCTTGGCCATTTAAAATGGATTCGATGGTGTTTAAATGTTGTTGTTCCTGCTGAGCGTACGATTGGAATAACTGCTTAAGTTTGGGATCGCTGGTTTGTTGCGCATTCTTTTGATACTTTTGAATACAAACTTTCTCGTGTGACTTTTGATCTTGTAATAGTTGTTTTTCTTTTTGGCTCAATGGCATATAGTTGCCTCCTCTTTAGGTTTCTATTATCTTTCCCAAAAAATAGAACAACATTCCACATCATGAATTAAGGCTAAATTATCCGTCCTAATAGTGAGATACTATCCCCGATTGAGCCTCCGGCAAACACAGAACCGATGCATGCAACACGCATTTTCATGTGCGAGTATTACCATTAAACGTTTATTATGGTGTGAATATTGGCCTTGGTTTACACAGTTACTTAAAAAGTGTAATTTTTATTGACAGGGTTTTTAGTTAGTGTTATATTGTAACCTAATAGAATATTTGAAATGCAATGATCAGAACTAAAAAAGTGAAAACTTTTTCCTGCAGAGAGCCGTCGAGGGTGGAAGACGGTGGAAAAATTTCACGTTTTCTCCTCTGTGAGCAGCATGCTGAAAGCAAAGTAAGCAGTGTCCGGTTTTCTACCGTTAAAAAGAAGCGTATTCGGAAATTTTCCTGATATAGCAGAGGTGGCTGAACAATCAGCAATAGAAGTGGTAACGCGGAGAACTATCCTTCGTCTTCAACACGGCAACACGTGGGGAAGACGAAGGATTTTTTATTTCGAGCTACTTTTTAAGCTTTTGCAAAAGGCTGCCGGATATTCTTAAATACTGCCAGCCTGTAGTCGACATGATCACGACATGGAATTGCAGGTGCAGCATAAAAAAAGGAAAGAGAAAGGAGCTTTCAAATTATGAATGGTTTAACTTTATTGGGGATTGCACTAATTGTTTGTGCAAGCGGTTATTTCATCTATGGCCGCTGGCTGACAAAGATTTGGGGGATTGATCCTCTGGCAAAAACGCCAGCTTATCGTTTTGAAGACGGTGATGATTATGTTCCTTCTTCTAAATTCACTGTATTTGCTCATCAGTTTTCTTCTATCACAGGCGCAGGTCCGGTTACCGGACCGATTATCGCTGCAATGTTCGGGTGGCTGCCAGTTATGCTCTGGTTGATGATTGGTGGAATTTTCTTTGGAGCTGTTCAGGATTTTTCCGCCCTGTACGCTTCTGTTAAAAATGAAGGTAAGTCCATAGGTATGCTGATTGAAAAATATATTGGAAAAACTGGGAAACAAATGTTTTTGCTCTTTTCCTGGCTTTTTACTTTGCTCATCATAGCTGCTTTTGCTGACATTGTGGCTAGCACCTTCAACGGATTTGGTGCCGATGGTTCATTGGCTACCCCAAATGCCGCTGCCGCATCCATTTCGATGTTATATATCGCTGTTGCTATTTTCTTCGGACTTTTTCTAAAAAACCATCCACTGTCAGAAAAACCAAAACTGGCCATTGGTATTCTTTTGATTATCGGCATGCTGTCAGCAGGTATCGCTTATCCACTCTATTTTGATAAGACAACATGGATTTATATTGTTTTTGCTTATATGTTTATGGCTGCTGTTATGCCGATGTGGCTACTGATGGAGCCACGTGACTATTTAAGTTCATTTCTGCTGCTCGGTATGATTGCGAGCGGGGTCATCGGTGTTATTTTTACTAATCCTACTATTGAACTTCCTGCTTTTGTTGGTTTTGAGGTTAATGGTAAACCGATGTTTCCGATCCTTTTTATTACGATTGCGTGTGGTGCCGTTTCTGGTTTTCATAGTTTAGTTTCTTCCGGAACTTCTTCTAAAACAATTTCCAATGAAAAAGACATGTTGTTTGTTGGTTACGGCTCCATGATGATTGAGACTATTTTGGCTGTTGTTTCTTTGATTGTTGTTGGCGCTGCCGCCACCGGCGGTGTGATGCCGAAAGGTACGCCGTTTCAGATATTCTCCGCTTCTGTCGGCAACTTTTTGTCTATGTTCGGTCTGTCTCGTCATGTAGCTACCTGTGTCATCACTATGTGCGTATCTGCACTGGCTTTGACTACGCTGGATTCTGTCGGGCGTATCGGACGGATGTGTTTCCAGGAATTATTTACAGGTGATACAACTGATCCTGCGAAGATGTCCTCTATGCAGCGTGTATTGACGAATAAATACTTTGCTACCATAATTACTCTGTTCTTTGGTTATTTGCTTTGCTTGGGTGGATACATGAATGTTTGGCCGTTATTTGGCGCAGCAAATCAGCTGTGTTCTGCATTGGTTTTGATTGCGTTGGCTGTTTTCTTGAAAGTTACTGGACGCCAAGGGAAGATGCTCTATATTCCAATGTGCTTTATGTTTGTCGTTACGCTGATAGCCCTGTTTATGTCAATATACGGTATCGTCCATAAAATCATCTACACCGGAGGATTTTCCTTTTTGACTGACGGTTTGCAGTTAATCGTAGCCATTGCGTTGATTACGTTATCTTTGCTGATTGCATCTCATAGCGTTAGAAAATTATTTGATGGTTCTGCAAGCACACATATTCAGGTGGAAAAATAATAAGAAATAAAAAAACGGATGCGGAAACGGATCCGTTTTTTTTATTTCTATTCTATATTACTTGGTCCGGATTTTTTGTCAATGCTCCATGCATCAATGAGTCCACCACTCTGTCTAAATGCCTTAATTGTCAATAAGCTTCCCTTTGCTTCTACTGTAAGATAGTTGGGTTCAGCCAGCGGATTGTAAAAAAAGTTGTCCCATTCTTTAGCAATAGAGTCAGCGTAAGTTTTGCTACCACTACGGCCAGTAGCTACATAGATGGTACCAGTTGCCGGATTATTGACTGCTGTGCCACCATAAAGCGGATAAGTGTGAGCATATACATGGTCATGCGCGGTAAATACGATATCGGCATGATATTTATCTATAATGGGGGCGAACCCTGCTTGGAGCATAGAATTTCCCTCGGCTTTATTGTTATATAGCGCCCGATGTACAAAGACCAACTTCCACTTTTGCTTGGTAGCCGCTAAATCATCTTCCAGCCACATTTTTTGTTTTTCCAGCATATCCGGTACAAAGCGCCCTTCTTCGCCAATTTGTGTATCAAGCATGACAAAATGAGCATTGCCGTAATCAAACGAATAAACTTGTCCTTTAAGACCAGCTGGGCCATTCATTGGCAATTTGAACTGGTCGGTAAACAAGGTCGGCATAGCAATCCTGCCTCCGGGAGCATAGGTTTCATGGTTACCAACTAACGGCATACAAGGAATATTCTCTAGCACGCCATGGGCTGCATTAAACCAATCATACCACTGACCATACTCCTGTCCCACGTCAACCAAATCACCCATATTGACAGAAAAAGCAGCGTCTGAGTTAGCTTGATACGCTTGGTGCAATGTGGTATGCCATGTATCATAATTTACGCTTTGAGAATCTCCAAACACTAAAAACTTAAAATAACATGGGTTCGTCGGAGCGGTGGCAAAATGGTATTGTTCACTCCAGCTCCCTTCATTGCCTACCCTATATACATAACGTGTTCCTGGCTTGAGTCCGGTAAGCGTAGCTGTGTGAACATTGAATTCTCCCCAGTTGCTATCGACCCTTTCCACTTGGGCAGTCAGAGTTTGCTGCTCTCCAAATTTTTCTGGCATGAACTCTTGATATTGTACTTGCCCATCCTGCGTATTGACATCTGTCTTCCAAGTAATGGTCTGTGTTGTCTGTGTATCACCTGTCCAGGTCAACGTGATATGGCTTGGTGCACACTCGGCTACCATTCGTCCTGGTAAAATAAGTGCTGAAGAAGCGGCTAGAATTCCCAAAACCAAAACAAAAATAAATAAATTGTGTAGTAGCGTTCTTTTTCTTGCCATGTTTTCCTCCATGGTATTATTTATGGGGAATCAAGATATTTTGTATGGTGGCCTTATGGGCGGTGAATTTCTGGCGTAGTAATATTAGGTAGCTTTTTTAATATTTTACATCAGTTTTAGAACACTGTACACAAGTTAACAACAAAATTATGGAAGTTTTATAGCCCGTCCACTTTCTTAAAATAGTTCTTAAAGATGATGATATAAACGTCTTTATAAGTTGGTGCTATAGCAGCTAGTATTACCAATTAATAATTTATTATAGCGTTTTTATTCATAATCCTGCTCTTCCATAGGCGACGATTTGGTTTGTAAAAATGCGACAGTTGATGTAACAGGGAAACGAATGATTTTTTTTTTAAAAGCGACGTAATCGGTAAAAAAGAAGGCAATATATGCAATTTATAATCACAATTATGTGTAGTAACATTAAATTCAGGAAAATGCATTAAAACAGGCTTAAAAAGATATTGATTAATTTTCCGTAAGCTATTGACATTGTTTTCTTGAGATATTATTATAAAGTTAATCGAATAATTCTTCGTTAGGTGAGGCTCCTGCATTGAACACAGGCCACTGCCCGGAAACGTCGAGAGACGCCAATGGGTATAACAGGTATTACCGGATTAAGGTATTACATAATGTGGCTGAGGGATAAGGTTTAACTCTACGTCATGCAGTGCCAAAGCTCGTACGAGTGGGGAAGGTAGTTTTAATTTTTTTTGATGCTGCGAAAAAGCCTTCCATTTGGAAGGCTTTTGTGTTTTGTTAATCACTAAACATAATATAATTTCTTCGTTAGGTGAGGCTCCTGCATAAACACAGGCCATTGCCCGGAAACGTCGAAAGACGCCAATGGGTAGAACAGGTATTACCGGATTAAGGTTTTACTTAAGGTGGCTGAGTGATGAGTATGTACTCTACGTTATGCAGTGCTAAAGCTCAACGAGTGGGGAAGGCTATATGGTGTTGCATGTAAAAAGCAAGGTCTTCCAAAAGTGGGAGAGCTTTGCTTTTTTTGTGTCAATATAAGGAGGTGAGACGATTTTGGAGACACAAGGAACATCTAATAATGATTGTGGCGATCACCCCATAAGTTTGGCGAAATCGTCCACGAAAAACCTGAATTACACTTTTATATGCAACAAGGAGGAATATCATGAAAGATATAAACAACCAAACTGCTGTTTCCTCCAAGGCCATTCAAGTTAATGGAAAATGGAAGCAGCGTATACTCACATTTTTATTTGTAATGGGCCCAGGCATTATTGTAATGGTTGCTGACAATGACGCCGGTGCCGTTTCAACCTATGTACAGGCAGGTGCTGATTATGGACTGCACTTAATGTGGTTATTACTTTTACTCTTACCAATTACGTATTTTATTCAGGAAATGGTGGTGCGTCTTGGTATCGCTACCGGGCAAGGCCATGCTGCCATGATTTATAAACGTTTTGGAAAATGGTGGGGAGCATTTTCGCTGTTTGATCTTTTGCTCGTCAACTTTTTGACACTGGTCACTGAATTTGCCGCTATTTATCTAGGATTAAAAGGCTTGGGGCTAGAGCCGCTGTATGCCGTCCCGGCAACGGCAATCGCAATTATTGTCTTAGTTATTACGGGAAGCTATTTGCGCTGGGAGCGCACGACCGTTATCCTATGTTTTCTAGATTTAACTTGGCTGCTTTTAGCCAAAATGGTTTCTCCCGATTGGAGCCTAGTTGTTCGTCACACAGTGGTCCCTTCGTTTCCACCCGGACCACTTACCCCAGATTTAATCTTTTTGATTATCGCTATTGTCGGCACGACCATTGCACCGTGGCAATTATTCTTTCAGCAAAGCTGTATTGCCGATAAAAGGTTACGATTTTCGGATCTTAAAAACGCTCGAATCGATACTATTGTTGGAGCTACCTGCACCATTGCGATTGCTGCATGTATGATGTTGGTGGGGAATTTTGCGACACAAAACGGAGTTCATTTCGAAGATCCGGCCCAGATGGCAATCGCTCTTACTCCAATGATGGGGGCCTTTTTCCAGAATGCTATTTTGTTATTGATGATTAATGCAGCTGTTTTAGGTGCCACGACGATTTCACTTTCCAGTGCCTGGGCTTATGGTGAAGTGAAGGGGTGGTCGCATAGTTTGCAAAAATCATTCCGTGAAGCGCCAGGATTTTATATGGTATATGCCAGCTGTGTCTTAGCTGCTGCTGGGATTGTGCTGATTCCTAATGCACCCTTGCAAACGATTATTGTCAGTGTTCAAGTGCTAGCAGGGCTGATGCTGCCATCGGCGATTGTTTTTCTTCAGTTATTGCTTAACGATAAGGAATTATTGGGCGAACGATTCGTCAATAAGCCCTGGAATAACTGGATTAACTGGATTGTCATTATTATTCTGTTCATTCTATCGTTGACCCTGGCAGTTCAAGTAATCTTGCCTAATTTTTTGGAGCTTGTGTTTGGGTAAATGAATCGTTTTCTAAAAATAACAAATGAAAGGAAGTATTAACATGACAACGATGACTAACCAATTAAACATTAACACAAATGAAAAGTGCTACTATGTAGTTCATCCACTAGATGATCAAGGCGAAGAAAAATGTAATCCTGAGGGTTTGGGTCTTATGGCGCTCAGCCCTGTAGTTAAATATTCGCTATTGTCGCTGCGGCTGTATTTAATTTTTATGGGTGGTTTGGTGTTCTACCGGGTGCTGCAAGAAACTGGTGTACTCTAAGTAATTGAATTTAACTTCCGGAATTAGTTTGTTGAATGATTTATTTAGGGTCATCGACATATTAGGCGGTCCAGACCTTAACGTTGAACAGGATATGAACTATGATGATCTTTATGAAGAGCTGAGTATCCATTTGAATAAGGGATATTCATTGATGATCTTAGTTATTGGGTACCGGATATGGCAGCAATACGAAAAATAGTAGATAGTAAATTTACAAGTCAATAATTAAGACAAATAAGAAGAATAGGCACAGTTACGTTTGTGCCTATTCTTCTTATCTTAGGGTAATAGAGTAGTAGGTTCCTGCTTTGTACTATACGGCAAGACAAATTTCTGCAGCATCGCATTAGCTAGCAATTTGCCTATTGAGAGGATGCTAGTGGGATTCGTACAGTGACAGTGGTGCCTTGTCCATATAGGCTGGTCAATTGGATTGTACTGTCATGTTTTTCTGCAATCCAGCGGGCAATGGATAAACCAAGACCCGTTCCTCCGGTGATTTTTGATCGGGATTTATCAACTCGATAGAATCGATCGAAAATTTTTGGCTGATCTTCTTCTGGTATTCCTATCCCTGTGTCTTGAATGATGACTTCCAAGTGATGGACGGTTTGACGGGAGACAATACTAATTGTTCCGCCTGTAGCGGTATATTTGATACTGTTCTCAATGAAAATTCGTAGCATTTGTTTGATTGATGAGGCATCAGCATAGATAGTTGCTTCATCATTTTGATGTAAGACGATGTGGTGGTTTGGTGCAATAAGATGCGTTTCCTGAACAACTTCATCGATAAGGTCCTCCATAGCAAGTAAGGTTTTAGTGATTATTTGTTTACTTTGATCAGTTCTTGCTAAAAAGAGTAGCTTTTCAATAAGTCCATACATATTGGAAGCCTCCGATTTGATGGCTTCAATGCCTTCATTTATTACGGATGGGTCCTGTTTTCCCCAACGATCTAACATATCTGCGTAGCCGCTAATGACTGTGATGGGTGTTCTTAGTTCATGGGACGCATCCGATACAAAGCGCCGTTGTTGTTCAAAACCGGTTTGAATTCGATGAAGCATATGATTGAAAGTTCTTGCTAATTCCTGAAGCTCATCGTTACTATTTGTCAAAGCGATGCGTTTTCCAAGGTCATTGACTTCGATTTCCTTTGCCGTATCCGTTATATCGCGGATGGGGTGCAAAATTCTACGGCTGATAAATGTGCCTGATATGATGGCAATTAAGAGGCCTATCAAATTGGTTACTAGTAGACTTTTCACTAAAGTTTTCAGGAAATGAGTCTGCTCCGACATTGTTTTCATGATATATAGCTGATATAAGTGACCATTTTGCCAAATCATTTGATTATCATAATAAAAATAGACGTGATCAACATTGATTACTTTCAACGTTCTTTTTTTTATCGGGAAAAAGTTGAGAGGGTTTAAGTTTCTTTTATCTTCCTTTGTGAGGGCATGATTACCAGGCATATAGGGGGCGCTGTCAATTAACAGGTTATGTTGATTATCGAATATTCTAAGTATTATTCCAGGTACAAGTATGTTTTCTTTTAGCAGGTGTTGATCTAATGGATTTCCTTCCGACAGATAATGCATTATGCTATTTGTGCTTAGAGTGATATCGTCATCTGCCTGGGTATATAACACGTAGTATAGTCCTGCAACTGTCAGCACGCTGGTAAAGAGTAGAGTACAGGAAAGAATGGTTGCATAAAGGATGGTCAATTTGATTGATATTGGTATTGCCAGCTGTTTAATCCTTAACCACATAGCCTACTCCTCTGATAGTATATATGTATTTTTCATCATAGCGCTCGTCCAGTTTGCTGCGCAAATAGCGAACATATACATCAACGACATTGGTATCTCCCATATACTCATAACCCCAGACTTCTTGAAGAATTTGTTCGCGATTTAGTACCCTGTTTTTATTACGAACGAGATATTCCAAGAGGTCATACTCTTTCTTGGTTAATTCCACTTCTTGCTCGTTAACTAGAACTTTATAACGATCTGGAAATAACACTAAATTTTTTACCTGTAGCTCGCTTTCATCCAGTGGCTGTTGTAATGATTTATGTTTGCGCAATGCCGCACGAATACGAGCGAGAAGCTCTGGAATGGCAAATGGTTTGGTCAGATAGTCGTCCGCACCACTATCTAGTCCCGTCACTTTGTCTTCAATGTCATCTTTGGCTGTTACTATGATAATTGGAATTTCCGATAACTCCCGAATTCGTCTGCAGACTTCTATGCCGTCCATCTCCGGTATCATCACATCTAACAGAACAAGGTCAAAGTCTTCCTGCATGATTCGGTCAAGCGCATTCCGACCATTTGATTCGATGACTGTTTCAAATCCCTCGTGTTCCAGTTCCATTTGAAGAAAACGGGCGATTTTCCATTCGTCTTCTACAATGAAAATTTTCCTGCGTTCTATTGGCATTACCGTATACCTCCTAGTTTTAGCAAGCGTAAGCTGTTCCAAACCTATCAAAGCACTTTTTTTATGCTAAGGGAAGGGTTCATTCTAATTTTTAATCTTATTCTAATCTTCGTCTAATGGTGGTGTAATGTTCGGCCGTTATTATATGATTAAGCCAATAATAAAGGAGTAACAATCATGGGTAAGGATTGTTTGATGCAAGTCAAGAATACATTGATAGTCTATAAAAAGAAAATCTGGAGTATTGTAATCCTCGTTACAATATTTGGAATGATTTCTGCTGGTGCACATGCCATGTTTCAGGTGCGCGGTGTTGTGACCGGGGTTGATAACAACAGTATTACTGTTACCAATTTTTTCAGAACACAAACAGTAGATATGGCAGGTTCATCGGTAAATGTATCCGCTATTAAGCCTGGGTATAGGATTAAAATTCAAAAGAATTTACAGGGAAATATTCTCTACGTTCGGACTTCAGCATTTAAAGAAGATGAAGAAGATGAACAACATAAAGATAAGCATCACAGAGACTACAAAGATAGTAGGATTTAATACCGAATATCGATTATAGCACAGAACCCAATACCCCGCATTCTATTATGGAGCTAAAGCAGAGAAATTAGACTGGTTTGACTTGCCACAGGTTGAATGTAATTGTGGCTTTTGTCTACTTTTGCAGAAAGTAGCGAGAGGGGTATAGATTGAGCTTATCACAGAGTAGCTATTTATTATGATTAAAGAAGGAGGAAGATACGATGCAATATGATTACAGCATCTTAATGTTTATTAATGGACTTTCAGGATATTTTAGTTGGTTGGACATGCTTGTAACTAACTTTTCTAAGTATGGCCCGTTGATTTTTGGCCTTTATCTTATGGGTCTTTGGTTTACAGGCAAATCTCAAGAAGAAATGAGAGAAAATCGTCGACAGGTATTATATGCTTTTACTGCAGCGCTTCTGGCTTTAGGAATAAATCAAGTGATTGGCTTTATGTGGTTTCGGAATCGTCCCTATGTTGAGCATTCAGTGCATCGCTTGCTTCCAGTCACATAGATGCATCATTCCCGAGTGATCATGCGGCTGGCGGATTTTCTATAGCCGGCAGCATACTATTTGAGCGATCCTTTAGTGGTACGGTATTATTTGTACTTGCCTCGCTCTTAGCAGTTTCTCGTGTCTATGCTGGGATACACTATCCTAGTGATATACTGGGTGGGATGGTTGTAGGGCTTGTTAGCAGTATGATTGTGGATAGTAACAAGGAATTTCTTGAGAAACCAATCGACTGGATTTTGGCTGCTTGGAATTCCGTTGAAACCAATATTATTTACAACAAACAAAAAGTCTAAAAATTG
Source organism: Pelorhabdus rhamnosifermentans (assembly GCF_018835585.1). Classification (NCBI taxonomy): domain Bacteria; kingdom Bacillati; phylum Bacillota; class Negativicutes; order Selenomonadales; family Sporomusaceae; genus Pelorhabdus; species Pelorhabdus rhamnosifermentans. Next base: position 471,909 of record NZ_JAHGVE010000001.1, read on the forward strand.
ATGATGGGCAGAATGTAAACTAGTTATAGCAATTAAACGATATGAGGAAAATTTCTAACCAGCTGGTTAGTTTATATAACGAGTTTATTTTAAGTGGCTAGCACTTTTGAAGTGTTAGCCAGTTTGTTTGGGATGATGTTGGGAGAGGGTTGGTATACTATAATTGAAAGTTGACAGTGACTGAATTATTGGGGGCGCATGTGTGCGATTGAGTAGAAATTTTTGGATTTTACTATTACTTACGATACTTACGATATTTGTGAATCTTGGCAGTATGCCGCTTTTAGATCCGGATGAGCCAGTCTACGCGGAAACTCCCAAAGAAATGTTTTTATTTAACGATTTTATTTCACCACAGATATATGGTCAGTACTGGTATGATAAGCCCCCAATGTACTATTGGCTAGTGGCGGGAGCCTTTAAATTATTTGGCGTAAATGAGTTTGCTGCCCGATTCCCTTCGGCCTTATTGGCAGTCATCTGTGTCGTAGTGGTTTATATGTCAGTATCTAAATTAGTGAGTGAGCGGGCAGGTATTGCAAGCGGATTGGTTTTGGCCACGAGTATTGAATACTTTTACTTAGGGAAAGCGGCAGTGACGGATATTACGCTTACACTGTTTCTGACGGTTTCATTACTTTGCTTTCTTCAAAAAAAATACTATCTCTTTTACATATTTTCCGGTTTAGCTACATTGACAAAAGGACCCATTGGGTTCTTATTTCCTGGGGCTATTATTTTCATATGGATGGCTTTTACTCGACGGTTTAATGATTTAAAACACATGAAAATACCAGTGGGGATTATTTTGTGGGCAATTGTTGCTCTGCCTTGGTATGGGGTTATGTATCAAGTTCATGGCTCCGATTTTACCAATGGCTTTATCGGTGTAAACAATATTACGCGGTTTACAACTGCAGAACATGACAAAACTTCAGGTTGGTATTTTTTTATACCTGTTCTTATTTTCGGCTTTTTTCCGTGGACAGCGCTTATGTTTCAGTCGATCAAAGCGTCATTGAAAATAAAGGGGACAGAGAGGCATGCGTTATTACTTTTTTTGAATGTTTGGGCAGCGTTCATTTTTCTGTTTTTTTCTATTTCTAGTACCAAACTTGTGACGTATATATTACCGGTTTATCCGCCACTGGCGATTCTTGTTGGGTGGTATTTAGATCAATGCATGGAAAAGTATCGATTTTTAGCGGAAGGACTGGTTTGGCCAATTTTCTTAACCCTGCTGTCGGTGTTACTTCTTGGCGGATTAGTGGCAGGAAGTAATTTGATTCCAGACATCACGCTCGGTGCCATCGGGCTAGCTGTGGTGTTGATTCTGATGATTTTAACAGTCTGGTATTTTCTGTACAACAAAGAGGTTAAGCGAGCATTTTGGGTACAGGCAATTGCGATGACGATCACTTCTATTATATTAGTGACTGTTCTTTTACCACCGATAGAAAATAATTTTAGCACACGCAGTATTGCCCAAGCTTTCGTAGCAAATTATGACGGAAAATCTCCCGTTTATGTTATCAAATTCTTACATCCTGGATTTGCATTTTATACAAATAAATATGGAAAAGAGATTAACTCTACTGAGGAAATACGCAATGTAATTTCTCAAAGTGGACAAGTGTATCTTGTGATACGCAAATCTGAATACCAAGGTTTAAGTGGCTCAGAGCAGGATTCTCTAGCTGTCTTGTCCCAGTCAAATGATAAATTACTACTGTTCAAACAGTAGTAGAGAAAATCAATTTTATCGGAAGGATGGAATTCGGCTTTGAAGCTTCAGAATGTAAAACTAAACTACGGGTTCATTTGTTGGGTGTTACTCCAGAGCGTTGTCCTTGCTTATGGCGGGGGTAATTATGCACCTTCTGATATATTTTCACATACGGATATTCAGATTGAGGCAGATCAGGTCATTAATCGGCTAATGGTAGCTGAGGGTAATGCAGTTGTTCTGGGTAATATCAAAGAAGGTATTGTGATTGTCGATGGCAATTTACTCATTGCTCCTACAGCTCAAATCGACGGAAGTATCATTGTTTTAGGGGGCTATATAGAGCAGCAACAGGGATCACAGACCAGCGGGCACTTGTTTAATCTAAAGCCGCAACGTTTTCCAATGATGAATTTAGTTATTGGGAGTTTATCTCTTTTAGCAATGCTAAGTCTAATCATCTTGCCATTTATTATTTGGTTGATGTTTAATATTTTTAAACGCTTTCCTTGTTATGTGCGCTTAAAAAACGGATTTTATCGGATGCAACACCGCTGGCCGCTGTTATATATTATTCTGACATTGGGGCTTAGCTGTAGCATGCTTGTCTTGTTTTCAGAATTGGCCTGGAAAACAATATTCCGTCACACTATGGGAATGTTTGACAATATCCTGATTTGGCTTGTGCGGTATTTTGCTAATCCAACACTGGATTCTATTATGATTTTTATATCTAATTTGGGGTATGGTTCTATCTATGGATTTATTGTTGTAGCGGCATTTACTATTTTAGTCATGTATAGGCGCTGGTTAGAATTTGCAGGATTAGCAATTTGTCTTTCGGGCGGAGCCATTTTAAATTACATATTAAAAAATCTATTTGAACGTGCTAGGCCGGATGCTTTTCGAATCGTTGCGGCCTCTGGTTATAGTTTTCCAAGCGGACATGCGATGGTTTCAATCTATTTTTATGGAATGCTGGCATTTTTAATAGCCAGGAATATAAAATCATGGCAGTGGCGTTACGTTTTGACGGCGATAACCATTTTGTTTATTGTGGTCATGGGGATTAGTCGTATTTATCTTGGGGTTCATTATCCGAGTGACGTTGTTGCCGGATATACTGCGGGGGGGATGTGGCTGATGTTTAACATTTCTCTGCTTATGTGGTGGGAACGTAATAGGTAACAGATTATATTACAAAAAAATTAACGAAATTGTTGATGACATTTCCGTTATCTGCCGGTCAAACTAATCTTTTAGCTTTAAATGCAGTCATACAATAATTTTTTTATGATAAAAAATTATTATCAGAAAAGAAGGAATTTTTCATTACTTGCAGAATGTATAAAATATAAGATTAATTCTGAAAACAAATACAGGAGATATGTATGGAATCTAAAAAAAAGCTTGAAACGTATATTCCGTTAGTAAATTTTATTGCTGATATTATCGGCCCGCATTGCGAAGTACTCTTGCATGATGTTATCGATGTACAAAACTCTGTCATAGCCATTCGAAATGGCTATATAAGTGGCAGACAATTGGGATGTCCTTTAACTGATTTCGGACTGGAATTGTTGGAAAATAAAAATTATTTAAACCAAAATGCTGTTGTTAATTATTTAAGTCGTACTGTAAACGGAGAAAAATTAAGATCTTCTACCTACTTTATTAAAGATGAAAATAATATATTGATTGGTATGCTGTGCGTTAATATTCTTATTTCACCCGATAGTCTCGTTGTAAAGAATTTAACGGATAAATTGATCAGTACTTTATTTAATAATAATTCGACTGTTAATACAGTGGTCAATGAAGAAGAAAAAGTAATGGAATCTTTAAACACTTCTATCGAGAAAGTGGTAGATTCGGCAATAGAAAAAATTCTAGACGAAAATGAAATACCTGTTGAAAGAATGTCGATTGATGAAAAAATTTTCGTTGTTCAAAAACTAAACACCAATGGTATCTTTAAGATAAAAGGAGCCATAACGAAGGTAGCTGGTGCATTGCAAACTTCTGAAAGCACTATATATAGGTATTTATCTACTAAATAATTACTGTGTAGATAAATACCTATGGCAATGACAAGATGAAACAATAATTTGTATGCAGTTGTCAGTAATGTAAAGTTTTATAAAATAGAAGACATCAAATTTTTTTTGGAACATTGTAATAATAAAAAATTATTATGAGAATAAATTTTCCGTAACATAATCGGTAATTTTCGTAAGATAGTTCGATTTTCAATTAACGTAATATTTAATTTTATCAGGGAACACTATAAGTTAAAATGCAATAATTTGATATTTGATGTATGCTGTATTTTAATGGCAGGCCACTGCTTTAAAATAAGTTAACTGAAAGCTACGGTAAAATATTACGAAACTACATTAGGAGGAATGAACATGAAAGAAGTAATTGAAACTACTCAGGCCCCTCAGGCGATTGGTCCTTATTCACAAGCAAGGATGTTTGGAGGGTCCCTTTTTAGTTCTGGTCAGATCCCGATTAATCCTCAAACAGGCGAAGTTGTTGCTGGAGGGATTGAAGCGCAAGCAAAGCAGGTGATGGAAAATCTCAAACAGGTCTTACTTGCTGCAGGAATGAGCTTTGATGATGTTGTAAAAACAACGGTTTTTATTACAAATATGGATAATTTCTCTGCTGTAAATGAAATTTATGGGCGTTACTTTACCAATAAATTGCCTGCCCGCTCCTGTGTTGCTGTGGCAAGTTTGCCTAAAGGAGTTTTGGTCGAAATCGAATTGATTGCATGCAGTCACATTAATAAATAGGAGATGTAAAGATGGAAATTTCATTGGAAGACATAAAAAAAGCCCGGGAAACGCTAAAGGGGGTTGTTTGCCGAACCGAGCTAGCCTATACCAATACGCTGAGTGATCTCACAGGTAATCAGGTTTATCTAAAGATGGAAAATCAACAACGCACAGGTTCGTTTAAATTGAGGGGCGCTTACAACAAAGTTGCCAATTTAACTGAAAATGAGAAGAAACACGGAATCATTGCTTCGTCTGCAGGAAATCACGCACAAGGGACAGCGCTTGCAGGCACTTTGTTTGGCATTCCAACTACTATCGTGATGCCAAAAAACGCTCCCTTATCGAAAGTCAAAGCAACGCAAGGTTACGGTGCAACCGTTGTTCTTCATGGAGGATTTTATGATGAAGCCTATGAGGAGGCACGGCGTATTCAAACAGAAAAACAATTGACTTTTGTTCATCCCTTTAATGATCCCATGGTGATTGCCGGTCAGGGAACCATTGGTTTAGAAATTTTAGAGGATTTGCCTGACGTTGAGGCTGTTGTTGTGCCGATCGGTGGCGGTGGATTGATTGCTGGCGTGGCTGTAGCGATTAAAAATTTAAAACCGGATGTAAAAGTCATCGGCGTTCAGACGAAGAATATGCCTTCCATGGCTGAAGCGATTGCGCAAAAGAAGATTGTTACTTGTAATGGGAGTCCCACGATTGCCGATGGAATTGCCGTGAAAACTCCTGGTGAGTTAACGTTTGATATTATCCAGCGCTATGTTGATGACATTGTAACAGTAGATGAAGAAGAAATTGCGAGTGCAATTTTACTTTTAATGGAGCGTGTCAAAACAATTTCAGAGGGAGCGGGTGCTGCTTCTGTTGCAGCGGTGTTAAATAAGCTGCAAGCCTATAAAAATCGTAAAATAGCAGCAGTTATTAGTGGCGGTAATATTGATGTGAATATGATGGCTCGTATTATTAATAAAGGTTTGGCGAAATCGGGTCGTAAAGTGTTCTTTAATATGGTGATTCCTGATAAACCAGGTTCGTTGTGGAAATTGTTGCAGTTGACGGCTGAGACAGGAGCCAATGTACTGACAGTTACTCACAAACGGGAAACGCGCGGTGTTGAATTAGGATATGTGACTGTGGAATTGGAATTGGAGACTGCCGATCAAACTCAAATCGATGCCATTAAAAACCTTATGGAAGAGCATCAGTATTGCGTAAATATTGTATGATAAGCAGGAGGGAATAAAGATAATGAAAGAAAAAGAACTAAACCGTGGGTTGAAAGCCCGCCACATTGAACTGATTGCTTTAGGTGGAACTATCGGGGTCGGACTCTTTATGGGTTCGGCAAGCACGATTAAGTGGGCGGGTCCTTCAGTGCTTCTGGCCTATGCGTTAGCAGGTATCGTGATGTTCTTTGTTATGCGCATTATGGGAGAAATGCTTTTCCTCGAACCAGTTACCGGTTCTTTTGCAACTTATGCCAATAAGTATATTGGTCCTTGGGCGGGCTATCTAACGGCTTGGTGTTATTGGTTTTTATGGGTTACAGTAGGAATGTCAGAGGTTACAGCTATTGGCATTTACATGCATTATTGGTTCCCTACGCTTCAGGCGTGGATACCGGCATTATTCGGAGTGGCAATCGTGGCGGCGGCTAATTTAGCTTCTGTCAAGTATTATGGGGAATTCGAATTTTGGTTCGCCCTGATTAAGGTAGCTACCATTGTGGTCATGCTTGTTATTGGGTTCGGAATTATTTTCTTTGGATTTGGTAATGGGGGTCAACCGATCGGTCTTGGAAACTTGTTTAATAATGGTGGCTTTTTTGCGGGTGGTTGGAAAGGTTTCTTGTTTGCACTTTGTCTGGTAACTGCTTCTTATCAAGGCGTAGAACTTGTTGGCATTACTGCCGGTGAGGCCCAAGATCCAAAAAATACCTTACGTAAAGCTATAAAAAATATTATCTGGCGTATTTTGATCTTTTACGTCGGTGCTATATTTGTGATTGTCACGATCTATCCTTGGAATCAAGTCGGTCTGCTTGGTAGTCCTTTTGTGTTGACCTTCGCAAAAGTCGGTATTGCTTCAGCTGCTGGTATTATCAATTTTGTAGTCCTTACTGCAGCAATGTCTGGTTGTAATAGTGGCATTTACAGTGCAGGTCGTATGCTTTACACGCTGGCTGAAAATGGTCAGGCTCCTAAATTCTTAGGTAAGGTTTCAGAGCAAGGTGTTCCCAGCACTGCGATTCACATTACAATTGCTTGCCTGCTAGTGGGTGTGTTCCTTAATTATATCTATCCAAATTCAAAATTGTTCGTTTATATTTACAGTGCTAGCATTCTTCCGGGAATGATTCCATGGTTTGTATTGTGCATTAGTCAAATTAAATTTAGAAAAAAATGGGGAAGTGAAATGGACACGCATCCATTCAAATCATCGCTATTTCCAATTAGTAACTATATAACAATTATCTTTTTATGCTTCGTCCTGGTGGGAATGTGGTTCAATGAAGATACTCAAGTATCCTTGATTGTTGGCGCGGTATTTTGTGCGATCATTACAGTATTTTATTATGCTCTCGGTATCGGCAAGAAACAGTTGCCAGAACAATTGGATGAGAAACTAAGTACCGTTGACCCGGAATAATCGTTTCTGTTCTAAATTATGAGGGAACTTAAAATTCTTATTAAGGGGACTATTGATGATGAAAAGAAAAATGAAGACGATGGACGGAAACACAGCAGCAGCTCATATCGCTTATGCTTTTACAGATGTAGCCGCTATTTTCCCGATTACGCCGTCGTCCAATATGGCAGAAAGCACGGATGAATGGGCAGCTCAAGGCAGAAAAAATATCTTTGGGCAAACCGTGCAGGTTGTAGAAATGCAGTCAGAAGGCGGTGCAGCCGGTGCGGTACATGGTTCACTGCAGGCCGGAGCCTTGACAACGACCTATACAGCCTCACAAGGACTGCTATTAATGATTCCCAATATGTATAAAATTGCCGGAGAACTTTTGCCTGGCGTATTCCATGTTAGTGCCAGAGTCGTGGGTGCCAATGCCATTAGTATTTTTGGCGATCATTCAGATGTTATGGCCACAAGGCAAACAGGATTTGCCCTTCTGGCCGAAAGCAGTGTTCAGCAAGTCATGGATTTATCCGCTGTGGCTCATTTGTCCGCAATCAAGGGAAGAGTTCCGTTCCTCAACTTTTTTGATGGCTTCAGGACTTCCCATGAGATACAAAAAATTGAGACACTTGAATATGATGAATTAGCGGAATTAGTCGACCAAGATGCCTTGGACGAATTCCGCAGGAGGGGTTTAAACCCGGATCATCCCGTATTACGGGGAACCGTCCAAAATTCCGATATTCACTTCCAGCAAAGAGAAGTAACCAATCGGTATTACCAAGCTCTTCCCGACATCGTAGAAGGCTATATGAGTGAAATTACCAAGCTTACCGGCCGGGAATATCATCTCTTCAATTATTACGGGGCGAAAGATGCCGATAGAATGATCATTGCCATGGGTTCCATGTGTGAGGCCATTGAAGAAACGGTTGATCACTTAAATGCTCAAGGGGAAAAAGTCGGACTACTCAATGTTCATCTGTACAGACCTTTTTCCATTGAGCACTTCTTTAAATATATTCCTAAAACAGTAAAAAAGATTGCTGTTTTAGATAGAACCAAAGAAATGGGATCCTTAGCAGAGCCCTTGTATTTGGATGTAAAAACAGCCTTCTATTCTAGCGAGTGGCATCCCGTCATTGTGGGCGGCCGCTGCGGTGTCGGTGGGAAAGATATTGTTCCCGGACATATTCAAGCCGTTTATGAGAACCTCAAACAAGAGCAGCCCAAAGATCATTTTACCGTAGGAATCATCGATGATGTAAATAATACCTCGCTGCCCTTTGGCCAAGATATTGATACCACTCCAGCCGAAACGAAAGCCTGCAAATTCTGGGGTCTTGGTTCAGATGGAACAGTTGGAGCCAATAAGAGCGCCATCAAAATTATCGGTGATCACACAGACATGTATGCTCAGGCCTATTTTGCCTATGATTCCAAAAAATCTGGCGGCGTGACGATCTCCCACCTGCGGTTTGGTAAACAGCCCATTCGATCGCCCTATCTTATCAATAAGGCCGATTTTATCGCCTGTCACAACCAGTCTTATGTAGATAAATACAATGTATTAGAAGGCTTAAAGCCGGGCGGTAGTTTTCTGCTCAATTGTACATGGAGTGAGCAGGAACTAGAGGATAACTTGCCTGCAACTATGAAACGTTACATCTTCGAAAATCATATCAACTTTTACACAATAGACGCCGTAGGTATTGCTCAGAAAATAGGTCTTGGCGGCAGGATCAATATGATCATGCAATCCGCTTTCTTTAAAATTGCCCAGATTATTCCCGTGGAAGAAGCCACTAACTATCTAAAAGAAGCCGTCGTCAAATCATACGGCAAAAAAGGTGAAAAAGTTGTTGCCATGAACAACGCCGCCATTGACACAGGCGTAAATTCCAGCGTGAAAATCCTTATTCCTGATTCATGGAAAAATGCCCAACAGCAAGAAGAACCGGCTAAGAAAGTTCCGGAATTCATTAAAAATATTCTCAATCCAGTGAACCGTCAAGAAGGAGATAAGCTGCCTGTAAGCGCCTTCACTTGCGTAGAAGATGGAACCTTCCCCTTAGGTACAGCAGCTTATGAAAAACGCGGCATCGCCATCAACGTGCCCGAATGGCAAAGTGACAAATGCATTCAGTGCAACCAATGTGCCTATGTTTGTCCCCATGCTACCATCCGGCCCGTGCTAGTCAATGAAGAAGAGCTGAAAAATGCACCAGCAGGATTTACTGCTAAAACCGCTGTGGGTGCTAAAGATGTAAACTTCAGAATAGCCGTTTCTCCACTTGATTGTACAGGGTGTGGAAATTGTGCCCAAGTTTGTCCGGCGAAGGAAAAAGCCTTAGTTATGAAACCCCTTGCTACGCAAATTCATCAAGCAGAGCTTTGGGATTATGCGGTGAACTTATCTCACAAAGCGAACCCCATGAACAAAGAAACAGTGAAAGGCAGTCAATTTGAGCAGCCCCTGCTAGAATTCTCAGGTGCTTGTGCCGGTTGCGGCGAAACTCCCTATGCCAAACTAGTGACGCAATTGTTTGGTGATCGAATGATGGTAGCCAATGCGACAGGTTGTTCTTCCGTCTGGGCAGGCAGTGCACCGTCTGTCCCGTATGCAAAAAATTATCAAGGTCATGGTCCAGCTTGGGGAAATTCTTTATTTGAAGACAACGCGGAGTTTGGCTTAGGAATGTTCTTAGGAGTAAAACAAGTCAGAAATAAATTGGCCATGGATATTGAACAAGCTACGCAACGAAACTGCGGAGAAAAATTAAAAGAAGCTTGTGAAGAGTGGTTAGCTCATAAAGATATAGGCCAAGGTACAAGAGAGCGGGCGGACAAACTCATTGAGGCATTAGAAGAAGTGAAAGGCCAGGATCCGCTTTTAAATGAAATCGATAAAAACAGCGACTTTCTGGTAAAAAGATCTCAATGGATATTCGGTGGCGACGGCTGGGCTTACGACATTGGATTTGGCGGATTAGACCATGTATTGGCTTCAGGTGAAAACGTGAATGTGTTGGTATTTGATACGGAAGTATACTCCAATACGGGCGGGCAGTCTTCGAAGGCTACACCAACAGCGGCCATTGCTAAATTTGCAGCAAGTGGAAAACGTACCAAGAAAAAAGATCTGGGAATGATAGCCATGAGCTATGGCTATATCTACGTAGCACAAATTGCCATGGGGGCTGACAAGAATCAAACGCTCAAAGCCATTGCGGAGGCAGAAGCTTATCCGGGACCTTCCTTGATCATTGCTTATGCTCCTTGTATCAATCATGGTCTTAAAACGGGTATGGGTTGCAGCCAACTGGAGGCCAAACGAGCTGTGGATAGTGGATATTGGGGACTTTATCGGTATAATCCTCAAAGCAAAGAGGCTGGAAAAAATCCTTTTACTATGGATTCGAAAGAACCTACGATGGAATTTAAGGAATTTCTGATGGGTGAAGTGCGTTACTCGTCACTAAAGAAGCAATTTCCCACTATGGCTGAGGCTTTATTTGAAAAAACCGAACAGGATGCCAAGGAAAGGCTGGAAAAGTACAAGCTCTTGGCGGATTAGTAATGTTGTAGATCAGATGTTTAGTTATTAACAGTTATATCGCTTTATAAAAAGAACAGGTAACTACTTTCGTTAGTAGTCAATCTGTTCTTTTTTTGAACAAAGATTATCATATATTGTCGAGAAATGTATGGCTTGTACCTCAAGCATCGGGGAACGGAAGGCATCAACGGAAGTTACAGTAAGCGGACTTATGTCGATAGGAGTATAGTATGTTGATGAACTTATTCGTGGTTTTCTTTTGACTTGACAGCAAGTTCACGTTAGTATAGGGATAATAGTAAATTCTGCTCGCATTTTTGCTGAAAAGATAAACTGATGGATGTTACATCTACTAGATTTAGAGGTGATTAATTGTGAATGCCAAGATTTTATTTGTAGCACCATTCGCGGGGTTAGCCAAATTGGCACAAGAAGTTGTAGTCGAGCGATTTTCGGATTCGGCACATTTTATTCATGTAGTCAAAGGCGATTTGCAAGAATGTATGGCTATTGTTAAGCAAGCTGTGGAAGATGGGGCTGAAGTGATCGTGAGTCGTGGTGGGACAGCCACATTAATTGAACAGAATGTGAATATCCCCATTGTGCATATCCAGGTTACGGTGATGGATGTTTTACGCGCCTTAAAGCAAAGTGGTGACTATCCTGAAAAAATTGGCATTGCAGGTTTTGAAAATGTGATTTATGGTTGTGAAGATCTGGCGACATTGCTTGGCATTACTTTCGTAGAAATCGTTTTACAAAATGAAGCGGAGGCACAGGAAAAAATTGCTTTGGCAGCGCAAAATGGCGTGGAACTTATCGTTGGAGATGCAATATCAACGAAACTAGCAGTACGTGCGGGTGTAAAGGGTGCTTTGATTCAATCGGGTAAAGATGCGATTTATAAAGCGATCAATGAGGCGAAATTGATTGCACGGATTCGGCGTGAAGAACAAGAAAAATCGGAATTGTTGCGTACCGTCATTGATGCATCCGCCGAAGGCATTGTTGCTACAGATATGGATGATAACATTACTATTTTTAATCCTATGGCGGAAAAAATTTTTCAAGTATCCCACTTAGAAGCGATCGGTAATCAGCTGAAAACCGTCATTCCACAATTTTCTTGGTCAGAAGAGGAGGATTCCGCCGAAAAAGTGGCTGATGTACGGCGCATTGGTGATAAGACACTGATGATTAAACAGAGTCGTATTAAAGTGAAAAATGAAAATATTGGTATTATTTACGATTTCCAGAATGTTTCACAGTTGCAACAATTAGAGCAAAACGTTCGTAAAAAGCTGCATGCCAAAGGCCTGGTGGCTCATATAAAAATGGACGATATTGTCGGCTTGTCCTCCGCTTGTTTGGCATTTAAACGCAAGGCGACAAAGTATGCATTAACGCAATCTACGATTTTAATTACGGGAGAATCAGGTACAGGAAAAGAAATGTTGGCACAAAGTATTCACAATGTGAGTAGGCGAGCGAGTGGTCCTTTTGTTGCCGTAAATTGTGCAGCTTTGCCGGAAAATTTGCTTGAAAGTGAATTGTTTGGTTATGAAGGAGGTGCCTTTACTGGAGCTAAAAAAGGAGGTCGTCAAGGGTTGTTTGAACTGGCCCATGGGGGTACGCTTTTTTTAGATGAAATTGGTGAAATGCCTTTAGCTTTGCAGCCGAGAATATTGCGTGTATTGCAGGAAAAAGCCATCATGCATTTAGGCGGTGATAGTGTTATTCCGATTGATGTGCGTATTATTGCTGCAACCAACCGCAATTTAAACAATTTAATCGAAGAGAAAAAATTTCGTCAAGATCTTTATTATCGGCTTAATATTTTGCGTATTCATATCCCGTCCTTACATGAAAGGGTAGAAGATATTCCACTGCTTGCCAAGGAAATGATGAAAAAAATGAAGCATATTAATACGAAAATTACGGGGCTCAATTTGGAAGCACGGGAACATTTAAAGCAGTGTAACTGGCCGGGTAATATTCGGCAATTGGCAAATACGATGGAACGAGCTATGCTTTTAAGTAATGGTCCGATGATTACCAAGCGCAATATTATTGAAGCCTATGATGCAGAAGGTGAATCATTAGGAGAAAGACTTAGAGAAAAAAGTAAAGCCCAAGATAGTTTAGCTAAGGTGGAACATGAGACATTGTTGCGTGTATTGCTTGAAGAAGAATATAATTACAGTCGCGCTGCTGCCAGACTTGGTATTCATCGCACCACATTATGGCGGAAATTAAATGCTAAGCAAACATAAACATAAATTCGCTTCGTTGCATATTGCACTAAATACGTTGCATTATGCAACGTATTTTTTTTGTAAGAAGAAAAAAACACGACATTTCTAAGAAAATACCTGTTGGCATGAAAATTGCAATAATATATTTGCGGTGAAGTAGCGGGAAGGTGGTAGAAATGTTCAAACTAGCAGTTATTGCAGATGATTTAACAGGTGCAAATGATACAGCCGTACAATTTGCGAAACATAATATAAGAAGTCGTGTGAGAATTGATTTCGATCAACAGAAACTATTGCAAGAAACTGCGGATGTTATTGTGATAGATACGGATAGTCGAAATAGTTCACAAACAGAAGCTTACGATAAAGTGAAAAACGTTTGTAAAGTCTTGCAAAATAGTGGTGTGAAAAATATCTACAAAAAGGTTGATTCGACGCTTAGAGGAAATCTTGGCGCTGAAATTGATGCGGCAGCAGGAATCTTTCAACCCGAAGTGGTTGTGGTAGCACCTGCCTTTCCTAGTAATAAGCGAGTCACGGTGGGCGGCTATCATTTGCTAGATAATCTGCCAATTCAATTAACTGAAATTGCTCATGCGCCAAAGACTCCTGTTAATGAATCGCGTATAGTAGAGCTATTGCGTAAACAAACGGCTGCTAAAATGGGGGTGATTTCGCTCACTACGGTGATGGCCGGAGTAGACGCAGTACAACAAGCTATTAAGCGTTGTTTAGCACGGGGTGAAACGTGGATTGTTTTTGATGCAGTATTGGATGAGCATTTAAGAGTGATTGTTCAGGCTACGAAGGACTATGATAAAGTTCTGTGGGTAGGGTCGGCAGGAATGGCAGAGCAGTTACCTGATTTTTATCAATGGTCAACTAAAACTAAAAACGGAATCAATTCGAGGCCAGGGGCCGTCCTGGTGGTTGCCGGTAGTGTGAGTAAAGTGACTCAAAGCCAGATTAGTAGAGCACTGAATTTACCCAATGTTAAATTGATTAAAATGGACGTAACCAACCTTATTCGGAAGAAAAAGCTAGAAATAGCACGGTGCATCAAGCAAGCAAAGGTGCTCCTTAAGCAGGAAAAGGATATTTTAATTGCTAGCGCGGTCAATGATCGTGATGTTGCTGATGCAGTCAGGGCAGGAAAAAAGCATGGACTGAGCAGTACTGAAGTCAGTGAGCAAACAGCAGTTGCCTTAGGTAATATTGTCGCTGCTTTATCAGACGAGTCTTTGGCTGGTATGGTGCTTACTGGTGGTGATACAGCCATTCATGTTTGCCGATCCTTAGAGGCTGAAGCCATAGAAGTGTTAGAAGAAGTGACTGTTGGGATTCCCCTCTGCCAATTGATCGGTGGTCGTTGCAATGGTTTGCCAGTGATAACAAAGGCGGGTGCTTTTGGTAATGAAGATTCATTTGTTTTATCCATACAGGCTATGCGAAAAACGGATGTACCAAAACAAGTTAACCTTTTAAGATAACTGCTTAGTATAAGGAGGAATAGAGATGAAACCGATATTAGGAATTACCATGGGCGATGCCGCGGGAATTGGCCCGGAGATTATTGTGAAAGCCTTGGTAGACAAAGAATTATATAAACTTGCAAGACCTGTGGTTTTTGGTGATAAAAAAATTATGGAACGGGCGATCAAAATTGTAGGCGCCGACTTAAAATGCCAAGCTGTTTCAGCGCCGAATTTAGCTGGAAATGATTTTGGGAGAATAGATATTGTTGACTTAGATAATTTACCCGTTGATTTGCCTTTTGCAGCGGTAGATGCCAGAGCTGGTAAAGCTGCTTACGAATATATTGAAAAGGCTGTTGGCTGTGCACTTAAAAATGAAATTCAGGCCATTGTTACGGCCCCGCTAAATAAAGAGGCATTAAATCTTGGTGGACATCATTATCCGGGGCATACGGAAATACTGGGGACATTGTCTGGGCAAAAAGATTATTCCATGATGCTTGTGAGTGGCCCACTAAAAGTGATTCATGTGACAACACATGTACCCTTAAGAAAAGCTTGTGACATGATTAAAAAAGACCGTGTGTTTCGCGTCATTAAATTAGCGGATGAAGCTGTAAAAATGATGGGAATCCCAAATCCCCGTATTGCAGTTGCCGGACTGAATCCGCATTCAGGTGAACACGGTTTGTTTGGCGCTGAAGAAGAGCTGGAAATTGTACCGGCTATTGATGCCGCAAAAGCCCTAGGAATGAATGTTAGTGGACCTGTCCCGCCTGATACAGTATTTCATCAAGCAGCAAACAAAAAAGAATTCGATATTGTCGTGGTTATGTATCATGATCAGGGTCATATTCCCATCAAAGTGTTAGGTTTTGAAACGGGAGTCAATGTAACCGTTGGATTACCGTTCATTAGAACTTCAGTGGATCATGGTACGGCATTTAATATTGCCGGGCAAGGGATTGCAGACAGTCAAAGTATGATAGAATCCTTGTTACTTGGTGCCCAGATGGCAAAGGTAAAAATTGCGCAGTAATATTGCGCGTTTTTATAAATTGAAATTTTGTAATATTTTAACTAGACTGAAAGGATGATTATGATGTTTAAACCACAAGGTATTATTACGCCAATCCTTACTCCATTAACAAAAGAGGAAAAATTTAATGAACAAGAAATGCGCAATCAGATTAATCGGCTCATTAACGCGGGGGTTAGTGGAATTTTTGCACTCGGGACAAATGGCGAATTTTACGCATTTTCGCAAGCAGAGAAAATCGAAATCATTAAAGTTGCTGTCGATGAAGTCAAAGGCCGTGTTCCTGTATATGCGGGCACCGGTTGTATCACAACAAAAGAAACCATTGAATTATCGAAAATCGCTAAGAATTTAGGTGTTGATGTATTATCGATTATATCGCCGTACTTTGCCAGTATTTCACAAGATGATATCTATCGTCATTATAGCAGTGTAGCTGAAGCTGTGGATTTACCGATCCTGCTGTATAACATTCCGGGCAGAACAGGTAATAATATTGCTTACACTACAGTAAAGAAGTTGGCAAACTATCCAAATATTATCGGGATCAAAGATAGCAGCGGTAATTTTGACAATACCTTAAAATATATTGAAAATACCGATTCAAGGTTAAGTGTATTAGCTGGCAATGATTCTTTGATTTTATGGACATTGATGGCAGGCGGTACGGGGGCTATAGCTGGTTGTTCGAATGTATTTCCTGAATTAATGGTAAGTATTTATAAATTATGGTCAGAAGGAAAAATTGAAGAAGCCAATGAAGCACAAAAGAAAATCAGACCATTCCGTAACGTGATGCAACTAGGTAACCCAAACTCGGTTGTCAAGCGTGCAGTGAATTTACTTGGTTACCCAGTGGGGCCGGCTCGTGAACCTTCAAACTGCAATAACCCTGAAATTGATACAGCATTATGCGAAGTTTTTAAATTATATAAATGAGATTTAAATATTGCCTGTTAGTTTTAATATAAGAGTAAAAACATAGAGTTAATGTGTTATCAGCGATAGAAAATATCATTGACTCTATGTGAATAACTCTTGGTTTTCGAGATTCTCTAATAAGGAGTGCTTGGAATGAAAAAAGTTGTTATATCGCATAAGTTACATGATGATGGAATGGCTGTTTTAGAAAAAGCTAATGTAAAAGTTGCAATAACAAATAATGGTGATCCAAAAGCCATGTTACCAGAATTGCTTGATGCGGAAGGTCTTATTATTCGTATTGGTTCGATCGATAAAGAAACAATGCTTGCTGCAAAAAATTTAAAAGTGATCGGACGCCCTGGTGTTGGAGTGGATGATGTGGATGTAGAAGCAGCGACTGAATTGGGTATTCCTGTGGTGATTGCTCCAGGTGCTAATACTCGTTCGGTAGCGGAACATGCTTTTGCTTTTATGTTTGCTGCAGCAAAAGATATGGTGCATAGTGATAAGGAACTTCGAAAAGGAAATTTTAATGTGAGAAGCAGCTATAAAGCATTTGAAATATATGGTAAAACATTGGGCTTGATTGGTTATGGGCATATTGGTAGTATTTTTGCAAAGATGGCAGCTGGTGTCGGAATGAAAGTCGTTGTTTATGATCCATTTGTTAAACCGGAAGTGATTATTGGACAAGGGTATCAATATGAAACAGAGCTTAATTTTGTTTTAAAAATAGCTGATGTAGTTTCTGTACATGTACCTTTAACACCTAAAACTCAACATCTTATCGGTGCTGTTGAGTTAAAATTGATGAAATCCAGTGCTATTTTAATCAATTGTTCACGTGGTGGTATTATTGATGAAATTGCTTTAGCAAATGCATTGGAAAATAATCAAATACATTCTGCAGCTACGGATGTATTTACGAATGAGCCAGTGAATGCTGATGAACCCTTGTTTAAGTATGACAATATTATCGTATCTCCACATATGGCGGGGCAAACGAAAGAAGCTGCTTCAGGCGTAGCAACGATGGCAGCGGAAGGTGTTATCGCGGTAATGAATGGTCAGCAATGGAAAAATGTTTGTAATCCTAAAGCCTATGAACATCCTAGATGGAAAAATCAGAGATGAGAGGGGGCATCGGTATAAATGGATGATTAAAAATGATGGGAGATTTTATTATGAGTAATAACTATTCATTGTTAAATATTGGGGAAATAGTAGCTGGTGAAGGAAGTATTGAACAAATAAAGGATATCGTAGCAGATTATGGAGCTGAAAATGTGGTTATTATTACTGACCAGGGTGTTTGGAATTCTGGTTTAGTGGAAAAACCAAAAGCCGTGCTTCAAGAAGCAGGTATAAATGTTCATGTAATCAATGATACACCGCCTGAACCAACAGTAGACCAAGTAAATGCCATCTTTGCAGCTGCCAAAGAATTTGAATGCCAAATGATTATCGGCATTGGCGGCGGCAGTTCCATGGATACCGCCAAGATTGTTTCTTTACTGCTTACTAATAATGTAAACTTACGTGACCTAGTCAAGGGAAAAGCACAGATTAAACGTCGCGGCGTACCCACACTCATGATTCCGACTACGGCAGGTACTGGGGCGGAAGCAACTCCAAATGCCATTGTTTTGGTGCCGGAAGAAGAATTGAAAGTGGGAATTGTCAGCCCGAAAATGGTATCTGACTGCGTCATTTTGGATCCAGCTTTGACAGTTAATTTGCCAAAAGCTATCACAGCCAATACAGGTATGGATGCTTTATGCCACGCTATAGAATGCTATATCTCTAAAAAGGCCAATCCGCTCAGCGATACATTTGCTTTAAAGGCTGTTACTTTGATTTCCCGCAGTATCCGTACAGCTTATAATGACGGGCACAATTTAGGGGCGCGGGAAGACATGCTTTTGGGGGCGATGTTTGGCGGCATTTCTATTGCAACATCCAGCACCACGGCTGTGCATGCCTTATCTTATCCATTGGGCGGAAAATATCATATTCCACATGGCTTGTCCAACGCCATTCTGCTCCCTGATGTAATGAAGTTCAATTTAGATGTCTGTGAAGAAAAGTTTAAAGATATTGCTGTTGCCATGGGACTGGATGTTGCAGGTTGTACAACGAAAGAAGCCGCTGAAAAAATGATTGATAATTTGTATTCGATGATTGAAGATCTTCATGTAACATGTGACTTGCAAGCCAAAGGTATTAATGAAGCAGCACTGGATGATATGATTGAAGCTGCTGCAAAAGTAACACGTCTCTTGGATAATAATCCAAAAGTAGTAACTAAAGAGGACATGCGGGCGATTTATAAAAAATTATTATAAGGATAGTTAATAATTTCTTGGTTTTATTTTCAATGAAATAAAGGGAAGGGTTCGTGTTTAATCAATATAAACCTTTTCCTTTTGTATTTTTTAAAAAATTCGCAATAATAAATCTATTTTGTTTTAGTACCTGCATAGGAAATACATTCACTTCTGAATGTTGAACACAACTATGAGTATAGGGAGGGGAAAATAATGAGTACAACAAATGTAGAGAAAGATAATAATACGGGTTTGGAAAAACAAAATTCTATTATGGATGAAGTAAAAACTGGTTTTAGGTGGAAAGTTGCACTTCTGATGTGGGGGGCAATAGCTATAAATTATTTTGACCGGACAAATCTTTCAGCAGCAGCACCGATGATTATGAAAGAGTTTAATTTTACAGCTACAGAAATGGGATTTATTATGTCCGCGTTTTTCTTTAGCTATACATTGTTTCAAATTCCATCAGGATGGCTTGCTGATAAATTTGGTCAGCGTCTGGTTTTAGGTGGAGCTGTTGGTTGGTGGTCAGCAGCAACTATGTCAATTGCGTTATGCCAAGGTTTTGTATCGTTTATTGCCGCTCGTATTTTACTTGGCATTGGTGAAGCCGGGGCGTACCCAGCCAATGCTGGCATTGTTTCGAAGTGGTTCCCAGATAAAGAGCGCGCTAGAGCTACTGTTATCTTTGATAGTGGCAACAAGTGTGGTACAGCATTTGCGATGCCAATTATTGTTTGGATGATGCTTAACTTTGGCTGGAAAGTTCCTTTTATAATTTCTGGATTACTTGGTTTTCTTTGGTGCTTATTATGGTTTAAGTATTATACTGATCCTGAGAAAAGTAAGTATGCAAATCAGGCTGAAATAGACTATATCAGGAATGGTCAAACCAATAAAGATGGTGTTGGTAATACTGAACAACCGCTTAAATGGTATGAATTATTACGTTATCGCAATATCAGAGCAATGTGTATCGGTTTTTTCATGTCAAATTATGCCATTTATTTTTATATTACATGGTTTCCTACCTATTTGGTAAAGGCTCGTGGTATGAGTTTGATGAAAATGGGTTTTGTGGCGATGATTCCACCACTTATTGGATTATGCGTGGGTTTCCTAAGTGCCTATTTTGCCGATTATTTATATAGCAAAGGATATTCCAAAACCAGAGTAAGAAAAAATAATCTGGTTTTCGGTATGTTATTAGCATCGTCGATAGTTTTTGTTAATTTTATTCAAACTGATATCGGTGCAGTTGCATTATTAACATTATCTTATTGTGGTATTGCCTGTGCGGGTCCTGCACTATGGACTTTGCCTGGTGATGTAGCTCCGTGCAATATGACATCTACGGTTGGGGCATTGCAAAATTGTGTTTCTAACATTGGTGGTATACTTGGTCCTATTGTTACAGGTTGGATTGTAGCAACTACGGGATCCTTTCAAATGGCTATGATGGTAACAGGCTGTGCTACACTCATTGGAGCATTAAATTATGCCTTCTATTTGGGCGAAGTTAAAAATATTGAAGTAGATGAAATATCTACCTCAAATTAATTTTTGGAAAAATACAATATCAGTAGGTAGACTTACTATCGATTTGATAGAAGGAACAAGCAAAATGAGTGTTAAAAAGAAATTATTGCTGATTATGATATTGATAAGTTTTATCCCACTCATATTGTTGTCGGTTATGTCAGTGCAGTATTTAGGCAAAGTATTGGAACAAGAAACAATTAATCAATGCAGGGAACTCGCTAATGAAGCTAAATTACAAATTGATGGATATCTTGATAGACCTTTTATTGCACTTAAATCAATCGCTGCCGATCCTACGGTAAAGGCTTTTGATTTACCAAAGATAAAAACATTTCTTGTTCAGCTCCAGAAGGTCAATCCTGAAAACTCATTTGCTCTTGATGATGTAAAAGGAAATCAGGTTGTACGTGGTGATGATATTCCAGTCGCTAATATTTGGGAGCGCCCTTTTTATCAGTCGGCACTCAAAGGACAAGATGAAGTAATATCAGGAGTTGTATTTAGTAAAAACTCGAATCGTTTTGTTATTAACCTTGTAACGCCTGTTCGTGATGCAGAATCAGGTGGGGTAATTGGAATTATGCAAGGGTCGATTACCCTTGCAAAAATCAGTGAATTTGTTACAAATTTGTCTAATAACGGTACTGTTGCTTATGTAATTGATAGTGAAGGTAAAATATTGGCTCATCCGGATCAAAATTTGGTCAAAGATCGTGTCGATATGAATGAAGTAAGTTTTGTAAAACAGGGCTTATCCGAAAAAAAGAGCGGATTTGTTATTTTGGAGGATAAAGAGGTAGGAAAAAAGTTAGTTACTTATGTTTATGATGATAGAACTGGTTGGCTAATATGCTTGGAGGTACCTGATACTGTTATAACAGCAAAAACTCATTCTTTATTGTATATGATAGGACTGGTAACTCTAGGGATATTGGTATTAGTGGGAATATTAGCCTTTTTTATTGCCAAAAGTTTTTCGGAACCGATCTTAAAGATGCAAAAGCTAGCGATTCGGGTTGCGCAGGGTGATCTTAATCAGAAAATCGAGATATCTTCTAAAGATGAAATTGGCTTGTTAGCTACGGCGTTTGATACAATGATGACTAATTTGAGAAAACTAGTTGGTCAGGTGCAGGGAAATGCTCAGCAGTTGGCAGCAGCATCAGAAGAACTAACTTCCAGCGCTGAACAGTCCACCTTGGCTGCTAATCAAGTCGCTTCATCAATAACTGAAGTGGCACAAGGAACTGATAAACAATATCATGTAGTTAGTCAGGTAACCACTATAATAGAACAAATGTCAAAAAATATCCAGCAGGCTGCAGAAAATGCTAGTGTGGTATCGAATCAGTCTATTAAAGCCGTTGAAACAGCCAAGGAAGGTGGCCGGTCGGTACAAGGGGCTGTTAAGCAAATGGTGGATATTGAACATACGATAAATGCTTCGGCTATAGTTGTTGAACAATTGGGTGAACGTTCGAAAGAAATAGGACAAATTGTTGATACTATTTCTGGTATTGCAGGTCAAACTAATCTTTTGGCTCTTAATGCTGCTATTGAGGCGGCTAGGGCGGGTGAACAGGGGCGCGGTTTTGCAGTTGTTGCTGAAGAGGTTCGCAAGTTAGCGGAACAATCTCAGGAAGCGGCAAAACAAATTGCCCGTTTGATTGGGGAAATTCAGGGAGAAACAGACAAAGCTGTAGTAGCTATGCAAAAAGGTACGAGGGAGGTTAATGTTGGTACCGGAGTTGTAAATGACGCAGGTGAGAACTTTCAAAAAATTATTGAGATGATAACAAACTTAGCAGCTCAGGTTGGGGATATATCAACAGGTATTCAGTGTTTGGCAAGTGACAGTCAGCAAGTTGTGGTTTCAGTACAGCAGATCGATCAATTAACGAAGAGCGCAACAGGTGAGGTACAGAATGTTTCGGCAGCAACAGAAGAACAGGCTGCTTCTATGGAAGAAATAGCAGCTTCGAGTCAAAAACTAGCTCAAATGGCGCAGTTTTTACAAGACGCAGTTAGTAAGTTTCAGATTTAAAATAGTAGATCTGACGAAAAGATTGTTTTCATAGGGCGAGTAATTTCCGACTACAGTAGGTACAGATGCTATAGCGCTCCCCTAGTGCCATTGCTTTGGTACCGGAAGAAGAATAAAGTTGGGATTGTCAAATCAAAGCAGACATGCGGGAAATTTATAAAAAAGTATTGTAAAATAAGAACCGGCTATTTGTCTGATTATGGACAAATAGCCGGTTCTTCTGCTGTTTATCATTAATTGATTCAATCAGCCCGTTAGTACTTTATCGTCTGCTTTCTTCAAGTGAAACCGCATAATTAAGATATCTTATAGCATAACCGTTGAAAAAGCTACTACATTGTTGAAGGGCTTTTTCAACGGTTATGTCTATTTAAGTATTAAATTGTTTGTCGCTAATGATTATGATATAGTTGAAAATATTTTTAGATAGTTATAATAGATATATTGACGACGCAATAAAAAATATGATAAAATAATACCATACTATACCGGTATAGTATACAATTAACAATTAAGAGATATTCGCCATTGCAGCTTAATGGTGTGGTTCTACAGATTTTACAGGACGACTCATGAAATCGTATAAATTATAAGGAGGTGTGTTTATGTTTTTTAAGACTATGGAACAACATGAAAATTTGAGGGCAAAAATCAGAAAGTTTGCTGAAGAGGAAGTTAAACCTATTGCATTTATGTTGGATCAGGAAAATAAATTTCCTTCTGAGGCAATTAAAAAGCTAGCAGATATGGGTGTGATGGGGCTTCCATATCCAAAAGAGTACGGTGGATCAGGCTTGGATATCATCAGCTATGCAATCGCCGTTGAGGAATTATCAAGAGTGGATGGTGGTACAGGCGTAATACTTTCCGCACATACATCTTTAGGCACCTATCCAATTGCTGCTTATGGGACAAAGGCGCAGAAACAAAAATACTTGGTTCCGTTGGCAAAGGGAGAAAAACTCGGCGCATTCGGGCTAACTGAGGAAAATGCCGGAAGTGACGCTAGTGGTACTGAGACTACTGCTGTCTTAGAAGGCGATTATTACATTTTGAATGGTGGAAAAATTTTTATCACCAATGGCGGTGAGGCTGATATCAACATTGTTTTTGCCGTTACTACACCAGATATAGGTACTCATGGCATCAGTGCATTTATTGTGGAGAAGGGCTGGGAAGGCTTTAGTTTCGGACAACATTACGACAAGATGGGTATTCGTTCTTCTGCCACTGCAGAGCTTATTTTTAACGATGTGAAAGTCCCTAAGGAAAATTTATTAGGTAACGAGGGCGATGGTTTCAAGATTGCTATGGCAACTTTGGATGGTGGTCGTATTGGTATTGCGGCCCAGGCTCTTGGTATCGCGCAAGGTGCTTATGAGCATGCACTGGAGTATTCAAAAGAGAGAATTCAATTTGGTAAACCTATCTGTCAGCAACAGGTCATCGCTTTTAAGTTGGCCGATATGGCGACAAAACTTAGAGCAGCTAGATTACTTATTTATAGTGCAGCAGAGCTAAAAGAAAATCATGAGCATTACAGTATGGAAGCTGCTATGGCAAAACAATACGCTTCAGATGTTTGCCTTGAGATTGTCAACGATGCTCTTCAAATATTTGGCGGAAGCGGTTATTTGAAAGGTATGGAAGTTGAGCGTGCTTACAGAGATGCTAAGATTTGTACAATATATGAAGGGACTAATGAGATTCAACGTATTGTTATTGCTGCTAGTATCATCGGTAAGATGCCGAAAAACGAGCACGTAGGTAAAGTTTCTCAACATGGACCTGCCACAGGTTATCGTAAGAAAGTGATTTTCAATAGTGGAACTCCTGAAGAAAGAGTTGATGCGCTTGTGAAAGCGCTTAAGGCAGATGCCTATGATTTCACAGTTGGAATTCCTTTGGATACTCCCATAAGTAAAGCTGAAAGAGTGGTCAGTGTAGGTCAAGGCATAGGGGAAAAAGAAAATATGCAGCTTATAGAAGATTTGGCAGTTCAAGCCGGTGCAGCTATAGGATCTTCTCGTCCAGTAGCTGAAACCCTTAGATATGTACCAATCAATCGTTATGTTGGTATGTCAGGTCAAAAATTCAAAGGAAATCTTTACATTGCCTGCGGTATTTCAGGTGCAGGTCAACATTTAAAAGGGATAAAGGATGCTTCTACAATTGTAGCTATAAATATCAATGCGAATGCGAAAATTTTTAAGAATGCAGACTACGGTATTGTTGGCGATTTAATGGAAATATTGCCATTGCTTACTGCCGCTTTAGACAACGGGGAACCTAAGAAAGAGGCTCCGCCAATGAAAAAGATAAAGAGAACCGTTCCGAAGAATGTTGTGAGTTGGAAATATTACGTATGTAACGGATGCGGTTATGAATATGATCCTAGCGTGGGTGATCCCGAGGGTGAAGTAATTCCGGGGACTTCCTTTGAAAATCTTCCTGAAGAGTGGACCTGTCCTACTTGTGGTGAAGAAAAAGATATGTTTATAGAAGTCTGATTCCTATAAAAAGTAAACATAATAAGGTGTTTCTAATTTAAAGGAGGATTAAATATATGTATTGTGTTCGAAATATAACTGAGGATCTTTATTGGGTTGGGGGCAACGACCGTCGTCTTGCTTTGTTTGAAAACATTCATCCCATTCAACGAGGTGTTTCCTACAACTCTTATCTACTTTTAGATGAGAAGACAGTACTTTTTGATACGGTAGACTGGTCAATTTGCCGTCAGTTCCTTGAGAATATTAAAGTAGTTCTAGGTGATAGGACTTTAGATTACATGGTAATCAACCATATGGAGCCGGATCATGCAGCATGTATTGAAGAGATTATTCTTCGTTATCCAAATGTAAAAGTTGTATGTACCGAAAAAGCTTCAATGTTTATGTATCAGTTCGGTTTTCATATCGATGGCAAAGTAGTAGAGGTTAAAGAAGGAGATACAATGTCCTTTGGAAAACATCATGTTGTATTTGTGTCTGCTCCAATGATACATTGGCCAGAAGCTATGGTGACATATGATACTACCAACGGCGTACTATTTTCCGCTGATGCCTTCGGTTCTTTCGGCGCTTTGGATGGTAAGCTATTTAATGATGAAGTGAACTTTGACCGGGATTGGATTGACGAGGCCAGAAGGTATTATACAAATATTGTTGGAAAGTATGGTCCTCATGTTCAGGCTCTTTTAAAGAAGGCCGGCACGATTGATATCAAAATGATCTGCCCACTACATGGACCGATATGGCGTAACGATTTCGGGTACTTGTTAGATAAGTATGATAAGTGGAGTCGTTATGAGCCTGAGGAAAAGGGTGTAATGATCGTTTATGCAACAATGTACGGAAATACAGAGGCCGCTGCCAACGATTTGGCAACAAGGTTAGTGGAAAAGGGAATGACAAATGTGGTTATATATGACGTTTCAAAAACTCATGTCTCCTATTTGATTTCTGAGACATTCAAATATAGTCATGTGGTTCTTGCTTCCGTAACCTACAACTTGAAGATTTATCCGCCAATGCTGAATTATATAATGGATATGAAGGCCTTAAATCTTCAAAAACGTACTTTCGCTCTTATAGAAAATGGCTCATGGGCTCCACAATCCGGCAAATTAATGCGTGAGCTTTTGAATGAGATGAAAGAAATGACTATCTTAGACAGTGAGATGACATTGAACTCCAGTATGAAAGAAGAGGATGGGGATTCAATGGACGCTATTGCTGAGAGCATTATCGAGTCAATGAAGTAATTTTAGAAAAAATAATTTTGGACCGACGCATGGACAGAATTCGTGAGCCGGTCCTTTTTGTTATTTATAAGAAAGTAGCCCCCGCCTAAAACTCATCGCATTAAGCGGGGGTTGTTCCATTATTACTGGAGTGTCAGTGACAAATTGATTATAATTGATAGGGCTTTATTTCAGAAGCAACCGTAAAGTCAGCTTCAGTACAACTACGCAATTCATCAACCGTTATGCCTTCTGCTATTTCTGTAAGGACAAGACCTTGCGGAATTACTTCGAAAACGCACTTTTCCGTAATGATTTTTGACACACAACTTTTTCCGGTAATAGGAAGAGTGCATTTCCTAAGAATTTTTGATTTTCCTTTTACGGTATGAATCAAAGTGGCAACAACCTTTTTAGCTCCAATAACCAAATCCATAGCCCCACCCATGCCAGGAATGTATTTCCCGGGAGCAACTGGCGTAGCCCAATTGGCAATACTGCCTTCCTGATCGACTTGCAAGGCCCCCAAAATCGTTGTTCCCACATGGCCGCCGCGAATAATACAGAAAGATGTTGCCAAATCAAAACAAGACGAACCAGGAATCATGGTAATCGGAAGACCCCCAGCATTGCCAACATCCGGATCGTCATCTCCTAATTTTGGTGCACCTCCAAAAACGAGTGCCCCATTTTCTGATTCAAAGAGTACTTCCACACCTTCTGGTAAAAAATTAGCAACAGCTGTAGGAATACCAAATCCTAAATTGACAACTTCTCCATTGCTAAGTTCTTGTGCAGCTCTCCGAGCAATCATTTCTTTTGCATCCATGTCACATACCTCCTTAAACGCCTAACTTTGCACTACCTTAATTGCCCAGTACGAGACCATAAATCCCGATAAGTTTTTACATGGTCTTCAAAAGTCTTACCTTGAACAACAGCTTTGACAAACACAGACGGAGTGCCAACACGTTCTGGAGAAATCTCTCCGACTTCGACAATCTCATTCACTTCTGCAACTGTATAGTCAGCAGCCATGGCAAAGGTTGGATTTGTGTTAATTGCGGCATATCTATATTCAACGTTACCCCATTTATCAGCCCGGAAACCTTTTATAAAGGCAAAATCGGCATGAAGCGGCTTTTCAAAAAGATATTCTATACCGTCAACTATGGTCTTTTCCTTTCCTTCTTCAACTAGTGTCCCAATACCAGTGGGGGTCAATACTCCGCCCAAACCGGCACCAGCCGCCCTGACCTTTTCAATCAGAGTGCCCATCGGAAAATATTCGATTTCGAATTCTCCCTGCTTTAAAGCCTCAATAGCTTCAGGACAGGTGCCCACATGGGCACAAATATATTTTTTTACTTGCCGATTAGAAAACAAGGGGGCTAAGTCAAATTTGCCACCGGGATAACTGGTAACAATAGAGATGAGAGTAAGATCTCTAACTCCTGTATTGACAATCTTGTCAATACACGTCAGAGCTGAGCCCACACCGCAAAATCCGCCAAAAAGAATAGTAGCTCCATCATGAATTTTTTCAATAACTTGATCTAAATCCATTACTTTGTTCATAGTATGAACTCCTCCCAAAGTTGATTCTATCTCAAAAATCTGGCCAGATTTTAAGAGCAAAATGAAAAGCGAGCCAAGCATTTGGCTTGACTTTTCGTTTAATAAACCGGAGGTCTTGTTCAATAATATTGTAACCGCCGCATTGGTCGGCAATTGAGGAAGATAGAGCATTGTGTAGAAAACATCGGTAGTTGATTAATTTGTAATGGCGATGCCTTTTAATTGTTAATACCATACTTTACTGGTATAGTATGGTATTATTTTATCACAGTTTTTATAGTGACGTCAATATATTCATTACAGTTATCTGTAAATATTTTTAATCATTTCATAATTATTATTTATAAATAATTTATTATAAAAGGGATATAGCAAATGCAGCAGTATAGATAGTTAGAGAGATTTCCGGGGAAATCTTTAACACCACAAAATTCTTTAAATTGATTTTTGCGAATTAGCAGGAATTTTGTTGTTTTATGGGAATGTATAAATAAGCAAATAACAAAAAAATGGTAAAATAAAAGCAAGGGGGGTTAAGAGAAGGTGTTTGAATGAATCTTTTAGAATTACTTATGTTAACTCTGACCAAGTAGTAACAAGAGAATGTATTATGGCAAAAATCTGGGGCTATAATTCAGACGTTGATGTTGCAAGTATTGACATATATATTCATTTCTTACGGACAAAAATTAGCATTTCTAATGCCCGTACAGTTCGCGGTATAGTTTATTGTTTACAGGAGAATACAGATGTTTCATAAATTACGTCTTAAGCTTACTTTGGTAAATGCGTCTATCATTTTGATGCTGTTTATTTTGCTTATTGTCGGTGCGTACTATTTTTTGCAATTCGATATGAATAGGCATGCAGATTTTTTGACACGGAAAATAATGTCAGATATACAATCAGGCCGGATTAAAGATATACCTCAACATCCTGGTAAAGAGTCCGAATTCCCAGCAAGGTTACAAGAAGGACTACCGGAAGGACCGCTACCACCAGGACCACCACCCTTATTGGGGCCATTGTTAGGAGCAATACTCGGTCCTCAACCAGGTCTGTCACATGGACAAAATTTCTTTTTTGTTGAATCAGCTTCTTCAGGTGATATAATTTTTAAGTCATCCGTTCAACAGCTTAGTCCAGATCGTCTGGCAGTTCTCACTACAACCACTCTTCAGACTGCTGCTCTTCAAGGAACAGTAACGTTCGATCAAATTCCATATTCTTATCTAAAGTCTTCTTTGAATGCTGAAACGGAAACGTTTATTCTTTTTCGTGATTTGTCGCCAGAAGTAAATATGCAGCGAAATTTGTTGACCGCCTTAATTATTGTTGGTGCTATTTGTTCACTCCTGTCTTTTGTAGTTAGCTTTTTTATGGCTAATTGGGCCATGATTCCTATACAAAAGGCTTGGCAACAGCAAAAAAATTTCTTGTCTGATGCTTCCCATGAATTGCGAACACCTCTGACTATTATACAAACCAATCTCGATATTGTAAGGCGATCTCCTGATGAAACTGTGTCCTGTTTGAGCAAATGGGTGGATAACATTCAGCAAGAATGTGTATATATGGCGAAACTTGTTGATTCTTTGCTTTTTTTAGCCAGGACCGATTCGCAGCAACAGACGCTCGATAAACAACTGTTTATTTTTAATTCAGCGCTTATGCAGGCCGTTGTCTCTTTTGAAACAGTTGCTGCGGAAAAGGAATTATCGCTCGAAGTATCAGAGGATGTTCTCATTCAATGTTATGGAGACGAAGCAAGGATTAGGCAAGTCATTGGTATATTATTGGATAATGCCATTCGGCATACTTCAGTTGGCGGTAAAATATTAGTTTCTCTGGTACAAGTAGATACAAAAGCCTTGGTGACTGTTGCTGACTCTGGCGAGGGAATAGAATCGGAGTATCTGGAGAAAATTTTTGATCGCTTCTATCAAGTAGATAGTTCTCGGAGTAGAGGGGGTGCCGGTTTAGGACTGGCTCTTGCTAAAGAAATCATCGAAAGTCATGGTGGAGTAATCAATGTATCGAGTATTCCCGGTACGGGAACTACTTTCAGAATATGGATTCCTTTACTAGCACATTAAGAGTTCGTAGTATAGTGAAAGCTTAAAGCACTAAAAGAAGAAAAGTTGCTTGCAAGGTTACAACTTAAATAAATCACTGACGGTGAAAATGTGACCTTGTAGTTAGGAAGGCACAATTTAAATATTGACAATGTAAAAAGCTTATGATAATGTCTAGCTAAAAGAACAATTTGAAAGAATTATCTAAACAAAGGCGTTTAGAGACTTAAAGCAAGTCTCTGAGCGCCTTTTTGCTATAATTTGGGGCGAATTGCATATTATATAAGCATGTGAAGTAAATGTGTTCTAGATGCAAGCAACTTTGAAAGAGGGGGCTAAGTTGTTGAACGGATTAGATGCAGTCATGCTAGGCAAGCCAGCTGTTTTTTGGCAGGGGCAAAGAGTGATTTTTCCGTTTTCAAAAATGGAAGCGCTGTTATACTATCTTTTGGTGAAAGGCAGTGCGACTCGTGGTGAAATTGCCGGATTATTATGGAGTGATATGGAAGATGTTATTGCGAAGAAAAATCTGCGCAATACGCTTTATTTACTAAAAAAACAAATTTCGAGTGACTTGTTGTTGTTACCATCGCGCTCCCTTATTGCACTGAATCCATTGGTCGTGAATTCGATTGATGTGCAACAGTTTGAAGAAGAAGTACCCCATTCGCTGGAACTATGGGACGGAGATTTTTTAACTGGATTTTTTTGTAAGGATGCCGATTTGTTTGAGGAATGGGTAAATGAGCGACGAGACGGACTGAAAGAAGAATATATTACCCGATTAACTAAACAAATTATTAAGCTTATTAATGATAAAAAATATAGCGAGGCTAAGCAATATCTTAAGCGGTTAATTAGTGTGGACGAGTACAATGAAAGCGCTTATCGGGTATTGATGAAAATTTGTGGACGAACAGGCAAGGAAAGTGAAATTGTTGCGATTTATCATCAATTGGAACGGAAACTAACCAATGAGTTGGGGATTAAGACGGATGATCGAACGAAAGCCATTTATGAACGTGTTACGAGCCGAAAAATGTCTGAAAACTGGAGCTCTGAACAGTTAAGCGGTGAAGTCTTTTTCGGTCGTGATCAGGAACTAGGTTGGCTTAGGCATTGGGTAGAGACTTTTTTGAAGGGGCAAAAGACTAAGCAATTAGCGATTTTGCATGGAGAACAAGGGGTTGGTAAGAGTGCGATTGTTACGCGTTTATTAGAAAAGGTACCGCTAACAGGTACCTTACTGCTGCGTACGCAGTGTTATCAGGCCGAAGTGAATTATCCTTACAAAGTATGGAGTAGCGTATTTTTACAAGTGATGGCTATTCTAACTAAGGAACAAGTGGCTGTCCCGACACTATGGCGGCAAGTGATATCATACATATTTCCAGCTGTTGCAGACAGTGAGGATTTTACGTTACCAAACCTGATTTCTAATGTACACATGATTCAGCCGACGATGATTGAGGAAATCATGTGTGGATTATTGGGTAAGCTAGCGGAATTGAAGAAGATTATTCTTGTTGTGGAAGATATTCAGTGGATGGACAGCCAAGGTTTATTAGTGTTGAAAAACTTTCTTCGCATGTATCCGTCCCAGACGATTGCTATGGCGACTTGCCGCAGCGAATATCTTGATTCGTTTGATGGACTGATGGGGGAGTGGGAGAAAAACGGATTAATCGAATGGTTGGCAGTAGAGCGTTTTAGTCCAGAATCTGTTGCGGAATTTTCCAAGCTAATGTTTCCAGCAAAGCGGATAAAACCTGAGCTTCTGCATAAATTGTACGATTATACTGAGGGAAATGCCTTATTTTTGGTCGAGTGTTTTAAATTGATTCAAATGGGCCAAGACATTAGGCGGTTATCCTCGCGTTTGCAAAGTGTGTTAAAAGAACGAGTAAGCGGTCTTTCTGAAAACGGAAGAAAAGTCTTGGATATGACTTCGGCCTTTTTTCGTGATGCTACGTATGAAGAATTAGTTGCTGTCTGTGGTCTGAATGAATTCGATCTTGTGGAAGCCATTGAGGAGCTTCAGCAGAAAAAATTAGTCCTAGAAATCAATGTACCCGAACGGCGAGGTCCAATCTATCAGTTTTGCCACGGTTTGATTAGAGAGTATGTTTATTCTCAGATGTCATTATCGCGTCAGAAAATGATTCATTATCGGATTGGGGTGCATCTGGAAAAACTAATTAGTGTTGATTTTAGAGCGCGGGGCTTATATTTTGCTGTGCGCTATCATTATTTGCAAGCTGGCGAAAAATTGAAAGTCTTGGAATACACCATTAAGATAGCTGAAAAATATTCCTGCCCTCATTATGAAATGTATCCGGAGTTGAGTGATTATCCGATGTATTGCAATGAAGGCCTGAGTCAAAGGTTACAGATTACGGAACATTTAGAGCAGATTGAAAGTCTCATTACTTGTCTGAAAGAAGAAGTGGAAGGCGAAGAACGGCTCAGTCGGTTTAAGGCTGCCTATTTGGAAATGTTAGGTCGCTATTATATTTGGAAGGGTGAACACCGTAAAGGAATTAAGGCAATACACCAGTTGTTGCGGCTGGCGACCGTGAAGGACTATTTAGACTATCAGATCAAGGGATATCAGCAAGTTATCTATTGCGGAATTCAGATCCGTAATTCTAAACTTATCGAGCGATTTGCCGATGCCCTTTTTAAGAAAGCCCATGAAGCGAACATGAAAGAACGAATGGCAGCGGCACTTCGGTTTAAAGGACTTGCCGCTGCGTTACAGAATGAAAAATTTGTGGCGGAACAATATTATCGACAATCGATAATGCTGTTTAAACGCTTAAATGTTGGACAGGGAACGTATGCGATTCATATTGCGGCTGCGTACAATTATATTGGCGATTTACGACATATGGATCGTCATCATCTGGAGGCATTAAGTTATTATGAGAAGGCCATTCATTTATACGGACAACGCTATATTGGTGAAGGACTTTCAATTGTTTACATTAATGCGGGGTATACAGCATTTCAATTGGGGGATTATGTCAAAGCATGCCAGTATCTTGCAGGCGCGTTGAATGATGGCAATCAGCAGCAAGGTTACTGGCGGTTGCGAAGTTATTGTACGCTCAATTGTGTTCAGGCTCTTATCGCAGTTAGAGAACAGCGTCTGCAGGAAGGACGACATTATCTGGAAAAAGCCGATGATTTCTTTGTTAAATATCATGATTTATATCAAGCCGGAATTGTTTTGCGAACGAAAGCGGAGATTCGTAGTGCAATGGGCAGGGATGAAAAAGTTCGAACTTTTTTTGAGGATTATTTGACGTTATCTATGCAGGAATATTATCGGCAAGGCAAGGCGATATTTGAAAAACTGGGTAATGGCTATGAGTTGGAATCGCTTGATGTGATTGTTTAAATAATTAGAGAGGCTGTTTTTTTGTAAAAAAAGGAGGTGAATGCTGTTCCATGAGTGGAACAGCATTCACCTCCTTTTTTAGACGATACATGATTACAACGAATTGACGTTTTTTAGACGACTGATGGTTATAATAGGCTTTATTAAGGCATCATAAAATGAAATTGGGGGCAGTTTGGATGTTTATGGATAATCGTAATGTTGCGGAGGCTATGGTTATTAAATTAGATAATGTATTGCCGGAAATGCCGTTATTTGACGGAGATATTCGGCGAGCTCCTGACAGAGGTTTTCGACTAACGCCGGATCAGACGAAGGTAGCATTAAAAAATGCGTTGCGGTATGTGCCGGAAGAACTTCATGCCGTATTGGCGCCGGAGTTTATGGAAGAACTGCGCACGCGGGGACGAATCTACGCTTATCGTTATCGGCCCCAGGAAAAAATTTATGGCAAACCGATTGATGAATATCAGGGAAATTGCACGGAAGGGAAAGCTTTTCAGGTCATGATTGATAATAATCTGGACCCGGCTGTTGCGCTGTATCCTTACGAACTAGTTACGTACGGAGAAACGGGCAGTGTGTTTCAAAACTGGCTGCAGTATCAACTGACTAAAAAATATTTGAAAGTCATGACAGATCAGCAGACGTTAGTTCTTGAGTCTGGTCATCCATTGGGCTTGTTTCCGTCCAAACCGGAAGCCCCACGAGTTGTTATTACCAATGCTTTGATGGTTGGTATGTTTGATGACCAGAATAGCTGGGAAATTGCGGAACAGATGGGAGTAGCCAATTATGGACAAATGACGGCGGGCGGTTGGATGTATATTGGGCCACAGGGCATTGTGCACGGTACGTTTAATACGCTAATTAATGCAGGACGCAAACGGCTGGGCATTGCGCCTGATGGAGATCTGCGAGGACAGCTGTTTGTATCTTCTGGGTTGGGCGGTATGAGTGGTGCTCAGCCGAAAGCCATTGAAATTACCGGTGGTGTCGGAATTATTGCGGAAGTTGATTATTCGCGTATTAAAACTCGTTATGATCAAGGCTGGGTAAGTAAAATTTCTGATAATCTTGCTGAAGTCTTTCAATTAGCTGAGGAATATCGAGCCAAAAAGCAGCCGATTTCCATTGCTTATTACGGAAATGTAGTGGATCTATTAGAATATGCCGTTAAAAATCATAAATTCATTCCGTTATTGTCTGACCAGACCTCGTGTCATGCGGCTTATGATGGCGGCTATTGTCCACAGGGACTGAGTTTTGCCGAGCGGACACAGTTATTAGCTACCAATCGGCAACAGTTTTGTAAGCAAGTAAATCAAAGTCTCAAACATCATTTTCAATTGATAAAAACCCTAGTGAAGCGCGGTACGTATTTTTTTGATTATGGTAATGCCTTTATGAAAGCAGTGTTTGATGCCGGTGTAACGGAAATTTCTAAAAATGGCTGTGATGAGCGGGAGGGTTTTATTTTTCCATCCTACGTCGAGGATATTATGGGACCAGAGCTATTTGATTACGGGTATGGTCCGTTTCGCTGGGTCTGTTTGAGCGGTAAACCTGAAGATCTTCATAAGACGGATATTGCGGCTATGGCCTGTATTGATCCGAACCGTCGCGGTCAGGACAGAGATAATTATCATTGGATTCGTGATGCTGAAAAGAACCAACTTGTTATAGGAACGCAGGCACGTATTTTGTATCAAGATGCTGAAGGAAGATTGAAAATTGCACTTAAATTTAATGAAATGGTTCGTAAAGGAGAAATTGGTCCTGTCATGCTGGGACGAGATCATCATGATGTGAGTGGAACAGATTCTCCCTTTAGAGAAACAGCCAATATTAAAGATGGCAGCAATGTTATGGCAGATATGGCTGTACAGTGTTTTGTGGGCAATGCAGCGCGCGGCATGAGCTTAGTGGCATTACACAATGGTGGCGGTGTGGGGATTGGTAAGTCGATTAATGGCGGTTTCGGGATGGTGCTTGATGGGAGTAACCGAGTTGATGAAACATTACGGTCCGCTATGCTATGGGATGTCATGGGAGGAGTCGCTCGGCGTTCTTGGGCTCGAAATGAACATTCTATTGAAACAATTGTCGAGTTTAATCAGAATTATGCTGGTAAAGCTCATGTGACGTTGCCTTATATTCCTGATGAGAAGTTAATTGATGATGTAGTTATTCGGTCTTTTAGATTGAAGGAGTCAAAAGAAAGTGACAATGAGGTGTGAAAAAATGAGTTTACTGGTTATTAAACATGCTGCTGAATTAGTCACCTGTCATGGGTTGGCTCCGAAGTTTGGATCAGCGATGAATGACATTGGTATTATTCCGGATGGTGCAGTTGTTATTGAAAATGGGATAATTAAAGCTGTGGGTACTACTTCCGATATTTTAGCGCAAGTAGACGATGAACTGTGTCAAGTTATTGATGCATCAGGAAAATGTGTCATGCCGGGCTTTGTTGATTCCCATACTCATTTTATTTTTGGCGGCTATCGACCGGAAGAATTTTTCTGGCGTCTCAAAGGAGCACCTTATTTAGAAATCTTAGAACGAGGCGGCGGTATCTTAAGTACTGTTCAAGCTACGCGAAATACTAGCAAGACGGAACTGAAAAAAATCGGGGCTAAACGTTTGGCTGATATGCTGGCGATGGGAGTTACGACAGTGGAAGGTAAAAGCGGTTATGGATTAAATTGCGGCACGGAACTGCAGCAGTTGGAAGTAATGTCTGAATTAAGTAATGAACAGGCTGTCGAAGTGGTGCCAACTTTTTTGGGTGCCCATGCGATTCCACCGGAGTTTTGTGGGAAGACGGAAGAATATGTATCTTTTATTATTAAAGAAGCTTTACCTGCTGTAGCTAAACAAGGGATTGCTAATTTTTGCGATGTGTTTTGTGAACAAGGAGTTTTTTCAATTGATCAGTCGCGCAGAATTCTGCAGGCAGCGCAAGAGTTGGGTATGAAAGCCAAGCTACATGCTGATGAAATTATTGCGCTGGGCGGAGCGGAGTTAGCTGGTGAATTGCAGGCTATATCAGCAGATCATTTGCTGCAAGCGTCTGATGCGGGTATAGCAGCCCTTGCCGAGCATCATGTAGTGGCTACGGTATTACCGACAACAACATTTTGTTTGCAGGAATCTTATGCGCGCGCAAGAAAGATGATTGATAGCGGAGCGGCTGTTGCTTTAGCGACTGATTATAATCCTGGCAGCTGCTTCAGTTTTTCCATTCCTCTAGTGTCGGCTTTAGCTGCAGTTCAGCTCAAAATGACTCCCGCTGAGATTATAACGGCTTTGACAATTAATGGTGCTGCAGCCGTAGGCAGAGGGGATAAGATAGGAAGTTTAGAATGTGGAAAACAAGCTGACATCGTTATACTCGAGTATCCTTCTCATTTATTTTTGCCTTATCATGCAGGTATCAATATTATTGATAAAGTGATTAAAAAGGGACAAGTGGTGATTGATAACCAGCGAGATAAGACAGTGTAGTTTAGCCTAGTTAGTAAAATATTAGAAGCAAGAGAAGAGGCTGTTATGAAGCTCTATAAACCAACTTTTTTATTACAGCAAGATAATTTTGTAGCGAATCAAGGCGTACTGGTAGAAGAGGGACGCATTGCGGAAATTAGCGAACTAGAGAAACTTTTAACTCGGCATCCTGATGTCCAAGTGGTTGATTGGACGGGCCTTGCGATGGTACCCGGAACCATTAATTCGCATAATCATTCTTTTCAAAGTCTGCTTCGCGGGCTTGTCATAGACCGCCCCTTTTTAGAGTGGCGTGACAAGGCCTTGTATCATTACTCGCCGTTACTTGATGTGCAAGATATTTATATAGGCGCGCTATTTGCCTTTGGTGAAATGCTGCGTTATGGTGTCACCACGGTTTGTGATTTCTTTTATCTTCACAACCAAGGCCTTGAAAGTGACGAAGCGATTATTAAGGCTGCCCAAGATGTGGGCATTCGGTTAGTCTTGGCTCGGACGCTGTATGACTGGGATGGTGCTCCCAAGGGATATCAGGAAAGTATTGATCAAGCAGTGGCAAATACGAAACAACTGGCAATCAAATATCATTCCAATCCCATGGTGAAAATCATTCCGGCACCCCATAGTTTGCATGCCGCATCCATAGAGATGATACAAGCGGGGCATAGATTAGCACGGGAGCTAGGTACAAAATTTCATATCCATGTGGCTGAAGAGCCGTTTGAAGGGGAAGAAACACTGCGCATTCATGGTTTAAGACCCGTCGAACTATTACATAAAATCGGTGTGCTTGATGAAAGTATGGTAGCCATTCATGCCGTATGGCTGAATGACAGCGATACTCAGCTGATGGGCGATCATCAAGTGAAGCTGGCTTATTGCCCGTCTAGTAATATGTTTTTGGCTGACGGGGTGACCCGCATTATTGATCTGATGAAGGCGGGCGTCGTTATTGGACTTGGCACAGATGGCGCATGTAGCAATAATCGCATCAGCATTTTTGAAGAAATGCGCATGACGGCGTTACTTCAGAAAGCATCGCAACATAATGCTATGGCCTTATCGGCCAACCAGGTTTATGCAATGGGAACTGCGAATAGCGAAGCACTTTTGGGTATCCCCGTAGGAAGGATCGAACCGGGATATTATGCGGATTTTGTAGGTATTGATACAAAAGACTTATCGGTTCAGCCGATCTATTCAATGAATGAACAACTTTTACCGAATATGGTTTATTCCATGCAGCCTAATGCCATATCCCGAGTCGTTGTTGGTGGAAACGAACAAGTTCAGGCTGGCCAAATCGAGAGTATATCTGAAGATAAAATTTACAATCAATTACAAACTTTAATTGCCAAACTGAATGCTTGCAAGTAACGGAAGCGAGGGAAGTCCAGTGCCTTATTCAATCGAAGTGGTAAGAAGTACCGAACAATATACAACAAATTGGTCCGGCGGGACGACGACTCAAATTGCCATTTATCCTCGCCAGGCTGACTATGGTCAACGTACGTTTATCTGGCGGCTGAGCTCGGCTAAAGTGGAACTGGAACATTCCACTTTTACTTCTCTCCCTGGAATTTCGCGCATACTTATGGTGCTTGATGGACAAATCAGGCTAGTTCATGTTGGACATCATCATGCTGAGTTAAAGTCTTTTGAACAAGATTCATTTTCGGGTGATTGGTGCACACAGAGCTTCGGAAAGGTGCGCGATTTTAATTTGATGATGGCATCAAATTGTAAAGGCCGATTAACTGCTCTTACTGTCGAAGCAAAAGTAAGTATTCAAAGCTTTGGTGACATTTACAGTGAAAGGCATCAACATGCCTCAGTATTTTATTGTGTTGATAGCAATATCCAGTGTGTTTTTAACGAAAAATATATCTATAAATTGCAAGCGGGAGATGCGCTGATTCTACATAGTGAACAGTCCAGTGATAAGTTAAACTTGAAACTAAGTAATGGTCAAAGTGAACTAGCCCATGTTATTCAAGTTGACCTGCAATATTAAATAAAGAAGGTTGTAGATAAGCGAAATGACAAATGTGAGGGGTTGATAAAATGAGAAAATTAGTAGAATGTGTACCTAACTTTAGTGAAGGTCGCTGCAGCGAAATCATCGATTCCATCGTGAATGAGGTAAAAAAGGTAGAAGGTGTGAAGCTGCTTGATGTGCAATCCGATGGTAGTCACAATCGGACGGTAGTGACGTTTGTCGGCGAACCGACAGCGGTGAAGCAGGCAGCGTTTGCCTCTTGTGCCAAAGCTACGGAATTGATCGATATGGAACAGCATCATGGGGAGCATCCACGAATTGGGGCCACTGATGTGATTCCGTTTATTCCTGTACGGGGAGTAAGTCTGGATGAGTGTGTGGAACTTGCTAATGAATTGGGTCAGGAAATTGGGGCAAAACTGGATATTCCAGTCTACATGTATGAAGCAGCCGCGAAAAGGAGTGACCGGAAAAATTTGCCGGATGTTCGCAAAGGCCAGTATGAAGGCTTGAAGAAAGCGATTAGTGAACCGGAAAGAAAGCCGGATTATGGTCCGGCAAAAATGCATCCTAAGGCGGGAGCCACAGTTGTGGGGGCCAGACAATTTTTGATTGCTTATAATATCAATTTAAGTACTAGCGATGTCCAAATAGCTAAGAAGATTGCTAATAATATCCGGGAAGTTAAAGGTGGTTTTAAATACTGCCGTGCAATGGGGATTAGGATTGAAGACCGCAATATAGTGCAGGTAACCATCAACATGATTAACTATGAAGGTACACCGCTCCACCGTGTATTTGAAACAGTAAAAAATGAGGCCGCCCGTTATGGTGTAAACATTATTGGCAGCGAAATTGTTGGGCTGGTACCACTTCAAGCGCTGATTGATACGGCGGACTATTATTTACGTCTGGAAGGGTTCAATCGTAAGCAGGTAATGGAAGAAAATATTTAATGGACAGCTTAGGATAAAATTAGGAGGAATTTCATATTATGTTAATCGACTACAGTATTACGGGATTTTTGGCTGAGCTGAAATCAGACTCTCCGGCACCGGGAGGCGGTAGCGCGGCGGCATTGGTAGGTGCCATCGGGGCAGCGCTGGGGATTATGGTAGGCAACTTGACGATTAGTAGTGCAAAATATGAAGCGGTACATGAAGAAAGTAGAAAGTTAGCTTTAGACTTGGAAGAATGTTTGGCGGCATTGGAACAGGATATTGATAAAGATACAGCGGCATTTACTCAGGTAATGAAAGTCTATAAATTACCCAAAAGCACGGATGAAGAAAAACGGATGCGTAGTCAAGCCATTCAAGAGGCCCTCAAAGCGGCATCTAATCTGCCCTTTGAGGTTGCTAAGGCTTGTCTTAACGTATTGGAATTATCGGAGAGAATGCTTTCTATTGGTAATGTCAATGCGGCCAGTGATGCAGCAGTAGCCGGAAGAATGGCACAGGCTGCCATGTGGTCGGCTATCTATAATGTACGGATCAATCTGGGTTCAATTAAAGATACTGATTTTGTTTCGGATATGAAAGGCAAGGTTGAGGGGATTGTGGCGCGTTCTGAAGTGTTGATGGCTCAGCTTGTTAAGATTGCGGATGAGAAAATCTAAATTAGCAAGAGGGGTAGATCATGATCACAAGAAAAATAGTCCAATATAATCGCGAAGAAAAATAGGGGGGATTATTGTGACGACACTGACAACTTCGATTAAACCGGCAGTAAATCCGGAAGAATTGGTCCCGGAAAAAAAAGGTCTGAATCGTGGTTTAAAATCGCGGCATATGATGATGATTTCGATTGGTGGTACGATCGGAACCGGGCTGTTTTTAGGTTCAGGGCAAGTGGTTGGCGAAGCCGGACCGATTGGTGCTGTGCTGGCTTATCTATTTGGTGGTCTGGTGATGTATATGGCGTTATTATGTTTAGGTGAGCTGGCTGTTGCCATGCCAGTATCAGGGTCATTTCAAAGTTACGCTTTGAAATTTATTTCTCCAGGTGTCGGGTTTACAGTAGGGTGGTTGTATTGGATTAACTGGGCCGTCTGTATTGCCGCTGATTTTACCGCTGCAGGTATTATTATGGTTCTGTGGTTTCCCAATATATCTATATGGATCTGGTCGGTATTTTTTATCGCATTGATTGCTGCTTTGAATTTAATTTCAGTAAAGGCTTATGGTGAAATGGAATTTTGGTTTGCCAGCATCAAAGTTACAGCCATTATTGCCTTTATTCTTGCAGGTGCTGGATTGATGTTCGGGGTCGTCGGTAATGAAGGTGCTATCGGATTTTCCAATTTCGAAACAGGGGCAGGGCTATTTCCCAATGGCGGTTGGGCACTCTTTTTGACCATGATTACGGTAGTGTATTCCTTTCAGGGGGCAGAACTGGTGGGGGTGACCGCTGGGGAATGTGAAGAACCTGGTAAAAATGTGCCGAAAGTTATCAAAGGGGTCGTTTTCAGAATCGTCTTATTTTATGTGTTTGCCATTATTGTTTTGGGGGCAACCATTCCTTATAAAGAAGCCGGTGTAATGGAAAGTCCCTTTGCTTATGTGTTTGGTCGGATTGGTCTGCCTATTGCCAAAGATATTGTGAGTTTTGTTGTGCTGACCTCAGCATTGTCAGCTGGTAATTCGGCGCTTTATGTTTGTTCACGGCTGCGCTGGTCCATGGCTAAGGATGGAGATGCACCAAAATGGCTGAGTCATTTAAATTCACGAGGTGTTCCCATCAATGGTGTTTTTTTAACGTTGTTATTATCATCATTGTCACTGTTAACCAGTGTATATGCTGCCGATACCGTTTATCTCTGGTTGATGTCCAGTGTGGGGCTGACGGGTTGCCTGATTTGGATCGTTATCTCCTGGTGCCAAATTAATTTCCGCAAGCGATTTTTGAAACTTGGTGGCGATTTGAAGGATTTAGTCTTCCAAACCCCGTTATATCCGGTCTTGCCCATTGTGGCGATTATTTTGAATCTTTCTATTATCGCCAGTTTAGCCTTTGTGGAAGATCAACAGATTGTTCTTGTTACGGGATTACCAGTTGTCGCGGTTATTTATCTTTATTATATTTTTATTCACAGCAAACGTGAAACGAAATCAGAAACGGTTGCCAAATGAATGAGCAGGAATTTTGAAAATACGGAGGGGATTCAGCATGATATTGTTAGATGGATATTCTTTAACCTTAGAAGATGTGATAAAAGTAGCTCGTAATTATGAAGAAGTTAGGCTCAGTAAACAAGGTCGTGAGCAAATCATTACCAGTAGAAGAATTGTTGATAAAATATTGGAAGAAGAAAGACCGGTCTACGGCATTTCGACTGGTTTTGGTGACTTCAGTACGATCTCGATTTCAAAAGATGAACGGGCTCAGTTACAGCGAAATTTAATTTTAAGTCACGCTACGGGTGTGGGTGACCCCTTGTCTGAGGATGTTGTTCGGGCAGCGATGTTGCTAAGAGCGAATTCATTGGCAAAAGGTTATTCGGGCATTCGGTTGGAAACGGTGGAAATGCTGTTAGCTATGATCAATAAACGTATCTGTCCTTTCATTCCAGCGAAGGGATCTGTCGGCGCTAGTGGCGACTTGGCTCCACTTTCTCATATGGTATTGGTAATGTTGGGTGAAGGTCAGGCTTATGTAAAGGGGAAATTGATCGGAGGTGCTGAAGCATTGCAGGCGTGTGGGTTGGCACCTAGTGTATTGAGCGGCAAGGAAGGGCTGGCGTTAATCAACGGAACACAAATTATGACGGCAGTTGGTACGATTGTCTGGCACGATGCCGTTAATCTAATGAAGGCAACGGATATTGCGGCGGCATTAAGTGTAGAAGCTCTAAAAGGTACCCGAGCGGCTTTTGATCCAAGAATCAGCCAGGTTAGAGCACATAGCGGGCAG
The DNA here is from genome assembly GCF_018835585.1 of Pelorhabdus rhamnosifermentans. Taxonomy (NCBI): domain Bacteria; kingdom Bacillati; phylum Bacillota; class Negativicutes; order Selenomonadales; family Sporomusaceae; genus Pelorhabdus; species Pelorhabdus rhamnosifermentans. The sequence continues at coordinate 514,454 of NZ_JAHGVE010000001.1, forward strand.
GTGGCGACTACTGATAATATGTTGCGTTTGACTGCCAATAGTGCTATCATTGCTTCCCATATTCACTGTAGAAAAGTACAGGATGCTTATTCGCTGCGTTGTGTGCCGCAAGTACATGGTGCTTCTAAAGATGCGCTTAGGCGCGTGGAAGAAACGTTGACCATTGAAATTAACTCGGCGACAGATAATCCGTTGATCATGCCGGAAACTGGCGAAGCCATTTCGGGTGGAAATTTCCATGGTCAGCCCATTGCCTTGGTTATGGATTATCTTAAGTTAGCTATTGCTGAATTAGGCAATATTTCCGAACGGCGCACCAATCGTTTATTAGATGTGCATTTAAGTGAGTTGCCTGCATTTTTAACAGCATTTCCTGGCGTTGACTCCGGTCTGATGATTACGCAATACGTTGCAGCGGCATTAGTATCGGAAAACAAGGTTTTAGTACATCCGGCTAGCGCTGATTCCATTCCAACTTCCGCTAATCAGGAAGACCATGTCAGTATGGGGACGATTGCCGCCCGTCAGGCCAGAGAAATTTTGGATAACGTCTGCAATATAGTAGCCATTGAAATGTTGGCAGCTGCACAAGGCGTCGATTTTCTAGCACCTCTTACACCCGGAGACGGTACTATTAAAGCACATCAAACCATTCGCAGCGTCATACCACATTTGGATGAAGACAGGATTCCGGCACCAGATATCAAGAATCTCCATGACCTAATTGCCAGTGGTAGATTGGTTGAAGCGGTAGAGGCTACAGTTGGTTTATTGAAGATTTATTAAAAGGCTCATTTAAGTGTGACTCTGTTGTTGGTTCTTGACCGCTATCTCGGAAAGATTCTGAGCTAACGATTACCAATGCAGCCTTAGCATCAGAAGAGTTGTTTTCGTCCAAGGAGGTTGGGGGAAAGTTACAATTAAGATGGGGAGGAATTGCATTGAAGATTGAAGAGAGAAGTATTGATTGGATTCCCAGTGAAGAAAGACATGGCAAAGCAAGTAGTTTATTTAATATTTGGTTTGGCGGGAACATGCATATTACGACGCTTGTTACAGGTGCTTTATGTGTAACTTTTGGATTGAATTTATTCTGGAGTGTTTTGGCGATTATCTTAGGTAATCTGATTGGGGCTGTATTTATGGCATTGCATTCAGCACAAGGTCCTAAGCTAGGAATACCACAAATGATTCAAAGTCGTGCCCAATTTGGAATTATTGGTGCCATTGTTCCTTTAATTATTGTCATCTTTATGTATTTGGGATTCTTTTCGAGTAGCAGTTTGCTTGGCGCGCAAACGTTAAGCGGTGTGCTTCCGATTAATTTAACTTTATCTATTTTAATCATGAATATAGTGGCCTTTTTGATAACACTTTATGGTCATGACCTGATTCATAAAATACAAAAAATTTTATCTTTGCTCTTTTTCATCGTCTACTTGATTGCGACTTTCATTGCTTGTAGGTTGTCATTACCAGCAGGGGCTTGGAATCCCGCTCATTTTAATCTTGCTATATTTGTACTTTGTGTAGCCCTTGTAGCTACTTGGCAAATTTCTTATGCGCCTTATGTTGCAGACTATTCCAGATATTTGCCTGAAGATACATCAACAAAGTCCACTTTTTGGTATACTTATGCAGGTTCTGCCAGTGCTTCGATTTGGATGATGACGTTAGGTGCTATTTTGATAAGTGCTATTCCAGATTTTCTTGCTCAAACAGGCCCGAATGTGGCGCGCTTATTTGGCAGTCTTGCCGGCTTGTTGTATGTTATTATTATTCTCGGTCAACTTTCCATTAATTCTTTTAACCTCTATGGGGCATTTATGTCTACAACCACGACATTAGAGCCATTTTATAAAATGAGGGTAACTCCCAAAATGCGAGCTTTTTTTATTGCTTTTATCGCTTGTATTGGCTCAGTCATCGATATTGTCGGGCAAGGAAGTTTTGTGAAATTATTTGTCAACTTTATATTATTTGTTAGCTATTTTCTCATTCCCTGGACGGCAATTAATCTTCTTGATTTTTATGTACTGAGATTTGGAAAATATAGCGTAAAAGATATGTTTGATATGAATGGTCAATATGGAAAAGTCAATTGGATCACCATGGTTTCTTATTTAGTGACCGTCATTGTCGAAATACCTTTTGTGAATACTTCATTTTATGTTGGACCAGCAAGTAAATCTTTAGGAGAAGCTGATATTGCTTGGGTTTTGGGGTTAGTCATTCCTTGTCTGCTTTATTATTTTCCCATGAAGCAGCAATTAAAAGCGTTACATAATCAGGCAGGTGTTTCAACTTACACCATTGGTGAGTAGTAGATTTAATCGTCTGAATTGCAGCTTTTATAAAAATAAGAACCCGTCATGGATAGGAATCTGTGACGGGTTTTAAATTTGCGATATAAGATGTATGCATTATTGCGATGGTGTATCCGTGCTTTTCCTATTGTACATACAGTACGATGAAAGCTTATAATAGACGGATAAAGCTTAGGGGTGGCAATTGATGAAAATAGGGATAAGCCGTGGAAGAAAATTGAAATGTGATCTAAAGTAGTGCAGGAAAATTATCTAATATGGGGAAATTTGTAATATACACAATGATTCTAGACTTTTAACTATACTTTGGTATTCGAAAAATTTGCTATATGGATTGCGGATTAGGTGATTTGGAAAGATTAATAAATGATAAGTAGTAGATAGTGTAAGTGATTTACTGTTATCCTGAGTTTAGCGGATAGACCAATCACTGGTTGCGAAAGGCGGATAAAAGTGGCAAACTCTTTAACAATTACGAGAAGAAATAAATTAGCTCAAATCCTGGTTTCGGAGGGCAGCGTAAAGGTAGGAAAGTTGGCTGAACTATTTGGAGTGTCTACTGAAACGATTCGCAAGGATTTACTATATTTAGAAAGTGAGGGGATTGCCAGAAAGAGTCATGGTGGAGCGATTGCTGCTAGTGAATTTTTGGAATTGGAGCGTCCTTTTGTTACAAAAAGCTTAGAAAATATTGAAGTAAAAACAAAAATTGCCCAAGCTGCTATCAATTTAATTCCAGAAAACGGAGTAGTCATATTGGATGCGGGAAGTACTGTTTTTAGTATTGCAAAGCTTCTTTCCTTAAAGAAAGAAATTACAGTTATTACGAATTCTATTGTTGTAACTCAGATATTGTCTAGTACAGATACCATCGTATACTCTATTGGCGGTAGAGTTAGGGGGCGTAGTATGGCTTTTGTGGGTTTATGGGGAATAGAGGCTTTAAATTCGGTTAATGTGGATATTGCATTTATAGGTACAGTCGGATTTTCACATTGCAGTGGTCCTTGTACCGCTTCGTATGACGATGCCCAAATCAAAAAGGCTATGATTCGCAGTGCGAAAATAAAAGTAGTTGTAGGTGATAGCCGCAAGTTTAGGAGTACCGGTTTATTTCAATTTTGCGATTGGAAAGAAATTGATTATTTCATTACGGATTCCGAAGCTCCCAAGGATGAAATTGAGCAAATGGAAAAAATTACAAAAATTATTATCGTATAGTTTTCGTCCAAAATTGTTGTTTCAGCTTTTTAGTCAACCCCCTTATTGTCATAAGCAATAAGGGGGTTAATTATTTTTTTAATCATTAAAAAATACATTGACAACAACTTAAACCAATATTAAACTTTAAATAAATTGGTAATTAAATATTTTTAGTTGCGATACATAAAAAATCGCAACTAAAGGAAAGGGGAGTTATTTTGGAATTATTATTAGCATTGGACTTTATAACGATTTCCGGAGCGAAGAAAGTACTCAAAGAAGTGGATAATACTGATGTAATTGTTCATGCTTATAATACCATTCTAGAAATGGCTAAAGAAGCTTCCAAAAGGGGATTAAAACTATTAGGCATTACGGAACATGTTTCAGGTATTCCCGGAATATGTTCGCATGTTTTTTTTGGAAATTCCAGATTAGTTCCGAGAAAAATGTATGGAGTAGAATTGATGTTAGGTGCAGAGATTAATATTATTGATTATAATGGAAAACTTAGTTTAGAAGATAGATTAATAGATAAATTAGATGTTAGAATTGCAGGACTCCATAAGCATTGTTATACGCCTGGAACTGTAGGGCAGAATATAACTGCTATTATAGGCGCTATCAAAAATCCTAAAATTGATATAATTAGTCTCCCAGATGATAATTCATTTTCGTTGGATTATGAAGCAATTATACAAGCTGCGAAAAAATACAATACATTGTTAGAGTTCAATAATAATTCTTTAAATCCAATGAATGGCCGCAAAAATGTACGTGAAAATAATATTCATATATTGCAATTATGCAAAAAATATGGTGTACCCATTATCCTTGGAAGTGATGCACACGTGGATATAAATATTATAAGATGTGATTTCGTTTGTGAAGTATTATGTAAAATTAATTTCCCGAAAGAACTTATTATTAATAATTCCGTAATGGATTTTAAGAATAAAATGAACCTAAATAGAGTTTAATTTTGTCATTTCAATATACGAACTTGAAAAATCTTATCGTTCTAAGGATTTTCCTTAGAGCTTTTTTATTTTTGAATTTAAAGCAGGATTTTTGTCGCTTTTTAGGAATACAAATTATTTATGGTATTGAGAGACGAGTTCGTAGCATTTTTAGGCAAGGGTGCCGAGTCGGTTTATTGCCATTTCTATTTGTATGTGCCATAATAACCAGAACTAGGGGGAATTAAAATGTTTAATAGCGCAAAGGCCATTCCTAAACAGGTATGGCTGATTGCTTTGGGACATGGTGTTACGGATTTAGCACCGGGGGCGCTTTATGTGGCGCTGCCATTTTTTAAGGCGCAATTGGGCTTAACCTATGCCGAGGTGAGTATGATTGTGTTGGTGCAAAATATGACGGCTTCTTTGAGTCAACCGATTTTCGGTTATTTTAGCGATCGGACGCCGCGCCCATGGATTATGCCGATTGGCTGTCTGGTATGTGGAGTGGCTATGTTGGCATCACTACTTGTGCCAAGTTACTATGGGGTGCTCCTGTTTATGGGGCTGAGTGGTTTCGGTAATGCGGCCTTTCATCCCGAAGCGGCAAAGGTGGTTAATCAGTTGAGTGGAAAATCCTTGGGCAAGGGAGCTAGTTTGTTTAGTGTATGGGGGAATTTTGGCGTGGGGCTGGGAACTTTATTTATGGCTTTTTTGCTTGCTGCCAATGGCAATATTTCGCTGTATTTTTTTATTTTGCCATTTTTATTATGTACAGTGGCTCTTTGTTACGTTGCCGCTACATTGCCATCAGCACAGTTTAGCGGAGTCAGTGGACTGCGCCAGCTTAAAGCTTCTGTGAATGGGGCGCTGTTGTGTCTTTTGGGGATGATCGCCGCCAGAGCTACTATTTCGTCAGGTATTAGTGCCTTTGTACCGTTATATTATGTATCCTATTTGCATGGTAGTTCGCTTTACGCCAGCTCATTGTTGACGGTGTATATGATTGCTGGTGCCTTTGGGACGATGATTGGCGGGTTGATGAGCGATCGGTATGGCAGTAAAACAGTCATGCTTTATTCCATTTTGCCTTTAGCACTTTTGATGTATGGGTTCCGGTTTATGGGCGGGATTTGGCCCTTTGTGATTTTGGCGCTCATGAGTATCTTGCTTACGGCAACAGCAACTAGCAGTTTGGTGTTGATACAGAAAATGATGCCAGGTAATGTGGGCATGGCATCAGGCTTGAATCTTGGTTTCAGTGTCGGGCTGGGCACTCTTGGGGTACTGGCGTTAGGCAAGGTGGCTGACTTATGGAGCATGCCGGTTATTTTTGATATTTTGGCTTTTTTACCGATTATTGCTTTTGCGCTGACTTGCTTTATTCGTGAGCCGGGGTGGCAAGAGCGGTCAGGCATAATGAATTTAAGAAACTAGCTGGAATATCATTGCATATTAATAGTTTCAAAGAGAAGAGGAGAAGAATGCAAGATGGATCAGGTATTCAGTCGTTGGATAGATCATCAATTCAAGCTTAAGGAGAATGGAACGGACATAACGAACGAAATTATTGCGGGTCTTACAACCTTTACTACGATGGCTTATGTCTTGGCTTTGGTGCCCAAGATGATGGGGGAGGCGGGGCTACCTGCCGGTCAAATTCTGACTGCGATGGTCTTCATGGTATTTTTAACTACTGCTGCCATGGGGCTATATACGAATCGGCCATTTGTTTTAGCTCCTGGTATGGGTAGTGTCGCTATTTTTTCTATTACACTTGTCCAATTGCAGAAAGTTCCAGTCGAAATAGCCAGCGGGATTGTTTTTCTTAGTGGCTGTTTATTTGTTCTTGTTACTGTGTTTGGTGTGCGCGAGGCCATCATTACAATTATCCCTAAGGGAATTAAGATTTCTATCAGTGCTGGTGTCGGTTTGTTCCTTGCTGTGATTGGACTACGTAATGCAAAGATTATTATTGCCAGTACGGAAAAGACGGCCTTGTCTTTTGGCAATCTTGCTCAGCCTATCGCTATACTAGCGACGATTGGTTTTTTAATTTTGTTAGTTTTAGAAGTCCGCAAAGTTCGTGGGGGTGCTTTGATTGCTATTGTTTTAACAACAATCCTTGGTATTCCCATGGGAATTACCAAAATTCCTCAGACGATTTTTAGTATGCCTTCTGGAATTCATGATGTGTTTTTTCGGTTTGATCTTATGGGGGCGCTGGATGTTCAATATGTTCCTTTTTTATTTGCTTTTTTTCTGCCTGACTTCTTTTCCAGTTTTGGCACAGCCTTGGGTGTAGGCAGTAAGGCTGGTTTTTTGGATAAAAACGGTGATTTACCAGAAATAAATAAGGTTTTTTGGATTGATTCTTTGGCAGCTACGCTGGGATCTTTGTTCACTATTCCTGTCTTGATTACCTATTTGGAATCAGGTGCAGGAGTTGAGGCTGGCGGACGCACCGGGCTGACAGCTCTCACAACTGCCAGCGCATTTTTGCTTGTTTTGGCTATTACGCCGCTGGCTTTGATGATTCCTGCAGCAGCCACTGCACCCATTTTGGTTTATGTAGGAATTAGCATGCTGGCAGGGATGCGCAATCTTGATTATGATGATATTGCTGAATACTTGCCCGCTTTTCTTTGCATCGCTTTTACGGCTTTTACCTTTAATATTGGTAATGGTATTGCTGTGGCCTTCATTGCTTATGTTGTTATTAAAATAGCGGCACGTCATTATCAGGAGTTAACGTTAGGCCATTACTTGCTAGCACTGGTATTAATGTATTATTTTTATTCATTAACAAGTTTGAAATAAATTCACTACGATAAAAAAGGGAGGGATTTTTGTGAAGATTGACTTACTATTGAAAAACGCCCAGTTTTTTAATGCTTATCTAAAAAAATTTGTTCATAGTGATCTGGCTATTCTGAATGGCAAGTTTTTTTATATTGGCACGGAAGAAACAAGTGAGCTAGAAGCAACAGCTACAATTGAACTTCAGGGAAAATACGTGATTCCCGGTCTGATTGATAGTCATATGCATATTGAAAGTTCCATGGCGGCGCCGCGAACCTTTACTCAGGCTTTAGTTAAAAACGGAGTAACTACGATTGTGGCTGAACCACATGAAATTGCCAATGTTTTCGGTTTGGAGGGAATTAAAGCGCTCATGGCTGCTGCCCAAGATTGTCCTGTCGATGTGCGTATTGCGATTCCTAGTTCTGTTCCTTCTACGAATTCGATGCTTGAAACAAGTGGCAGTGAAATCAACTGTAGCGAATTGGCAGAAATGCTGCAAATGGATGGCGTGATTTGCTTGGGTGAGGTAATGAATTATGTGGATGTGTTGAATCAGCCGGATTCGAAAAGCAATCAGTTTATTCGTTATGTTAAAGAAACTAAAGGCCATTTTCCAATTGAGGGACATTGTCCCCGACTTTTAGGTTTACCCTTAGCTCGCTTTTTATTTGCTGGTGTTACGTCCGATCATACTGAGCAGTCCTTGCAGGGAATAAAAGAACGAATTGCCAATGGCATGTTTGTAGAGATACAAGAAAAATCGTTAAAAAGGGAAATTATTGACTATCTAGTAACAAATGAACTTTATGAACATTTTGCTCTTGTGACAGATGATACGATGCCTGATGTATTGATGAAAAGAGGGCATCTCAACTATTTGGTGAAAAAGGCTGTTGAGCTTGGGTTGAAATCGGAGTTAGCCATTTATGCTGCTACATTTACTCCGGCGCGCCGCATGGGATTAGTCGACCGTGGTAGTATTGCTCCTGGTAAAGTTGCCGATTTTGTGATTTTGGAAGATTTGCAGACCCTTGCTATTCATCAAACATTTAAAAATGGCAGAGAAGTGTTTAACAGTGAAAAGAAGCAGGCTGCAGAAGAAGTTGATGTATCTTTTCCGACCCATTTTTATCATAGTGTCCATTTGCCACTGTTAACAGCTGATTGCTTTAACATAAAAACGAATCAAAAAGATGGCAGAGTTACTTGTCGTGTACTTTATGTTAGCGAGGGTACGACATTTACGAAAGAGAAGATCGTTTCTTTGCCAGTGCGCAACTATTTGATTGATTGGGAAAATAGCTCCTATTGCCTAGCTGTTATATTAGAGCGACATGGGAAAGACGGGAATCGAGGGTATGCTTTGGTCGGCGGAGATGCGCTCAAAGCGGGGGCAGTTGCTACAACGTATGCCCATGATCATCATAATCTGTTAGTATTGGGACGGAATAAACAGGATATGCTGTTTGCCGCTAATCAAGTGATTACCAAGCAAGGGGGCTATTATGTGGCGCACAAGGGGAAGATCATTGCAAAAACCGATTTGCCTATTGCCGGTATTTTGTCTGATCAACCGCTGGCTGTACTAAGTGCCGAAGTGAATGAGGTGAAAAATGCTTTGGCTCAGCTCGGTTATCGGCATGACAATATTATTATGTCTATTAGTACATTGTCTTTGACAGTTAGTCCGGAATTAAAACTGACTGACAAGGGACTTGTAAATGTAAATCAACAAAGACTGGTTCCCCTTGTAATTGGAAAAACAATGGATGCTAGTCCAAGTCTTTCTTGAATGGCAAAGACTTGGGCTAGCTAATTTTGTAAAGATGGTGAGCGTTTTTTTTGATAGTGAAATTAAATTTTTTGTGCATATGGGATATTTGATATATTAACGATATTTGTTTCGTATGGTTTGATGCAAGGCCATGGTTATTAAAGGTCTGGGATATGTATTAGTCAGGCGAATGATCAAAAGCAAATTATTACAGAGTTGACTCGGCTTCTAAAAGAATCGGCAAATTTGATGCCTAAATTTTAAAATTGCTGACACGTCATGGATAAAAGCGTATTCCAAGGGAATTCGTTTAAGTCCCTCGGCAGTATTGCTTATTTTCCAATAAATGAAGCTCCTATCCTGGTCATTGCGGCCAGAATAGGAGCTTCATGTTTTATATACAAAAGGGTGGGCCAAGCGATAGTTAAGCCTCAGAATCCAATTGTTAGAAAAATACAATGCGTTATGCATGACGTTCTCTTAGGGGCAGGGCTTATTTTTACATAGTCTTTGTTTCTGCTTGTTTTTCATTTAAGGTGATTTCATCGGCATAATTTTGTCCCCATTGGCAGAGAGTAGCTAAAATGGGTAATAACGTTTTTCCTGTGTCCGTTAGTGAATATTCAACTTTAGGCGGCACTTGGCGATAAATCAAGCGATGAACAATACCGTCATTTTCGAGTTCTCGTAATTGCTGTGTTAGCATTTTTTGGGTGACTTGCGGCAAAGCTCTTCGTAGTTCGCTGAAACGTAAGGTTTTTTCTTCTAAATGCCAAATGATAAGTGATTTCCATTTGCCACCGATTAGAGCCAAGGTAAGTTCCATGGAACATTGATATTCTTCGTTGCGAAATTTAATCATTGTTATTCCTCCTGTTTCATAGTATCTAAAAGGGTACTATGAAACCAAAAAGTGCATACTTGTCATATTATCTATTATTGTCTATTATTATAACAAAGATTATTATTTTCTGAAACAAATTTCCAGTAAAATTTTCAATAGAAAGGATGTCAGGTGAAAATGATGAAGGTAGTTGCTTTTAATGGTAGTCCGAATAAAGACGGTAATACTCATCAAAGTTTACAGATTGTTGGCGGAGAACTGGAAAAGCAGGGGATTGATTTTGAAATTATTCAGGTAGGAAATCAAGCTGTTCGCGGTTGCCTGGCCTGCGGAAAGTGTGCAGAAAATCAAAATGAACGCTGTGTCATTAAAAATGATCCGGTCAATGAATGGGTTCAGTGTATGAAGACGGCAGATGGGATTTTGTTTGGAGCTCCTGTTCACTTTGCGGGAATAGCCGGTACGATGAAATCTTTTTTAGATCGGGCCTTTATGGTTGCTGGCGTAAATCATTCTATGCTGCGTCACAAAGTGGGTGCTTCAGTTGTAGCTGTACGTCGGTCTGGCGGAGTAACTACTTTTGACGGGTTGAATCATTATATCAATTTTGCTGAAATGTTGCTGCCGGGATCTAACTACTGGAATGTGGCTCACGGATTACAACCGGGCGAAGTGCAGCAAGATGGGGAAGGAAAGCAGATTTTACGCGTTTTAGGAAAAAATATGGCTTGGTTGCTTAAGGTGATTGCTGCAGGCCGGGACAAAGTAGCAGCGGTGGAACCGGAAACAAAGGAGTTTACAAATTTTATTCGGTAAACTTTATTGGTGTAAATGTAAAAAAAAGCTACAGGAATACTTCTGTTGAAGTATTCCTGTAGCTTTTTTGCGGTTCTTAGCAAAATGCTAAGAATGACCTTTTATACTGGTATTTCCCGCCTAAATATATTTTCTCTGGTGGAAAAAGGAATAAAGATCTAAGGCGGATAAGGACTTCAGAAATTCATGAAGGAAAATGGGTTTGGACGCGTTATTACCTGACATTTGTGCAGTGATAATGTGGTTTATTTATAGTAGGAGTCTAGTCCTGTTTTTTGATGGAGCAGCGATGGGGAAGTGGGCGATATGCTATATAGAGAGCCTTTCTCATTAGTCATAAAGTTCATTGCATGGAGTAATTACGACTAAATTCGACACTTTTTTTATTATAATTGGTGTATAATTATAATGCTAGACTTAACATGGGGACATTATGGTAAATGACATTCATGACATATTAATAAGTTAAAAGTAGAAAGGAATAACAATGGAAGCCCCAAAAAATGTGGAATTTAATCATTCAAGCCAGGATAGAGTTATTCTAACTTGTTTAACCGTCGTGGCTAATGGCATGGGCATTACAATTGATGAAGAAATTTTAACAAGAAAATATCAATTTGATGAGAAGTTATCCGATATAACGGTTATAAGAAAGACAGCAGAAAAAATTCGACTCAAGACCAAAATGATAAAACCGGATAAAAAAAAGCTTTCTCAAATAGCGGTACCCGCTATGGCTATTACTAAAAGTGGCGGTTATGTAGTAATTGAACAAATAAATGAACAAAAAGCTTTAATATTCAATCCAGAGTATGGCCGGTCATTTGTACTGGAGTTAGACAAATTTATAGCAGACTGGTCCGGTCAAGTTATCCTTTTTCAGCGTTCGTTTAGCTTAAAAGATCTTAGCAGACAGTTTAATCTAACTTGGTTTATACCGGTGATTATCCGATATAAACAGTATTTTTTTGAGATTCTTGGGGCTGCTTTCTTTTTTCAGTTATTTGGTTTGGTAGTTCCCTTATGTACCCAGGTCATTATTGATAAGGTAATTGTAAATCCGGGTACCACAACCTTAAGTGTGTTAGGAATAGGTATGATATTTGTTGTAGTTTTTAGAACAGGAATGAATCTTATTCGAACCTATTTATTTACACACACGACAAATAAAATTGATGTAATTTTAGGAACTAGGCTGTTTAGGCATTTGATGTATTTGCCAATCCGTTTTTTCGAAACAAGGCGGGTTGGGGATACTCTGATGCGAGTGGCTGCGCTAAATAATATCCGAGAATTTTTAACTGGCACAGCCATGACAGTATTGGTAGACTTGGTGTTTTCAGTAGTGTTTTATGCGGTCATGTTTTATTACAGTACCGCCTTGACATTCGTTGCTATTCTTGCTATACCCTTTCAGATTATGATCAATATAGTAGGAACGCCAGTTTATCAGCAAAAGCTAAAAGATTCTTGGGATGCCAATGCCGAGAATAATGCCTTTGTTGTAGAAGCAATTACCGGTATTCATACAATTAAATCCTTAGCAGTGGAACCACAGTTTAATTTTCGTTGGGAGAGGTTATTGGCGCGAAGTGTTACAACAAATTTGGACAAGGCTCAGCTTAGTGTCATATTAAGTAATGCCGGAAACTTTACGCAAAAACTGTTTACCTATTTAATTATTTGGTATGGCGGACTCATGGTAATAGACGGGAAAGTAACGCTTGGACAATTTATTGCCTTTCAAATGTTGTCCAATCAGGCCGGTGCACCGCTTTTGCGTCTGATTGGTATGTGGCAGTCTTTTCAGCAAACTAAGCTGGCGATGACTAGAATTGGAGACGTTTTAAATGCGGTACCTGAGCCGGTATATTTGCCTGATGCGATCACAATGCCGGAAATAAAAGGCGAAATTAGAATGGAAGATGTTAACTTCCGATACGATATAGACGGCAATCAGGTTTTACAGCAAGTTAATCTAACTATTTCTCCAGGAATGAAGGTAGGAATTGTTGGCAGATCAGGCTCAGGTAAAAGTACATTATCGAAAATAATCCAAAGACTATATTTACCAGAATCAGGCCGTATCTATATTGATGGCATTGATATAGCTAAAACCGACCCGGCCTGGTTAAGACGGCAGATGGGGGTAGTGCTGCAAGAAAACTATTTGTTTAACGGCAGCATAAGGGAAAATATCGCTTTTGCTTGTCAAGGTGTAAGGTTGGAAAAGGTAATGAAAGCTGCTAAACTTGCCGGGGCCCATGATTTTATTGTCGAACTTCCGGAAGGGTATGATACCATGGTGGGTGAACGCGGTACTAGCTTGTCGGGTGGACAGTGCCAGCGAATTGCCATTGCACGTGCGCTGCTTTCTGATCCTAAAATTATTATCTTTGATGAGGCGACGAGTGCACTGGATTACCAGTCCGAGAATATTATCATGGAAAACATCGGGCAGATCGCGGTTGGACACACGATGTTTATCATTGCCCACCGTTTAGCCAATGTCGTTAACTGCGATTTGATTATTGTTATGGACAGCGGCAAAATTGTAGAGCAAGGGACACATAGGGAGCTTATGAGCCGAAAAGGTGTTTATTATAATCTCTATAATCAGCAAGGAGCTTGCCATGTTTAAGAAAATAGTTATATACATAAGAAATAGTCGTTTTGTAGAAATAAGTAAAGAGTTTTACGAAAAGGCAAAAATTAAAAATATCGAGAGGTATCAAAAGAAAGAAGCCGAATTTTTACCGGCATCCTTGGAAATTATTGAATCTCCGCCAGCATATGGCAGTCGCACTGTATTGTGGTCATTTTTTAGTTTGGCAATCATCGCATTATTATGGGTAACTTTTGGCAGTGTAGATGAAGTAACAGTAGCCTCGGGGAAAATCATTCCAAATGGATATGTAAGAGTGCTTCAAGCCGAAGACAAGGGCGTTATTAAAGAAATATATGTTACTGATGGAAAAAAGGTAAAAAAAGGGGATTTGTTGCTGGCGTTTGATCCGACAGTTTCTGAAGCTGATTTGGCAATAATGAAAAAGAAGGTGGCGTACGCCAGTCTTGAAGTTGAACGGTTGACATCTGAAAAAGAAAACAGGCCATTTAATCCACAAAATATACCGGATGCCGATGAAGTTGACATAAAAAATCAATTCAATCTTTATAATAGCCGTTGGCTTGAGTACAATGCAAAAATGAACGAAGCTATCCAAGGGGTACAGCAAAGTAAGACAGATTTGAAAAAAACTCTTACTGAGGAAGAAAAACAGAAAGAGTTGTTCCAAATTGCCAAAGATAAAGAAGGCCAATTGCAATATTTACTAGATCAAAATGCCATATCAAAATTCAATTTGTTAGATCAGCAGGCCAAACGGCTTGAATTACAAAAAGATATGGAAGAACAAGGAGCGGCAATAGAAGCACAGCAAGCGTTGCTTGCTAAAAGTCAGGCCGCGATGAATAGAACTATAGCGGAACGAGCTACGGATATAGACACAAACCTGACCGCTGCAACAAAGAATTTGGCGGACTGCTCTGAACAGCTAAAAAAGTCGGAAGAAAAGTATGGTCTATCAAAAATTATTGCACCCGATGATGGGTATGTAAGTAATTTATCAGTACATACCATTGGTGGAGTTGTAACACCGGCTCAAACAATCATGGAAATCGTTCCTGAACATGCTACGTTAGAAGCAGAAGTATGGGTTTCTAATAAGGATATCGGCTTTATACGGATCGGGCAGCCCGTTGAACTCAAGATTGAAACCTTCAATTTTCAAAAATACGGGACTGTTCCTGCTATGGTTACCACTATTAGTCCAAATGCTGTAGATGACAGCGAAAAGGGCCGGGTATTTAAAGTGCTGCTGCAAGTAAATAAGGAAAATGTTGAAGTAAATGGCCGTGAACTGCGCTTAGGTAGCGGCATGACAGTAAGTGCCGAAATCAAAACAAGGGGAAAGAAAATTTATGAATATTTCCTGGAACCATTTAAAAAATATATTAGTCAATCATTGAGAGAGAGATAATATATGGCTGGAAAAATTATTCAAGAAAAAGAGGAACAGAAAACAGGGACATTTATTGATTCGGCACTGCATTGTTTGATATTTGTCTCAGAATTTATCGGCGTATCAGCTGACGAAAGGCAAATTAGGCGCGCTAATATTATCGGAAACTCTGGTATGGATATGGCAACGCTGATCCGAGCTGCACAACAATTGGGTCTGAAAGCTCGGTTTGTAGATTACAATCGAAAAAAAGAAAAAGCAATATTTCCGCTGCCGGCAATTATCGTTTTAAAAAACGATTGCTATGTAATTATGCTAAAGCGGGATAGTGAAAAGACCATCTTATATGACCCTTACCAAAAGAAACCCGTAGCTATTTCTAATGAAACTTTGTTGGAACAGTGGAGTGGAAAAACAGTTCTTATCGCTAAACGTTCCAAGTTAATCGATAAGGAAGAAAAAAGGTTCGGCCTATCATGGTTTACGCCTGTAATTATGCGTTATAAAAGTGCCTTTGGAAAAGTGCTGCTATTTTCGCTCATTATACAGGCACTGGGACTGCTTAGCCCATTGTTTACGCAGGTAATTATTAATAAGGTACTAGTACACCATAGTGTTAGTACTTTAAATATACTTGTCGCAGGCATGATTGGCATTTGCATCTATGAAGCATGGTTTAATGGGTTAAGAAGCTACATGTTTAATCATCATATTAGCAAAGTGGATGTAATGCTTAGTGCCCGACTATTTAAACATGTTATGGCTTTGCCGATAAGTTTTTTTGAGAAATATCGGATAGGTGATATTGTTTCTCGACTAAGGGAACTGGATAAAATACGCGGCTTCATTGTGGGATCAGCTTTTACGACCATTCTTGATAGCATTTTTGCTTTGGTATATCTGGTGATCATGTTGTTCTACAGTGGCTCTCTTACCTTGATTACGATCGTCACTCTGGGCTGTTATGTCTTGCTTAATCTAGTGCTGACACCCTTGTTTCGCAGAAGTCTGAGCAAAAAATTTAGGCTGGGTACAGAGAATCAATCATTTATGATCGAGACTATTACTGGTATACAAACAGTAAAAACGATGGCAGCAGAACATCATTTCATTAAAACCTGGGATGAAATGTTATCTCGGTACGTAAAGTCAGTGTTTATGACTGCAAATATTGATAATATCGGCAATAATGCCGCTGCAATGATTCAGCAACTATCCATGATTTGTATTCTCTGGGTAGGTGTCAATCAAGTGATGGATAATCAATTAACTGTAGGTGAATTAATTGCCTTCCAAATGTATGCGAACTTTGTGGTTTCTCCGGTATTACGTTTGATCACCCTTTGGCAGAACCTTCAAGAGACCAAGGAAGCCATTGATCGGTTAGGCGATATTGTGAATGAACAGCCAGAGCCCATATTTAATCCTGATCGCACCACTCTATCGGCGATTCGTGGAGAAGTTACCCTCGATAGAGTTACTTTCCGGTATCGGGAAAAAACCAGGGAGATACTACGAAAAATCAATCTAAAAATAGAGGCGGGTGCCCGTATTGGGATAGTAGGCGCATCCGGTTCAGGCAAAAGCACCCTTGCCAAAATAATTCAGCGACTTTATGTGCCTGAAGCAGGTAGAGTGCTCATTGATGGGGTTGATTTGGCGCAAGTAGAACCAGCTTGGCTTAGACGGCAAGTAGGCGTCGTACTTCAGGAAAATTATCTATTTAATGGAACGATACGAGATAATATTGCGATAGCCAAACCGGAAGCTAGTATGGAGGAAATTCTTAAAGTAGCTTGTATTGCCGGAGTGGATCAGTTTGTCGTGGAATTACCGAATGGATACCATACCCTTGTCGGCGAACGGGGAACCTCATTATCCGGGGGGCAGAAACAGCGGATAGCCATTGCTCGGTCCATCCTGACAGATCCTAGGATACTTATTTTTGATGAGGCAACCAGTGCTTTGGACTACGAGTCAGAAAACATTATAAAAAATAATCTTGGACAAATAGCAGCAGGACGAACCATGATTATGATTGCCCATCGACTGTCAACCATACAAGACTGTGATAACATTGTTGTAATGAATGATGGTAGAATAGTTGAGCAGGGAACTCATGAGGAACTATTGGCCCAGCAGGGGGAATATTATCAGCTATATATGCTTCAGGAAAGGGTTGGCAAAGCGATATGATGATACACTTTGATTGCTAATTGGTGTATAATAAATAAGTGTAATATTGCCAACATAAAGATGGAGCGGCTAAATCTAGTCATATATTTTGAATATGATGTTATATGTATCTAAAGTCAAAGGAGGCATAAAGATGGACGGAGATTCTAGTAGTGATGGGAGCTACGGTGGGGTAGATACCTTTAGTAGCGATAGTTCTAGCAGTAGTTATGGTGGAAGTAGTTCATACAGTGGTTATGGAGGGGCTACAGGCGGTTATGGAGGAGCTACGACATCTGACAGTGATTCAACTAATGGTAATTATGGCGGTATTGTTGGGATGGGAGCTGATTGTTCAGGTAAAGAACAGGATTGTTATGAAGATATAATGGGAGTCGTAACGGATGATTCTTCGTGGTCAGGTAATTCAGGTAGCGACAGTTACAGTGGATTAGGGGTGACTGGAGGAGAACCTTGTTCCAATGGCACTATAACAGACATTGTAAATGATTCTTTAGCAGATTACGACCAAGGGTTCTATGCTTTATATTCTAATGATACGAGTGTACAAGCATATGCAAAAACTCTGGATACTATTCAGAGTACTTTGGATAGTGCGGCACGGTGGGTCACTGAAAATATTACTCAGCCGCTGCAATCAGTACTTAATCAGCCTGCAGGTATGACGAAAGAGAAGGTACAAAATGAACTAAAGTCGGCCAGTTCCGATAAAACGGAGGTTATTTAGTTAAATGTACCCTCCTGTCAAGGGTATGAGAAAAAACTATGTAACATTAAGAAGATGATTTCTGTATTCTAAGAAATCATCTTTTTAGTGCTTGCTGCCAGCTATAATTATTGTAGTGAACCGCTCTGAAGTTGACCCACGGGGAAGGGGCCAAACTAGATGAAGATAAGAACGGCATGTGTCGGAGAGGAGCAAGGTGGATATACTTGACATGAATGTTTACTTGGTATACAATTATATTGCTAATAAAAATGGTTATTTCACAAAAGAAAGGGAAATAAACAGATGCCCAATCAAAGTCAATGTATCTTTGAAATCATGCTACGAATTATCAATAAAGTATCAGAATTGATGGTAAAGCCGCGTACATTTGGAACGGGAGATGTATTATACGCTTCGGAAATTCACATGATTGATGTAATTGGCCGAAACCCGGGAATCCATGTTACGGAAATCGCCAATAAACTGGGCATTACTAAAGGTGCTGTTCCTAAAATGATTCGTAAGCTTTTGCAGAAAGAATTGATCTATCGATATCAGGCAAAGGACAATAAAAAAATGGTTCTATTTGAACTGACTCCAAAAGGAAACACTGCTTTTCAAGAGCATGCTGAATTTCATGAAAAATTGGATCAAGGCATTATAAATAGATTTAATTCTTTACAGGCATCGGAACTACTTATTTTTAATGATATTATGGGCGAAATCGAACGATATATTGATAAGATTGGACAAGAAAAATAAATTTTTTTAAACAAAATGTTTACCTAGTAAACATTTTGTTAACCTACATATTACAATAAAAATTCGTTCTTTTCTACTAAGCAAGAATAACTATATTTTCATTCAATGTTTAGTGGCGGAATTCTAATATTTATGAGAGGGTGATTCCATGAAATTTACTGCAAAATCCATTACAATCATTGTTGTGCTTTTAGCGGTTATGGGCGGAGCCGCTGCCTATTATTATGATCAGCGTGGTAAAATATCGACAGATGACGCTGCCATTAATGGTAGCACCGTGGTTTTAAGCCCTAAAATATCGGGTTATGTGAAGAGAGTAAACGTTCAGGATAATCAGTTGGTCAAAGCCGGGGATGTTCTTTTGGAAATTGATTCGACGGATTATATTGTGAAGCGGGATCGAGCGAAGGCGGCACTTGCCGCTGCTAAAGCTGCAGCGAATGCTGCTAGTAATAATGTAGAAACGACCACCGTTTCCGCTCCAGCCAATATTGATGTGGCAGAAGCTCAGATTCAATCGGCACAGGCCAATTGGGAAAAAGATTTGGCAGACAGGCAACGCACAGAAAGTTTGTTCAGTGCCGGGGCCTGCTCACGACAACAGCTGGATCAGGCAGTAGCAGCAGAAAAATCAGCGCGTTCCACGCTGGCTCAATCGCAAGCCGCACTTCATTCCGTCAATACAGCGTCCAGTGCCATTGCCGCGGCGAAAGACACGCATGAGCAGCTGCAAGCGCTGGTCAGACAGGCTGAAGTTGATTTGGTGCAAGCTGAAAATGAGTTGGCTAACACCAAAATTACGGCCCCGATGGATGGACGTATTACTAACCGAAGTGTGGAAGTCGGCAACTATGTGGAAGTTGGAACACAGTTAGCCTCGTTGGTTGGTACGGATCTATGGATCGTTGCCAATTTCAAGGAAAATCAATTAGAACATATGCTTCCTGGGCAGCCTGTCGATATTAAAATTGACGCTTATCCCAATGTAAAACTGCATGGTAAGGTGGATAGTCTGCAAGCGGGAACAGGGTCTCATTTTTCTCTCTTTCCGGCAGAGAATGCTACAGGGAACTTTGTCAAAGTTGTACAGCGAGTACCAGTGAAAATTGTATTTGATAATCCGCCTGACAAGACCTTTCAGCTGGGGCCTGGTATGTCGGTGGTACCGATGGTATATACCAATAGTGAAGGCTTAAATCATGGCTGATGTTTTGAAAAAAACGGCCCATCCATTTCTGGTATCCACTGCTGTCAGCTTAGCTGCTTTTATGGAAGTATTGGATACAACCATTGCTAACGTTTCACTTTCACATATTGCTGGGTCACTCGGTACTAGTTCGGAAGAAAGTACCTGGGTGCTGACATCCTATCTCGTATCCAACGGTATTGTTTTACCGTTATCTGGCTGGTTGTCTGCTCTTATGGGGCGCAAGAACTTTTTTGTTTTCTGTATTTTGGGATTTACATTTGCATCGTTTTTGTGTGGCATTTCAACTTCCCTGTCTATGCTAATTATTTTCCGATTGTTTCAAGGCTTGGCAGGCGGCGGTTTACAGCCGAGCCAGCAGGCCATCATTAAAGATAGTTTTCCCCCGGAAAAAGTGGGAATGGCATTTGCAATTACGGGTATAACAACGGTAGTGGCACCTATTATCGGGCCAGTGTTGGGCGGTTATATTACTGATAACTTTAGCTGGCGTTGGATTTTTTTCATCAATGTACCCATTGGGCTCCTAGCTGCTTGTTTCGTCAAAATTCTGGTTCAGGACCCGCCCAGTGCCCAAAAACAGAAAGTCGATTCCATTGATTATATTGGTTTGAGCCTGATTGCTATCGGTCTCGGCGCGCTGCAAATTGTTCTAGATAAAGGGCAGCAGGAAGATTGGTTTGACAGTTCCTTTATTATCATTCTTACTTGTGTCGCCGTTGTGGGGCTTAGTTTGGCAATTTTTTGGCTGTTGCGGCAAGAACATCCCGTAGTTGAACTAAAACTTTTTTCTATTCCCAGTTTTGGTATGTCTTGCATGATGATTTTCTTTGTAGGATTTTCCTTGCTTGCGAGCACCATGTTATTACCTATGCAGGTTCAGGAAAACTTCGGCTACAATGTTACTTTGTCAGGGCTGGTTCTTGCGCCAGGAGGAATTGCCATTCTCGTTATGTTGCCTGTTACAGGGAAACTGGTCAATATCATTCAGGCAAAGTATCTCATTTCTTTCGGCATGTTGATCAGTGCTATCGGTATGTGGGCTGCTGGAATGATCACGCCTCAGACGGACTACAATACTTTCGTCTTTGTACGTATTTTGCAAACAGTCGGTATACCGTTTCTATTCGTACCTGCCAATACACTTGCTTTTTCAAAAATTTCGCCGGAAAGTAGTAGTAATGCCTCAGCGCTTATTGTTTTAATGAAAAATCTTGGCGGCAGTATTGGCATTTCATTGATTACAAACAAGTTAATCCACAGTCAGCAGATCGAACAATCCTACTTGGTGCAGCATTTAACAATGGGGGATATTGGCTATCACAGTGCGATTGCGACATATATCCAAATGATTACGAACCTAGGGATACCTTCTTTCCTTACGAATAATGCAATATCAACGGCAGTTCTAGCGAAAATCTATCAGGAACTTGTCAAACAGGCCAGTATTCTTGCTTACCGGGATATCTTTAATTTTATGGGCGGTATGTTATTGGTTTTAGCCATTGTTGCCTTGCTCATGCCTGACAATAATGTTGGCTTCATATCAAAGACAAATAAAAGGACACAGAAGGCTCAGAGTTGTGGTATAGAATAAGAAAAAGCTGCTAGTTTTTCATTGACCCGAATGTCTTTGCAAGCGGTATTACTGATAAAGACTGGAATGCAATCATAACTAACCCGGATAATCCGCTTAACAATCGTGCTATTCAAAATGCCTATCCTCCCGGATCAGTATTCAAAATTGTTACCGCATCAGCTGCTCTCGATACTGGCAGTACCACACCCCAAGAAATATTTGAAGACAAAGGCGTATATATGCTCAATGGCTGGTCGTTTTATGGTGCAGACCCGCAAGGACTGGGGAAAATCGATATAGTTGGTGCTATTGCCATGTCTAGTGACCCTGTATTTTATGAGCTTGGTCGACGTATCGGTATAGACAATCTGGCTTCTTATGCCTTAACATTTGGTTATGGCGAATTGAGTGGCATAAAACTATTTGGTGAGGAAAAGGGTGTAGTTCCGACTGAAGCATGGAAACTCGCTACATATGGTGAAGAATGGCATCCGGGGGAGACTTTAATCGCTGCTATAGGACAAGGTTATTATCTAGCGACTCCTCTACAGCAGGTATTATCATTGATGGCTGTGGCTAACAATGGCTTGTACCGGCTACCACCCCTGAAATAGTTGTAGTAGTACTGGTAGAAGAGGCTGGGGAAGGAGCGGTAGCAGCAGTGCCCGTAGCCAGACAGGTACTAGAGGCTTATTTTGATCTGTATCCAAAAAGAAATCAATATCAGTGAACTGCATCGAAATCACTAGGTAAAATTTGCGCTATATTATAAAATTAAGCAGGCATTATCATAGTGCAGTAGAAGCACAAGCTAATTAAAATAATTTAAAATTAAACAGCATTATTATGATCTGAAACCTTTGTCAATGATTTGGCACAGGTTTATTTTATTTTTACAACAAAATGTATTTAGCAGTCGATTTATCTATTGATTCTTTCGTATTCTTATTGGTGAAATCTCCCTAGAGGATTGAACAGCAACATGTTGAAGTTAACATAAATATTAAATGTTTGCGTACTCAATACCGAGTAAGGTAGATTCTTCTTTTTCAAGTTATGGAGTTTTAACCAATCATTAGATAGCTATAACGGCCGAAAACATACTAGAGAGGATCCAACTGACATGGGGGGGAATATTTCAAATTCTAGGCTTAATGTATTGTATTATATTGTCATCTTGATATTTGTCGTTCTTATAACTCGACTAGCCTATCTACAGATAGCCCAAGGAGATGATTACAGGCATAAATCGGATGTTAACCACATTCGATTTATGCCGCTCACGGCTCCCCGTGGTCTTTTTTATGATCGTAATGGGATGCCGCTTGTTACTAACCGGCCTGGATTTACCGTTTCATTGATTCCTATTTCCGGTCCAATACCGGATGACGTTATTGATCGTTTAGCTGCCTTTTTGAGTATGAATCCTGATGAAATACGGCAAAAAGTCAAACAACAAGGCAACCCGTTTGAATCGATACGAATAAAAAACAATGTCGGTCAGGATATTGTCACCAAGATTGAAGAGCACCGTAATGATTTACCCGGTGTTGTCCTGGAAATCCAGTCGGTTCGAAAATATATCTACAATGAGTTGGGTGCTCACATCTTTGGTTATATAGGTGAAATCAGTGATAGCGAACTCGCGAAAAAGAAGGCTGAAGGCTATAAATCTGGTGATATTATTGGAAAATTCGGTCTCGAAGAGGTATGGGACAAGGAAATCCGTGGCATTGATGGCGATACGCAAGAGGAAGTTGATGCAGCCGGCCGGCCAGTGAAAATGTTAGATAAAAAGCAACCGGTCTTAGGTAATAGTCTGGTATTAACTATCGACACAAAAATTCAAAAGGTCGCGGAAAAAGCGATGGACGACCAGCTTAACTATCTCCAGAAAAAACTAGGAAATGTTAATGCCAAAGCTGCCGTCGCCGTTGTGATGAATCCCCAAACAGGTGAAATATTGGCAATGGTAAGCCGTCCAACGTTTGACCCGAATCTTTTTAATGGGGGAATTTCAGTAAAAAACTGGCAAATGATTAACGATAACCCTTTTAATCCTATGGAAAATCGGGCCATAGATGGAGAATATCCGCCAGGTTCAACTTTTAAGATCGTTACCAGTACTGCGGCGCTTGAACTCGGAAAAATAACTCCTGAGGAAAGAATCTTCGACAGCGGTCATTATATGTCGAAAGGAAACGCCTCGGGGGAAGCATTGGGCTGGATAAACTTTCAAACAGCCTTGTCAAAATCCGATAATGTATTCTTTTATAAAATGGGCGAACGTGTAGGTATTGACAATTTGGCAAAATATGCTCGAATGTACGGACTTGGAGCCCGAACCGGTATAAATCTTCCAGATGAAGCGTCGGGTTTGGTTGCTAGCCAGGAATATAAAGAAAAAGTATATCACGAAGAATGGTATTTATCGGAAACCTTAGACGCCGCCATCGGTCAGGGATTCCAATTAGTTACACCGCTGCAAGCGGCAATGGTGATGAGTGAAGTAGCGAATGGCGGTCATCGGTATCGTCCTTATTTGGTAAGTAAAATTATTTCGCCGAACGGTGATATCGTAAAAACATTTGAGCCTGAAGAACTAGGCGGTGTGCAAGTATCAGAACGTAATTTGAATTTGATCCGTGATGCCTTGCATGATGTTGCTTTGCCGGGAGGTACTGCCGCCTATGTTTTTGATGGATTTCCGATTTCAATCGCTGGCAAGACGGGTACGGCAGAAAATCCGCACGGCGACGACCATGGCTGGTTCGTGGCTTATGCTCCCTTTGACAAGCCGACAATTGTTGTGGCAGTTATTGTAGAGCAGGGCGGTTTTGGTGCAGACTCAGCAGGACCCGTTGCCAGAAAAATACTGGAAGCAGCTCTCAATGTTCCAACGAAAAAGGATGCCGCCGATGAGTTGGCGGAGGAAGAGGCTATAAAAAATAACACCATACAAGAGTAAAATGGTATCGTTGGTATTTCGGCTGTTACATCAACAGTCGAAATGCCAATAAACTTAATTGCTTCTAGAACTGCGCCAAGTGAGAAAAATAAGGCAAACCAAAACCCCTGCAATCTCAAAAGAGAGTACAGGGGTAATTAATCATACTAATAGTTTTAACTTATTCAACGGAAGTTGTGGAAGGTAGATGGAATATGAGATTGCCACTTTGACCTATATAGCTTAGATGTTTGATGAAAAATCTGGCGATAGAACCAGTGATGAGAGCAGAAATCAATGTGCCTTCACGAATACCGTAGACTTCACCGAAGTAAATCCAGGATAAGAAGGCTGCAATGAGAACGATGCTTATATCAAAACAGGTCTTTGTATTGCCAAAATTAAAATGCCAATGGGTGGCAATGACATTAACAATGCCTTCACCAGGTAGCATGACTATATTTCCGATAATCTCTAGAGCAATACCTAGGGCAATGCTAATAATTCCTACTAGCATGATAATGAATTTGCTGATATACAAGTCCGGTGTCACTATACTAATTAGGAACATCGTAAAATCGATAAAGAAACCAAAGATACCGGTCATGGGAATCTGCAGTAACTGAATATATTCAAACTGTCGCCGCAAAATCAGAATTTGTCCGAGCAGGAACATCATATTGACGATAAAGGTAACACCGCCCAGGGAAACGTGATAACGCAAGCTCAGAATGTAAGGTGTGCTGGAAATTGTTGCGGTACCCAGTTTGCTTATAACGGCGCAGGAAATACCAAGAGCTACAAAGAAAAGACCGCAAATAAATAAAAAACATCGCTTTGATGTAGACATAAAAAAACACCTTCTATTAAAGTAGTATATGATTAATTATATCACACCTTGATTTGCTATACCCAAATTTACCAAACATGTGGTATAATACGGTAAATAATGAAGGAGTGTTCCATATGGAAATAACCAATATATATCTATTTATTTCTATATCGTTTATTCTACTTATATCACCTGGACCAAACACGATATACGTTGTTAGCAAAGGAATGACTGAGGGACGTAAAGCAGCATTTAAGGCAGTGGTGGGGGCAACGGCAGGAGATATGATTCAAGTATTGGCTGCTTCTTTAGGCTTGGCAGTATTATTACAAGCATCATCTTTGGCGTTCTTCATCGTCAAAATGTTTGGTGCTAGCTATTTATTCTACGTTGGAATCCGATGTTTTTTGAATAAGCAGCAGCTGTTCGTAAAGTCTTCGGAGGAGGAAACTAAAGGTAAAGACCTAATTTTCACTGGCTTTTTCACCTCTGTGTTAAATCCGAAGACTACGCTGTTTTTTTTGAGCTTTTTGCCTCAATTTATAGATAATCAAAGTGTTTATGCTCAACAGCAAATGCTTTTGCTTGGTGCAATATTTGTTGTCATGGGATTTTTTGTAATGAACGTCTATGCTGTGGTAGCTGAGAAGCTACGCTTTTGGATTGCAAAGAATGAAAGAATACAGGCGTATTTGAATTGGATAACAGGGGCAATTTTTATCGGTTTTGGGCTGCGGATAGCTTTTTCGGAACGGAGGTAATCAGAGCTACATTATGAAAAATTGTGTAAAATTAGCGAAATGTTGATACTTTTTTTTAGATTATTCTAGGAGGCAGAATAATGTCTAAGACAGTACTAATTATCGGAGCAGGCGTAGCCGGGCTTACTGCCGCAAAGGCGGCGGTAAAGCGGGGGTGCAGAGTAATCCTTTCTGGACGTGAGCCTTATTTGCCCTATTATAGGCCAAGGCTCATCGAGGTATTATCGGCGGGTCTTTCGGTTGATGCATTATTTATTCAGAAACCGGAGTGGTTTAAAACCAGCGGTATTGAGCTAAAGTTGTCTCTTATTGCGCAGGAAATTGATGTCGAAAATAAGACGGCTATATTTGCCGACGACAGCCGAGTTCACTATGATGAACTTGTTTTGGCTTGTGGTGCCGTACCGAATAAGGCCGTACTGCCCTTTGCCTGTGATGTATTCGGACTGCGCAGCTATGATGATGCTCTGGCAATTAATAAAGCCTGTAGCGAAAAAGGCAGTGCGTTTATTGTTGGCGGCGGACTTCTTGGCATTGAAACAGCCTTTGCATTGCACAAAAGGGGCATCAAAGTTTCTGTTGCCGAGCGAGCCGAGTATCTTCTGCCGCGCCAACTTGACAGAATCGGAGGGGATTTTCTTAAGGCGCGGCTTGAACAGACTGGGATCACGATTTATGTCAATGTCGCAGGGTCTGCTATTCAGAGTCATTTGCAGGAATCAACTGTTATAGCAGCAAGCGGTATTATTCCTGATATTGGATTTTTGAGAAACAGTTCTATTGCTGTTAGCCGTGGTATTCTTGTAGATGAAGCAATGAAGACTTCCTTATCGGACGTTTTTGCCTGTGGCGATATGGCTGAATTTAATAGCAGCATACCTGGACTTGCGATTGTTGCCGTAAAGCAGGGGGAAACAGCCGGCATTTCTGCTTGTGGTGATCAGGCAGTTTATTGTGAGCCCATAGGATCGCCGTTGCTAAAGGTTGCCGACATATCGGTTATGTCTGTGGGAAGTGTTGAGATAGATGAGGATGCAACGGTGCTGAGATATCAGAATGGACCGAATTACGGTGTTGCAGTTCTCCGTCAAGGACGTGTCAGGGGAGCCGCCCTTATTGGTAATACGAGCGCAGGTGTAAAATTAAAAGCGGCTGTGGAAAATAAAACGGTTTTTACAAGTTTAGCAACATTTGAAGATTTGTTATTAAGGCTTTAAAGGTAGTCTATCCTGTAGCCCGGGCAGCTAAATGGGGATTATTAAGCTTAGTAGCAATAAGGGAAATATTATAGATATGTTGTCAAACGATATAGAAGAAAGTAATGTTTTATTACTAGAAGAAATAAAATTTGACCAATACATGTGTTGATGGCACGTCTAGTAATAGGATGTATCATATGGTATAAGAGCCAATAGGAAAAGGAAATGAATCTATAAAAAATGCGGAGTGGAAATGATGAGAAGACAGGATCGGGAAATTACCGGATTTGACAATATTATAAAAGTGATGAGATCCTCCAATGAAGATTATTGATGCCCACATCCACTTCTGCCAGGAGCCTTACTTTGACCAGATTGCAGAAGTGGCAGGCCATAAAAATACTAGTGCGCATCTGAAAGACCAATATGCTGCGCATAACATTGTTCATGGTGTGGTCATGGGCAACCGGAGCCTGCAGTTGAACGAGCACGATTATCCTGACTATCTTAGCTATTGTATCGGGTTGGATAGCACTTGTTTTAAAGAGGAAGAGATAGTACAGCAAGCTTATTTGGTAGAAAAACATTTGCAAAGAAAGAATTGTGTCGGCATTAAGTTATATCCGGGCTACAATCACTTTTATATTTACGATTCGGTGGTTGACCCGTTTTATCAACTAGCAATGCAGTATAAAAAACCGGTGGCCGTTCATACCGGATTGACAGCCACCAGCAATGCCCTGTTGAAATATAGTCATCCTATGACCTTGGATGAGGTAGCGGTACGCTATCCTCATGTTCAGTTTATTATGTGTCATATTGGCAATCCATGGCTTGTAGACGCTATCGCGGTCATTGAGAAAAATGAAAATGTAGCTGCCGACCTTTCGGGAATATTGGAAGGCCGGATCGATAGTATGTCGGATTTTTTTGAAAAAAAGCATGGCTATATTAATTTCTTAAAAGTATGGCTGGAATACTTGGACAACTATGACCGCCTGTTGTATGGGACAGATTGGCCTCTGGCTAACATATCCAATTATATTGAATTTATTGCGCATATTATTCCAGCAAGGCATCATGACAAAGTGTTTTTTGACAACGCCAACAGGATTTATAATCTTGGCCTTTGACAGTGATCAAATCTAATGAATGTGAATGCATAAAATACCCCGCCTCAGAAAATGGGGCGGGGAAAAGCTAGTGCCTCTTATATTATCTTTTTACAGGACCTTTCCAGTTTTTAAAAAGGTTTTTCCCAATGTATCGGCTGCTAATAATGAATTATACAGTTCTTCTGGCGTTACATCACCAAGCATGTTATGAATTGATTCTCCTGTCATGCATGCCTTTTCTGCAGCAATGTGAACTCTGTTTACATCCTTGACGCCGAGTTGTGCTAAAGTCACAGGTAAGCCAACAGATATACAGAATTCGATTACTTCCGCAATTTCTTCCAGAGGAGCGTTTTCAATAATCAACTGCGCTATTGTACCGAAAGCGACTAAATTACCATGCATAGTTGATTCACATTCTTCTAAAGCGGTAAATCCATTATATACAGAATGAGAAACTGCAAGACCACCATTATCTGCTCCCACACCGCTTAAATATGTATTTGCCTCAATAATGCTTTCTACTGCTGGAGTTAAAATACTCTGTTCAACTGCTAATTTTGCTTTATAGCCATCTGCCAAAAGGGTTTCATAACAAAGCTTGCAAAGAGCCATTGCAGATTTAGTGATTCCACCATTTTCAAGGCTAGGCGAATTCGTTTTTAAACAGGCTCTTGCTTCAAAATAAGTGCCTAGAGCATCGCCCATTCCTGCAACTAAAAATTTTACCGGTGCTGCGGCAATAATGGAAGAGTCTACAATTACTGTCTCCGGATTTTTAGGATAAAAAATGTATTTGCAAAATGAGCCATCGTCATTATAAATTACAGAAAGGCCTGTACAAGGCGCATCAGTAGCCGCAACTGTAGGCATAATTACCACTGGCAAATTTTCATAATATGCAGTAGCTTTGGCAGTATCTATAGCACTTCCTCCGCCAATAGCACCTACAACTTCAATTTTATTTTCTTTCACAATCTTTCTCATTCTTTCAATTTCGCCGGTGGAACTGATCCCATTGAACACCTCAAACCTGATTTTTGCAGGTGTGTTTCCAAAGCTCTTTTCTATTTTAGGCTTGGCTATTTTGTATCCGCTGCGACTACAAACAAACAAAAAAGACGATCCCAAATTTTTAGTGTTTTCATATGTCTCAAACAAAGCATCCTTTCCTTGTACATACTTAGCAGGTGCTCTCATTAATTTCAACACGCTATCATCTCCCCAAATTTTATTCTGTTAAAAATTTCACATAAAGAACAAACTATAACCTAACAATTACTTTCTACTCATATTTTAGCACTATTCCCTCTGAGCTACTAGGTCTTGTTTTTGGTTCTAAGCGGTGTCCAAGCACGCCATTATTGGCATTGTTCAAATTTTGCTAATTAAATTGAAGTAATTATGCCAATAAATTATAATAGAAATAGCTATAAATTATTGAAAAGAATTGTCCTTATGAGCATTTCTTTCAACGAAATCATTAATTTTATTGGTATAGTAACTCTTTTAATGATGCTGCCAGGTCCGAATACTATATAGCCTTTGCTATGCATAAATAGAGTATCTTCCCATAATAGAATACTCCTTTCATTAAAAATATTTAGGTTGCTAAAACCAGCTTAATTTATTATACACCTTTATAGATTTATTTTCCAGTATGTGTAAATAAATGTCTTGAGGCAAGAGTTAATAGCAAATAAAACATCAAGTGGGTAGGTTTTTTGTAGAATTTGGTGTTACGATTTTGCAGCCGGGAAGAGTATAGTATAGGTTAATAGTGCGAATCGGATATTGACAGGGTTTACATGCTTAGCTTGGGTGAAGAAACTAAGCATTTTCATTTCCATCTGTTTCCTAGGTATAATTGGATGTTGAATTTTCCTGAAGAAAATATTTGTACAAACGGAAAAATAGATGGAGCTAAATTATTTAGCTTTAGCCGAAATAAATACAAAACCAATAAGCAAGAACAATATGAGTCTAGATTTCTTTCTGTAATAAATCATGTTAGAGAGAAAACGGGATAGGTGTTTATCTGATGGACGAGATGTTTCAACGGGTGAGAAAGTAGATTATGTTTCTATAAAAAGAGAAAAACAGCAAGAAGAATTTGTGTATTAGTTATACATACTGGATGATAGATTGCGGGGAATATAAACCTTTAGGCGATTGACAGGGGTCTCTATTCGTTGTATTGACAAGAAAACTTATAATTGGGAAGCTAATAATGTGCATTTTGGGATAATGTAATTTAGATGATAGCGGAAGTAACAAATGGAATAATATAGAAAAAATAACAAATAAAATCCTGATAATTCATGGATAAATTTAGCAGGATTTGTGAAAAAATTATCAATGTAGCCTATAAATATGGCTATGAAACGCCCGAAGCGTTCACAAAAGCCTTTGGGAAAATGCATGGAATAAGTCCTTCGGCTGCGCGTGAGCCTGGAGCAAATCTCAAGGCATATCCAAAATTATCCTTTCACATTTCAATAAAGGGAGATAAAGATATGGATTATAAGATTGTTGACAAAGGAAGCTTTACAGTAGTGGGTAAACAAAGAAAGATAACTATGGTGGACGGAGAAAATTTTAAACAGGTACCTAAATTCTGGGGCGATTGCATGAATGATGGTTCATATCAGTGGCTTTGCTCAAAGACAGGCAAGCTTGGTGTCCTCGGTATATGTAAGGATTTCGGCAAAGATGAATTTAATTATATGATAGGAGTTGAGGAAGTCAAAGACGCCCTTCCGGAAGGATATGTTTCAGCAAATATACCGGCAGTAACCTGGGCTATATTTGAATCAGTTGGAGCGCTGCCTGAAGCTATACAAGATCTTACCCGAAGGATATTTACAGAGTGGCTGCCGTCTACAGGATATCAGCATGATTGCGCACCAGAGCTTGAGGTTTATCCTGAAGGTGATATACATTCTCCAGATTACAAATGTGAGATATGGATTCCTGTCAAGAAGTAAAATAAAGACAGAGAAATCTGAGGGCGGTTTTATTTTAGAAACCTGCTATTTATCAATTTGGTGTTATTACTATACATTTTGCATGGGAATTTTACTTTCACACGGAACGCCTGTTTGACATTTTCCACAACCATATCTTGGGGCATATTTTTCAGCCGTTTTATCCAAAAATGCCGAACAGGCTATATGATTTTTTCCTTCTTCGAGATTAACACTGTGAATCAAATGTAAAACTAAGGGTATTAAATTCAGTGTTGATCAAATTTTCATTTAATTGTATAATATTATTGGACATGATAATTAGTCTCCTTTGTTGAGTTTTGGTTCAGCAACTTTATTCTAACAAATGACCGTTATCATGTCTTTTCTTATTTTTTCGAGAAAATGTTGTCTTATCAATTACTATTAACTATTAATTGCATCGTATTTATCGATTGTAAACGCAAAAATAAATCTATAAAATTTAATTAATTTAGAAAGTTATATATTTTTACAATACTGCACATAAATTGACAATCAATGCTTCACGCATACTTTTACAGTGCCTGGAATTGAGAACTTAATAAATCATTTTCGGCATGTCAACGGAATTTTTCTAACTCAAAAGCCTATGGAAAATTCGTTGCCATGCCGAAAATATTCGGTTTAGACAATCGCCAGTAGCTGCTTTAGGACTAGCGTGTCATGAGGTTGGATCGAGAAGGGGGGATACTACTGTATATTGTTAAAAAATTCACGGATGGTTGCATGTTATTATTCTATGAACAAACCTTGTTTATCTGAAAATAGAATTGGCGCTGACTGAGAAAGGCCAGCGTCAATTTATGTGCTAGGCCTATTACTAAATATAGGAGGAGAATAATGGATCAATCAAAACAACACTGCTGTTCTTGTTCGGGCAGTCCTAATCCCTTTCCAAAAATAGACGAAATTTTAGCTCAGTATCAAGGTGTAGAAGGAGCTTTAATTCCGGTATTGCAGCAAGCTCAAAATATCTATGGATATCTTTCAAAAGAGCTTATCAAGCACATTGCTAACAAGCTCGCAATTCCTGTTAGTCACATTTATGGAGTTGTCACATTTTATTCTCAGTTTCATTTAAATCCGCGTGGAAAACATATTATTCGCGTTTGTCAGGGAACTGCTTGCCACGTTCGGGGCGGAAAAATGATTCTGAAAGCGCTGGAAGACAATCTGCATATTGAGGCCGGGCAGACGACTCGTGATTTAAAATTCACGTTGGAAACAGTTGCCTGTATTGGAGCCTGTGGCTTAGCCCCAGTAATGATGATTGATGAAGATACTCATGGCCGCCTAACACCGGAAATTATCGCAGAAATTTTAACGCGTTACGCGTAATTGAAGGGATTTTCATATTATGACAGGTTATAAGGAGGTGCAGGTTATGAAGACACTTGAAGATTTAAAAAAACTGCGGGAACAACTGCAATCAGATAGAAAGGTGCGCAAAATGAGCAGCACTCAGGTGATCGTAGGAATGGGGACTTGTGGTATTGCGGCAGGAGCGCGTGAAGTTATGATTGCTATTCTGGATGAAATCGCCCAAAAAAAATTGGAAGATATTTCAGTTTGCCAGACCGATTGTATTGGCATGTGTCAGCAAGAAGTCCTTGTTGATGTGGTAAGACCAAATGAACCGCGCATTACCTATGGGCGGGTTAAACCAACGGATGTTCCAAAAATTATTGCCGAACATGTAGTGAACGGGCGCATTGTCGAAGAGTTGTTTGTCGGCAAAATTGAACAATAAATTGTCAGTTTGGGAGGAAAAATCATGGAACATATTAGAGCCCATGTTTTGCTGTGTGCCGGAACTGGTTGTATTTCATCTGGCTCAAAAAAGGTAGAAGCAGCGTTTCAAAGAGAAGTGGCCCGTAAAGGTTTGATTGATGAGATTAAAATTGTTGAGACAGGGTGTCATGGTTTTTGCGAAATGGGACCGATTGTGATTGTCTATCCGGAAGGTGTGTTTTACTGCCACGTTAAGGAAGAGGATGTCGCTGAGATTGTTGATTCACATCTTTATAAAGGTCGTATTGTGGAACGTCTTCTATATCGCGAACCTATTTCACATGAGAAAATTATCAACTATAATGAAATCAATTTTTATAAGAAACAGAAACGGATGGTCCTTGCTAACTGTGGTCATATTAGTCCGGAAGTGATTGAAGACTATATCGCAGCGGGCGGTTATGAGGCTTTAGGCCAAGCTCTGACAAAAATGACGCCGGAGCAAGTGATCGATGAGGTCAAGGTATCTGGACTCCGCGGCAGGGGCGGCGGCGGTTTTCCCACCGGGATGAAATGGGAGTTTGCCAAAAAGGCGGCAGGTGACCAGAAATATGTGATCTGCAATGCTGACGAAGGAGATCCAGGCGCCTTTATGGATCGCAGTGTCCTAGAGGGTGATCCTCATCGCGTGCTGGAAGGGATGGCTGTCTGCGGTTATGCCATTGGCGCTAGCGAAGGGATTATTTATGTACGAGCGGAATATCCTTTGGCAATTAAGCGTCTAAAAGTAGCCATTGCCCAAGCTGAAGAAATGGGCTTTATTGGAAAACATATATTTGGCTCGGATTTTGACTTTAAAGTAAAAATTAAAGAAGGGGCAGGCGCCTTTGTATGTGGTGAAGAAACAGCATTGCTTGCATCGATTGAAGGTCAGCGCGGCATGCCCCGTTCACGGCCTCCTTTCCCAGCTATTTCAGGACTGTGGGGCAAACCAACGAATATTAATAATGTCGAGACTTTTGCCAATGTACCGCAAATCATTGTTAACGGCGGCGAGTGGTATGCCAGTATTGGTACAGAGAAGAGTAAAGGGACGAAGGTTTTTGCGCTCACAGGAAAAATTAATAATACTGGTTTGGCTGAAGTTCCAATGGGAATTACGATGCGGGAAATTATTTATGAAATTGGTGGCGGGATATTAAACGGTAAAAAATTTAAAGCTGTCCAAATTGGCGGGCCGTCAGGTGGCTGTCTGCCAGAATCGATGCTTGATCTGCCTGTTGATTATGATTCTCTTATCCAGGCTGGTGCCATGATGGGCTCAGGCGGATTGGTCGTTATGGATGAAGACACCTGTATGGTGGATGTGGCCAAATTTTTTGTGAACTTTACGCAAAGTGAGTCATGCGGCAAATGTACTCCTTGTCGGGAAGGAACAAAAAGGATGCTGGAAATACTGACGAATATTACCGAGGGGAAAGGCAAAAAAGGCGATATTGAGCTTCTTCAACAACTTGCCAAGAATATCAAAGCTACAGCTCTATGCGGACTGGGTCAGACGGCGCCTAATCCAGTTTTAAGCACCATGCGTTATTTTATGGATGAATACGAGGCTCATATTAACGAGAAACGCTGCCCAGCTGGTGTTTGCAGCCATCTTTCCGGTTATTCCATTACAGAAAACTGTAAGGGATGCGGACTTTGCAAACAGGTATGCCCTGTTACTGCCATAAGTGGCGAAGTAAAATCCAGGCATTCTATTGATCAGGAAAAATGCATCAAATGCGGGGCATGTATGGGAAAATGTCCCTTTAAGGCCATTCGCAAGGGATAATACTGCACAAGGAGGATCAATTATAAAAATGGTCAATTTAACCATAGATGGACTTAAAGTTCAAGTTCCAAACGGTTCTACGATACTCGAAGCTTCTCAGCAGCTGGGAATAAAGATTCCTACCTTATGCTATCATCCTGAACTTCGACCGGCTGGTGCCTGTCGGATCTGTATGGTGGAAGTTCAAGGAGCGCGTTCGCTTGCGGCTTCCTGCGTTTATCCCGTTAACGAGGGCATGGTCGTTCACACGAACACTCCCAATGTGAGAGAAGCCAGGCGGACCGTGGTAGAATTACTATTAGCCAATCATCCAACCGATTGTTTATCCTGTCAGAAAAACTTACATTGTGAGTTACAGACAATTGCTGCGGAATTGGGAATTCGCGATCTACCTTATGAGGGTGAGCGCACCGAATACCCACTTGACAAAAGTAATCCTTCACTTGTACGAGATCAGACTAAATGTATTAAATGTGGCCGATGTGTCAGGGTGTGCGGTGATCGGCAAGGTGTTCATGTTTATAGCTTTGTTAATCGTGGTTTTAATACAACTGTTGCTCCTGCCTTTCAGCAGGGACTTGGCGATGTGGCTTGTACGCTTTGCGGACAGTGCGCTACAGTGTGCCCAACAGCGGCAATCGTAGAAAAGGACGATACAAGAGATGTTTGGAAAGCTTTGGGCGATCCAGTTAAATGTGTCGTTGTGCAAACTGCACCAAGCGTGCGTGTCGCTTTGGGTGAAGCACTCGGACTTCCGACAGCAAGTATTGTTACAGGCAAAATGGTAGCTGCGCTCAGGCGGCTAGGTTTTACTAAGGTTTTTGACACTGACTTTGGTGCTGATTTGACTATTATGGAAGAAGGACATGAATTAATTCAACGTATTACTCAGGGAGGAACCTTGCCGATGATTACCTCCTGCAGCCCCGGGTGGGTAAATTTTATCGAGCAAAACTACCCGGATTTGCTTGAGCATCTGTCAACAGCTAAGTCACCGATGCAAATGTTTGGCGCGCTGGTAAAAACCTATTATGCTGAAAAGTCCGGTATTAATCCAGCTGACATTGTTTCTGTTGCAATCATGCCTTGTACTGCCAAAAAGGCTGAGGCAGCTCGGCCTGAAATGAATGCCAGCGGCTATCAGGATGTTGATTTTGTTCTCACAACCCGCGAACTAGGCCGAATGATTAAAGAGGCAGGCATCGATTTTGAGCAACTGCCTAGCGAAAGTTTTGATGATCCACTTGGCGAGTCAACAGGCGCAGCGATTATTTTCGGTGCCACGGGTGGTGTAATGGAGGCGGCGCTTAGGACTGTGGCCGAAGTGCTTACAGGAAAAGAGTTATCTCAGTTGGAATATCATGAGGTCCGGGGTCTTGAGGGGATTAAAGAAGCGGTTATTCCCATTGGCGATTTAACGGTAAAAGTGGCTGTCGTCCATTCCTTGGCTAAAGCCAGAATGGTTATGGAAAAGATCCGTAGTGGTGAAGTAAATTACCATTTTATCGAAATCATGGCTTGTCCCGGCGGCTGCATTGGTGGTGGCGGACAGCCGTATCCAGTATCTGAGAAAATTAGAAAACAGCGAATGGCAGCCATTTATGAATGTGACCGTGACATGAGCTTGCGTAAATCTCATGAGAACCCATCAATTCAGAAAGTTTATCGTGAATTTCTGGAAAAACCCTTAAGTGCGAAATCCCATAAATTACTTCATACCCACTACCATGCACAAAATAAATTTTAAAGACGAACATTTTACTTTTGGTTAATATATTAAAAGAAAAACCGTCAAAGTCTGAAAGATAAATTTTTGCGGCTGTTGCAAAAAAATTTCTGGAAGGGCCTTGACGGTTTTCTATAAATGTTATAAAAGGAGCGTCCTGAAGGACGCTTACTCAGTCAGAACTTTTCTAAGGTAACTTGTTTGCCGATCGATTCCAGTTTGGTACATAACTTATCCAAAACATGATTCTTGATATTTATCTGCGAAGGAAGAATTGGGTTTTGATGCGCAGGATTCACCGCCATACCGGCTAAAATATCAATCTTATCCGCTTCCAACATAAGACGCGCCATCAGAGTTGCTCCATCCTGAAATGACATGTCGCTTAACCTGCGCCTGTCATCTAAACGCTCAATCACCGCTGTTAAGGTCAATACTCCCTCGGTTACTAAATCTATTCCTTCAATCTTAGCTGTCGGCGGCACTTCCGGGTCAAGGTTGGACAAATCTACCTTCACTGATTTGCCAGTAATTCGTCCCACAATATTTGCAGTAGTCCCACCGGAAACCACCTTTTTTCCAGGCACTTGCAAAAATCTATTTACCACTCGTTCATCCATGAATTTATCAACAGGCGGACCAGTAAATAAAGTGAGCTGCCTCTGACGGCGAAGCTTCACTGCAACGACTGTCGAATCGTCTCCCGGTCGACCAAGATAGTACCCGTTGCAGCAGTTTAAAATTCCTTCGGCTACTTCAGACGCATTACAACGACTTGAATAGTTCAAGGCAAGCTGGTTGGATATGCCCTGCCAACTCCATCCCAGTTTTAGCAAACCTCCAATGCCTGCATGAATCACGCCGTCACTTACAATGATGATAAAATCATTTTCCTGTAACGCGAGATAACCTTCTCTGACAGTTTTACCTGCAACAACCTTTTCATGAGTTGGAAATGGGATCACATGGCCGTTACGTAACAAAAAAGATGCCGGGCTGTCATATTCTACAACTGTGGTTTTACCGTCAATGTGCAGTTTTACAATATGGAGAGTGGAATAGGCGATTTTCCGTTCACGGCAAACGGGTAGTGTTTGGGCGATAGTATTGACTACCTCTTCCAAAGGTATACCGTGTTTGAGCAGCGAAGACGCTATTTTCGTCGTTAAGGTTGCAAGTATATTCGCTTTGACGCCGCTGCCCAGACCGTCGGAAACTACAATAGTGGTTGTATCGCCGACTTGGCTTACTTCTACCTTATCTCCGCATAATTCCTCGCCGGATTTGGATAACTGCGCTACAGCCACCTCCGCATGTAGTCGGTGCATCAGTTTTCCTCCTTCGCCTTCAGTAATCCGATAAGTTCAAACAAGGCCGCTTTCGTTTCTGCAGTCGTCTCTCCAAGTAACCCGGCAATTTCTTGGGCTACTTGCATTTGTTTGTTGATGATTTCGGACGCTTTTTCCACTGTTTGGTGTTTCATCTGTTCTAATTCGCGAGAATGCTTTTCCTGGATGGTAATATCCGTCATGAAAATGAGGATAAGATTATGCTCATTAACGGGAATGATTACTTGATTGGTTACCACTCCGCTGGTGGTCACTCTTACTCGCCGATCAATGACTTTCTGGCCTGCTTGAGCAGCGCTTACAATACTAGAACAATTCATAAATTCAGCCAAATTTCGGCCTTTGACGTTTTCCTTTCGGTGATCGAATATCTTTTCCGCCGCCGGGTTAAATTCCTGAATCAGCAGCTTATCATTGACCACAATAATTGCGTTCAATGAGTTATCCACTATGATATTAGCAAAGGATTCAGCTTTCAAGCGCATATAGGGCACACAAGTGTCGATAGTTGTCAAGCCCTGGCATACGGCAATCGCCTTTTCTCTGCAAGAGTTAAAACCACAGGCACCGCAATTTTTCTCATCTTGTCTGGTATTCTTTCCCGTTTGTTGAAGCACCTGACGTATTTGTTTCTCCGATGGCATGTTTTCTTTAAAAGGCTTAGCGGTATGCTCGCGCTGGAAACCAAACGTGTCCGGCGTGTTCTGCCACGCCGAAACATGTCCACTGACGGCAAATTCTAAAACCTTCAGCCTTTTTGCAGGCGAGCATTTGTCGGTGCCGCACGCCGGACCGTCGATACAGCCACCGCTACAAGCAAGTGCTTCAATAAACCGGGGAGCAATTTCTTTACGGCCTAACGCGTCAAAGACCGTCATGCATTTGTCCAGTCCATCGACAGCAATAATATTAGTAGCGGTTTGTTCGCTACGCGTAAAAGATTTCAAAACCCCACCAGCCACTGGATAGTAACGTGATCTTCTCGACGCCCTTTTTGTCTGCAGTGTGTTGACGCCAGGCAACCGGTTATCCTGTTCGGCAAGCCAATGTTTTAGCTGTTCAAAGGTAATTACTGCGTCGACTTGGCTGCAAGGTTCATCCTGTTCGGCGATCTTGGCAATGCAAGGTCCAGCAAAAACGACTACTACATCTTTATCAAAACGCTCTTTTAACATTCGGGCATGGACCTGCATGGGTGACATGACTGGGGCCAAATTGCCGATTAACTGAGGATAATATTTTTTTATGGTATTCACAATCACCGGACAACACGCAGAAATCACAGGCTTATCGGTCATTTGTAGCAATTGCGAGTAAACCTGTGATACGGCCTCGGCACCTACCGCAGTTTCTTCCACCGCACTAAATCCTAGCCCCAGCAATCTTTCCCATAGCTGCTCGGGACTATATTCAGAGAAAGACGCGATAAAAGAGGGGGCTAGACTTAAGATCGCTCGCCGGTTAGAACTGATAATTTCCTTCACCTTGGCAATCTGGTCTTCGACTTGCTTGGCTTTTTGTGGGCATTCCACCACGCAATTGCCACATAAAATACATTTATCTTCAATTACATGGGCCTGACCCTTTTCGATGCCAATCGCTTTCACAGGGCAATTGCGCATACAGCGATGGCAATCCTGGCAATTCGCTTGCTGGGTTACTATGATCCTCATGAAAAATCACCTTCCAGCACTTTTTCACGAAAAATATCATAAACTCTTTCTTTGGTCACGTTAGTAATGATCTCGTCATTAATTTTTATGACTACTCCTTTAGTACATTGTCCCCGACAGAAGTTTCCTTCTAAATCAATTTTTCCTGCTACTTGGTATTTTTCAATTAAGTTAATAAAAGCAAGCAATACGTCTTGTGCCCCCCGAAGGTGGCAAGCACTCCCAACGCAGATTGATATGTGAGTCATAATACCTCTCTTATTGATTGTTATTTTTTTCACATGATCAGCATTTTTACATCCTGTATATTATAGGAAAAACCATGCGAATGAATCTGTAATAAGATCTAATTCTATAGTAAATTAGCAATTCCCTGCTCTTAATAATTCACCCTTGTCAAATTTGATTTTGTGGAGGAGGTAAAGAGCATTATGAGGGCGACAAGCCAATGAAGCCTTTAGAAAGATTTATATACCCTTCCATGGCTTATCAGATTTGCCGAATCCCCTCGGAGTGGTATCGCTCGCCGATATCTGTAATGACAAAAGATGTCGAAATTGGTATAATATAATATCTAAAACTTAGCGGAACCTCTGTTTTTTACAGCTATTCCGCAACCGGCTATTTTGACCTATGGTCTTATGTTTTTGATTTTATTAAGGCAATTAAAGTATCAGTCACATCTGGGCAGCGCCTTTATCGCCGCCGGCGATGATGTACTGCGTCTTGTGGCCTCGGTACTCCAAAACGTAACTGGGGGGGAAGGGCTAGCTCTTTGTTACCATCAGTATCGGGGTTGCCGAACGCAGTCGCTAACGCGATCTTTATCTATAACTAAATCAAGGTGGAGTATTTGATGTATATATATATGGATGTAGCCTTGAAATTTTCTTGTAGGGCTTGCGGTAAATGCTGTCGTAATGATTGGCAGGTAACTGTTGATGAGGAGAGTTATCAGCGTAACGCCGAGTTGTTTTTGAAGGTAGGGGCGCAAGCTGAGTTTCAGCGAGCTTTTGTTCCACTTCAAGGGCGAAAAAGTCTAGAAGAATATGCGTATATTGCCAAGAGGCCAGGTGGAGGGTGCTGGTTTCTTACTGCTGACAATCTGTGCAGATTGCAGCAGCAAGCAGGCCATAGCCATCTAGATGCTGTTTGCCAGATCTTTCCCCGTTATCCTATGAATACTGCTCGTGGTATAGAACTAACACTTAGCTTCAGCTGCCCGTCGGTGTTAAAGATGGTTAGCCGTATTGAGCCATTGACGATTATTCGTTCTGATCATGCACTATTGGATTTTACTCCCAGCGCCTATGCTGTGGATGTTTATCCCAGCCAGCAGCCTTTATTTTCACCACTACGTCATTATTTTGAATTGGAGCAACATTTTATTGATATTTTGCAGTGTCGGGGAATGACAATTGTTGAACGCTTAAATCTAATGCAGGCGACAATCGACGCAGTCATGACACTAAAACATGATGAACATTTTAACCGCAATCTTACCAGTCTGCTTTACCATAACTATGATTTGCTAGATGATGCGCTAGAGCCGGTACGAACGGACTGCTATACACCCGATATTTTGCTCGAACACTTTCTCGTTAACTTTGTCTTCAAAAAACCTTTTTATACTTATGGCTTGCGGCGCAGCTTGTTGATACTGGAGCATATCTGGCGGTATATTGAGAGCATTCGCAAGCAGGCAATAGATGAGATCACTGATATGGAATTTACGGAAAAGGCAATAAGGGATGTGGAATTCCAATATGGTCATAATCGTCGTGCGCTATTGCAGCAGATCAAATGCTGATATAATGGCATGTAATCAATTTTGGGGTACTGTTTATTTTCTAGGAAAAAAATCATTGGCGGAACTTGACAATATATTATGATTATAAGATAATAACTATATACTTATAGTTAAGAGGTATATTAATGATAAATCATTTGAAGACCATGGCCGAAGTCCTTAAATCTCTCGGGGACGAGAAAAGACTAAAAATAATAAAAATGCTTGCTTCAAATGTTAATGAAGTCTTTTGCGTTACTGATGTGGCTCAACAACTTGGCGTTTCTCAACCTGCTGCGTCTCAACACATAAAGATTTTAAAGAATATTGGAATTCTTGAGGAAAACCGAAGAGGTTTTAGAGTCTTCTATACAATTAATTTGGATGTATTGAATGAATACAAAAAGGATATAGATGAACTGTTTAAAAAGGCCTTTGAGAAATGCCAATATGATTTCTCTTGTGATAAATGTCCTTATAATAACAAGTGTCAATAAACGAAATATTGCGTCTTAACTATAAGTGTATGCTTATATTCTTATGATATAGCTCCTCACCGAGAGGCTATAGCGAATAAAAACACTGATATGATATTATTTAATAAATTTTGGATAAATATGCTATTGGAGGAAGAAAAATTATTATGATAAATGTTAATAATATCGAAGAATTAATTAAAAAGAAAGCTTTGGAATTAGGCTATGAAGCCTGCGGCATAATCAAAGTAGACGAAATGAAAGGCTATGCCGAAAGGCTTAATGAAAATGTTAAACTTTTTCCGGAATTGAAATCTTTGTATAAAACGCTGCTCTCTCTATATGCCGTACCTCAAGAATCCCATGAATGGGCCAAATCAATCATTATTTGCGTTAGCCGGTATGGCCAATACAGACTTGATCATATTAGCAGCCAGATTGGCAAACATTATTGGTTTGATACAAGGAAGGATAAGAATACGGAAGAGTATAATAATAGGATTTTGTTTGATAATTATTTAAATAGTTTAGGGCTAAAGGCTTTTAGAGATTCAGTAGGCTTTGGAACAACTGCCTACAAGTCGGCGGCGCAAAAAGCGGGACTTGGAATTATTAGGAAAAACAGCCTGTTCTATACCCAAAAAAGTGGTTCTTGGGTGATTATGGACAGCTGGCTGGTTGATAAAGAAATGGAATTAATAAATACTCCTTCTCTAAAATTCTGCCCTGATGGTTGCACTAAATGCCAAGATGCCTGTAAAACCAAAGCTTTAAAGCCTTATGCTGTGAATGCATATAAGTGTATAACTTTCTTAACCAGCATTGCCGATGATTTACCGCCGGAGAAGTTAAGAGAAAAAATAGGCGGCTGTATTTATGGTTGCGACGCCTGTCAAGATGTTTGCCCCATGAATAAAAATTGCTTAAGTGAGGAAGAAGATTTTCCGGATGTAAAAAAAATAGCTGAGTATATGTCTTTAGAAAATGTATTTAATATGGACGATAAAATTTTTAGAGAAATCATCCAACCAAAATTTTGGTATATCAGGGAAAAAAATCTTTGGAAATGGAAAGTTAATTCTATTATTGCAATGGCAAATAATTTCGAAGCTAAATACGTAAAATATCTAAAAAGCGCTTGTGATGATGAACACGAAAAAGTAAGAGAGATCGCTAAGTGGGCTTGCGCAAAATCGGATATTTAGAAAGAAAATGATAATTAAAATTGATGAGCAGGTGTGAATAATGTTATGGGAAAAAACATTCCATTATTAGAAATCGATGAGGTTAAAATTACGATAATCATGGATAATACAACAGACGCATTTATGACAAGTAATGAAATCGTACATAGATTTGATATTTCTAAAGGCCCACTTATTTCAAATGATGGTTTTTCGACAATTGTAGCAGAACATGGATTTTCAGCAATGATTCAAGTCAAATGCGGAAATAAACAAGGCGCTGTATTATATGATACAGGGGTGAGTCCCGGTGGTACCTTGCATAACATGAGTGTCATGGGAATTAACGTT
Source organism: Pelorhabdus rhamnosifermentans (assembly GCF_018835585.1). Taxonomy (NCBI): domain Bacteria; kingdom Bacillati; phylum Bacillota; class Negativicutes; order Selenomonadales; family Sporomusaceae; genus Pelorhabdus; species Pelorhabdus rhamnosifermentans. The sequence continues at coordinate 557,632 of NZ_JAHGVE010000001.1, forward strand.
AATGATATGCAAGCGATTATACTCAGTCATGGCCACCTGGATCATACTACGGGGTTACCTGAGTTGATTGATAAATTAGGGCCACATCAGATACCGCTTATATTGCATCCCGATGCTTTATTAGAGAGAAAGGTAATCATGCCAGGTGGGTATGAAACTAATGTTTCAGCTCCTAAGTTAACTGATTTACAACAGGATAAAATTGTTTTCGTTAAAAAAATTGATCCAACTCTTTTAGTTGATGATATGATTCTTGTTTCTGGCCAAGTTGACCGGACTACTGATTTTGAAACAGGATTTCCGATCCACTACACGAAACGTAACGGCCAATGGGAAAATGATCCGTTAGTATTGGATGATCAGTGCGTTATTGTAAATGTCCGGGGAAGGGGCTTGGTTGTAATTACAGGTTGCTGTCATGCTGGAGTTATCAATTCAATCCGCTATGCTCAAGCACTGACTCATTGCCAACAAGTTTATACCGTATTAGGAGGCTTTCACTTAACGGGTGGGATATTTGAAAAAATTATTCCCGAGACAATTGCTGAATTACAAAAAATTAATCCAACCTATTTGATGCCCGGACACTGTACTGGCTGGTCTGCTATTCACCAAATTGCCCAAGCAATGCCGGAAGCGTTTATACCAAACAATGTTGGTACTACATTAGTTTTCCAGGCTGACCGTTGACTTACGATATGGATAACAAGGTAAACAGAATTTTAGGAGTGCTACATATGAGTAAAACGGGCAATCCAGTAGTTTGGTTCGAGATCCCTGTAATTGATATGGAGAGAGGTAAAGTGTTCTATGAGGGCGTATTTAGCCAAAAATTAAATATTATTGATATGGGGCAAAGACAAATGTTTCCAGATGGAAATAGCGCATTAATTGAGACATGTAGTTACCAGCAATGGAGTTAGGCGCGTGGCTTTCATTTGACAATAAAGAAACGAAACAAAGGCGAAATAATAGCGCCCTTGTTTCGTTTCTTTTATCTATCAGTTTTTTAAGAAAGGTACTTTTGCTTATATCAGTGCCAGCGCGCGGAGGCGACATTATTTACACAAAAATACATTTTTGCACGAATTTATAGAGGTATTTCGTGTAGAAGTATGGAAGAATATAATGAATCGGGTCCTTGAAATTAATTTAAGAAATATAGATACGTTAAAGCAGATTGTTTGTGAAAGTATAGCATGGATTCAATCTAGCTTAATATTTATTGCTATTCACATTGTTACTAGGAAAGTAACATTATATCGATAATAGTTTGAAATATCAAACTATTATTGGGGGGAATGTATGAGACAGGAGCGTTATGTAAATAAGTTATTCATAGTCTTGTACAGATAGAATTCAAAAGAAGTGTTTGCATGAACGGTTACTTAGTGTACTATCGTAACAAATTGCTAAACAAGTTTAAAGTATAGTATTACCGTACACAATAAAGTAATATCTCGTATAAGATTAATCGGGGAGAACCGTATCACCTCTAACGGGAAATGCTGATAAAGTTGACACAAATTTAATTAGTAGTTTTTAAGGTGCTTATCTGTAAGGCATCACTTATATGATAACGTATATTAATGGCAAGTTAGGGGTGGACTGGATGGATGTTGAGCAAATGGAATACATTCTAGAGGTTCTTAAGAATGGTAATATTTCTAATACCGCTAAAAAGCTTTATATGTCCCAACCGCTGCTTAGCCAAAAAATTCAGGCTGTTGAGCGGGAGCTGAATACTAGGATTTTTAACAGGCACACCAGCCCGATTTCTTTAACCTTTGCAGGGAAGATAATTGTTGATTCTATTAAAAAGATTTTGGATGTCAGGGACAATCTGCTTTTGGAAATTGATGAAATTAACGGTGAAACACGAGGCTGCATGAAAATTGCCATCGCTCCTCATCGGGCGGCATCCTTGTTGCCGAAGGTACTGCCTGTTTATTTGGCTGCGTGGCCATTGGTAGAAGTTGAAATTATTGAGGACACTAAAGGTACATTGAGCGAAGCTGTAATCAATGAACAGGCGGATTTAGCTTTTGTAAGGACCGAGAATAAGAATGATGCCCTGGAATACGTCTATTTAAATAAAGATAATATTATTTTATTTGGCGGGTTGGAAACCGACCTTGCCAAAAGAATTCCCCAAGGCTCTACGATCAGTCTGCAAGAGGCAAAAAATGAAAAATTTGTTTCGGTATATGAAGGTTATGGTTTTAGAAAGACACAAGAAGAACTTTTTAAAAACTTCAATATCAATCCTAAGATCATACTTGAGACTCATAGCATAGAATTGGCATGCCGATTGGCAATTTCCTGTAATTTTGTTTCTCTATATCCAGGAACTTTACATGATGAGACAACCGTGATAAAAGAAAAATCTTTTTTTTGTTATATAGAACGTAGGGAACGTGCGCATAATTTTTATTTGTGTCATAGAAAAGATGCTTATATCCCTAAATTTATGAGAGATTTTATAAAAATGGCTCAGATTATTTATGACGGCTAGCGGGCAATTTCTTGTATGAAAAAACAAACAATGGTAGACTTATAGTTATATATTAGAAGAATCCGGCTAATCCTTATGGTTTAATGTACTGCATTAAACTATAAGGATTTTTTATAATCAATATAAAAATCTGCTTACTACATTATTATTCTTTAGGGTGATATTATATATTTAACAACCATGCTGGTTTATAAATATTATTGCACGGTCTGCAGGCTAGTGCCTGAGTTTAGTAAAAGAATAATCATCGCAATGTTTGCGTAGAGGGCTGCTACTTTGTTTTAAAGCCATTGTAGCCACAGCCTTCTTTAGTTGTACCTAAAATTAGATCTTTCAATAAAATTTTTGGAGGTATGGCTTATGAAGAATATTGAACGCTATATTAATTTTAATGTTTCACTTGATCGCTTAATAGAAAATGTCAAAGAAATATGCAAGTGGGAAAGACTGTCAGGGACCAAAGCAGAATTAGAAGCCTTTTACTACATTGAAAAGAAATTAAAGGATATCGGTCTTACAACAGAACTGATTTTACATGATGCCTATATCAGTCTTCCCATATCGGCTAAGCTTTTAATAAATGGCGAAGAAATCCATTGTCATACGGCGTCCATGGCTATAAGTACTCCTGAGGAAGGGATAACAGGAAAACTCGTATATTGTGAAAGCATAGAAGTGATAAGCGAAGAGAAATGCCGACACAATATTGTCATGATTGGAGGAACTGCGGATTTCGCAAAGATTTATAGGGCGTGGAAGCTGGGAGCAAAAGGTATAATCGGTTGTACGGGTGATCGCATTCACGAGAAAATTATATCCAATGCCTGGGGTTCTCCTTCTCTTTATACTAAAGATTTAATTCCAAACATACCCTATGTATCGGTAAATGACAAAGATGCCGAAATCATCCGTAAAGCGGCGGCAATTTCATCGCAGGCATATATGAGCACTGCTGTCGATACGGGATGGAGAAAGATTCCACTCTTAATTGCTGAAGTCAAGGCTGCAAAGAGAACTGATAAGTATGTGATGTTCTCGGGGCATGTTGATTCCTGGTATTATGGTGCAACAGACAACGGTACGGCCAACGCGGTACAGATCGAGGTTGCCAAGGTAGCTATGGAGCACAAAGAACATTTAAAGCGAAACATAAAGTTTGTTTTCTATTCCGGACATTCCCATGGCAGATATGCCGGTTCAGCATGGCATGCGGATCATTATTGGCAGGATTTGCATGAAAATTGCGTAATTAACGTAAATGCTGATATCATCGGTGGAGTTGGTGCCACCGATCTGACAAGATCGATTATTATGCCTGAAGCCAGGGATGTGGCGGTTGACTTTATCAAAACGCATGCCGGTGCTGATTTTAACGGTGGCAGATGTGGCAGAAACGGTGACCAGTCTTACTATATTCACGGTGTAACGAGTGCTTTCTCCTCTTTTTCCAAGCAGCCCAGACCGGAAAATCCCGAGGACAGGCTTTCTCAGACTAGATCAGGAGCCTTTGATTTTGGCTGGTGGTGGCATACGGCGGATGATCTGTTGGACAAGATTGAACCTGAGTTTTTCTTAAGGGATGCCAAGATATTCACATCATTTGTAATGTGTTTTGCAATAAGCGAAGTCATACCACTTAACTTTCATAAGACAGCGATCGAGATTGAAAGCCTTGTGGATTACTGGCAAAAAAAAGCAGACAGCAAGTTTGACCTCAGTCTGCCGCTTGCCAAGGCTTGTGAACTTGTTGCCTGCTGTAAAAAGCTGTACGAGGCAGAACCAAAGGATGTAAATCGATTTAATACAACGATTATGAAGCTTGGTCGGATTTTAATTCCACTCAACTATACCACAGGAAATATCTATGAAAATGATACGGGAATTCCTCTGTCACCAATGCCATCATTAAAATTAATTGATGATTTAATAAAGACACCGGAAAACGGCGATGAAGCAAAAGAGATTATCGTAGAACTTGTGCACAAGAGGAATTTCGTAACGAATAGCCTGAGCGAAGCTCTCGAAGTAGTTAAGAACTATTTTGATTAACACTCATTGCAAACAGATTAAAGATTTTTTCTTGAAAATCGATTTGGGGAGGATTGTATGCAAATATGTAAAGATGATTTTAATCAAAAAATAGCCTGCTATATAAAGCGTGAAAAAGAAAGAATGCTGAAGGATTGGGTTGACCTTGTTGCGCAGCCGAGCATTAGTGCGACGGGCGAGGGCGTTGAGGAATGCTGCCGCATGGTTGTCGTAAAAATGAAGTCCATAGGGCTTAGCGTCAATACGTATCCAGCTAAGCCATACCCTGTTATCTACGGTAAATATGGAGATGATCCCGATAAAAAAACCATTTTGATTTACGCTCATTATGATGTTCAGCCTGTTGGAAATATGGAACTTTGGAAAACCATGCCATTTGAGCCTGTCATATTGGACGGAGCGGTCTACGGCAGAGGAACTGCCGATAATAAATCGCCTTTAATGGCACACCTTGAGGCTGTTGAATTTTGGATAAAAGAATACGGTGAACTGCCTGTGAATTTAAAATTTATATTTGAAGGCTGTGAGGAGTCGGGAAGTAAGGGATTGCCGGAATTTTTGGATGAGTACAGAGATATGTTGGCAGCTGATTTGGTGTTTTTCAGTGACGGGCCCAAAAATGAAAAAAATCTGCCGATTATTGCTTTGGGAGCCAAGGGACTGCTCAGTATTCAATTGGTTCTTAAGACGATTAGCAAGGACGCGCACTCGAGATATGCACCAGTGCTCCCAAGTGCCGCATGGGAAATGGTTGAACTGTTGCATAAATTGAAAAGTGACGGTCAGGTTCACGTACCTGGGTTTTACGACCATATTCTTCAACCGACCGAACAGGAAATCCAAATAATGAACGCCTTGCCCAACGTTGAAAAAGAAATGGAACAACTCTTTGGGGTGGTACCTCGGTATCCGGATGATTCAAGTTATTATGTACAGCTCAATACAACGCCGACGTTTAACGTATCTTTTCTTCATTCGGGAGATGGGGCCGGTGTCGTAACAAATAAGGCTGTGGCCAATCTTGATATTAGACTGGTTATGGGCCAAATGCCTGATGATATTTTCAACAAAATACAAAAGTACATCCGAGTACTAGGATATGACAATGTTGAAGTCATTAAAGAAAGTGCTGTTGAGCCGTCAAAAACCCCACTTGACAACAAATATGTTCCCATTATTGAGGAGGTTACCAAAGAGGTTTATGGCGATTATGTTGTCTATTCCTGTCGACCGTCGACTGCTCCTGATTATTTGTGGACGAATATTTTGCGGCTTCCGGCGATTCAAGTGAGATGGTCTGATGCTGATTCTAACAATCACGCCCCCAATGAGCATCTGACAATCAAGGAGTATCTGAAAGGTATTGAACTTACCTGCAGAGTCATTAAAGCAATCGGTGAGGAGAAAAAATAGCTATACAGCTACCAATATCAGTAAGAGACTAACCAAGGATAATTTTGAATGAATCTTTAAAGAAAAAGGGAGGCGCAGAAAATGTCGAATCAAATTTCTAATTCACATGAAAGTATGCACGCTGCTACAGGGTTAAAGGATGAAAAACCATCCCGACAAAGATTTTTGTTATTGGTCATTCTGTTTATTACATTATTTGTTGCTTATGTCGATCGAGTAAATATCTCAGTAATCGTGGCAAGTGATGCATTTCTTAACGATATGGGTATTAAAGGTCAGCCTGTTCAGATCGGACTTCTGATGAGCTCTTTCTTGATTGCCTATGGATTCAGTAATGTATTTTTAAGTGCCATCGGGGATTATTGGGGCCAGCGAAAATCAATCTGTGCAGCGGTTATTATATGGATACTTTCTATGTTCATCGGGGGAATCGCTCCGACCTTCGCCATTATGATTGTTTCTCGCGTTTTGCTGGGAATCGGCGAAGGAATCCATTTTCCACTGCAGAGTACTTATGTTAAAAGGTGGTTTCCACCGCAGGAAAGAGGCAAAGCCAATGCCTGTTGGTCGATTGGTTCTTCTTTTGCGCCTGCTATTGCCATGCCTTTTTTCGCCTGGCTTGTTGCTCATTATGCTTGGCATACCAGTTTTTTGTTCTGCATGTTTCTAGGATTGCTTCCTTTATATTTACTTTGGTTTTATACTGCGGATACGCCGCAAGAGCACAAAAAAGTCAATGCCCTGGAACTACAGCATATTGAACAGGGGTTAGCAAAAGAATCTCGGCTGCAGATTGACGGCAATGATCCCGTTGAATCTTTGTGGACAAGGATAAAGTTGGTTGCCAGTGATTATCGTATTTGGCTTGTTACCATTATATCTTCCATGAATAACTGCATTTATTGGGGGTTGATTACGTGGCTACCAACTTATCTAAAATCGGCCAGGGGTTTTTCCTGGACGGAAATGGGCGTATTATCCTCTATGCCTTTTGTTCTAGGCATTTTATGTAAGGCCTTTGCTGGTTGGGCATCTGACCGAGTTGGAAAACGCGCTCCGTTCTGTGTTATAGGCGGTTTGGGAGCGGCTATCGGCATCTACTTTGGTGCTGTTGTCAGCAATAATTATGTGGCGGCATTGTTTATTTGTATGGGGTTGGGTTTACAGATTATGAGTGTGCCTTTAAGTTTTTCCATGCTGCAGCAATTTTTACCGGACCGGGTTATCTCTTTGGGAACTGGTATTTCAAGTGGTATAGGTATCGGTGTTTCCGCGCTCGTGCCGACGCTTATTGGTTTAGTTATCAGTATAACGGGGGGATTTTCTGGAGCTTTATATTTATTGGTGGGCATGGCCCTCATCGGTATGTCGTCCGCTTTAGTTTTGGCTTGGAAAAAATATTAAATTTTTGTTAATGAATGCATTTTAGTAGGAATGCAGGTTTACTGGAAGGAGAGAGATTATGAGCACAATGGATGATTTGTATCAGCTGCATGTATCCGAAAAAAATCTGATGGATTATGCTGCGAATATTTCTAAATGGGAGCGGTTGGCCGGCTCGGAAGAAGAGGTAAAAGCTTTTCTTTATATAAAAGAAAAGCTTGCCAATTTGGGTGCAAAAGTAACGCTTATACGGCATAATGCCTTTATAAGTCTGCCAATTTCAGCTTCCTTCGCTATGAACGATGTCGAGTTTTCCTGTCGGGGACATTCTATGTCTCCATCAACAGACGAAGCTGGTCTACAGGCCGAAGTCGTGTATTGTGATAATTTAAAGAAGGCTAGGGAAGAAGAGATACGCGGCAAACTGGTAATGGTTGACGGTCTTGCTACAGGGGAACGGGTAGCTGCGGCGCAGGAGCTTGGAGCCTGTGGGGTGGTTTTTATTTCGGGTCCTCATATTCATGAAATGTGTATTTCAAATGTGTGGGGTTCTCCATCCATTCATAATGTGGATCAGCTTCCACAAATACCGGCAATTTCCGTTGATTTGGCTGCCGGTGAACAGATTAAAAAGCTGATTGCCGCAGGTAAAAATATGGCGGTTCTTAAAACCTGTGTACAAACGGAGTGGCGCAAGATTCCTTTGTTAGTGGTTGACATTGAAAGTAAGTGCCATCCTGACCAATTTGTCATGTTTTCAGGTCATGTTGATTCTTGGTATTATGGTGCAACAGACAATGCTGCTGCTAATTCGATTATGATGGAGGTCGGTAGAATCGCTCTGGAAAACGTCGGTACGCTAAAACGTAGCTTAAGACTGGTTTTCTTTTCCGGCCATTCCCATGGTCGGTATGCAGGTTCTGCTTGGTATGCCGATAATTTTTGGGAAGATTTGCACAAAAACTGTTGCGTAAGCATAAATATTGATGTTTTAGGCTTTAAAGGAGCTGATCATTTCGAAAGTGCGATCATGCCGGAAGCCAAAGCGGTGGTTGTGGAAGCGGTTCGGAAAATAACCGGCGGGGAGTTTAAAGATCGGCGTTATAATCGTTTTGCCGACCAGTCTTTTTGGGGGACGGGAGCTACAGCAGCTTTAGCGTCCTTTTCCCGGATTAAGGTAACGCCGGGAAGCAATGACTTGGAGCTGGGATGGTGGTGGCATACGCCGTTTGACACCATGGATAAGATTGATTCGAACAATCTTTTGCGAGATGGACGAATTTTTGCGGCAATTATCATGAACTTTTGTACAAGCATTGTGATTCCACTTGACTTTAGAGCGGCTGTTGAGGAAGTTAAATCGATTTTAATTGATTGGCAAAATCAAGCTGGTAAAGATTTCGACCTTAGTCTGCCTATAGAGCGCGTCAACCTGTTAAAAGCAGAGGTGGATTATTTGTACGAAGCTATGCCCAAATTGGATGCTGATAGCAGTGAAATAGAAAAATTCAATGATGTTTTGCTGAAAATTGGAAGGATCTTAGTTCCGCTTAACTATACTCAGGGCAAGCTTTTTGAGAATGATCCGGCCATTCCCCAATTACCGGTTCCTTCCTTAGCGGGGATAAAGGAATTGGCATCAGCTGATATCCATAAAAGAAATTTGCTTTTAACAGAATTGGTGCGGCGTCGCAACTATGTGGCATATGCATTAGAGCAGGCAATCGAGATTGTTAAGGGCTAGATAAAAAAGATTTATGGTGGATTCTATGCTACAGTGCCAGAGCACAAAGCTAATTAAGACGTATATTGGCACTAAATGCATAACATACGATTTCATGCAGATCTAGTGAAATAGCAGGGACCATCTTGGCCCCTGCTATTTCTTGAATCTAGATTAATCTTGCTATAAGTCTGTTCGAGTGTCCCATTAAAGAATTTTATAGTGCATAGATAAAATATTTGTATTTTTTATTTCAAAGTAATTGTTTTATAATGATTTAAAATTCCAACAATTTATTTACATATATTTGACCTAATGATTCTACTAAGGATGTGTTAGCGTGAAAGAGCTTTTTAAAAAAGTCGATCAAAACCTGAATCATATGCTGCAGGACGTCATTGAGATTTGCCGACAGCCTAGTATTGCTGCTCAGAATATAGGGATGAACGAGACAGCCGACATGATTATGGCGAAAATGAATTCTATTGGGATTAAAACGCGAAAGATGCCTGTAAAAAACGGAAATGATGTGATTTATGGTGAAATAAAGGGTACTTCTGATAAAACAGTTCTTTTCTATGACCACTACGATGTACAGCCGCCCGAGCCATTGGAACAATGGATTAGCCCGCCATTTGAGCCGGAAATCAGGGATGGTAAAATTTTTGCCCGTGGTGTTTCAGACAATAAAGGTCCTTTATATACACGACTGCATGCCATTGAAACCATCTTGGGTATTGCTGAGAAGTTACCGATAAATGTGAAATTTCTTATTGAAGGCGAAGAAGAAATCGGTAGTCCAAATCTCGAGACTTTTGTTTTAGCAAATAAAGAACTTTTACAAGCCGATGTTTGCGTATGGGAGAACGCTCATAAAGCTGAAAATGATCATCCGGTCATTCGATTGGGAAATAAAGGAATGCTCTATGTGGAATTACGAGTGAAAGCGGCTGCTACCGATTATCACTCACGATTTGCCCCCATCATTCCCAATGCTGCCTGGCGGCTAATTTGGGCTTTGTCAACCTTAAAAGATGTTAATGAAAAAATTCTTATAAAAGGGTTTTATGATAATGTAAGGTCTGTTCCAGAAGAAGAATACACCGTTTTAGGAGCTATGGCAGGACAAGAAGAAAAAATCCGGGAACGCGCCCAAATAAAAGAACTATTAAATGGGGTGCGAGGTATCGATTTTGCCAATAAGTTTTTAAATGCACCTACCTGTACTGTGTGTGGTATTTCATCTGGTTATACTGGGCAGGGATCAAAAACGGTACTTCCTTGCTATGCCATGGCGAAACTGGATTTTCGTCTAGTTGTGGATCAAGACCCTTACGAAATTCTTGGTCTTTTAAGAAAGCATCTTGATGAGCACGGGTTTAATGATATCGAAATTGTTCCACATAGTACGACAAAACCATCCAAGACTCCGATAACCGATTCGGTTGTCAAGATTGCCAGGGAAGCGGGAAACCTTGTATATGATAAACCGTTTATTATTGAGCCGTGTGCAGCAGGAACCGGACCGCGCTATGTATTCAGCGATTGGACAGATATGCCCATCATAGGCATTGGGCCGGGATATCCCGGCGCTCTAAACCACGCACCGAATGAGAATTTAGTCATTAGAGATTATTGTCAAGCCGTAAAGCATATTATTGCCTTTCTCTATCAGATGAAGCAATATCAGGTGCCTAATTCCTAAATTCACGTTAGGATTACCACGTACGTGACATTTGTTTCATGACTAAATCAACAAATGTCCTTATTTGTGATTGTTTTAGCACTTCTTTTTTATAAATCATAATGGTCTTGCGTAATAGTGGGGTGCCGTTTTTAAAGTATAAGGGAGAAGCGAATAAGGAATTTGATTTTGACAAATAAATTTTAGGAATTATCCCCCAGCCTAGCTCGTTTGAAATAAGTTGAATACTGGCTTCTATGGAATTGACCCAAATTGGTGTTGGCGGAGGTGAACCAAATTGTTCTTTCCACCAGAGATGAAATTGTTCATCTGCTTTTGTAATTTTGGATGTTTCGTCTAATATCCAGGGAATGTCCGGAAGTTCTTTAAACTCAAGTGGACGGGGATAGACGAGACACCAAGGTTCTTCCAGAATGATATGTTTTTCCTCCGGCCAATCTAGGTCTCCGCGCAGAATAGCAAGATCAATCTCATCCTTTTCTAATAGATAGGGAAGTAAAAGTGTGCTGGAACCTGTTTTTAGTGAAATATTTACATGCGAAAATCTTTTTTTGTATTGTTTTAATAACGGTGCAAATTTGAATTTGGCAAAAACCGTAGAGATACCCAGTTTTAGATTTCCTTCCACAGGTAATTCGCCATTTTGCAAGATCTTTTTTATCTTTTGTTGCTCGATTAGCATGTTTTCCGCATAACGAACTAGATATTCTCCATTCTTGGTCAGGGATATACCTCGAGGATAGCGTTCAAAAATTTTAATACCAAATTCCTTTTCTATACAGTGCAGACGATAAGTAAGAGCAGGCTGGGATACATAGAGATACTCTGCTGCTTTGGTTAGGTTTCCTGCTTCATTGAGTGTCTTTAAAATAAGCCAATCTTTATCGTTCATATTTCTTCTCCCATACGCATCCGATTATTCAAATCATTATACCGCTAATTTGAGCGTTGGGCCAGTCTGAGTAGTTTAAATATGATTTGATATGACACAAGGAGGACGGTAAGTATATGCCAAGTAATCAATCTAATCACATGAAAGAACAAATTATAGCGTCAATCGAAAACTTGCAGAATAAACTATTTGCACTCAGCAATTTTATTTTTCAACATCCGGAAATTGGTTTTCAAGAACAGCAAGCAGCCGATTTATTGAGCAGATTTTTAAGCGAAAATGGGTTTAATGTAGAAAGAGGCTATGCTGGCCTGCCAACCGCTTTTAAAGCAGTATATCAGCAGGGAAACGGTGGCCCACACATTGGCTTATTATGTGAGTACGATGCCTTGAAAAATATAGGACATGCGTGTGGTCATCATTTGCAAGGGCCCTGTATTGCTGGGGCTGCCATTGCAGTGAAAAATGTATTAACCGATTTTGATTATGTTCTAGAAGTTGTTGGGACACCCGGCGAAGAATGTTCTAATGGTGGCAAAAACATTATGCTTGAGAACGGGGCATTTAAACATCTTGATGTTGCTCTGATGATGCATGCCTCGGATAGCACGACAACGGATATTCATTCTATGGCGCGCACCGAATTTGCCGTCACATTTAAGGGGATTTCTGCTCATTCAGCCATTGCTCCTGAAAGAGGCCGTAGTGCCTTAGAAGCTATTATGCTGGCATTTAACGGATTAAGTTTTCTACGTGGCCATGTACGTGACGATACGCGCATTCACGGGATTATTACAGAAGGGGGTCAGTTAACCAATGTGATACCCGATAAGGCTGTAGCCCAGCTGGAGGTACGTTCCTATGACAGTGTTTATTTGGAAGGTGTATTTAAACGGGTTATACATATCTTAGATGGTGCGGCCTTGATGACGGATACCAGTTATGAAATTGAAAAACTTGGAGGCAGTCTAAGTAAAATTCCGGTTTTATCATTGAATGAGCTATTAATGAAAAATGCTGAATTGATACACGCAAGTTCTATTGCGCCGCCAAGAGAAAAAACAGGTTCCACTGACTTTGCCTCCGTAATGTTTTACGTGCCTGGTTCTTGCATACGGGTTGGCTTTATTGACAAAGGTATTGCGGCTCATAGTAAAGAGTGGGCGGACAAAGGGCTATCGGCAGACGCAAACGAGGCATTAGTAACCGGAGCTAAAATACTGGGCCTGACAGTTCTAGACTTAATTGAAAACAGTGAAATCTTAGCAAAGATTAAAGCTGAGTTTCATCATGGAAAAGCCAAGCTAGGCTGAGCAGCGATAGCAGCAAAATATTAGCGAAGATTTGTGGAGGGGGAATAATTATGGAAGAGAAAAATATTCAAAAGGTCACAGGAGAAAATTCTAAGGAGCGAATTTCAATTGCAGGTGTTATCACACTTCTTTTGGCCATCGTTATTTTTTCCGGCTTTTTGAACAACGCGCATGGCTGGAGTACGGCCTTTGATTTTGTTACACTAAGTGGAAAATTTGGTACGATGAAAAATGCCGCTACAGCAACTTTTATGGGGGCAGGAGGCAGCGGGGCACGGGAAGGCTTTCTACTGGCATTCAGTCTTGTTCCCGGTATCATGCTCGCTATGGGTATTGTTTCTGTTGTTGAGCACACCGGCGGCCTCAAAGTGGCGCAAAGACTATTAACACCGTTGCTCAGGCCGCTGATGGGTTTGCCGGGATGTGTAAGTTTGGCTCTTATCACCAGTCTGCAAAGCACAGATGCCGGTGCAGGCATGACTAAGAACTTATTTGATGAAGGTCTGATTACTGAAAAAGAACGGGCAATTTTTGTTCAGTTTCAGTTTTCCGGATGTGCTGTTATCAATAATTACCTAACTCTGGGCAGTATGGTATTTGCCAGTGTTTTAGTACCCATTGTCATACCATTAGCTTTAGTTTTGTTTCTGAAAGTTTTTGCCGCCAATGTTACACGGCTTATTATCAATAAATTTTATACGGAGGAAGCATAACGTATGGGAAGAATGAATGTCGTTGAAATGTTTGTTGAAGGGGCTCGCAAAGGTTGGGACATCGCTATAAAAGGTTTAATGCCCAATGTTATATTTGCGTTTACCCTCATTAAAATATTACAAGTAACAGGTGCTATGAGTTTTATTGGAAATATTTGCGAGCCGGTCATGGGCCTTTGGGGGCTGCCAGGCCAGGCAATTATGGTGACTGTAACGGCCCTGATGTCGCAGGGAGGCGCAGTAGGTGTATTGGCCAGTTTATTAAGTGATGGGGTTGTTAATACCAAAGATGCTACTATTTTGCTGCCAGTTATTTTTGCCGCTGGCGGCCAATTGCAGAATCTAGGGCGGGTATTAGGAACATCCGGCGTGAAAACTAAATATTACGGACTTTTGTTCGGGATGACTATCGTCAATGGTATTCTTGCTATGACGATCATGAGCTTTTTTGCAAAAACATTCTAACATAGAGAAGGGGTAAAAGAATGAAAGATCAATTATTATATGCAGCATGTGAAAAAACGCAGCAAGACTTTGTTGCCTTATGGGAAAGGCTCGTTAATATAGATACAGGCACAGGCTACGGTGAAGGCATTAACCAAGTAGTGGCGATTGTGGCTGAACAGCTGAAGGCGCTTGGCGCATCTATTGAGATTATTCCGGTGGAGGACGCTACGGGAGGCTCGCATGTTGTGGGAACCTTTGAGGGTCAGGGCAAAGGTAAGATTTTGGCTATGGCACATATGGATACTGTATTTCCTGTAGGAACGGTCGCCAAACGTCCATTTCGTATTCAGGACGATTGGGTATATGGGCCGGGAGTATCTGACTGTAAGGGAAGTATTGTGTTGTTTCTCTCTGCAATGAAGCAGCTAAAAAATCTAAAATATCATGATTATGGCAAAATTACCTGTTTATTTAATTGCGATGAGGAAACAACCTCTCCACATTCCCGACATATTATAAAAAAACTGGCCCACGAGCACGATTATGTTCTATGTATGGAATCTGGCCAGGTGGGTGACGGCGTCGTGATGTGGCGTAAGGGTTCTGCGCAAATGCAGCTTGAAGTCTTTGGAAAGACTTCTCATGCTGGCAGCAATCCAGAAAATGGGCGGAATGCCATTATGGAAATTCTGCATCAAATTCAGCAACTCAGTACCTTAGAAAATCCGGAAAAATTGACAACTCTTAACTTTACGACAATTAAAAGCGGCGACAGAGTGAATGTTATTCCTGATTATGCCATGGCGCAAGCCGATATACGAACGTTATACCCAGAGGAGCTTGACCGAATTGAAGTAGCCGCTGAAAAAATAGCTGAGCAAAAAGCAATCCCCGACACAACTGTAAAGGTAAGCATTACGCGGGGCAATCCTCCCTTTTCAAAAAATCCGGGAACCGATGACCTTGTACGGCTCGCGCAGGAAATCTACAGCGAGTTAGGCAAAAAGCTCATAGCGGTTGGTGCTGGCGGCGCTTCCGATGCAAACTGGGCGGCCTCAGCCGGAGCGATTGCAATTGATGGCTTAGGACCGGTCAAAGGTGGAAAAAATCATACTGAACATGAATGTACAAAATTAGACAGCGTAGTACCGAGAATGTATTTATTGACTAAAATGCTTATGCGTTTGGGTGCAGGTAAATAGTGGTTATAAGAATAACGAAAGTGAATTACTGGAAGAAGAAATAGAAAACTATTGTAAGCATTAAAGGGATGAGTTCATTTGAAAAAGGTAATTGTTATCACGACAGGCGGAACTATTGCAATGAAATATGATGCAGCGACAGACGGGTTAATTCCAGCGGTAAATGGAGCGGACTTAGTTGAGGCGGTACCTGCATTGAAAGAGGTTGCTCAGGTTGAAGTTGTTGAATTTTCTAATGTACCAAGTGGGTATATTACGCCAAAATCAATGTTTGAACTTTCAAAAACAGTAGATCAATACGCACAGAAAAAAGCGATAGCTGGGATTGTTATTACTCATGGGACGGATACTTTAGAAGAAACGGCCTATTTGCTGGACTTAACGGTACATACGCAAAAACCCGTTTGTATAACGGGTGCGATGCGAGGGGCATCACAGACCAGCCCTGATGGACCTGGTAATATTTTAGCCGCGGTAAAAACTGCAGCATGTGATGAAGCGTATAATCAAGGAGTTCTCGTTGTGTTAAATGACGAAATACATGCAGCACTGGAAGTAACCAAAACGCATTCAACAAATACAAACACGTTCGAATCGCCGGCTTGGGGGCCAGTTGGACGCGTATATCCTGATAAAGTAGTGATCAAGCGACATTCGCTATACTTGCAGAAGATTCAACCGGCTACTCTTGTCGATGATGTACATTTACTAAAAGTTGTTGCAGGCATGGATGATTTTTTCTTTCGTTGTCTGGTCAAAAAAAAGGCAAAAGGTATCGTAGTTGAAGCCTTTGGCTGTGGCAATGTGCCGTTAGCAGTGAAAAATGGAATTGAAATGGCAAGAAAAAATGATATTCCAGTTGTGTTAGCGACAAGAGTCCATGCAGGGCGAGTTGTAAATGCATATAGTTACTCGGGGAGTGCAAGCTCCATGAAGGAGGCGAATATTATTTTGGCCGGTGAAATAACCGGGCAAAAAGCAAGAATAAAATTGATGTTGTCCCTTGGTATGACAGGTGATGTTGCAAAAATCAAAGAATATTTTGATGCATAAGCAAGCAAAAAAATTCAATGGGTACTTGATACGCTAAAGTTGAATCATGTGGAGGAAATTATACTAGTCAGTGCTTCTGTATACAAAATTGATGAGAGTAAAATTAGTTATAACAAGGATCGTGACGGTTTTGTAATGTAAAGATTGTCCCCATCATAATGACGAGACGAAACATTTCCAGGATTAGACCATGCCCCGAGGGTATGGTCTAAAAGTATGAGTATGCAAGCCAAGCTATTCCTTGGCGGTCAATTTAAGAAGGATAGCTGCACTGCTTACATTTAAGAAATTTCTCGTCCCTTTAGTTGTGATCCTAAATAAATTTGTTTTAAATGTCATAGCTGTATTGACAAATAAAGATTACATGCGTAATATATGCATTAAGATTACATATGTAATCTTAATAACGAGTAAGAAAGTCTATTTGAGGAGATGTTTTAAATGGGTAGATGGATTTTAGTATTGCTAATAGGTGTCCTTGTTGGTTTTAGTTTTACGGCTACCGCCAATGCAGCCGAACTTGTAAAAAAGGATGAATTAGAGAAATATTTTGGGGGAGTTACCACTGGTACATTTGTTATGTACGATGAGGATAACGACCAGTACATAGTATTCAACGAACCTCAAAGTGTAAAACGATTATCACCATGCTCGACCTTTAAAATTTATAATTCACTTATTGGGTTAGAAACCGGCGTATTGGATCAGGAAGATGTATACACCCTGGTCCAATGGGATGGAACGCAATACCCCTTTCCAGCTTGGAAACACGACCAAACATTGGCTTCCGCTACGCAAGATTCTGTTGTCTGGTATTTTAAAAAACTTGCATCCCGGATAGGATCCGAGAGAATGCAGGCATATCTCAATAAACTAGATTACGGAAACCGGGATATTTCAGGGGGATTGGCCACGTTCTGGCTGCGATCTTCATTGCAAATTTCAGCTAGGGAGCAAGTTGACCTGTTGCACCGGCTATACTCTGGGAAATTACCGTTTTCTGCAAAAAATGTGGAAATAGTAAAAAGGAATATTACTTTGTCAGAAGATAATGGTGTGCGATTAATGGGGAAAACCGGATCGGGGCTGCAAGATGGCAAATACCTATTGGGTTGGTTTGTAGGCTGTGTCGAAAAACAGGGACATCGCTATTTCTTTGCTACCAACATTCAAGCATCGGATGACGCAACTGGCGGAAAGGCCAGAGAGATTACGAAATTAGTTTTAAAAGACCTAAGTGAACAACGCGATCTGATAGATCATTAACCAGGTCGACCAGTTCGTTAATGCACCGTGCATTCGGGTTTTGGCATTAATATTACTTAAATAATGTGATAAAGTGGTTTGCAGCAGCAGAAAGTGGGTGCTTTTTTGACCATATTATTGCACTTGTTGTTTTTATTGTAGGAGGAGCCATTTCATAAAATTCTAAAGAAGATCCTGGAAATAGATTGATTGCTGATTCGGGAACTATGGCTATGCCAAGCCCTAGATTAGCCCAAATTAGTAGTACCGTAATGTCATCGCTCGTACAAAAAAAGTTGGGAGCGAATCCACCCTGGCGACAGAGTTCTGTAATCATGGGCACGTGTCTCTGGTGCACTAATAAAGGTTGTCCCATTAATTGGCAGAGTTCCAAAGGCGCCATACGAGGTTGAAACATATTGGCATTTGCAGCAACAACCATAGATTCTTCCGGCAATATAAGATAATCATATAGTTTGTAATCAACTGGAAAGCGTACAAACCCAATCTCAATAATACCAACTTTAAGCAATTCTAAAATTTTCTGCGTTTCGCCTTGATGTAAGTGGAAGTTGACTTTAGGATAACATTTACGAAATTCTTGAATATGGTTTGGCAAAAGCGATCCTCCTGATGAGGTAATTGTTCCAATCGCTAACCTGCCGCTGATACCGTCAGTAGCTTCTTGCAACTCGTTTATAGTTGTTCCCATTAATTCCATCATTTGTTTAGCTCTGCGTTGCAGGATGTTTCCCGCTTTCGTCAAGCGAATGTGCTTTTTGCCTCTATCGAATAGTCGGCTACCTATTTCTTTTTCCAGTAGTATAAGCTGTTGACTAAGCGGTGGTTGAGTTATATTAAGTCGTTTGGCTGCCTTGGTAATTTGACCTTCCTCGGCTACAGCAAGAAAATATTTAAGTTGGCGCAAGTCCATAGAGTCACTTCCTTATCATTCGATAATGATATATGTAACGGTCGATATAGATATTATTAATATAAATAATTCTATGCTAAAATTTAATTGTTTGTCAAACTAGTTTAAGAGGGATGATAATAAAATGCACAAAGCCAAATTGTGGACCAAGGATTTCTTGATTGATTCTATGATAAACTTGTTTGTTTACTTAGCATATTATTTATTGATGGTGACAATAGCAGTATATGCCATGGATAATTTGCAGGCTTCACCAAGTGAGGCCGGGCTTGCATCTGGCATTTTTATAGTGGGGGGATTTATTGCACGTATCTTTGCCGGAAGAGCTATAGAACAAATTGGACGGAAAAAGACGCTTTATATTGGATTGATCTTATTTTTATTTACGACGTTATTATATTTTGGAGTAAGCAGTCTGATGTTTCTTATAGTTATTCGTTTTTTGCATGGGGTTGGATTCGGAATTTCTGCAACAGCTACAGGAACGATCGTCGCGAGTATTGTTCCCAGTGAACGATGTGGTGAGGGTATCGGCTATTATGCAATGAGCGCAACTCTAGCTTCGGCTCTAGGGCCTTTTTTAGGCATGTTTCTCAACCAGCGAGGGAGTTTTAACATGGTCCTAATCTTAACTGTTATCCTATTAGTCGTGAGCTTAATTGTCGTGTTCTTTTTGAAGGTGCCTGACGTAGAGTTAACTAAAAAGCAATTAGAAGAAATGAAAGAGTTTGCACTAAATACATTCTTTGAAGCAAAGGCAATTCCTATTTCGATTATCAGCGTATTTATAGGTTTGGGTTTTTCAAGTATTCTTAGCTTCCTTTCATCCTATACTAGGGAAATCCATTTAGTCGATGCAGGAAACTTTTTCTTTATAGTCTATGCTGTGTTTATTTTAATTTCTAGACCGTTAACTGGCCTCTGGTTTGATAAAAAAGGTGAAAATTTCGTGATGTATCCGTCATTCTTGTTGTTTGCGCTGGGATTGATTATTCTTAGTCAGGCTCATCAAGGCTTTTTACTATTGTTAGCCGCAGCCCTTGTAGGTCTTGGATATGGAACGTTTTTGTCGAGTGCTCAAGCTATTTCTGTTAAGGTATCACCACCCCATCGTATGGGGTTAGCCACATCTACATTCTTTAGCTTTATAGATGGAGGTATAGGAGTCGGACCCTTTTTATTAGGTTTTATGATTCCGGTAATTGGCTTACGTGAATTGTACGAAAGCTTAGCGATCATTGTGTTTGCCTGCATCTTTTTATATTATTTCTTGCACGGAAGAAAAGCAAAGGATGGGGAGCGGCTAGTTGGCATGTAATGGAACAATAAGGTGGCGACGAAGCCAGTAATTATAAGGACTTCCACTTCTTGCATGATATTGGCGCCATGTACACTAAGTAACATTCTGGGGAGTGAAAAACAATTACAGTACAGATGCCTTGACAAGGGAAAGTAGAATGAGTTATTATTAATTTGATAATTATCGAAGTATAGTTTTTCAATAGTGGAAGGACTGCAATACTATGAATACAGTGAAGCTGGCAAAAATATTAGAGGCACTAAATTGCTGAAAAGAATGAAGCTGATTTTAAAACGGGTTGCGAGTGATTATATTAAGGAACTTGAAATTGCCGGATTAATTATGACTGAACGAAAAGGAAAATATTTATCAGCCAAAGTTAAGAAAGAAACGTTGGCTGAAGTAAGTAATCTTTTTATTGATAAATTAAAGAATAAATAATTTTTTTTACAATTAAATTCGAAAGTTGTAAAAGTATAAAATATTTAAAATGAGCACTAAAATAACCATCAATTGTCAACAAAAAATGTTTTGATCTTCGAAAAAATATTAAAAGGGTGTGATTGACTTGTTGTACAGAAAATATGGAAAGACAAATGAGATGGTTTCTGTTTTGGGATTTGGCTGTATGAGACTGCCGATAATCGGCAACGATCCAACAAATATTGATGATGAGAAAGCAATGAATATGATACGATATGCTATTGATGCAGGCGTAAATTATGTCGATACCGCGTATCCGTATCACGGTACCGGATTTACCCATGGTGGGGCAAGCGAACCATTTGTCGCTAAAGCCTTAAAAAATGGGTATAGAGAGCGAGTAAAATTAGCGACGAAGCTCCCAAGTTGGTTGATCAAAACGAGATCAGATATGGATAGATACTTAGATGAGCAATTGGAACGTCTCGAGACAAAGACAATTGATTTCTACCTAGTACATTCACTCAATGCCGATGTTTGGCCTGTACTAAAAGAAGTAGGCATTACTGAATTTTTGGATCAAGCAATAAAAGATGGAAAAATTAAATATGCTGGATTTTCCTTCCACGATCAGGTAGGATTGTTCAAGGAAATCGTAGATTATTATGATTGGTCATTTTGTCAAATTCAGTATAATTATTTAGATGAAGCTTATCAGGCAGGTAAAGAAGGTTTGGAATATGCAGCGACCAAAGGTTTGGGCATCGCCGTTATGGAACCTCTGAGAGGCGGTAATCTTGCTAATCTTCCCAAGGAAGCACAAGATATTGTTGATCAAGCGGAGATGAAGAGAACATCTGCGGAATGGGCTCTGCGATGGGTATGGAATCATCCGGAAGTGTCCGTTGTATTAAGTGGTATGACTGCCATGGATCATGTTATAGAAAATATAAAAGTGGCTCAAGAAGCACAGGCCAATTCGTTAACAACAAAAGAAGTGAAAATTATTGATGAGGTAAAGATTCTTTTTAAAGAAAAAATAAAAGTGAATTGTACAGCTTGCCAGTATTGCATGCCTTGCCCTGCAGGTATAAATATTCCTGGATGTTTTTCAGCATATAATGACTACTCGGTTTTTGATGCTGCTCCTGAGGTAAAACAACGATATGGGATATTGTCGAAGCTTGCATCTCCCGCATCCAAGTGTGTAGAATGCGGGAAATGCGAGGGCCATTGTCCACAAGGTATTGCAATTCGTAAAGAGTTAAAGAACGTAAAGGAACTATTTGAATAGGTTTAAAATAGTGGCTGAGATCAGAATATCAATAAGTATCCAGCTTGATTTTAGACAACTTTGTAAGAGCGGATGTAGAAACGATGAGGACGAAAAAGTAGAGATCCTGCCAAATTTTTGTGATTTGGCAGGAGTTTTGTATTTTATAGTCAATAGAGTATACAACGTAGAAATCTGATAATGAAAATAATCCAGTTGAACCGTCAGTGTGGGTTGAGTGATGGCGGTTCTTTGACTTATCCTTTTGGAATATAAACGATGCTTAAAGGAGCTCTTAATTTTGAAGACAATTGCAGTATTAACAGGCGGCGGGGATTGCCCCGGATTAAATGCGGTAATAAGGGCGGTTTACAAGACTGCACATTCAGCTGGGATAGCGGTCTATGGGGTGAAAAATGGGTTTAAGGGTTTAGTTGAGGATGATTTGTCTTTACTTGATTCTGAAAATGTTTCTGGTATATTACCTCGGGGAGGAACAATTTTAGGTACTACAAATAGAGATAATCCTTTTAGATATCAGTGTATTGAACACGGCAAAATTGTTTACAAAGATATGTCGCAACAAATTTTATTTAATCTTAAGCAACGAGATATAGAAGCATTAATTGTAATTGGCGGAGATGGTACACTTAAAATTGCAAGTGAAATTGCAGACCTTGGATTTCCCATAGTAGGTGTTCCCAAAACAATTGATAATGATTTACCTAAAACAGAGAGAACCTTCGGTTTTGACACTGCTGTTAGCATTGCGACAGAAGCATTAGATAGATTGCATACAACTGCCGAGTCCCATCATAGGGTAATGATACTAGAAGTCATGGGCCGTTATGCAGGGTGGATCGCTCTTCATAGTGGGATAGCTGGTGGAGCGGATTGCATTCTAATTCCTGAGATTTCTTTTAAGTGGGACTCGATTATAGATAAAATTAAGTTGCGGCAACAAAAAGGGACTTTGTTCAGCGTCATTGTAGTGGCTGAAGGAGCTAAAACCATTAATGGAGAGTTATCAGTAGCAAAGATAGTAAATAATAGTCCTGAAAAAATACGGTTAGGTGGCATAGGCAATAAAATTGCTCACGAATTAGAAAATTTATTAGCGGTAGAATGTAGATCTACAGTATTAGGTCATTTGCAACGTGGTGGTAGTCCGACTGCCTTCGACAGAGTATTGGCTACTCGATACGGTGAGGCTGCAGTAAATGCAATCATTAATAAAAAATTTAAGACCATGGTAGCATTACAGAATAACGAGATTGTACTTGTTAATTTAATCGACGTTGTTGGAGCCCCATATTTAGTTTCAGTAACACATGATTTAATTAAAACTGGACGCTCTCTTGGAATTTCTTTTGGTGATTAATGAGGAACTATAATAAAGAGAAAATCTAAAAAAGTGTAAAAAATTTTACACTATGGATTAATTAGGAGGATACATTATGAAAATTTCAAAGAAAGATGCGTTGATATGGTTTGAATTTTTTTCGCTATTGCCTGAGGAAGAGGAAATTATGACAAAACAACAAGAAATCATTTACGCTACCTTTGCGCAAATTGAGGCAGCGATCGATCATAGAAATGATATGTTAATGTCAAAAATTAGAGGCTTGAAAACTTTGGAGAACAGAACTTTTTTTGTGGGAAATGAAAACAAATTCCCAAAAGGATGTCGTTCTTGTCTGTTGGGCACGGGTTTGAGTGCAATTAGGAAAACGAACAAATGTAACCTAGCGTGTAAGTTCTGTTATAATTATGGAGAACTAGAAGATATTCCTCCAGTTGGCGAAGGTATGTGGGGAATTGGAGACACAAAATTTTATGAGAAGGATATTGATTTACTTCTTTCCATCCACCAGAAACCCACTGGCATTTCCTACGTTTATTTAGAGCCATTTATGGAAATTGAAAAATACTATTCGGTAATAAAGAAATTTAGTGATGCTCAGATTTATCAACATCTATATACAAATGGTACTTTAGCTACGGAAGAGACATTGAAAGCATTAGGTGAAGTCGGTCTTAACGAGATACGTTTCAATCTGGGTGCTTCTAATTGTTCAGACAAAGTGATTGAAAATATTGGAATAGCGAAAAAATATATTAAAAATGTAGGTATTGAAACTCCAATGACTACTGAGTTTTTCGAAGCTTTTTTTAAGAAAAAGCAAGCGATTTTAGAAACAAAACTCGATTTTATCAATTGTGCAGAATTACATTTAAATGAGAATAATATAGACAATTATTCTGGGGAAAATATGTATATTTCCAGACATGGCTATATATCTCCAATTTGGAGTAGGGAATTAACTCTGAAATTCATGAAAATAGCCGATGAAGATAAGTGGGATTTAGTAGTACATGATTGCTCAAACTATACAAAATTTGCTAGAAATTTAAATTTGAGCAGCAAAGAGGGTAAGTGGTTCGGAGCCAGTAATTATGCCGGTGAGTTTTCCAGGATTCCATACGCAGTATTTTTGCCAATACTGCGTGATGACAATTTCAAATTTTTAATTGAAGAAGAATTGCCTGACGGCTATAAACCAGGACAGATGGTTTTTTAGAAAGTCTTGTCAATTATGAGTGTTGTATTGTTGCTTGGGATACTGGGGTGGTTGTCGGAGAGTCCTTATTTGTTGCAGTATGCGTATAATCCAGTGAATTGGTATCCGTGGGGTGAGCTGCTTAGCTGGAGTATCTGTTGAAATATTAAAGAATATATTTAAAACCCATATTTGTAGAATAATGCTAAGTGGACCAGATACTATCGTTGCAGAAAAAGGAGTTGCAGCTGTATATCCCTATAATAACTTAGTGGGGTGTATTTTAAACAAAATGAACCTTCGTATTTTTCAAATTTCGGATGAGCGGGATATGGACATTTTTACAACTGGCGTATGTTTACCCGCAGCATTGACAGCACTCACCCTTAAGAGAGTGCTGTTTACTTTTGAACTAAAAAACATATTGACATATTGAGGAAAGCATTATATTCTAGATTTAAATCGTTTCGTACCAATTTTGTCATTCTGGTATAAAATAATCGAGGTGCTCCAACTTTGCGTAATCGAATTCTTTTGGCAGCGGCTGAAGAATTGAAAACCCGCGGTGTAAAATTTACTATGAGTGATTTAGCCAGACGTCTTAGGCTGAGTAAAACTTCTTTATATGAGTATTTTGCCTCCAAAAATGAACTTGTTCATAGTATCTTAGCGACCGCTATTCAGGATGTTCAGGAACAAGAAAAAGAAATTTATAGTAATTGTGAGTTGTCTGTTGTAGATAAAATTCAGGCTGTGCTCAAAATTGTACCTATAGTATTCGGCCCCATTTATAATCGTAATCTGTATGATGATCTTCGCAATTATTATCCTAATGAATGGCAGTTGGTGGCAAATTTCCGACAGGAACAACTTGATAACCTAATATCATTCATCGCCCACAATATAGAAATCCATTCCCTTCGCCCCATTAATACATTTGTACTAAGGCAAATTATTATCAGTACAACAAATGATTTATTCAACTACCAGTTTCTAGAGGAAGGCAATATAACCCATGCAAATGCATTAGCCGCAATGGCAGATATTATCGTATATGGCTTATTTCCTTCAAAGTAATACTTGTATTAAAATCGCACTAAAAGTGCGATTTTAAAAATGCCTATTGATACTTAAAATACTATAATGGTAATACGGGTACAAATGAATAAAATCAAATATCCTGCTTATCAGGATGACATGGAGGAGTTGTAAGATAAGAATTGAGGTGATCTTTATTGCAAAATCGAATTCTCTTTGCGGCGGCTGACGAGATGAAAGCTCGCGGTGTGAAATTTACTATGAATAATTTGGCCAGACGTCTTAGGCTTAGTAAAACTTCTTTGTATAGGCATTTTGCCTCCAAAAATGAGCTTGTGCATAATATCATAACAACTACTATTCAGGACTGTCAGGAACAGGAAAAGAAGATTTATAGTAACTGCGAATTATCTGTGGCGGATAAAATTCAGGCTGTGATTCAAATTGAACCGAGAGTGTTTAAACCTATTTACAATCGTAATCTTTTTGATGATCTTTGTAATTATTATCCTGACGAATGGAATTTGGTATCAGACCTTCGAAAGGAACAACTTAATCGTTTAACCTCGTTCATCGTCCAGAATATAGAAATCCATGCCCTTCGACCTGTCAATATATCTGTGCTTAGGCAAATTATTATAAGTGCAACAAACGACTCATTTAGCTTCCGATTTCTTGAGGAAAACAAAATGACGCATGCAGATGCATTAGCTGCAATGGCGGATATTATTGTATGCAGTTTACTTCCTTCAAACAGATAAGATATTTGCTAGCGTATTTTAAACCGCACTTTAGTGCGATTTTAAAAGGTCTTTTTGTACCGGATGTACTTATTTAGTAATGATAGTACAAGAATAATTGTGAATAACTTTACCAATTTTTCTGCAGCGTTTGGAATAAAATTAAACGTCTTGCTAATCGGGAGACATGGAGGATTGATGGAAAAGTGTAAAATAAAAAATTTATGCTGTTTAGACTGGAATCTTAATAAGTTGGTAGCTGAAAAAAGGCGATGATTTTAAAAAAGACTATGATTCATGCCTGTAGTTGTTATGTGTCTAAGTGAATTCCCTATAAAATAACAAAGTGAGGATGAAATATGCAACAGTTGAACTGGCCGCCTAAAACATCAAAACAAAAACTCTATTATGCTTTAACCGCAGCAGTAATCGTATTGTGTATTGCCGGTGGTATGATATGGAATGGACACCGGCAAACCAAAGTGGTTACAGAGGAAGTTACTGCCGTACAAACCGCCGTAATTAATACAGCGGGTATGGCTCAAGAATATACATATTCCGGCGAAGTCCGTGGAAGATATGAAAGCCGGTTGGCATTTCAAGTCAACGGTAAAATTATTAAACGCTTTGTTGAAATTGGCAGTACTGTCCGAGCCGGCGATGCATTACTGCAAATTGATTCTAAGGATTTGCAGCAACTGGTTAATAGCAATTCAGCTCAGGTTTACGGCGCTGAATCGCAACTTAAACTAGCTGAAAGCAATTTAAACCGTTACAAGCAGCTGTATGAGCATGGGGTAGTCAGCCGCGCGGTACTGGACCAATTTGAAAATCAATATGATGCAGCTGTTGCTGCTACCCGTCAGACCTCTGCACAACTATCGGCGGGAGAAAATCAGCTCGATTATAGCACACTATATGCAGACCATTCAGGTGTAATTTCCAATATTAACGTTGAAGCCGGTCAGGTAGTTAGCGCCGGACAACCGGTTATGACTCTTGTACAGGATGGTGAATGGGAAGTAGAAATCAGCGTTCCCGAAAATCGCATCGATGAACTGCGTAAATTACCCCAAATTAAGGTAGCATTTTGGGCGCTGCCTAATGTTTCTGCTGATGGAACAGTGCGGGAAATTGCGCCTATGGCCGATCCTCTTACCCGTACCTATAAGGTGCGCATAAGCTTGATCAATCCGTCGCCGGAAATTAAATTAGGCATGACAGCTTCCGTTACTCTCATGGGCATCGAAGCGCAGTTATCGGCTACAATTCCGCTGTCGGCTGTTTATCAAAACGGTGATACACCGTGCGTTTGGGTCATAACAGATGATACCGTCACCTTACGTCCGATTCAAACCGGTAAATTTGGCAATGGAACCGTCCAGGTTGTCGCAGGACTGCAGCCAGGCGACCGAATTGTGACGGCCGGAGTACATAAACTGAGTGAAGGACAAAAAGTAAAACTGGGCGGTGACTCTTTATGAATCCATTCAATTTGACGGAGTGGGCGCTAAAACATAAGCAGTTTATTTACTTTTTTGTCGTCCTTTTTTTCATCGCCGGCATATTCTCCTATAAAAATATGGGACGTGCGGAAGATCCCGATTTTGTAATTAAGCAAATGGTCATCGCTGTTCCTTGGCCAGGAGCTACTGCCCGCCAAATGGAAGAGCAAGTTACCGATAAAGTTGAAAAAAAATTGCAGGATTTGCCAGGGCTTGACTACTTAAAAAGCTATTCTACGCCGGGTCTTACTGTTATTTATGTTAATCTTAAAGACAATGTGCCGAAAACGGAAATAAGGAGCCGCTGGGTGGAAGCCAGAAATATGGTCAATGACGTAAAGAGCACCTTCCCGACTGGCGTCATGGATCCGATATTTAATGACCGCTTTGATGAAGTTTACGGTATTGTATACGCTCTTACCGGCGACGGCTATTCTTACGAGCAAATGAGAGAAAAAGCTGAAAATATCCGTCGTATCTTTCTGGGTGTTTCTAACGTGAGAAAAGTCAAGCTGCTAGGTGTGCAGACCGAAAAAATTTACGTTGAGATTGAAAACAGTAAATTGGCTCAACTCGGAATTCCTCCAGAGGCAATTCTATCCACACTCCAAGCGCAAAACGCCATGGCGCCTTCAGGCATGCTGCAGACTTCCAGTGACGATGTATATTTGCGGGTTACCGGCATGTTTGAGAACCTTGAAGATATTCAAAACCTCCCTATAGGAGTAAACGGCAGCAATTTCCGGTTAGGGGATATTGCAAAAGTGACTCGCGGCTATTCCGACCCCTCCGATCCCCAGTTTTATTACAATGGCCAGCCGGCTATCGGCATCGCGGTGGCTATGGATACAGGCGGTAATATTCTGGACGTGGGAAAAGATATGGAGAAAACCACGGAACACATCCAAAAAGAACTTCCCGCCGGTCTGGAGCTCCACCAAACGGTTAATCAGCCCAAAGTGGTAGAAGAATCTATTGATGATTTTGTCGAGTCGCTTGTTGAAGCTGTCGTCATCGTATTGATTGTAAGCTTTATCAGTTTAGGTGCCCGTTCAGGCATGATCGTGGCTCTTTGCATACCGCTGGTTATTGCGGCGGTGTTTACGGTCATGAAAATCACCGGCATAGATTTGCATCGAACCTCGCTGGGTGCTCTGATTATTGCGTTGGGGCTATTGGTGGATGATGCTATTATCACCATAGAAACCATGGTCGTAAAGCTCGAAGAGGGATGGGAGCGCGTAAATGCAGCTAAATTCGCTTATGCTTCTACCGCTTATCCACGACTGACAGGTGAATTAGTTACCTGCGCAGGCTTTATTCCTGTAGGTTTTTCAAACGGAAATGCCTCGGAATACTGTGTAACCATGTTTTACGTTATTGCTATGTCACTCCTTATATCTTGGCTGGTAGCCGGTACAGCCACTCCACTTTTTGGTTACTTATTCATTAAAGTCAAGCCTCATACAGGAGAAAGCAACCATGATGTTTATGGCACTCCTTTTTATCAGAAGTTTAGAGGAATGCTTTCCTGGTGCTTGAGCCACCGTACCATTATGTTGGGAGGCACCGTCACCGCCTTTGTTTTAGGCGTACTGTTACTAGGGCAGATTACGCAGCAGTTTTTTCCGTCATCAACCCGTCCGGAATTGATTGTGCAGCTAAGACTTCAGGAAGGCGCGTCACTCGAGAATACGGAAAAAGCAGCGAAGGAGTTTGCGCAAAGAATTAGTGATGATCCCGGAATTGCTTACTATACCTATCATGTTGGTGAGGGCGCCCCGCGCTTTGTTCTGACAATTGAGCCGGAACTGCCGAAAAGCAATTTTGCCGAATTTATCATTGTTGCCAAAGATGATAAGGTTCGCGACCAATTGCGTGCCAAATACGCCAAAATCTTAAATGACGACTTCCCCACTGTACGTTATCACACGAAAGTTATTAGCATCGGCCCGGCTGCCGATTATCCGGTCATGCTCCGTGTAAAAGGATATGATGTGGATAAGGTTCGTGAAATTAGTGAGCAGGTAAAAACAACTATGGCTGCCAATCCCAATGTGCGAAATGTTAACATGAAGTGGAATGAGAAAAGCAAGATTGCACATCTGACCATCGATCAGGATAAAGCCAGAAAACTTGGAGTTTCATCCGCAACGTTAGCGATGGCGCTGCAGACCCAACTTTCCGGCTTGCCCATATCTCAATTTAGGGAAGAAGACAGAACGGTGGATATGGTCTTTCGCCTTGATCCCAAAAACCGCAACAATCCTCAATTATTGAAAGATATCAACATTCACACGCCTAGCGGCCGTTATGTACCTTTGGATCAAATTGCTAAAATTAGCTATGACGCCGAAAACGGCCTTATTTACCGCCGTGATCTAAAACCCATGATTTTAGTTCAAGCGGAGCTCAAATCAGAAAGTGTAACTGGCCAAGATGTGACCACACAAGTATACGAACAACTTAAACCGCTGCGTGAGAACTTACCCTTCGGCTATAGCATAGAGTACGATGGCTCGAATGAAGACAGTGCTAAGGCCCTTAACTTCCTCCTGCAGCCAGTACCGGCTATGTGCGTTATTATTATGGTCATCTTGATGACCCAACTGCAAAGTATACCGAAAATGATTTTGACTTTATTGACGGCCCCGCTCGGTATTATCGGCGTATCTGTAGGCCTGTTCATTTCCGGCAAGCCTCTGGGTTTTGTTGTACAGCTTGGCATTTTAGCTCTGTCAGGCATTATTATGCGTAACTCAGTCATTCTTATCGACCAAATCGATCAACAGATTGCCGCCGGGCTTTCCCCGTGGAATGCCGTAATTGAGGCAACGGTCATCCGTTTGCGCCCCATTTTGCTGACCGCGGCAGCGGCAATTTTGGGAATGGTTCCACTTTTGTCAAGTGTTTTCTGGGGACCATTGGCAGTAACGATTGCTGCCGGCTTATTGGGTGCTACCGCACTCACTCTGCTGGTTTTACCTGTGATGTACGCCGCCTGGTATAAGATTAATCGCTTAGAAGCAAATGACAGCGATTTACAAGCTGCAAGCGCTCCGGTAACTAAGGAGACTTGATTTTTACTTCTGTCTAAAGATTAGTCAGCTTATTCTATGGACATAGGCACTCTAAAACCTACCTATAGAGGTCAAGAGTTCAGCGTCCTAAACGTTTTTACTTAATAATCCACATTTTAGGAGGTATTTCCTTGAAACAGTACGGTAGAACCTATATAAGTTTCTTGTTATCAGCCTGCCTCTTCGCGTTCGGACAAAGCGTCCAGGCCGAGTCCCGCATGACGTTGCCGGAATGTGTTTCTTTAGCCATGAAAAATAATCCGGCCATGCAAATTACGGAGGCAAATATAGAAAAATCACAGTGGTCGCTAAAAGAGGCCAAGGCCTATAATGGCGTTACTCTTAACTATAATTTATTATATGGAAGAAGTGATCAGGCACCTTCTTGGTATAATAATACGACCGCAAAATATCCTGTTTCAGTCAATCCACAAACAGGTGGATTGATCGACTATCCGGCCTGGTCTAATAACTATACCTTTTATGATCAACAATTAAAGCTGCAATTACCGCTTTATACTGGTAAAAAATTGGAGAGTATGGCCGAGATGGCCAAGAACGGCAAAGCTGCCATGGATTTGGAGCGTACTTCAACGAAACAACAACTGGCGTTAGAGGTCACAAACTCCTATTATAATGCTCTGCAGGCAATAAACTTACGTAATGTCGCCCAACAGGCCGTTGATGACTTCAAGGTCCATCTGACTAATGTACAATATGAATATGACGTTGGTAATGTTGCTTTATCCGATGTACTGCAAACCGAAGTGCGCCTGGCGAATGCCCACAATAATCTGATTAAAGCACAGAATGCCGTCAAGATGTCTCGTTATAAGTTAAACAAGGTCATAGAAATAAACCTGACGGATGATACCGAATTGGAGGATAGCATCACCCGCGAGCCTTATACAGCCACCCTAGATGACAGCCTGAAAGAAGCTTTTAAAAATCGTGTTGAAATTCAACAAGCTAAATTGAACATTGCTATGGGCAAAGAAAAAATCAAAATCGCCCACAGCGATTCTTTGCCTACCGTAAGTGCGGTGGCTATGGAAAATATCAGCGATACTTCTCCTTCTTCCAGCAAGCATAATACCGACTGGACAGTTGGCGTAAACGTATCTTTTAATGTCTTTGATAATCAAATTACCAAGAATAAAACCGAAGGAGCTAAGGCGGAGCTTACCGTTGCTATTCAACAGGAACGTCAGCTTGAAGATGCGATTACCTTAGAAGTCAGCAATACCTATTTGAACGTAACAGAAGCTGCGGAGCGTATCAAGAACAATCAGGTAGCCGTCAATCAATCCCAGCGTGATTACGCCATGGCCCAAGAACGTTATCACGCCGGTATCGGTACAAACTTAGATGTCATGGATGCCGAAGTGGCTATGACCCAGGCAAAAACCAATTATGTCGTGGCCCTCTATGATTACAGTAACAGCCGTGCTCAATTAAGTAAAGCCATGGGTAAGCTTTAATAAAAACTAAAGAGGCAGTCTGTAAGGGGATAGGCTGTCTCTTTTTATAAAAACCCAGTTTAACTTCTGGGCGACCCTTGGAAGCCTCCACAAACCAAGCACACAATGGAAGCACTACAGTTTGAAGCAGGGTAGGAAAAAAATGAATGATGTAAAAAACTTTATTCTTGATAAAGCAAAAGAGCGATTTGATCGTTTTGGATATAAAAAAATGACTATGGACGAACTTAGCCGGGATTGCGGAATCTCTAAGAAAACTATCTACTGGCACTTTTATAACAAAGAAGATTTATTTACTGAACTAATGTTAAGGGAAAGTTTTAAAGTACGCCAAATATTGCTTGATGGTATTGCTGAAGCTTCTGATCCGCTTGAAAAGCTCATACAATTAATCAAAGATGCAATTGCCATTTTTAGTGAAGATAGTTTTTTAACGAGACTATTTAAAGCAGATGAAATACTGTTTTCCCCTTTTATTAGTCGAAAATATGATTACGTAATTAGAGCAGAAATTAATTCAATTGTATCTGCCATTATTTGCGAAGAAAAAAGCAGGGGAAGTTTCGTAAAGTAGACGAAAAAGTTGTTGCCTATGCGGGGGAAAGGTTATTACAAGCATTTAGTTATATGCGTACAATGGATTTTCCACAGGAAAAAGTAGAGCAGGGTTATTATACTGATGTACTAGTTGATTTTATCATAAATGGAATTGCTAAGAATAAGTAATAGAGAGGTAGCGAGTAGTTACAGAGGATGGGCCTGTATATTATTGACTATTAGGTAAACGGTCATTTGATTATGGGAATACGATCGACTTTAAATTATTCCGTCGACGGCCAAGGTTATCCAGATAGGTTAAAGGGAGCGGATTCCTTACGAAGCACGAATTTTGTCTGTCTCAGATGCCCTTGACGCGATGCCTTTATGAGGAGTGATTTGAGTAGGGACTATGGGAATCAGTTGAATTAATTCAACTGATTCTATCCAAATTTTTTTAGAAATTATGCGAAGGTGTATATTATATGCGTAATTTAGTTTATTTAGTACTGGTCATTAACCTAGTTCTGTCTAGCATGTTGGGAAAATCGTATTGCTATGCGGCCGACTCCACTCTTGAACTGGAGAAATCCAAACCTAAACTGGTTAAACCAAAATTCGAACTGGAGACTGAATACTTGACTCACGTACATTTCAATAACCGCTATATTGAAACGCCATCACTTCATATACTTGAGGAAACTTCGAAAATAAATAATACGTTAACATATTTTGGCCTTACAATCACTCGACCGCATGGGCACATAATAGATGATGGCGGGACTAAAGGCAGTTCCGCATTCGGTATCGGGCCTATGACCATGGTTCGCTATGAAAGAAACATTTCTGGAAAGCTAGATGGAGCGATAGATATGAGCGGCGGATTTATTGTATATGACAGAGCATTTCCAGCCGGAGGAAGAGCTTATGATTTTATGTGGCGAATAGGGCCGCGTTTTATTTATAAAATTAGCAAAAACTCTTCCGTAAATATAGGGTATATGCTAATGCATGTTTCTAATGGATGGAAAACTCATAATCCTGGCTATAACGCCCACGGAGTTTCATTAGGTGTTGCTACTAATTTCTAAATCAGTAAAACAATAAAACCTGCCATGATCTGATTGAAAATAGTTCGTAATTAACTTGAGGGGTAATTCCCTTGATAAGCAAGCTGATTTTATTTAAAGGAAAGAGATTGAATGACCCGATTAAAAATAGCTATGTTCTTTTTTCTATGCACAGTGATCTTTGGAGTTTTAGGATTTAAGGTAATTGAGCATTTGACTTGGTTCGATGCTGCCTATTTGACAATCGAGACTGTATCTACGGTTGGCTTTGGAGATATCGTTCCACTAACAAAAGTCGGCAAGGTTTTTACAATGGTCCTCATTGTTTTTGGAGTCGGTACTGTAGCATATACGCTTAGTTTAATTTTTAGCCTGATTGTTGAAGGAAAGATAAATGATCTTTTTGGGAGGCGTACGATGTTACGAGAAATAGCTGATTTCAATCATCACGTCATTGTTTGCGGTGCTGGAAGGGTAGGTAAAGAGGTTATATACGGCCTGCAAAAATACGGGAATCAATTTGTTGTTATAGAAGCGAACCAAGAAAAAGTTGAGTCATTAATAGATGAGAAAATCATGGCCATTTGCGGTGACGCTAAGATGGATAGAATATTGCAGGAAGCTGGAGTCAAGAAGGCAAGCTATCTTGTTGCCGCATTGTCAAACGATGCTGACAATGTATATGTTACTTTATCGGCCAAAAATCAAAATAGTAACATTGTTGTTATTTCGAGAGCGGAAGATGAAGAAGCTGAGGTGAAAATGATACAAGCTGGCTCGACTGCCGTTGTATCGCCTTCTGTCTCTGGCGGCAGACAGATACTGGCGGCAATTAGGCATCCGGTAGCTTACGATTTTCTCGAACATTTATTTTATAATCAAAAAATTCACTATGATCTAGCAGAAATTCGCATTGATCAAGGGTCAACACTAATAAGTAAAACACCTAATGAAGTTTGGACAAAATATTTTTTGAATTTACTCATTGTTTCTATTAAGCGAGATAACGCTTTTTTGTCTACGGACATTGATAAGGAAATAATAAGATGCGGTGATCTGCTTATTGTGGTTGGACAGCTAACATGCATACAGAGCCTGGAAAAATTAGCGCACACCACCTTACCAGAGGTTGAATGAAAGTTGGGATGCGAAAAAAACGTAACAGGCTGATATGGGAGCTTGTTGGTAAAAATGCTATCTCAAATAGCAAAGCATGAAAAATCGCGGCCAAAACTTTCGACAATAGCGATGAGTATCTTCACAAGGGCGAGCGTGATTGATATTTAAGGATTATTACATGACCTTATTAAATCTGTCTATAAAAGCACTTACAACTGAAATAGTTTGTAAGTGCTTTAATTTAGGTTTGACCTGTCTATAACTTTATACTTTAAACTCTATATTATAGTAAGTAAAAACTTGGTAGGGAGTGGAGTACATGAAAAGGAAAGTTCTAAGAATTCGAACATTTTATTGGTTGGGAGCTATTCTGGATGCGCGACTCGGGATTGTACTATTCGTA
The DNA here is from genome assembly GCF_018835585.1 of Pelorhabdus rhamnosifermentans. Taxonomy (NCBI): domain Bacteria; kingdom Bacillati; phylum Bacillota; class Negativicutes; order Selenomonadales; family Sporomusaceae; genus Pelorhabdus; species Pelorhabdus rhamnosifermentans. The sequence goes on from NZ_JAHGVE010000001.1 coordinate 592,749, forward strand.
AAAAGGTATCTAGAAATGCCGGATTTTATACGAAACACTGATTCTGGGGCTACACTATTAGGCGGATTATATAGTGTGGGGCAAGATTGCGGGCTGATGTGGGGATGGACATTCTTGCTTATTTGGGCAGACCGGAAACCGCTGGCAAGAAGAGGCGTAATATTACTAACCGTATTTCCGGTCGCTTTTCTCTTGTTGACAAATGTTATAGATATAATTCTAAGAGGCGTTGACTTTATCTCTAACCAGGGTATTAATATTGGAATAGGGATTATTTTAATAGTCTGGGGCTTATATTGCTATTTTGAGGCAGGAAAAATTGAAAAAGAAATACATTGAAATAAAGCAATTACCTGCTTTAAGGCGATTTTATTGAGAGGTGGTTTGTAAATGTTCTTGATTAATCGAAACTTTGGGCTGCTTTGGTTTGGGCAGTTAGTTTCTCAGTTAGGTGATAAAGCGTATAACATCGCGCTGATGTGGTGGTTGTTTGAGAAAACTAAATCGCCATTTTTCGTTAGTTCTTTTCTTGTTGCCTCAATGCTACCGGAGTTGATCTTTGGCCCAGTGGCTGGAGTGTACATTGATCGCTGGAACAAAAAGAAAATATTAGTTGTATCGGATATCGTCCGAGGAATTGTTGTTTTAACGCTTGCTGTTCTTTATCAGTTGGAGCTTTTAGAAATATGGCATATCTATATAGCAGCACTCAGTATATCTTTATGTGCTGCGTTATTTAATCCAACAACAATGTCGGTTATACCGATCATTGTTGAAAAGGACGAACTCCAGCAAGCGAATGCTATGAGTCAAATGGTAGCAGGAGCTGTGTCGATAATCGGCCCATTATTAGGGGCTTCTAGTGTTGCTTTAATAGGATATGTGGGAGTGCTTCTATTTAATGGGCTTTCTTATATCCTATCAGGAGTGGGTGAGGTCTTTTTACGGATAAATACAATAGGAACTCAAAGCAAGGAAGCGGTTTTTGCTAGTTTGATGCAAGGATTTCGTTACATTCGGACAGATGTGCGAGTGCTGGTAGTTGTAGCCGTGATTGCTATCGTTCATGTATTTGTCGGGAGTGTTGTTGTTATGATGCCATTTGTTGCAACCTTATTGGGTGGAAACGGGATCAATAACTTGGGAGTAATGCAAGCTGCCATGGGTGTGGGTATGATTGTTGGATCGGTATATATATCAAAATATGTGTGTAAAAGTTTTTTCGAATTCTATCTCTTTTACGCTATTATGTGCATGGGATTAGGAATTTTAACACTTGGCATACTGCAGTTAATGCATGTCTACTTACTAGCTTTCTATGCAATAGTTTGTACAATGATAGGTCTTTGTATAGCTATTGCAAGCGTGTTCTGGCGTACAATAGCTCAGCTTTGCGTACCTACAGAAATGACTGGACGAGTTTTTAGTGTGTTTTCTACGACGGGGAATATTTCCTTGCCTATTTCGATTGGGGCATTCGGAATATTTTTGAATTATATGAGTTCCGGATTGTTGTTCTCTTTAGCAGGAATTTGCCTAATTCTCATTGGAATAATACTCTTATATAAGAACCAAAGAATTTTTGAAGACCCTTTTAACGTCTGATTAAGAGAATGGATTTGGTGTAAGATGCTCGATGTATAGAGAGGGGAACTTACTTTCAGTTTTGTCAAGGGTGTTAGGGAATGGGAGTGGAGAGATGGCAGTTTCAATTGGTAAGCTCGCATGTATGTTTAATCTATCAAGAAGTACCTTACTTTATTATGATTCCGTTGGCGTATTATCACCTTTCAAAAGGAGCAGCAGCAATTATCGTATGTATTCTGAGGAAGATTGTCATCGCTTGGAACAAATTGTTATTTATCGCAAAGCAGGCTTGTCTCTCCAAGAGATAAAAAGGATATTGGATGGTACAAAATGTGTTGCAGCAGTTAATTTGAAAGCAAAATTAGAAGAAATAAATGAAGAAATTGCTATACTGAGGCAGCAACAGTATTTTATTATTAATCTTCTACAAGATAATCGGCTGTTGGAGCGGGTGAGTATAATTCAAAAAGATTCATTTGTCGGATTGTTGCAGTCTTCCGGAATTAATGATAAGGCTCAGTGGAGGCTTCATAATCACTTCGAAAAACAATTTCCGGAAAAACATGAAAATTTTTTGCAACTTCTTGGATTAACGCCAGAGCAAGTTAGGAAAGTTAGGGAATGGTCCCGAGAAGAGCAGGAAAATACCTAATATAGGTTCCTAGTTACATTATTATGGAACTTTGAACTTTGGGGTCAGGCTAAAAGGACCGCTGGCGTTAACGTGGGAACAGCTAGTAGAGAGAATTGCTACCAAGGAACAAGATGAATTTTTGTATTAATTTGGCAGGATTTCTATTGTCTTATGGAAAATATTACAAGATAAGTATAAAGCCAGAGTCATCTGATAAAGTAGGGGGTAAATATATGGAATGTAAGATAAGAAATATATCTGTCAACTATGAAATAATTGGTCAAGGAAAACCAATTATTATGATACATGGGTATTACCCAGACCACAGACTTATGGCTGGATGCATGGAACCTATATTTTATAAGCTAAGCGGATATAAGAGAATATATATTGATCTACCAGGTATGGGAAAAACAAAAGCGGTAGAATGGATTACCAATTCTGATATAATGCTTGATATTGTAATTGAGCTTATTGAAACAATAATTCCAAATACAAACTTTCTTCTTGCAGGTCAATCTTATGGCGGTTATCTTGCACGAGGGATAATTTATAGAATGGGAAGTAAAGTGGATGGATTATTATTACTATGCCCTTGTATTGTAGCAGATAATGAAAAGCGTAACACGCCTTCACATATTGTGTTAAAACGAGATGGTGTTTTATTATCACAGATTGATTTAGCGGATGTCCACGAATTTAATGAGATGCATGTTGTTCAAACTGAAAGAATCTGGGAACGATATCGTGATGAAATATTATCAGGTGTAAAGATAGCAGATGATAAATTTTTAAGTAATCTTCAAGAGCATGGATATGAATTTTCTTTCGATGTCGATAACATGGGTAAAAAGTTTACTAAGCCTACTCTAATGATATTAGGACGACAAGATTCAAGTGTGGGCTATAAGGATGCATGGGACATTCTAGATAACTATCCAAGAGCAACTTTTGCCGTATTGGATAGAGCAGGACATAATTTACAAATAGAGCAAGAAGACATACTTAATTGTTTAGTTAATGAATGGTTAACAAGGATCAAAGAATCTTAATTTGACAGTACAACCTTTCTAGAGATATCAAGAGCATAAAAAAAACGCAAGATTATAGAGGGGGGCATTACGCTGATACGATTGCTTACAGAACAGGATAGAGATCAAGTCTTGAGGTATTTACAGGGGGATAGTTTTGGCGGGGCTTTTGTAGTAGGAAATGTGTTGGGATTTGGCTTAGAAAATCATAAGGATCAGAGAAGATGTGGTGATTACTATGGCTATTTTTCTAAAGGAGAATTATTAGGAATATTACCCTTTTATAATATGGGCAGCTGTATTCCTGTATTTGAAGAAGAAGAAAATGAAGTGATTGCATCTTTTGCAGATATCATGAAAAAAAGGCAGTTCCAAGTTTTAATAGGAATGAAAAAGTTTATCAAACCTCTATATGAGGCTATCCTTTCCGAAAAAGGGACAGTAAGGTGTCAAGATAGCAGTTATTTTGTAAACAAACATTTTACCCCTTTGACTTTAGAGGATACAACTTTTGCCGATGCGAACGAAATTGATAAGGATGAAGCAGTTGAATTTATAAGAAAAGCTTATTGGGAGGGATTCAATCATGAGTATACCCCTGAGGAAGCTAGAAAAATAGTAGAACAACGCGGCCCAGAGGAAGAGTATCTTTTTCTCTTAGTTGACGGTAAAATCGTCGCTCAGGCATATATTCAGGCCGTTACTGATACAGTTAATCAAATTGGCGGAGTATTTACTTTGGAAGAAGAACGCAGCAAAAGATACGGTAAGGCTATTGTATCGGAATTATGTCGTCGAATTATTGTTAGGGGTAAAATGCCAACTCTTTCGGTTCGCAAAGATAATACTCCAGCAGTTAAAGCCTATGCTGCTCTTGGATTTTCGCATCATGATGACTATTTAATTGTTAAGTATAAAATATAATTAGAAACGAATCAAAGGGACGTTCAATTCGTTTTGGGAATTGATAATTGCTAAAGTTGATAATTGAGGTATCGGATTGATGATTGAATTTTACCTCAGTAAAATGGATTAAGGGGTTATGTCAGCGGATTCAACGTCAACGAGAAATATAAGGTGTATAGTTATTTAAACTAGTTTTATGAAGAGAAGAGGCCTTTTTTATGGTAAGTAATTTTCCAGAAGAACAATTTTTTATGGAAAAAACAGCTGAGGAAATCGCTAATAGTATAGCTCCGTGTGGGTTTGTGTGTGGCATGTGTTACGATACCGTGCGTTGCTCTTGTCCAGGCTGCCAAGATGAGAATGAGATCTGTCCCATCCGTCAATGTTGTATAGAACGCAAAATTCGTGGTTGCTGGAACTGCCGTGAGTTTCCATGTTGTGAGTGTAATTTTCGTGGTGTCCGTATACGGGCATTTTTACGATGTGCAAAAGAAGAAGGTATAGAGGCCCTTGCTGGATATTTGTTGCAAAATGTAAAAAATGGGATTCATTATCATAATGGGAAAACATACAACGGAGATTACGACATATGTGAAACCGAAGATCAGGTAATTGAATTGCTACACAATGGAAAAGGTAAAGTATGATGAAAGGGATTATCCTTTTGGACCAGATGTGATTGTTTGAAGGTTGCGGAAAAAATGTTTGCCCTGATGGCGCATAGAGATGGACAAGACTATCTTTCTTTGAAATGTGATCCAAACTATAGGTATCTATGAGGATAGTAAACTTGTAGCTTGGATTGCGACTCATGATGATGGTGCAATAGGGTTATTACATGTACTTCCGGAATATAGAAAAAAAGGGTATGGATATGAACTGACCGTTGCCTTAATAATGCATATGTATGAGCAAGGTAAGCTTCCATTTATTCATATTGAAGAGGATAATGTGAAATCAATGAATCTAGCATTAAAAGTCGGTTTCGTGAAAGATAGGCGTATTCACTGGCTAAAAATGGCGTGACGCTGGAAGTTCTGTATAAATAAATTGATATGAGTAATGGAAACGTAAAACTCCCGCTAAAATTGTATGAATTTGGCAGATCTTTTTTATTTCAATGGAATTCTAGAAATTGGAAGACTGGATACCGCGATACTGAATTATCTGGAGTTACTTTCATTCCCCAAAATACATCTGCAATAAAGATTCTCAATGGTCCGCAGGAGCTTGAAGTAGCAGCAATAATTACATTCGGATACAAGGATTCTAATTCTACTACTTCAGCATGCGTATAATCCAGTGAATTGGTATCCGTGGGGTGATGAAGCCTTTGCCAAAGTGAGGGAAGAAGACAAGCCTATGTTTTTGAGTATAGGCTATAGTATGTGCCATTGGTGCCATGTCGGCTGTATAAGCTAGAAATTCTTAAAATCGTCGACCTAATTGAGGAGATAAATAGTGCACAAGGAACTTGGAAGAGGAATCTATCAAATTTCTATACGATATTTTAATAGATGCGTTTAAACGGAGCGAAAAAGACTGTTTACTGATGAAAGGGATAGTACGATTGAACTGACGAGGTGTTTCGATGTCGGTTTCTGCATCTATTGATATAAGATTCGGAGGGCGGAAAGATATACTTATATCAAAGGTACAATTAATTAAACAGCTCTTGGAGTATGGCTGGACATTTAATGATTGTGGAAAAGTTTCAGATTTACCGATTAGGAGGGCATTGTGGATATAGTTATTGCTACAAAACAAGATACAGTTGGTATTATTAATATGATTTCTGAATGTATAAAATCTATGGAAGCACAAGGGATATACCAATGGAATAAGGTTTATCCTAACTTTGAAGTAATTGAAAATGATATTAAGAATGGTTCTGGTTATGTCATTAAAGATAATAACAAATGTATTGCCTATGTTGCAATAAATGAAGAACAATCTCTAGAATACAGCCAAATTTCTTGGTCTACTGATGTAAGTAAAGTTTTAGTTATACACAGACTTTCTGTACATCCAGAGTCTCAGGGTAAATGTATTGCAAAAAAACTTATGAATTTCATTGAAGATTTTGCTGTAAAGCATAAATACACTTGTATTAGATTAGATGTCTATAGTGGAAATAGAGTAGCTTTAAGGCTTTATGAAAAAATGGGTTATAAAAGTTTAGGACAAGTGTTTTTTTCTTGGAGAGAATTACCTTTTTTTTGTTATGAAAAAGTATTTGCTACTGAAGTCTAATTTTGCAAATAGGGTTAATTAAATTACTCCCCCCTTCAATGACCTTAATTTAGAAAATCTGAATACGTTTGTAATAATAAATTAGAATAAAAATAGTAAAGTTATTGAAAGGTGGTGATGCTAACATGTCAGCTACAAATAAAGCCAATAGACTGATTTCTGAAAAATCTCCATACCTACTTCAACATGCATACAACCTAGCTATGCACTGTATCGTTGCGTATATGATTAAATATGATAAAAATGAGAATTTGAGTTTACAACCATTAGCAAACCACTTGAATATATCTGCTACCTATCTCTCAAAGATTTTAACGCAGTTAGTAAAGGCTGATATAATTTAGTCAACTCCAGGTGTAAATGGTGGTTATATTTTGCATAAAAAGAAAGAGGACATTTCATTTATGGATGTGATCAATGCAACCGAAAGAACTGGAGCTTTATTTAATTGTGACTTACACGAGGAAAGCAAATGTCATATTCTCAAAGTAATGAAACGTGCAGAAAATGTGATGGAGACGTATTTGCAGAATCAAAAGCTCTATGGAGGGAACTTTGGGGTCAGGCTTGAGTTACGGAGAAAATTGACTTATTAGACTTATTATAAATGACCTGCTAAGCTGAAATAAAGTAGGACTGGCAGGTGAAAATTATGGCAAGAAAACCAAGAGTACATTATGAAGGTGCGGTGTATCATGTAATTGCCAGGGGAAATAATCGAGCAAGCATATTTGAAACCGATGAAGAAAAACAAAAATATTTAGAGCTTATAAAAGACTATAAAGAACGATATGGATTTCATTTGTACGCTTATGCGATTATGGATAATCATATCCATTTGCTGCTACAGGTAGGAAAATCACCATTGGCAAAAATTATACAAGGCATTCAGCAAAGATATACGCAATATTATAATTGGCACCAAAAACATAGGAAAACGACTGATTTATGAAGCGATAGAGAGAAATCTAATGACAAGGGCACAGTTAGCAAAAGTACTCCAAATTGATCCAGCTAATATAACAAGAATTTGGCAGCAGTCGATTAATGTTGAAGGGGAGTAAATAAGTCAATTTTATATAACTCAAGCCTGACCCGTCGTCTCCGATATAAAGGATGTGATATTATGCCTGTAAACTCATTTGAAAACTATCCCATGACTTGGAGACCTATAATAGATAGAGTTTTTAAACCGCTATATCTTTCTTTGGCAAACCAACTTGAACAGGATATTATCAGCGGTTCATTGCTTCCGGGAACCAAGTTGCCACCACAAAGAGAATTGGCTGATTTTTTAGATATAAATGTAAGCACCGTTTCAAAAGCTTTTAAAATATGTGAACTTAAGGGATTGTTAAGTGCGACAGTAGGTAGCGGTACATTCGTTTCTTTTGACGCATTATCCAATGCTTATTTGCTTACCGATGGCAAGCCTAAGAATTCGATTGAAATGGGGGCGACAATTCCAGAATCATCTTCCTATGAGTCACTCATGTTACAATTGAAAAACATGCTTAATGAACCTGATTTTGGGAAATGGTTCAGTTATAGCAGACCCAATGATGTACTTTGGCAGAAAGACGCGGCTGTAAAACTTATGCGTAAAGGCGGTTATATTACAGATATTGAAACCATTTTATTTGCTAACGGTGGGCAAAATGCAATTACAGCCATCCTAGCTGGCATTTGCAGGCATGGTGATAAGATTGGTGCTGATCCTCATACTTACTCAGGATTAAAAACTTCGGCAGGAATGCTGGGGGTTCGATTAGTGCCGATTAAACATCAAGACGGAGAAATGGCTGAAGACGTTCTCATTTATGCTTGCAAAAATGAAAATCTAAAAGGTATTTATCTTATACCGGATTACCAAAATCCAACTACTCACCGAATGTCGCTTGCCCGCAGGAAAGCATTAGCCCGAATAGCAAAAGAATATAATATTTTCATCATAGAGGACGCTACTTACCATCTTATGTGTGAAAAACCGCTACCGGCTGTGGCTGCATTTGCACCAGCACAGACAATCTATATAACAAGCCTGTCGAAAACAATGGGGCCTGGTCTTAGATTGGCTTATGTATCGGTTCCAGAACAGTATAAAAACTCTCTAACTAATGCGCTTTATAACATGAATATTTCTGTTTCTCCTTTGTTGGCAGAATTAGCTGCCCGAATGATAGTGTCAAATCATCTTGACACTATCATTGAAAGCCACCGAAAAAACACGATTTATAGAAATCAACTTGTAAATGAATATTTATCAGAATATGATTGCTATGGTGATGACACTTGCATTTTTCGTTGGCTACAGTTACCGTCTAATATATCAGGAGTAGATTTTGAAATTCTGGCTTTAGAGCAAGGTGTTCAAGTATATGCTGCTGAACGATTTACGGTTGGAAATAGTATTCCTGAAAAAGCAGTTCGTTTAGCAATCTGTGCGCCAGAAACCATAGAAGAATTAGAACGTGGGTTAATTCTTCTACAACAACTATTACACACGATCAACTAATTTGTACGCCACACATTTATTTTATTGTGTGACGTTTTTTGATGTGATAATATGGCTTATGACATGAATTTTTCCGTATTAAGGAGGGCTACACGTTGTGAAAACATTTCGTTTTGCTATAAAGCAAATTATACCCTTGCTATTCTCCTATTTCTTTGTCGGTATCGCCTTTGGAATTCTGATCCACAAAGCAGGCTATTCGGCTCAATGGGCTTTTCTGGCTGGAGTTTTCATCTATGCAGGTTCAATGCAGATTGTCATGGTCTCGCTTTTGACCTCCGAAGTGTCGCTGTATATGGTTGCAATTATGACATTCTTTATCAACGCAAGACACATTTTCTACGGCATTGGATTTGTGGATAGGTTTCGCAAGATGGGATGGCGGTATCCCTATATGGTTTTGACTATGACCGATGAAACCTATTCCGTTCGTTGCTCTATCAAATATCCTGAAGATGTGGATGAGCAAAATATAGATTTTTATATTGCATTGATATGTCATTTGCTATGGATTTTTAGTTGCACAATCGGAGCGTTGCTTGGTCAAATAATGCCTTTTGATATGACAGGAATTGAATTTTCCGCTACTGCATTTTTTGTGACGGTTTGTATTAACCAATGGCGTTTATTTGGTTCCCATATCCCTGCAATCGCGGGGTTTGTTAGTGCCATTGTATTCTATATCCTGTTTGGTGCGGACACCTTTTTGCTTCCTGCATTATCGGTCAGCCTGGTCGTAATGATGATGATGAAGGATAGGATTGATATTCAGATGGGAGGAATGAAGTGTGACAATTGATTTTGGATCTTCTGTTATGACTCTGATCGTTGTCGCATTGGTAACGGGGGTTACTCGTGCGATACCGTACCTTTTGTTTGGCGGCAAAAAGGAGCTTCCCGCAGCGATTAACTATCTCGGTAATGTATTACCTGCGTCTATTATGATTATTCTGGTGGTTTACTGTTTGAGAAACATTGATTTGACCACTTTCCCGTTTGGACTTGCGGAGCTGCTTTCTGTTGCTATTGTCATTGCTGCTCAAGTAGTAAAAAAGAATACGTTTCTCAGCATTTTTCTTGGTACAGCGTGTTACATGATTTTGATTCACACTGTGTTTCTTAAATAATGTAAGCCTGATTCTTGAGGAGGTTCTTTATGGAAAAGACAGCGAATCGTCTCATAAACGAAAAATCTTCGTATTTACTTCAGTATGCTTATAATTCGATAGTCTAGTATCTTGAGGCATTGAAACCAGCGTTGAAAAAATATAATACTTGAAACATTGGCGTCAGCATTATGCGGGTGCCTGTTTTTGTTTATAATAGAATTAATGAATCTTTACAATGGGGAACAATATGAGTGATATAAAAGAAATACCGAATAAATTGATTGATGAGAAGAGTCCGTACCTGTTGCAGCATGCGTATAATCCAGTGAATTGGTATCCGTGGGGAGAAGAGGCGTTTGCGAAGGCGAAGGAAGAAGATAAGCCTGTGTTTTTAAGTATCGGCTATAGTACGTGCCATTGGTGTCATGTACATTAAAGTAACATTTTCGTATAAGAATAATCATTTCTGTCGCTGGGGTTAGCCAGGGAGAAGAAATGTGAGTCTTTAAAGATGCAAGATGGTCCTTATCTAAAAAATTGATGATATCTTTCAGTATGAAGACCAGTTATTAAAAAAATTGTACTAAAATTATTTTTATATATAATATACTACGAACATATTTTTATGATTGGTTATGAATGGACAAGTGGTAAAAAAATATCATCAACGATTTCAGAAATGACTTTATCAGATATCGGCTCATGGGTCATAAGTAATTCATATCGTAGTAAATCAGCGGGCAGTGAAATGATCCGAGGACTGATTTTTTCAAGCGTGACCTCTCCTCGCATTTCAGCGTTTCTCAGAATCGTCATTATGGCTACTGTGAACTTGTTTTCGGTTCCTGGGCGCTTTATTTGCGCAAGAAAAGAGATTAAGTCTTTACCAACATATTCGATCATGAGACCATGTATGGTTTCAGCACCAATAGTTTGCAGAGAATGAGCTATTTCGCGAAGCAGGATAAGTACATCATTACGCAGATCGCCCGTATCGGGAACATCATTGATAGATTTAGGCACATGCCTTTTTAATGCTGCAACGACAAGCTTGACCTTATTTGGCCAACGGCGATATACTACAGCTTTATTTGTCTCCGCCCGTGTGGCAACTCCTTCCATTGTCAGATGGGCATAGCCAACTTCGCAAAGTTCATTCCAAGTGGCCTGAAGGATGGCATCTTCAAGGATTCCACCACGGCGTCGTGTTCTTGTGCGATGCGCCTTATCATCAATGGACTGGCTAGGTTGGGAAAGCTGATCACTATTTTGCTCGTCCATATTTATTTCCTTCTCTCTAATTTTTATATTGCTTTTCTTGTGGATTTATTATATCATACGCATATAAGAAACGAATAGTTTCTTATATGCGTATGATAGGAGTATCCACATGACAAAAAATAAAACAACTGTCTCAAAACTTCAAAAAGAAAAACTAGACCCGCTGGTACTTAAGGTAGCCATAATCCTGGTGATCGGTTCTCTCGCACCGTTATTGGATTCGACAATGGTTAATGTGGCTATAAAAACAATAGCCAGTGACTTGAAAAGCACAGTTTCGGTCATTCAATGGGTTATCACGGGATATGTGTTGGCAATGGGTATAGCAGTACCAGTTTCAGGATGGGCTGATAAGCGTTTTGGCGGTAAGCGGGTGTATATGTTTTCACTACTAGTATTTTTAGCAGGTTCAGTACTTTCAGCTTTGTCATGGAATATAGACAGCCTTATAAGTTTCAGACTTCTACAAGGGGTTGGTGCAGGTTTAATGATCCCAACTTTGCAAACACTGCTTGTTCAGATAGCTGGTGGCCGCAATTTGGGACGCCTGATGTCAATTGTAAGCATACCCGCATTAATGGGGCCGATTCTGGGCCCCGTACTGGGCGGAGTTATTGTAAATAGCTTAAGCTGGCGTTGGATTTTTTATATCAATATTCCAATTTGCATCGTGGCATTATTGCTGGCTTGGTGGGGACTACCGACTAATGAACCTTCCAACAACAGTAAGCAGCCTCTCGACATTCTCGGCATTCTGCTATTGTCTCCAGCGTTTGCCATACTCATTTACGGCATTACTCAGATGAGTTCTCATGGTAGCATCAACAGTAGCGAGGTGATTGTTCCGCTGGTAATTGGTTTGTGCCTGATGGGCGCATTCGTTGTTTATGCTTTATCCAAGAAAATTTTTCCGCTGATTGACTTGCATTTGTTTAAATCACGTAATTTTTCCGTTTCGAATGTTTTGTTTTTCCTGTCCGGCATCGTCACTAATGGAGCCATGCTTCTTCTTCCATTATACTATCAGCAGGTGCGTGGTGAAAGTATTTTGTTTACCGGTCTTTTGTTGATTCCACAAGGAATTGGCATGCTATTGACCAGAAGCTGGGTCGGGAGACTAGCGGATCGCATAGGCTCCCGTATAATCGTTATAATAAGCCTTGTAGTTATAATGATTGGTACATTACCATTTGCTTTTGCTGGTTCCGATACAAATCATGTTTTATTGGCAGTGGCATTGCTTATACGAGGAGCGGGTCTGGGTGGATTACTAATTCCAATAATGGCTTCTGCATATAGGGGATTAAGCAGAGATCAAGTTCCTGATGCCAGTATTGCAACTAGGATTTTACAGACAATCGGAGGAGCATTCGGGTCGGCCATACTTGCAACCATTGCTCAGCATCAGCTTTCCAGTAGTTATATATCCGATATCCAAGCTGTTGCAAGTTCATACAATGTCGCCTTTTGGTGGTCGATCGGCTTTACAGTAATTGCAATCATTCCCGCACTATTACTGCCAGTGCGCAAAAATGGGGCAGCGATAAGATAAGTATGAGTTATTGGGGAGTGATAATTTTTGTTTGGCTCAATTAGGAGCATGGCGTATGCGTTTACAAAATGTTCTACGTGGTGATATTACAAGAGTAAAAGATGATTTCGTAAGAAATCTTAGTCAAAACGAAAATTTTGGCGATCATACTAATGCTGCAGTTGTTAGCCATTTTGCTTTTCTTGATAAATTAACACGTGGGGAATACAAAGAAAATAAAATCCCACTGAAATATAGGCATCTCAATGGAGTTAATAAAAATACAGAAAAAAATTAAATGAAAACTGTGGTGTTATCTAGCAATTAAGATCTACCAATATGATGGTTTATATTTTTGATAGCAAATTAGGTGTTTCTAGATTGGCTGGGTGATTATAACTCACGCCTAGATACCAATAATTTAATAGTAAAGCGGTATTCTATATAAGGACAACCTCTGCCAATGAATTGGCAGAGGTTGTCCTTATAGTGCGCCCAGCATGGGCGTTTACTAATAGCAATAGGTAAGGTTTTGATGTTGTTATCTCTACCTTTTCCCTTGCTCTACACCGTACGTGCGACTTTTACCGCATACGGCGTTCCATCAATCTTAATTTACTTGCTTAAAACACAATATTTCCTACTGAAAAGCGTAAGAAAATGCAACAGTTATTGGTTCAAGTAATTAATGGCAAGTATGATGGCGTATTAGTTATGGATATTGACAGGTTAGGACGTGGGGAACATGCTGATTGGGCTGAAATATGTAAAGCCTTTCTTTCTGCTGAAACCTATGTTATCACGCCACAAAAAATCTATGATTTGTCCCAAGAGCAAGATGAAATGCTTTTCGACTTTCAAGCTGTTTTTGCCAAGATGGAATACAAAATGATTAAGAAACGCATGAGACAAGGCAAGGTTGCTGGTGCTAAGAAAGGCATGTGGACAAATGTTAGACCTCCTTATCCCTATGTATATAATTCAGCTACTAAGCAGGTAGAGGTAGATGCTGAAAAAGCAAAAATATATCGAGCCATTGTCGATAAATATCTGCTGGGTATGAGTTCTCAGGAAGTATCAGTATGGCTTAATCGTAAGAGCATTGCACCACCTTATAGCGGAAAGCGCAATAAATATGGTTGGTCACACGTTACTTTATATCGACTATTGATTAGCGAGATACATTTAGGCTATGTAATCTATGGCAATTCTCAAGAAATTTACGGAAAATAACATTGATTCGTTGGTTGTATGTGGTGGCGATGGGGCAGGTAAAGCGGCTTATCTTTTGTCCGAAATGGGCTTGGATACATTACTTATTCCGATGACCATTGACAATAACATTTATGGAAGCGAATATACGATAGGATATTATACGGCATTGGAATCTATACGGACTTGTATACAAAGAATACATCAAACAGGCCACAATATGCCAGGACGCGTGTTCATGATTGAGACGTTTGGTGGTGATTCTGGGCAATTAACCTTGGCGTCAGCATTATACTGTGGTGCCGATATTGCGATTATTCCAGAACGAAAATTTGATATTCAGAAGATTACCAATCGGATCAAAGAAGTTCTTAAACGAAAACAACAATGCATTATCTTATGCTGTGAAGCAAGTTTCTTGAGTAAAGAATATCATCTAGGTGATCAAAGTGCATCCTCCGAGGTAGGGAAAAAGATTACTGAGGTAACAAAAGAACGTGTTCGGTATACAATTCTTGGTTATTGCCAAAGAGCGGGTGATCCTGAGATTGCTGATATCGAAAAGGCATTGTTTATGGGGTATTATGCAGGAGTAGCTTTACTTAATAGGATTACACGGCAGATGATAGGAATCAAGGATAATGAAGTGATATTTATCCCTCTAGAAGATATATCGAGTAAGAAAAAAGAGTTGGATCAAAATAATTGTATTTTGGCGGAACAATTAAAAATTATATAGAAAAGGGTAAAATCAATATTTTAATGGTTTGTGGGGCTGGTCTCGGCAGTAGCTTTGCTTGTCAAATGAGTGTCGAAGATGTATTAAAGAAAATGGGCGTAGCGGCAAAATTAGATCATTGTGATATTTCTTCGGCAGCTTCTATGCATCCGGACATCATTCTTACAGCGATGAATTTTGACACAATTTGAAAAAATTAGTATTGATGAAGAAAGAACAAGAATCATCTATTTAAAAATATTGTAGGTAAAACGGAAATAGCAGAAAAATTATCTCCCGTATTAAAAGAAAAAGGCATTTTATAAAAAGAAAGGCGAGATAAATATGTCAATTATTAATTTTATTATTGGGAATATTTTGACACAGGCATCCATTACCATTGCGTTAATTGCGCTACTTGGACTTACAGAAAAAATCTTTTGGACAAATTATTTCAGGCACATTTAAGACTCTCTTGGGCTTTCAAGTATTATCGGCAGGTTCTTCGATATCGTAGGTAGTTTAAGGGCAGACAAAAGAAGATACATCGTTGAGAAATAATATTCTGCCATGTAATGATGTAGTAAATAAAATCATTAAACATAAGATAGGTATTTTCTTAAATGTGAATGCAAATTAAAACAAAATGGAGTAGCAGGCATGTCGATTGGTGCTGGCCGATTACGGAAGCTGTTATTCGTTTTCGATCAGGATAGTTAAAACAGCAAGAAACCACTATGAGTCCACGCATAGCAGTTTCTTGCTGTTTTAGGCTGTAATTCATTTGATGTTCATTTAATTGGCACGCAGCAAATGTGTCGATAAAACTTTGTGCCGCAGGCTTGTTTTTTGTGTTTCTGAGGCTAGTGGTAGGTACCTGCCCTGCATATTTTTTTGACTTTGAAAAATTCTCACACCAGAATTGGTACACATATAATTTAATTACATAAATTATAGCAAGATATATAAAGAGAGGGCTCAAACTGTTTATTATGAAATGCTGATATATCAGGAATTATTAAGAAAACGCAAGATTATTGAGGGAGGAATTAATATGCGACGTAAATCACCTAAAGATAAGGAGCGACGTCCGGTTCACGACGATTACAGATATGGCGGTTATGGTCATCGCTATATTATACCTTTCAACGGAGGCTATTTCGGCGGCTATGGTGGTAATTGTCAATGTTATAGCCCTGAGGTTGGTGGAAGTTGTTACTGTTACAGCATCTATGGTCCCGGTTATAGTTATTATGGTGGCTATGGTCCCGATTATGGAGGTTATGGTGGCTATGGCCTCAGTTATGGTGGCTATGGCCTTAGTTATGGTGGCTATGGTCTTGGTTATGGTGGCTATGGTCTTGGTTATGGTGGCTATGGTCTTGGTTATGGTGGCTATGGTCACGGTTATGGCGGTTATGGCCACGGCGGTGGTCACGGTCATTGATTGATGGTGAACTTCTTGGCGTTTCTTTTTACGTTGCAGTATGTCACACTTATGGCAAACATGAAATTACATCTTTTCTATAATTAGGTAGCGTAGCTGATATGAAATTGCTACGTCTACCTAATTAATGTTAAGGGGGAGGACTATGTATGATAAACATGAAAGATATAGGGCATGAGTTGTAAAGCACAACAAACTCTTTATGAATCCGCTTAAACTATAGCAATAACAGTTGAGGAATTGACAGCTGCTATTGATGTGTATATTGTGATGTTGCTATTTGTGTTGATTCTTAGAACTTGCAGTTAGTTGTTATAGAATTATATTTGGCTTTTTATCATAGAATCACTTTAGGGAAGGTGATAATAGTTATGACTAATCAGGAAATTGCCGCATTAACGGCTAGTATTGTTGTAGCTAATACCACTGGAAGTGGTGGAAACGTGCCTGATAATGTCTGCAGAATAACCTTGGCTTATAGAGAAATTTACGCGACTATTAAAGATGTTGATCAATGTCAGCAAATTAAAGGACAAGGACAGTCAGGGGAGTATAAAAATCACAGAAAAATAATTGAAGAACAATTGGAATTATTGATTCGAACTAATGAACTTCTTTTTTTACAAATTGCGAATAATCCTATAAATAGCCCTTCACATGGTATGATACTTGAAGCCTTAAACAGGAACGTCCAAACAATATTAAGCATTGTTAGTTAGTTACAACTTAGGCATATCAAATAATCGGTGTTTGTACATACTAAACCTATCTACGCAATGGAAGGTATGGACATGGAAGAAATCCGTAAACTGCTACTTCTAATGTCAATGTCGAGAATTAATAATTTTTACAAGAAAAACATTCCATTGTAATGAAAATAGAGCCAAAATTCCTCTATCAGGGGAATTATGGCTCTATTAACATATTCGATCATAATACTATGGGATCACTTTACTAATCATTGCAATGTCGGGAAGATGCACTGTTCTAATTTGGCGGCTGACGCTTTGCACGAGGCTGTTGAGGATTATCTTCAGAAAAAGACATGAGGAGGAAATCTTGGCTTTTTTTGATTTAATCATTCTTTAATATAGTCTTAACAAAACTTCAATGCAATTGTGTCATAATAGCGTTGAAGATAGTAATACCCTCTTAATTAAATAGTTGATATTATTGAATGCCGCTCTTTGAAAAGAGTGGCATTCATCATATGCAGATCATGTCTAGACGTCTATAAGTCTGATAATCTTGCAGAGTGCAAAAGGACGCAGTAAGAATTTGTGAAAGGAAGTTTGCTATGATCAATAAGGAAAATGGCATACCTTATTACAGGCAGTTGATGGATGTGCTGCAACGGCAAATTGATACAGGTTTATTGCAGGAGGGTCAGCAAATTCCTGCGGAAACAGAAATGAGTGAGACTTTCCAGGTTAATCGGCATACGGTAAGACAGGCTGTCAATGAACTTTGCTATTTGGGAGTGCTTTATAAGATGCGGGGGCGAGGTACCTTTGTGGCTAAAGCACCGCTTGATTCCATTGAATATCAACTAAGCGCTAAAAATCGTTTTTCAGAAAACATTACTAAAATGGGCGGCATACCAGATACTAAAATTTTGCATCCAGTAGAAATGGTTGTGCCTGATGATGTTAGAGAGCTACTAAACCTTAATTTAGGTGATAAAGTTTATTGTTGTTATGTACAGCGATTTGTGAACAACCGGCCTTTTTTGGTTGGGCAAACTTTCCTTCCGGCTAAAATTTTTCCCAATGCGCTTGAATATTTGAGCACCGTTCAGTCCATGTCCCATTTCTATGAAAAATATAACATAACCTATCGGCGTGTAAAATCAGTTGTCCGAGCAACTTTTCCCAGCCAGGAAGAGGCCGTACTTCTTGGTATTCCGTGCAATATGCCGGTGATAAAGGTTGAGAATTTATTAAAATCCCAGGATGAAATCCTGATTGAATATGGTATTGCTTGCTACCGCGGTGACTTGGCAAAGCTTAGTCTCGTTTGGTAACCCGTTTTAAATGGATAGGATTAGTGCCGCTCTCTTCAGAGAGCGGCATTAATCCTATCAGGGGGGTGTTTAGACATCTGGACATCTAAGATTTTCTAAGTGTTAACTGGCTATTTTAAATTTGAGAGGAGAATAAACATGAAAAAAAATCTTTTACTTACGCTGGTCGTTATCTTAGTGTCATCGCTTTTAGCAGGTTGTGGAACTTCAACATCGCCATCTTCAGCATCAGACGTTAAAGAACCCGATACCATCACGATTGCCTGGTTGCCTAATAATTCTGGAAATGATGAAAAGGCATTGCGTGATGAAATTGCAAGTGTCATTTCCAAGGCCACAGGCAAAAAAGTTGAAAACAAATTAACCACTGATTATGCTATTGCCATTTCAGCCTTGGAAAGCGGTGACGCCCAGTTAGGTTTCTTCGGACCTTATGAGTACATAGAATCTCACGCTAAAAATTCTAAAATTATTCCTCTGGCAGTGGAAAGCGGAGATTCGGGAACGTTGAAAGACGCTCTTTACCACAGTCGGTTCGTGGTAAAGAAAGGCAACGAAGGCCAATATAAGTCCGGTGACGGTTATGACATTGACAACATGGTAGGAAAAAGAACTTCCTTTGTTTCAACCAGCTCGACATCTGGTTTTAATATGCCGGCAGCAGTGATTATGGGGAAATTTACTAAACAAGATAAATGGAAAAATCTGACCAAGGATGCCATAGCACAAGGCGGTCCTGGAAAATTTTTCAGCCAGGTTCTCTTTGCTGGTTCCCACCAGTTATCTTTGTTTAATGTGCTTTCCGGTAAGGCTGACGTTGCGGCCGTGGATGATATCGATGTTATGCAGTATGTGGAACTTAGTCAGGGACAGGACAACGAACCAGGGACTGTCTATACGGTAAAGCAAGGCGCTGACGCCCCATTTGATACCCTCGTGGGCGCACAATTTGTGGTTATCAAATCCATACCGGTCGATAATACACCATTCGAGGCCAATAGCGAGTTTTTGAGCCAGAAGACCCTTGACGAAATAACGCAGGCACTTACTTCCGATCAGGTAACAAATGATCCGAAAATATTTGTACCAAAGGGTGCCAAAGGAAGTTTATTTGCCCAACCGCACCGCTTTTTAAAGGTGGACGATTCTTGGTATGATGAGATGAGAAAAGTTCTTGGTTTCTAACTAGGAAATACTAACGACCATGAGGTTTATTAGAGACAACAAGACAAGGTGAGGGGTATTGCGATTAAGGGGGGATTAAGGGTGCAAGAAATGAGTGTCCCTTTGTTAGAAGTGAAGAATGTCACTAAGTGTTATCACGGTACTGCAACAGCCTTGGCGGACGTCAACTTTCTTGTTGCGAAGGGAGAGTTTGTGTCTATAATAGGTCCTTCCGGAGCAGGAAAGACAACGCTTCTTCGCTGTATTAACCGGATGATTGAAGTAACTAGCGGGGAAGTCATTTTTGACGGTGTTATGACTTCAAAGTTAAGGAAAAACAATTTAAGAAAACTAAGAACAAAGATAGGTATGGTTTTTCAGCATTATAATCTGGTTGAAAGATTGACTGTAATGGAGAACGTGCTTCACGGCAGGTTGGGATACAAGTCGACCCTGGCAGGAATTCTGGGCCAGTACAGTCAGGAGGAAAAAAGGCAGGCGCATCTGATCATCAATATGTTAGGCTTGAATGATCAGATTTACCAGCGTTGCGATCAGTTAAGCGGCGGACAAAAACAGCGGGTGGGAATTGCCCGGGCTTTAATTCAAAATCCTAAATTGATTTTATGCGATGAGCCCATTGCCTCTTTGGATCCCAATGCTGCTGTGATTATTATGGATAAGCTAAGAGATGTTGTCACAAAAATGGGGATAACGGTGATAGTTAATTTACATCAAGTCAATGTGGCTCTGAAGTATTCGGACCGGATTATCGGAGTAAATAAAGGCAAGGTAGTCTTTGACGGTTCTCCAACTGTTCTAACTGCGGCACATATTTCGGAGATTTATGGTTCAGAGTCCAAAGATTTGCTTGCTGATTTAGGAGAAAGGTATGGAAGCTGACATTTTTGTTAAGCGTAGGAAGGAACGTCTGATATTTTTGGCCTTGTTAATTACTCTGACTGTCGGTTCGATGATCATTACTGAGTATGACATGATGAAAGGTTTTACAAGCATTATTAAGGCGCTTATCTGGGGATTCTCCCATTTTTATCCTGATACAAAGTCAATGAGATTACTGCCGGATATATTAATTAGTTTAAAGGAAACCGTGTTGATGTCTATTGCCGCAACTACTGTTGCTGCTGTTTTCGCCTTATTATTGGCAGTGGCTGGTTCTCGTACCACAAGGCTGAACAAATTATCCAGCGTTGTCGCCAGAGGGATTGCCTCGCTTTTCCGTAATATTCCTCTTGTAGTCTGGGCCATGGTTTTAATGCTGGTCTTTAGTCAAAGTTTGCTGACAGGCTACTTAGCGCTTTTTTTTGGATCTTTTGGATTTCTTACCCGGGCGTTTATGGAAACCATCGATGAAGTGAGCAATAACTCGGTTGAAGCCTTGCTAGCTACGGGTGCCGGTTATTTCCCGATTATATTTCAAGGGGTTCTACCTTCCTGTCTGTCACAGATGATTAGTTGGATATTATTCATGATTGACACGAATATTCGTGATGCCACTTTGGTAGGATTGCTTACAGGTACTGGTATTGGGTTTTCCTTCGATTTCTATTACAAAAGCTTTAATTTTCATGCTGCAAGCCTCGTGGTGATTCTGATAGTTATCACTGTTATTGTTGTAGAAATGATATCAAATGGTATCAGAAGGGTGATTATGTGATGAAAATGGAGAAATCAATGAAAATATGTGGTCAATTAAGCAGTGATGAAATAGCTGGGGATTGGGGGGATATACGCCCTCTAAACAGAGCGACTCTTACTGTACGCATATTTCTGCTTGTTCTCTCAGTGCTGACTATTTATGCCTTAGCCACCATTGATTATCAAAGCGTAGGTATGGCAAAAGCAGTGGCTGATACGTTACATAACTTTAAGATTATATTCCTAGAACCGGAAGCTAACCGGCTTAATCTGTGGGAGGCTTTTTACGAAATTGTGATAACCATGGGGTTGGCATTTCTGACCACATTGTTTAGTGGCATCATCGCCTTGTTTTTAGGGCTGATGGCTGCCAAGAATTTATCGCCCAAAACAGTTACCCGTGTTATCAAAGGTTTTGTTGCTTTTATCCGGTCCGTTCCCACCATCTTATGGGTCTTGATTTTTGCTGTGTCTGCCGGGTTGGGCAGCGTGGCGGCAGTCATTGGCTTGACGTTTCATTCCATCAGCTATTTGACTAAGGCCTTTTCTGAGTCTTTTGAGGAATTGGACCGAAGTGTTATTGAAGCATTAATGGCCAGCGGGGCTAATTGGTGGCAAATCGTTTTTCAGGCGGTTATACCATCCTCTGTTACTTATTTGCTGTCCTGGACTTTTTTGAGGTTTGAAATTAACTTTGCCAATGCCGTTGCCATGGGAGCTGCGGCAGGAGCAGGCGGAATTGGCTTTGATTTATTTATGGATAGCGGGTTTTATTTTGATTTGCGCGAAATAGGGCTGATCACCTATATCCTTATCGCCTTTGCTATGGTTCTCGAAGCTATTTCCACTAATATCAAGGGTAAGATTAAAACAAGAGCATAACTGCGATGAAAAATTACGGGCAGTAAGTGCGAGCGTGTGTTGGTGTTGCTGAGCCTTACGCTCGCCGGGAACAGGAGGATCAATATGTCAGGAGTATACATTGCAAATAGTCACCCTCGTCAGGGGGAAAAAAAATTAGGCGAAAAGCCGCTGATTCATCCTTCGTGTATTGTTCGTGACAGCACTTTGGGGGCTTGGACAGAGATTTATGCCAATTGTGAACTGCAGGAAACGATATTTGGCGATTACAGTTATGCAGCTGGTGATGTTACGATCATTTACGCTGAAATTGGTAAATTTTGTTCCATCGCTTCTCATGTTCGAATAAATCCTGGCAATCATCCAATGCAGCGAGTGACTCAACATCATTGCACCTATCGAAGACGACAATTCGGTTTTGCGAACACAGATGATGATGAATTCTTTGACTGGCGGCGGAGTCATAAGTGCATGATAGGCCATGACGTTTGGATTGGGCATGGAGCAGTTATTATGTCTGGCGTGAGTGTTGGAACTGGGGCGGTTATTGGGGCGGGGGCGGTAGTCACCAAAGATGTGGCTCCCTACGACATTGTCGCAGGCGTTCCAGCTCGACGGATAAAGAAGCGATTCCCCGATGATATGGTGGAAAAATTACTGGCAATCGCTTGGTGGGAATGGGATCGACCGACCTTGGAACAACGTTTTTCGGATTTGTCTGATGTCCATCGGTTCATTGAAAAATACATTGGGCTTTTGTAACTACCTAAAAGGAGATTTGCTCTATGGGAATAAGGAATGCGAAGATAAGTGATTGGAAAGAAATCATGGAACTCCTTCAACAACTCGATTACTCCGATACGGATTCATTTTTACAGGAGAAAATAAAAACATTATTAGACCATCCTGATGAGCGATTATTGGTATATGAATACGATGAAAAGATTGTTGCCTTCATATCTATTCATTTTATTCCACAAGTAGCGTTAAAAGGCGATTTTGCCAGGATAAGTTACTTTGCTGTTGACAAAAAATTTAGAAGCAAGGGTATTGGGCGAGAAATAGAAGAACATTGTGCTTACTTAGCGGAAGAAAGGAAATGTGACAGGATTGAAGTACATTCCCATTCGAGAAGAGTGAATGCGCATCGGTTTTATTGTCGACAAGGCTTTGTGGAGTCACCTAAGTATTTTATTAAAAAGGTTTGACTAGTTTGGTGAAATGATTAGAGGAGGATGAATGATGATGAAAAACAAAAAGTATGGTTTTCTGCTTGTGTTAAGTTTATTGTTAGCGGTGCTTTTGGTTGGCGGATGTTCAACAAATACGCAAAATGTCGCGCAACCGACTCAAGAATTGAAGGTGCTACGGGTTGGGGCTATTCCTTCTGAAGATTCAGAAAAAGTTCGCGAGGCCTATAAGCCGCTTGTAAGCTATCTGGAAAAGAAGCTGGGTTTGAAAGTGGAGCTATTTGTGGCTACTGATTATGCGGGAGTAGTTGAAGCAATGCGTTCCGGTAAACTCGACATTGCTTATTTCGGTCCGTTTTCTTATGTATTGGCGGCTGATAAGGCCAATGCGGAAGCTTTTGCCGTGGAGAACAAGAAAGGCAGCGGTACTTCATATCGGAGCATTATTGTAGCCGATCCCAAAACCGGGATTAACAGCATTGAAGACCTCAAAGGACATACCTTTGCGTTTGTTGATCCGGCCTCAACTTCCGGCAATTTAATTCCCCGTTCCTTTCTTAAGAGTAAAGGAATCAATCCTGAGCAAGACTTCAAAAGTGTTATTTATGCCGGGGGGCATGATGCGGATGAACTAGCCGTCAAAAATCATAAGGTCGATGCTGCTGCTGATGCTGATGTAAATTACAGTAAGATGAAAGGGGCCGGTATTATTTCCGACACAGATGTGAAGGTTATTTTTACATCAGATCCAATTCCAAATTCCCCCTGGGCTTGGCGCAAAGATTTACCGGATGATTTGAAAGAGAAAATCAAAGCAGCCTTTTTGAATATGGCTCAAGACGATCCTACGGATTTTGCAGCACAGGGCAAAGGGTTGGAAAGTTATGTTGAAGCGAAGGATGCTACTTATAATGTGATCCGAGATACGGCCAAAATACTGAACTTGGATTTGGCCAAGCAATAAATTAACGGTCATGAGCCGCAACTTGATGTAATGGCTGGTTAGTTTCTCAAGCAAATCTTAAGGAGGTACGGTGATGATCCGAATGAACGGGCTACATAAGGAATATAGCCAATCGGCAAAGGCGCTTAACAATATCAATCTTGAGATTCCTAAAGGGCAATTTGTTGCAATGCTTGGGCCGAGCGGGGCCGGTAAATCGACATTGTTGCGCTGTATCAACGGATTGGTAAAACCTACGGCAGGTGAGGTTTTTGTTGAAGAGGAGTCGGTGCAGGGGCGGCAGTTAGAAAAAATTCGTCGCAAAGTAGGCATGGTTTTTCAGCAGTTTAATTTGGTTAAACGTCTTACTGTGATCGAAAATGTAATTTGTGGCCGCTTGGCTCACATGAATGTTTTTGCAAGTTGTCTTAAGCTTTTTTCTCAGCAGGATATTGATTTAGCTATGCAATGTCTCACAAGGGTTGGAATGGAGAAGAAGGCCTATCAGCGTGCTGATCAGTTGAGTGGTGGCCAGCAGCAACGGGTGGGCATCGCCCGCGCATTGGCTCAGTGCCCAAGTATTATTTTGGCGGATGAACCGGTGGCTAGTCTTGATCCCAAATCGACGGAGCGGGTGATGGAAGTATTACAATCCATTAACAAGCAAGATCCTATTACCCTTGTTGTCAGTTTGCATAATGTTGAATTGGCAGTTCGCTATGCCGAGAGGATTATCGGTATTAATGACGGTCATGTCGTCATCGATAAGCCAGCCAAGATGCTGACAACAAGTGACGTCGAGTGTATCTATGGTGCTGTGATCGAAACGGAGCTAGAAGAATTTGCTTGTAAGCAGGTGAATTATGTCCATGCGTAGGCCTGTTTGTTTTCCGGTTAGGCCGCTGGTACCTTGGTTTCAGGATGTACGGGTGACAGTGAAACAGTTGGCAGTGGTTGTATTTCTGGCTGGCGTTTATGTGTGGAGTGCTGCCGGTACTCATCTTAGTGTTGCAGAACTTGTTAAGGGTCTGCCGCAATTGATTGACATCATAGGACGGATGCTGCCACCAAACTTTGAAATTTTACCACGGTTGATAGAGCCGACGGTTGAAACTTTGCAGATTTCAATTTGGGGTACAACACTGGCCATATTTTTTACGATTCCATTTGGATTGATTGCGGCCCGTAATATTTCTCCGCATCCTCTGCTGTATCATTTCGGTCGCTTTATCCTTAATGCCATGCGGTCTATCTCGGAGCTGATTTTCGCCCTCGTTTTTGTGGCCGCAGTTGGCTTAGGACCTTTTCCCGGGGTATTGGCTTTGGCCTTTCATTCGGTAGGTATGTTGGGCAAATTTTTAGCGGATGCCATCGAAAACATTGATTTTGGTCCTGTAGAGGCATTACTTGCTACGGGTGCAAGTAAATGGCAGGTTATTGTCTATGCCATTATACCCCAGGTGTTGCCTGAGTTTGTTACCATTTGTCTCTATCAGTGGGAGCTGAATTTTCGTTCGGCTACCATCCTGGGAATTGTGGGAGCAGGCGGCATTGGTTTTGAATTGGTAACAAGTATGCGGCTGTTTATGTACCAGGATATGACAGTCATTCTTATTGTTATTTTGGGAATGGTCATGATTGTTGATTATATGTCTTCTCATGTTCGTTCTAAAATATTGTGATTTGGGGTGAAAAGAATGGAATTTAGAGAAATCATGGCTGAAGGAAATCTTTCAGTGTGGGAAGATGCGGCTGAAATGATTGCAGCCAGACATGATATAAAAGTATTGCAGCAGCCGGAAACCTGTATGACAATGATGCAGGCGCTGGATAGTGTGGGACATACGCCGTTTTATGTCGGCGAAATACTAATGACCGAAGCGGTTGTTAGCATTAACGAGGCTACAGGTTTTGGGTTTGCGCTGGAGGATGAACCGGTGCGGGCGCTTTGCATAGCGATTATCGATGCGGCATTCACGGCACATATCGAGGAAGAAGTAGAAATTAGGCACATTGTTGCGGCAGAGGAACAACGTATTTTAAAGCGCCAGCAACAAGAGGCGGCATTGGTTGCGGCAACTCAGGTGCGGTTTGATATTATGGAGGGATAAATCTTGATTGAGACTCGTTTTGATAAAGTTTTTGATACCCAACGTATTTATCGGTTGGTCTTGGATGCGATGGCCCGGCCAGGCACGGTAAATTCTTTATCTGAATTTAAACTTCAGCCGCCGGCCGGGTTAAATCAGGCTGCTGCTGCTGTGGCTTTAACATTGTTTGACAGCGAAACCTGTTTTAGTGTATTGCCGTCTGACCAAGCCATAAGCGATTATCTTAGGTTTAACACGGGGGCGGCCGTTGGTTCGGTCAGTGACGCCGAATTTGTCCTTGTTAATGGCCGGGAAGAAGCTCCAGAAATCCATGAGATGTGCTGCGGTACGCTGATTTCTCCGGAAAAAGGGGCAACGCTGCTGATGATGGTGGATAGCCTTGTGGCTACTGCTCATGGCAGCAAACTCGTGCTTAGGGGGCCAGGTATCAAGGATAGTTCCTGTTTGAATATCAGCGGATTGGATAAGGAGAATATCCGGGCCATTTCTGAACTGAATCAAGAATATCCATTGGGTATTGATGTTATTTATCTGGATCATGCAGGAAATGTGGCTTGTGTTCCCAGATCCAGTTCATTACGGTGGGAGGGATTGTCTTAATGGGTTACGTGGCAGTCTCCGGAGGTACGGAGGCAATATTAAATGCGGAAAAATTGTTGACTTATTTTAGGCTTAAAGGGAAGTCCAAACCGCTGTTAGTGGAACAGATACGGGATCAAATGCGACTTGCCGTGGATAAGGTCATGGGTGAGGGGGCACTGTACGCTCCAAATATGGCAGCTTTGGCAATGAAGCAGGCGGAAGGGGATCTATTTGAGGCCGCATTTATCTTGAGAGCTTTTCGGGCCACGCAGCCGAGGCGTTATGTCTCTTTGGCTGTGGATACTACGAAGATGCACCTTATTAGACGAATATCCGGGGCTTTTCAGGAAATACCCGGTGGGCAAATTTTGGGGCCTACGCGCGATTATACGCAGCGGTTAGTGGATTTTTCCCTGCTTTCCGAACAACCAAAAGAAATGGAAAAAATTCTTAGTAACATCGGTATCCAGATAGTTCCGGCCCAGCTACCTGATACATTTCCCAAGGTCGTTGATCTATTGCGTCGTGAAGGATTACTGGCTCCGTTGGAGCCAAGTCAGGAAGTTTTAGATATTACGCGTCAGACCCTAAGCTTTCCCAGCTGTCGTTCTGCCAAATTACAGTCGCTGTGCCGCGGAGAAACAGGGGCAATGATGGCATTGGCCTATAGCTCGGTCCGAGGTTTTGGCGATATTCATCCTTGCCTTGGGGAACTTAGAGTGGGTTATGTACCGCTCTACATCACGCATCCTGGATGTACTGCGAAGTCTGTGTATGTTGGACGGGTGCTAGTGACGGAAACGGAAATCATTGCCCAATATAGCGAAGGTGATAAAAAGAATAAACCTCAGTTGACCTTAGGCTATGGCTTATGTTTTGGCCATAATGAATTGAAAGCCATGGCTATGGCAATATTGGACCGATCCACCCGGAGCAAGGCCAATGAAAAGGCACCGGCGGAGGATGAAGAGTTTGTATTATATCATATTGACGGAATTGAGGCAGCGGGATTTATCAATCACTTTAAGTTGCCCCATTATGTGACTTTTCAATCCACGCTGGACCGGTTGCGTCAGTCTCAAGTGGTAAGGGGGGAAGCGGCAGATGCTAAACATCAGGAAGATTAAAAAGCCGCATACTGGCTATAATTTTGCTTTTCTTGACGAGAATACAAAACGGGAGATTCGCCGTAAGACGCTAAAGGCAGTAGCTATCCCCGGTCATCAAGTGCCGTTTGCTTCGCCGGAACTTCCCATTGCCAGGGGATGGGGCACAGGCGGTTTGCAGGTTACGATGTCGCTTATTGGTAAGCAAGATATATTGAAGGTAATTGATCAAGGGTGTGATGGCGGTGTTAACGCTGTGAATATTCGAAATTTGCTTACCCAAACAACTGGTGTTCAGACGACCTTCGATACACAGGCTGCAACCGTTATACAGACGCGCCATCGTATTCCGGAAGAGCCGCTGAAAGAAAATCAAATTTTGGTGTTGCAGGTCCCTATCCCCGAACCATTGCGTTTTGTGGAAGCAAGCATGGCTAAAACGCAGGAAATGCATGCTGAAATGGATTACAGCCGGATGTGGGTGTTTCTTTATGAAAATATTGTTAAGTGGGGAGAAATAACGATTGGTGCCCGCTATCCATCGTTAGTTAACGGGCGTTATCTGATCGATCCATCGCCGATTCCACGGTGGGATGTACCCAAATTGAATATGGCCGATTCCTTGTTTCTGTTTGGAGCCGGACGAGAAAAACGGATTTATGCCGTACCACCCTATACTCGTGTTGAACCGATGGAATTTGAAGATTATCGTTTTCGTGTCGAAGATTTTACCGGGCAGGCGTGTGTGCGCTGTGGTTCTATCGATACCTACATGAATGAAATCTACGATGGCAGCAGTGGGGAAAAATTCTATGTGTGCTCTGACAGCAGTTATTGTGATAAAGTTCGTAACCGGAAGGAGGGAAGGGATGATGTTGGCAAATAAACAGATGGCTTTAACTGTTCACGGCTTAGATAAGATTTATGGTGCGGGCTGTCCGCGGTGTTTTGATTTGACAGGTCCGCTGTACGAAAGCAATATTTGCCCAGAGTGCGGCAGTCTTGTTGCCTGCCATGACATTTCGCTGGAACTTGAACAGGGCGAGATCCTCGGCATTGTGGGTGAGAGTGGCTCGGGTAAGAGTACTTTGGTACGTTGTCTTTATTTTGATGAGGAGGCAACGGGCGGGGAAAGTTATTTGGCCGCTTATCAGGATGGGAAGGTGAACTTGTTTGCTGAGACTGTTCAGCGTAAACGTCATATTCGCAATCATTTGATGGGAATGGTTTATCAAAATCCGTTGTTAGGTATTAAGCCGCATTTTACAGCCGGCGGTAATGTGGCTGAAAAATTACTTACGGCTGATATTTATAACTTTCGGGATATTCGAAGCAGAGCTGAAACACTGCTCGCGCGGACTGAAGTGCCTTTAGCGCGTATGGATGATTTTCCAGCCAATTTTAGCGGCGGTATGCAGCAGCGGGTTCAGATTGCTAAGGCGCTGGCCAATAATCCGCCGCTGTTATTTCTGGACGAAATTACTACCGGCCTTGATTTGTCAGTACAGGCCAGAGTGCTTGATTTAGTGAAAGAAATCCAACGGGAGCTTAGTATTGCGATGCTGGTTGTTTCCCATGATCTGGGCGTTATCCGTATGTTAGCCGATCGAACGGCAGTAATGAAAAATGGCCGGATGGTTGAACTGGGTTTAACGGATCAGATTTTGGAGGACCCGCAACATCAATATACGCAGCTTTTGGTTCATTCTATGTTATAAAGGAGGTCATTATGGAGGATACGATCTTGACGGTCGAAGACCTGTCAAAAAATTTTCAACTGCACATGTTGGGGGGGAAGCTGCTTTATGGCTGTGGCAACATTAGTTTCACTCTTAAATCCGGTGAGTTTATGGGGATTGCCGGACCCAGCGGAGCGGGGAAATCAACCATTATAAAATGTATCTACCGTACTTACCTTCCTTCGGCGGGACACGTAGTTTACCGCACGAGAGAAGGCAATGAGATTGATTTGGTATCGGCTTGTGAACGCGAAGTTCTGCGTTTGCGTCACAGCGAAATCAGTTATGTTAGCCAGTTTCTTAAGGTCATTCCCCGTGTTTCTGCTGTGGATATTCTTACTGAGGAATTGCACCAACGGGGCTGGAAGGTAGGGAAAGCAAAGGAACGAGCTTGTGAATTTTTAGAAATGATGAACATTTCTCCTGAATTATGGGATGCATTTCCGTCCACATTTAGCGGCGGTGAGCAGCAGCGAATCAACCTGGCACGGGCTTTGATTACTGAGCCCAGGCTGTTATTGCTTGATGAACCAACCGCTTCGCTTGACGGTGAGACGAAGAAAATCGTCGCTCGGGCGCTCCTGGCCCTCAAGCAGCATGGAACCAGTATTATTGGTATATTTCACGATCTGGATAGTATGAAGCAATTGGTAGATCGCGTGTTTACCATGCGGGCTGGACAATGTAAATCAATTAAACGGATGCGGGAGGTAGTATGAGTACGATATTGATAACCAATGGCCAATTAGTGCTGCCGGATCGGGTTATTTCGAACGGAGAACTGTTCGTAGAACAAGGTAAAATCAAGTATACCGGACGGGGGAGAAATCATTGCGGGCAACCGGCAGCTTGCGTTATTGATGCTCATAACGGCTATATATTGCCTGGGTTTATTGATACACACAGTGATGCCATCGAAAAAGAACTGGAGCCACGGCCAGGAGCTTATTTTTCCACCGAACTGGCATTTTGTGAATTGGAGAAAAAATTGGCCGGTCAGGGGATTACTACGATGTATCATTCTTTTTCTTTTGCCGGAGCAAAGCTGGGTGTGCGTCAGGATAAGGGAGCTGCCGAGTGTATACGCCGCATTACGGCGATGGCTTCCAGTTGTTCGCTTATTCGCAATAAAATTCATTTGCGTTGCGAAATTACTAACTTTAAGGTGGTAGATCTCATTCAAGAACTTATTAACGAGGGAGTTATCGATTTATTATCATTCATGGACCATACTCCCGGACAGGGGCAATATCCTACCGTCGAAGATTATCGACGGTATGCCGAGAAAACGTATCATCTTGAAGGAAATGATTTGGACAAAATTATTGCCGACAGGAAAGAAGGGCGGCTAAAAGCAGATGAGTGTGTAAAAAGGCTGAGCCCGGTCGCTTTGACGGCAGGGGTACCTTTGGCTTCACATGATGATGATTCGGACGAAAAGATTGCGTACTATTATGATCAGGGAGTTACTTTGAGCGAATTTCCGATTAATCTGGAGACCGCACAGGCTGCTTGTCAGAAGGGGATGGCTGTTAGTGTTGGTGCTCCAAATATTGTACGGGGTGGTTCAACAGGCAAGGGGATGAGAGCCGTGGATGCGGTAGCTGCTGGTCATGCAAATATTCTTTGTTCAGATTATTATCCACCGGCTATTTTACATGCCGTATTTCTTTTAGCGCAGCATACTGTAAGTTTGGCGGAGGCGGTAGCTATGGCTACGGTTGCACCGGCCAGAGCTTTAAAACTAGATCATCTCGGCAGTCTGGAAGAAGGAAAAGCCGGTGACGTCATTGTCGTTAAAAAACGCAATGACACGCCGATAGTTACGAATACCGTGGTTAGCGGTGTACCTGTTTACGGCGTGAATTATCGTGGGGTTTTACCTGCCACTGGGACGGAAGAATCGGCTTGTTGAGGAGGGCAGTACTTTATGAATATTCATGGTATAGCGATTAATGCTGATGCGGGGGTTCTTGATGGGAGTCTGGCAATTTTGCGCCGGGAACTTGACTACTATCGTGAATTGGGTTTTACTCAGGTGGAGTTGGCTCCGCATGGTGCGGGTGCCATTTATGGTGGCCGTCTTGATCAAAGCAGGGTTAAAGAAGTTCAAGCATTGCTGGCGAAGTATTCTTTCCGTTATACCGTACATGGGTCTAATCCGCTGAATCTGATGTCAGGTGACGAGGTAGACCGCCAAGGTTTTATTGCCAGTATGGAGTTTACTGCTGCTATTGGCGCTGAAATTATGGTCTATCATGCAGGTCGTTATTTGGCGGAAGAAAATTTTTTATTTGCATCTCAGAACCATCCGACTCCGTTTGAAAAGGAGGTGTTGTGGGAACAAGAATGTACGGAATTACAGAAGATGGGAGATATTGCGGCCAAATACGGAATCAGGATAGCGGTGGAAAACGCCCGGCCCTATCTGAACGTTCCCAATTATTGTTATGCTGAATCACTGGAGGAATTAGCACGGATGATAGAGGCAGTAAATCACAGTCAGGTGGGGATTACTCTTGATACGGGTCATGCGTACCTCGCTGCTTGCCATTATGGTTATGATCTTTTGGCAGGCATCTCACGGATGGGTCCTTATGTTTGTCATATCCATCTGCATGATAATTTTGGACGTTGTTGTGCTTCTTGGGAAAAAAAGCAATATGAGATGGCAGCGATGGGACGTGGCGATATGCACATGCCCATCGGCTGGGGGAAGGTGCCTGCCAGCGAAATATTGGATCGGCTGCCGCAGTATCATGGCAGTATTACACTGGAAATGCGGCCGCGTTATCGGGAACATTATCGTGAGGCACTAAATAATGTGCAGGCGCTGTTGGGGTAAAAGCCGCATATCAGCTGCTTTTTCTGAAGAGGATGACGTCGCTATTCCATTTTGAACGCAAAGAGGCGCCAGCAACATGCTGGCGCTTCAATCTATTTTATGTATTTTTTAGTAATGTTTCTATTTCAGCCTTTCCCCGAACAAAGATCCTATCAGAGCTACCGCTACTCGTGCGGTTTGGTTTTTATTATCCAAAACGGTATTGACTTCTACAAATTCTGCGCTTGTGGCGATATTAGCCTCAGAAACTAATTCCATGGCGAGATGGCTTTCACGGTAAGTGAGTCCACCAATAACAGGTGTTCCCACGCCCGGTGCATGCAACGGGTCCATAACGTCCATATCAAAGCTTACATGAACACCATCCGTATCATCGGACACAATCCGGATTGCTTCTTCCATGACTTTTGCCATCCCCAGCGTATCAATTTCATGCATTGTGAATACAACAATCCCCAGTGCTTTCAGGAGAACTTTCTCCCCAGGGTCTAAATCCCGGACTCCGATCATGACAATTTTTGCTGGGTCCAGTTTGGTTTGGATGCCGCCGATGGCTAGTAATCGTTCATGCCCCCGGCCTAAACTCACTGCGACTGACATTCCATGAATATTGCCGGAAGGTGAAGTTTCAACGGTATTGATATCACCATGGGCATCAAACCAGAGAACCCCCAGCTTTTTTTTATGTTGTAATACGCCAGCCATGGTTCCGATAGCAATGCTATGATCGCCGCCGAGAACCAGTGGAAAATGTTCTTTGTCCATTTCTTCATTAATGCTTTGACAAAGTTCACTATTCACTCGTTCAATTTCATTCAGGTATTTTAGGCTTTCACCTTCTGTTTGGCAGACATCGGGTCTATTCACGATAAGGTCACCGCGATCATCGATCTCATAGCCGATGCTCTCAAGCTTGTCCCTCAGTCCTGCATGGCGTATGGCATTTGGCCCCATATCCACGCCTCTGCGGTCTGCGCCCAAATCCAATGGAACTCCAATGATTGAAATACGATTATTCATATTAGGATTCATATCAATCCCCTTTCGACTGTATTGGTTGTAGTTGCTTTGGCGATAGGTTTGTTATCTCAAATGTATTATGTTTATTAGAATTTTTGATATTCCTATCAACTTGGATTATTATAACATATCTTCCTGAAAAATGTGGGACTTAGACAAAGGCAGCCGAAAGAGAAGCGTATTAAACAGTAAAGGCGATGCCCAATAGGCATCGCCTTTACTGTTTAATGCTAACGCCGATTTAGCGCAGACGTCTGATATCATCCTTTTTCCTTCTGCTTTCCTGGAAGCGATTCCAAGCATAACGACCGGCCATAAAGATTAGGCCAATAATAATGACGTTAAAGAACATGCCGATAAGCTCAGAAAACATACCGGATGAACCAAAGCCAAACATGTGGCCAAGCATACTGCCTAACAACATGCCGCCGCCAAATAATCCGGCATTACGTAAGAAGCTGCTGCCTGTTGATTGTTGTGCCTGCTGCTGTGTTTTGGCAGCTGTTGCCGGGGCTTTGTCACTATAGCTATTTGCGGGTGCGGACGGTTTATATTCTGATGTTTTATTCGGGGATGTTTGGGAAGTACTCGGGGCCGACTGCGTTGTGTGAGGCGAGGATTTAGGTGCTGATACACCTTTTGAACCGCCGATAGCAGCGAAACTCATGGATTGGAAAGCAAACATAAATACAAAGGTTAATAGTAATAATTTTTTCATGTTATTCCTCCTTATGGGATTTTACATCTTCAGGGAAAGTATAAATTTCCGCCAAGTTAGGCAGTTCACCTGATAAATAGCGGTCAATATCGTGTACATCCACATAGAAAGAGCAGGAGACTTCCAAATACCCCTGTTCTTTTCCTTCACTTAAATTGCGAATTGACAGCAATCTTTCTCTGAGCTTCAGACATTCTTCTTCTGAGGCCTTAACCCCAAGTGTGACTAAGGGAGTTCCATAGTCGCGAAGCACTTCATGCAAACTTAATCTTTCGGACATCGTACATTCTCCTTTTTGTTCTTACTCAATATATAATAAAAAGACTTTGCCTACATGAATAAATCACATAAGCAAAGTCTTACCGGCACAAATCTATTATGCCAACATAACCGGGTGCTTTCAGCACCGTATTGACGACTATGTTGTAAAGGTTACTCCCTTTGCAAAGCTATATCGTTGACATAATTATAAAAGAGCTTGGCAAAAATGTCAACTCATTTTGTTGATTTATCCAATGAGCTTCCCGTATCCTGCTTGGTTGCCAAGATCAGGTACCGACTCATAATCGGCTAGGAGCAGTAGTAAAGAATATGATGTGAATGATGATTTTTTTTTTCGAAGTATCCTAAACTAGGTCTTTTGGCGGATTAAGTTATTGTTTGTTAATCGGTATAATAGAGTTGATAAAGACTATCTATTAGACGAGAATATTATGGATGATTTTTTGGTGAGAGGGGGATTCAGTATTATGGCAGCCAAAATGGTAGTAGTACAAAATTTAAAACCGGGAGATATTCTTGCGGATGTGGTTCTTTCGATGAGTGGCAAGATACTTCTTGGTAAAGATATTACATTGAGTCCGAGACATATTTCTTTATTGAAAACCTGGGATGTTCAAAATGTATTTATTAATTCTGATGAAGAACAAACGGTAGTTGAGGAGCAATCAGTAGCTGAAGCACAGCCAGTTGCTGATCCGCTACAGCAAAAGACCCAAAAAGTGAATTCAAAGGAGTATTTTGAATTCGTAAAACAGCAGAACTTAATTATTACGGATGTGGCCAAGAATTTCGACGTTATTAGAAATTTACGTATCATCCCTGTTTCTCATTTAAAAGATGCTGTTGAGAACATCCATTCATCTATCGCAACCAATAGCTTTGAAGTTATGAACTATTTGCTTGTAGGTGATCAGAAGTTAACCGATTTTATTCCCCAGCATTCGGTGATGGTAGCTTATTTTTCCGGACTGATTGCTCGTAAGATGAGGTGGGATGAGGGTGATATAGCAGGGGTAGCGCTTGCTAGCCTTTTACACGATATAGGAAATCTAACAACAAATAAAATCGATGATTCACGTGTTCAGACTCATATTGCCGAAATGGCTAGCTTATTTAAGAAAACAAAAGGGCTTTCTAATGAAGTGATTTTAGGGAGTATCCAACATCGTGAACGGGCGAATGGGAGTGGGTTCCCAACCAGGGTCAAGGGTGCTCAAATCCATCCTTATGCTAGAATTATTGCAGTTGCTGATTTTTTTCATAATTTGGCCTATACGGATAAATATGCCAATCCCTTTCCTGTATTAGACAGAATTGTACTTGAAATGTTTGAAAAATTTGATCCGCAGGTGTGTATGGCTTTTGTTAATCAGGTGAAAGACAGTTTACTATTCAATAGGATTCTTCTTTCCAATGGACAAGAAGCTCAAATTATTTTTTTCCATCCTAATACATACAGTTCACCTGTAGTCAAGACTATGGATGGTCAGATTATTGATTTAGCGAAATGTCCTCAGTTGAATATTCATCAGATTGTGACTTCCAAATAACGAGGTTAGTTTCTTGCCTTGTTATTGAATTTTGGCTATAATAACTTTAGTAATCAATATTTTCGTAAGCTTATTTTGGTTATTATAGAACATTTGGCATTGGAGCCCTGTTCCTTTTAGGAAGAGGGCTTTCATGTTATGTTGGGGTGACATGATGGCGATAACAGTCGGTGAAGTATTGAAATTAGCTCCATTGCAAGAAATCATTTTGATTGCAGGGCGAGCTGGGCTTGGACGTGTCATTGAATGTGTAGATGTTTTGGAGGTTCCTGATGTAGCGGGCTGGCTGCGCCAGGGAGAATTCGTAGTAACAACCTGTTATGCAGTGAAAGACGATCTCGAAGCGCAACTGAATATCTTGAAGGTTATGGAAAAGGTAAAAGGGGCGGCTGTAGCAGTTAAATTTGGCCGTTTTTTGGGGACTGTTCCATTGCCTATGAAAGAACTGGCTGATGAATTACACATTCCGCTGTTGGCGATTCCGGATCACCTTTCTTTTATGGATATTACCCTGCCTGTGATGACGGCTATTATTAACGAGCAGTCTTTACAACTTAAATATTCGGAAGAAGTACGGCAAAGGATGATCCAAGTAATGTTAGGTGCCAGCAGCTTGGAACCGGTGAGTAAGACGTTAGCGGAACTGATTGTTCACGATGTTGCCATTTGCAATGAAGAAATGCAATATATTTCCATGTCAGGAATAACATTCTTCAAGGAAAAAGTATGGGCAGAAAGTGATATACGATGTTTGCAGAGTACAGGAAGTTTAAACAATGAGATCGCTGCTTTTCCAATTAAAGTTCGTAAGCGTTGTTATGGCTATATTTTAGTGGATTGCCGGGTTTCATTGACAGAGCTGCATTATGTGGCTATTGAACATGCGATTACTTTGGCAGCAGTGCAACTGGTAAAAGAAGAAGCAGTGCAGCAGGCGCAGCAAAGCTATTATCGCGATCTATTGGAAGATTTAATTTCTGGTGCCTTTAAATCACGCGAATTGGCTGTTAGCCGGGCGGAATCATTAGATCTTTTGTTGAATAAGCCCCAAGTGATTTTAGTGATTGACATTGACCATTTTTCCGGGTATATCATGCAAGAAGGTATCGATTATGAGAGTCGGGCTACTGAGTTAAAACAGCATATGGCGTATATAGTGAATACTTTGGTGCAGCGGTTTGCCTGGCGTACCTTGGTTGTGCAGCGCAGTGATAGCGTAGTGGTCATTATGCCTGTTTTACGGCAGGGAGGCTCGACGCTTCGCGGCACTCCTTTTCATTCGGATTTGGAAGACTTAGCACAGACTATTCAGAAAAAAATTACGGAAAAATATCCTGAAATTACAGTTTCCATTGGGATTAGCAGTATTGTAGAAGATCCTCTCGATATTGCTGTTAAATATCAGGATGTGAGGAGTGTCATTAAGCTAAATCAAAAGGTACAAGGTGAGGGAAAGATTGCTTTTTGGGAGGATTTTGAGATTTATTTGCTGTTAGAGAGGCTTGGGCAACCGATTGAACGATTTTATCAGGTCAAGTTGGGCGCTTTACAAAATCCGGCTGTGAAAAATCGTAAAGAACTATTAATGACCTTAAAGACTTATTTGGAATGTCAGGGGAATTCAATTGAAACGGCAGAAAAATTATTTATTCATCGCAATACACTTCGTTATCGCCTGCAGCGCATTGAAAAAATTTTGGGGCGCGATTTATCTCAATCGGAAGAAAGATTTTCCCTCTGGCTGGCATTAAAAATAGGCACTCTTATCGAAAAAGAACGATAGTTTATTCAGACCGTACAAAAAGACGGTCTTTTTTTTATGCGCATTGCACGAAGAAGTTTGTCTTTTTTAAGAGTAGTATAAATGTAGTGCTTCATGAAGGAGGTATATCAGTGTTAGCTGTTATTCGCGTTTTGACTATTGAACAGGACGCTGTGTTGGAACAGCATGGACAAGTTATTTGGAAAAAGTTCAAAGTTCCAACGACAAGTTATTGTATTCCTGCACAATCCAAGGGAATTTATGATGAGGCCACAAAATTGCAGGCTGTGCCTAAAATAATCGAGACCATTCATCAAGCGGAAAGGAAAGGTGCAAAGGCGATTTTTATTAGTTGTGCCGCTGATCCAGCACTAAAAGAAGCCCGCGCAGCATTTTCCCTGCCGATTATTGGGGCTGGTAGCGCATTGGCGGCGATGGGATTGGCTTTGGGAGAACGATTGGGTATTTTGAATTTAGTGGGGCCTACGCCGCCTGGAATTGTTTCTTTGCTTGGCCATCGTCTGGTGGCGGAAGCGAGTCCGCAGGGGGTCGCTAATACGACGGATTTACTGGCTCATAAGGAAGCAGCTTTGGTGGCAGCAAAGAAACTTCTGAAACAAGGAGCCGATGTAATCTTATTGGCATGTACCGGCTATTCTTCGATTGGTATGGCGCAATTTATTACAGATAAACTTGAATGTAGGGTAGTCGATGCCGTGGAAGCCGGAGGAGCGGTGGCTCGATATGTTTTAAAAGATGAATGCGAGGTGAAATAGTATGTCAGATCATATACCTGAAACAGACCATCCAAGGGCGTTAGAACCATCTGTTCTTATTGTCAATATTGTTCTGGCTGCTTTGGGGGCCATAATTGGCATGCAGATTATTACGACGTTAGGTGTTACACCCAATACAGCTTTGATTGGTGTGTTAGTGGCTGTTGCTTTATCGCGTCTTCCAGGCACTATGTTTGCCAAATATCGTTCGATACATCGTCAGAATTTAGTGCAATCCAATATTTCCTGTTCCACTTTTGCGGCAGCGAATTCGCTTATGCTACCGATTGGTATTCCTTATCTTTTTGGTATGCCGGAAATGATTATGCCAATGTTGATTGGTGCCGCGATGGGCATGCTGATCGATACGGCCATGCTTTACTGGCTTTTTGATTCGCGGGTATTTCCTGGAGAAGATGCTTGGCCTCCCGGGGTTGCGGCGGCAGAAGCTATTCATGCCGGCGACGAAGGCGGAAAAAGAGCCAGGCTGCTTGTATGGGGCTCTGTGATTGGCTTAATTGGTTCTTTTTTCAAAATTCCTATGTCAGCGTTTGGGACTGCTTTCATTGGCAATGTGTGGGCCTTGATGATGCTTGGAGTTGGTTTTTTGCTACGTGGATATTCGACTAGCCTCTTTGGAATGGATATAAATAAATTGTATATTCCACATGGCATGATGATTGGTGCGGGCATTGTGGCGGGCATTCAGATTTTGGCTTTGTTGTTTCGTCAGAAAGATACGCAGGAAGAAAAAGCAGTTTCGGCTGAAAGCCGCTATACACGGGAAGATGGAGATGTACGTAAAGGGCTCACGAAGGGATTCATTTTATATTTATTGGCTGCTCTTTGTTTAGCACTTATGGGTGGAATTTATTCGGTCATGTCGGCTGTGCAGCTCACAGAATGGGTCTTGTTTGCAGCGATTGCCTGTATTTTAGCTGAATTTATTGTCGGACTCTCAGCCATGCATGCGGGATGGTTTCCGGCTTTTGCCACTTCGTTAATTTTTTTGGTAATTGGCATTGTACTCGGCTTTCCGCCCGTAGCTTTGGCGCTTTTAGTCGGATTTATTGCTTCAGGGGGACCTGCTTTTGCTGATGCTGGTTATGATTTGAAGGCAGGCTGGATGCTTCGGCGCGGTCACGGATTGCAATACGAGCTGGCAGGGCGTTGGCAGCAGGTTTTAGCGGCTGTGACGGGATCTATTGTGGCGTTGATTATGGTTGCTAGTCTTTCTCATCTTTATTTCAGTCAAAATTTAGTTCCACCAGTTGATCGTGTTTTTGTAGCTACCATTAAAGCGGGCGTGGATGCGTCGATTATACAGAATTTAATGATTTGGGCAGTTCCGGGTGCAGTGATTCAATTTCTGGGTGGATCGAAGCGGCAAATGGGAATTATGTTGGCTACAGGACTATTAATTTTGAATATTAATGCTGGTTTGCTGATTCGGGTTGTGCTCCGCAAGATTAAGGGACCGGAATTTGATACAAATATGACGATTATGGCAGCTGGCTTTATTGCCGGCGATGCGATTTATAGTTTTGTTGATTCGGCTTTTCGAGCCAAATGGAAATAGGTAAAGGGGGAATAAAAATTGGCTTTGAAACAAGTATTAGAGACTTATGAAGTCATGGATAGTTCGTTTGTTAATGGAAAGGGCATTGCAGAATTTCTAGAAACGGTTGGAGTCAAAGATGTTACGGTCAAGCAAGTGGTTGGTGCAAAAGGCGTGACCGATTTTATACGTATTAAAATTTCGGGAAAACAGGGGAAGACTCAGGGCGGTTTGGCACCGACACTCGGTGTTGTGGGACGGCTTGGCGGATTGGGCGCAAGGCCTGAGCGGATTGGGTTTGTTTCGGATGGCGATGGAGCGCTTGCTGCCATTGCCGCAGCCATGAAATTAGGAGCGATGCAGCAAAATGGCGATTTTTTGGCAGGCGATGTGATTCTGTGCACGCATATTTGTCCTAATGCGCCGACGCGGCCGCATGAACCTGTTGCTTTTATGGATTCGCCTGTTGCTATTGCTGATATGAATGCCAATGAGATTGATTCTGAAATGGATGTTGTATTGTCGGTGGATACGACAAAAGGCAATCGAATTATTAATCATAATGGATTTGCTATTTCACCCACTGTTAAGGAAGGATATATTTTACGGGTCAGTGAGGATTTGCTTGAACTTATGCAGATTGTGACAGGCAAATTACCAGCCGTTTTTGCTATTACGACACAGGATATCACTCCTTATGGCAACGGACTATTTCATTTGAACAGTATTTTGCAGCCATCTGTTGCGACAGATGTACCGGTGGTCGGGGTTGCCATTACGACAGAAGCCCCTGTTTCCGGCTGTGCTACAGGGGCAACTCATTTGATGGATGTAGAATCAGTTGTTCGGTTTGTCATTGAAGTCGGTAAAGCTTTTACTCAGGGAAAATGCAGTTTCTTCGATTCTGAGGAATTTTCTTTGGTGAAAAAACTGTATGGTTCGATGACACATTTGCAGACGGCAGGAAAAAGCTGATTATGAGAGCGCTGGTTACTTTGACTGTTGCAGAGGGGAAGCAGCTAATTGCCGAATCCATTGCAATTATGCCGCAGGTACAGCGGGCTGTGATGCAGGGAAAGATTTTGTTTAAGGGAGGAACAACTGTATCCGCTGTGCTGGAACGCTTAACTGGACAGTGTTTGCGTATTTCTGGACGGATTAGTCCCCGAGGAACCAAAGGAAGTGGTACTGTGAGTCGGACAGCGCATAGCGTGCTGTTAGAACAGGGCAGGGTACAAAATATTGATACCTGTTTTGCAGAAACCGTGCAAAGTCTGGCATGTGAGGATGTTGCCGTGCTTGGTGCAAATGCACTTGATGTTTCGGGTCGGGCGGCAATGCTTTTTGGCAGTCCCCTTGGCGGAAATCCAGGCGAAGGCATGGCTGGACTTTGGGCTCAGGGATGCCAGGTGATGATTGCCTGTGGTTTGGAAAAGTTAATTCCTACCTCTATCGATGTTGCTATTCAGGCCGCTGGAATTCAATCGTTTGATTGGGCGATGGGAATGGCTGTGGGATTAACTCCGCTGGTTGGGACGGTCATTACAGAACAGCGTGCTCTGGAGCAGCTTGCGGATGTTCGTTGTGTGGTCATTGCTGCTGGCGGAATTTCCGGGGCGGAAGGAGCGCAAACGCTGGCGATTGAAGGAGAGCCTATCGAGGTGGAGAAGACTGTAAAGTTTATCTTGTCAATCAAAGGGGCAAGGACGAAGGGTGTGGCAGAAACAATGAAAGAATGTGTGTGCGGATCTCCCGGCTGCTCAATTCACCGTTCTTGTGCCTGGCGTAAAGCGCAGGGAGGCGATTTAAAATGGTAAAAAGAATCGGTGCGATTACAGTAGGACAGTCGCCGCGAACAGATATTGTACCGGAAATCAAAGAACTTTTAGGTAATGTGGAGATTGTGGAGGCAGGGGCACTGGATGGATTGTCTTATGAAGAAATTTTGCAGTTTGCACCATCGGAAAAAGACTATGTTTTGGTAACCAAGCTGCGGGATGGCCGTTCGGTGAAAATTTCTGAAAGCTATATACTGCAGCAAATTCAAAAGTTGATTGATCAACTGACTGCAGCTGGAACGGATGGCATTGTCATGTTTTGCAGCGGTGAATTTCCCGAGTTTTCTTGTAATCACCCGATTTTGTATCCACAGATATTATTGCAGCAGTTTGTCACAGTTGTTGCCAGGGGAAAAAAGCTAGGGGTTATCAATCCCGATGCTTCGCAGGCACCACAGGCATTAAAAAGATGGAGCAAGATACCTGTCGGTCAGATTGCCATCGAAGCGGCTTCACCTTATGCTGAGCCGGACAAGATTTGGCAGGCTGCTGATGCTTTGAGAAGCTGGGGCGCTGAAATGGTTGTTCTGGACTGCATGGGTTTTAATCAGGCGATGAAACAAACAGTGGCGCAGATTGTTGGGGTACCTGTTATTTTACCAAGAACGGTTGCTGCTCGGGCCGTTGCCGAACTGTTTGGCTAAAAATTTTGCGCTTTAGCGGTTTCCGATGATAAGAGAGGAAGTGTGAGAAGTGGCGAAAATTTTTTTAGATCAGCAGAATGTGGAATGTGCTGTTTATGGCGGTGCGGTGCTTGGTGGAGGAGGCGGTGGCTGGATTGAAGAAGGTTTGCAAATCGGTCATTTGGCTGTGGAGGTAGGTCCGCCGCAGCTTGTGACAATTGATGAATTGGCTGATGAGGACTTGGTTGTAGCTGTTTCTTTGGTTGGAGCGCCGGGAGCACCGGAAAAGTATGTGAATCCTATTCATTATGCCAAGGCTTTGGATTTATTACGCCGACAAATGAAGCGTTCAATTCACGGAATTACTACCAACGAAAATGGTGCAGGTACGACGGTCAATGGTTGGTTTCAGGCTGCTGTCAGTCAGCTGCCTGTTATCGATTGTCCCTGCAATGGCCGCGCACACCCTACGGGGCTTATGGGGTCGTTGAATTTGTCTGAGCTACCTGACTATGTCACGTATCAGGCGGCGGTTGGAGGGAAAAAAGACCGATATCTTGAACTCAGTCTTTCGGGATCTTTAAGCAAAGCGGCAGCTATGGTTCGACGGGCTTCAGTGGAGGCCGGGGGAATGGTTGCTGTAGCTCGAAATCCGGTTACGGCTGCCTATGCCCGGGAGAATGGAGCGCCTGGCGCGATTCGGCAAGCCATGGCTGTCGGAGAAAAATGGCTGTCCAATCAGGGGGAGGCGGCGATTGCTGCCGTAGTGGATTACTTAGGCGGCAGGGTCATTGTTGAGGGGAAGGTAACCGATTTCTCTATTCAAATGGAAAACGGGTTTGATATAGGAACGGCTTGCATCGAAGAACAGTATGAAATTACGTTTTGGAATGAATATA
The DNA here is from genome assembly GCF_018835585.1 of Pelorhabdus rhamnosifermentans. Lineage (NCBI taxonomy): Bacteria > Bacillati > Bacillota > Negativicutes > Selenomonadales > Sporomusaceae > Pelorhabdus > Pelorhabdus rhamnosifermentans. The sequence continues at coordinate 636,222 of NZ_JAHGVE010000001.1, forward strand.
TGACTTTGGAAAAACAAGGGGAACGGCTGGCCACTTTTCCTGATTTAATGATGACGTTCGATGCTCAAACAGGGAGGCCAATTGTGTCGGCGGCGCTGACAAAGGGCCAACGAATTGTTCTTATTGTTGTGCCGCGGAAAAATCTTATTTTGAGCAAAACGATGCAGAACAGGAATTTATTGCAGACTGTCGAAACGATTATTCATAAAAAGATAGTAGCTTTTTTATCAGTTGACGTATAAGTAAGAATTATTTGAGGAGTGTTTGTCGAGAAAAAAGAAAAATGGAGCGATAAGAATGCAGGAATCGTTAGTCAAAGTGAGCAAACAGTTTTTACAAAATTGCCTGGGATTGAAAGCGGGGGAATCGCTTTTGATCGTGACAGATGAAGTGAAAAAAGAATTGGCTGAGTCGGTATTTTTGGCGGGAAAAACATTAGGAGCCGAACCCATGTTGGCTGTGATGACGGAACGGGAAAAATCGGGTCAGGAACCGCCGAAGGTCATTGCATCAGCTATGGCAGCGGCACAGGTTGTCGTATGTATAACTGAGCATTCTTTGACTCATACGCAGGCTAGGAAAGCTGCTGCCGCTGCTGGGGCTCGTTTAGCGACGATGCCGGGAATTACATCGGCTATGTTTTTAGCTGGTGCCATTTCTGCTGATTATGCCAATATTAAAAGGGTAACGGAACGGATTACGGGACTCTTAACGCATGCTGAAAAAGTTAAAATAAATAAATCGGATTATTGCTTAACCTTTTCGATTGCAGGACGAACTGGAATAGCGAGTACTGGCGTCTATCTGAATCCGGGTGAATCAGGAAATTTACCTTCGGGTGAGGCTTATATTGCACCGCTTGAAGGGACAGCAGAAGGTCAGATTTTAGTGGATGCTTCTATCTCTGGTATTGGTAAGCTGGCAACTCCGCTCCTTTTAACTCTTGCTAAGGGACGATTGGTCAAGGCCGAAGGAGAAACTGGTGAAATTCTTCTAAGTAAGCTAGGTGAAGCCGAAGGACGTATGCTGGCCGAATTTGGTATTGGTACGAATGACAAGGCCAAAATTATTGGTGTCGTTTTAGAAGATGAAAAAGTTTATCGTACCATTCATGTAGCTTTTGGCAGTAACGACACTTTTGGTGGAAACGTTTCAGCTGGCGTGCATATTGATTGTGTCGTAAGAGAACCGGATGTTTGGCTCGATGATCGTCTCATGATGAAACAGGGACAATTTCAAGCGGATTAATTCATGCATTAAATTTGTTTTAACGTTTAAATGATGGGCAGTCCTGCAGTGTGTGTGGGTTGTGTTCCATTGGCAGCGCCTGAAGTGAGAATTCGGCCCATTCGTCGGATGCCTTCTTTTAGCAGGTCTTCGTTGTGTGTGACAAAGCACAGGCGTATTTCATTGCTGCGTGTCCCATTGGTATAGAAAGCGATGCCTGGTACAAAGGAAACGCCTGCTGCTGCTGCACGATGAATTAGTTCTGTTGTTGATGCGGGAGAATTTATGGTGCACCAGATATAAAAACCGCCTTCAGGTATAGTGAATTCCATATAATCATTACAATAGCGCCGGATCGCATGAACCATTGCATCGCGGCGTTTTTTATATTCAGATCGGACAAAAGCGAGGTGCTTGGATAGAGAATCCTCTTCTAGGCAGATGTGAAGGATCATTTGCGATAAGTTATTGCTGTGAAGGTCCACATGCTGTTTTTCTTGCGCTAAGCGATTGATGACGGGTTGAGCAGCCGTGACCCAGCCGGTACGGAGTCCGGGTAAAAGTGTTTTGGAAAATGTGCCAAGATAAATTACTCCGCCGTAGGTATCGAGGCTTTTCAGCGAGGCAGGAGGTTGTTGACCGTAATAGAGCAGGCTGTAAGGATCATCTTCTACGATGACGAGGCGATAATGTGCGGCTAAGCGGATTAATTCTTGACGATCCTGTAGTGACATGACGCGACCCGTGGGATTTTGAAAAGTAGGAATGGTGTACATCAATTTTGGACGATAGCGTATGAGATAATCTTCGAGAAGTTCTAAGTTCAGACGATCTGACGAGGGGAGGGTGAGGATACGGGCTCCGGAAGCTTCTAAGGACTGAATAGCGCCTAAGTAGGTTGGCGATTCTACAATCACGTAGTCTTGGGGTTCGATAAAGGCTTTTACGATAAGGTAGAGCCCTTGTTGCGAGCCAGATACGATCAAAAATTGATCGGCTGTGGCATGAATGCCGAACTGACCTTGCCAGTTTGCTAAGGAGTGTCTTAGTGGAAGATATCCTTCTGTTGCAATGTAGCCGTAGTCAGCAGCATCAGAAGGATATTTATTCGATGTTAAGGCTTTTTCAATGATGTTAAGTGGATAAAAAGCCGGATCTGGCATACCTGCAGCAAGGGATATGGTCTCATTCGCAGTCGGTGTAGCAATAAGGGTACGCAATATAGAAGACAGTGGCGATTGATATTGAGGAGTAAATAGTTGTTCCCAAGACATGGCTGTGGTTTGTTGATTCGTTATGGATAAATCGTTTACATAGGTGCCACTTCCGACTTTCGTAATGACGAGTCCGCGTTTTTCTAGCAGCCGATAAGCGTTAATTGAGGTAGTGCGACTGACTTCAAGTAGTTTGGCAAGCTCACGTTCAGGGGGGAGTTTTGTTCCCGCGGCAAGCGTAGAATCTTGAATTTTTGCAGCTAATCCATTTGCTAATTGTAGATAGAGTGGAGCTGTGTGCGTGGGTGCAATTCGTAGACCACCTAGAATTTTGGTAATATCCATTTAGCTATTTCCCCTCAATATTTTGAATTGGTATCTTATTTATATTATATTGGATATTTACAGTTTGATTCCTGCAGGGTAATATAAATAAAAAAACTGTAATCATGTATTGTACAGTCCTGACAATGAATGAGAGGGGGATGGGTTATGACAGTTACGTTTGCAAAAAGAATGAGCTTTTTACAAGCATCGGAAATACGCGAAATACTCAAGCTTACTCAAAAGAAAGAAATGATATCATTTGCAGGTGGCCTGCCAGCGGCAGAGTCATTTCCGGTGGAGGAAATGAAAAAAATTGCTGTAAAGGTTTTAGATGAGAACGGCAGCGATGCGCTCCAATATTCAACGACTGAGGGTTATGAACCTTTACGAGAAAAAATCGCGGAGAGAATGAATCGAAAATTTCAAACCAAAGTGAGTGCTAATAATATTTTGGTTACCTGCGGTTCACAGCAAGCTTTGGATTTTTCCGGCAAACTTTTTTTGAATGAAGGCGATATTGTCTTATGCGAAAGTCCGACTTATTTGGCGGCTATTAGTGCCTTGAAGGCTTACGGTCCTAAGTTTATAGCAGTGCCAACAGATGAGAACGGTATGATCATCGAAGAATTAGAAAGAATTTTAGCTGCTCAGAACAAGATCAAAGTCATCTATGTCATAACGGATTTTCAAAATCCAACAGGCATTACGTGGTCTTTAGAACGAAGAACGGCCTTTATGAAGTTAGTAAACGAATATAAAATTCCCGTTATTGAAGACAATCCTTATGGAGAATTGCGGTTTGAAAATCAGATTCTTCCTTCGTTAAAATCAATGGATACAGAGGGATTGGTGATTTTTACTAGTACCTTTTCAAAAACATTTTGTCCAGGGTTACGTATTGGCTGGATCGCTGCGGAACCTGAAATGATTGAAAAATATGTTTTAGTCAAACAAGGGGCAGATTTGTGTACTTCCATTAGAAGTCAAATGGAAATTTCATGTTTTATGGATGAATATGACTTTGATCTCAATGTACAAAAGTTAGTTCAATTGTATCGGACACGCCGCAATGTGATGGTTGATATGTTGGAAAAAACTTTGCCTAAGGGAGTGACGTTTACTCGTCCGCAAGGGGGATTATTTCTTTGGGTGGAGCTTCCGAAACAGATGAAAGCGTTGGATTTATTGCAAGATTGCTTAAAAAAACATGTCGCCTTTATACCGGGTGATTCATTTTTCCCTAATGGTGGCGTTGAAAACGCGTTGCGCTTAAATTATTCGAGTATGCCGGAAGAAAAGATCAGAGAAGGTATCAGGCGATTGTCGCAAGCAATAAAGGAATATGAAAAGAAATAGCCGGTGTGATGGATATAACGATGGAGGATTATCAATGAGAATGACTTTGCCTATAGTAATGGCGTTACTTGTTGTATATGTTTTTTGGGGGGGGACTTATTTAGCTATGAAGGTGGCGATTGAAACATTGCCTCCTTTTACGATGGCTGGAATAAGATTTTTGATAGCCGGAGTACTTGTGTATGTTTGGCAAAGGGTACGAGGAGTAGAAAAACCAAAAGCCATTCATTGGAAAAACACGGCTATCATTGGTGTCATCATGCTGTTGGGCGGCAATGGCAGTATCGTCTGGGCTGAACAATTTGTATCAAGTGGTATTGCCGCTATCGTTTTTGCTACGGTACCGTTTTGGGTGGCGTTGCTTTCCTGGCTTTGGCAAGGTGATAAACGGCCTAACCGTATGGTTTTCGGGGGATTAGCCTTGGGCATAATGGGTATTTCATTTTTGGTGAATAATTCTGTTGGCGAAATTTCAAATACTACCTCCCAATGGTTTGGCTATATTGCATTGGTTATTGCATCGCTTTTTTGGGCTGTGGGGGCACTCTACTCCCGTGTAGCAAAAGTGCCGTCATCACCTTTCATGGCTGCAGCACTGCAAATGATTGCTGGGGGAGCATCTTGCTTGTTGTTTGGATTTACAATGGGTGAATGGACACAACTTGATTTTTCTTTCGTTTCTATTCGTTCAGTCATTGCGCTAGGGTATTTAATATTATTTGGTTCAATTATTGGGTTTAGCGCGTATATTTGGTTATTAAAAGTGGCTGATCCCATATTGGTTACTACGAACACATATGTTAATCCGGTTGTGGCGGTCATGCTCGGATGGATACTGGCGGGAGAACAAATGACTATGAATGATGCCTTGGCTGCTGCGATCATTATCTTGTCTGTTATTATTATCAGTAAAGCCAACAATCGAGAAGTGGTGATGCCACCTGTGGAGGAGAAAGTAGCTAATAGGTATGCATAGGAATGACGGGATTATACTGAAGTATGCGAAGTAACTTATTTATCACTTTGTATAGGACTACGAATTTGTTAGAGGATTCTCAGAGAGTTTGTCAGTGAAAGGAGAAGATTTATTTGAAAACAATTGGTTTAATTGGTGGAATGAGTTGGGAATCGTCACTTGAGTATTATAGAATTATTAATGAAACGGTTAAATTAAAATTAGGCGGCTTTCATTCTGCAGAGTGTCTTATGTATTCAGTGGATTTTGAAAAAATAGAAGTTTTACAACATCAAAACAAATGGGATGAGTTAGCCAATATCATGGTTCAGGCTGCTGAAAAATTGAAAAATGGTGGCGCTGATTTTATTGTAATATGTACGAATACTATGCATAAACTAGCTAGTGATATAGAGGATAGAGTCGGAATAAAAGTTTTACATATTGCTGAAGTAACAGGCGAAAAAATTATTCAACGAGGAATAAGAAAAGTTGGACTTCTTGGTACTAAATTTACGATGGAACAAGATTTTTATAAAAAAATATTAAAGGAAAAATATCATATTAATGTTGTCATCCCTGATGCAAATGAGAGAGAAGGGATTCATGAAATTATTTATAACGAGCTTTGTAAAGGGATCATAAATGATGCCTCAAAGGAGAAATACCAAAAAATTATCAGCCATTTAGCATTAAATGGTGCGGAGGGAATTGTATTAGGTTGTACGGAAATACCTTTATTGATCAAACAGGAAGATGTTAAGATACCTGTTTTTGATACAACGACAATTCATGCTGTTTCAGCTGTTGAATTTGCAATGAAATAGATAATATCATTATTGAGGATTTGTCTTTGCACTGAGCACACTTTTTAGTGTGCTTTTTTTAATACTCTATTCATAGAATATTTCCATATGCTGAACTCTTATGAAACGAAAAGGGAGGGAGATCAATATGTTTGAGAAACTGCCTATAAAAGATGTGGACTTATTATGGCAAAGTAAATACTTAAGAGAAAGAATTATTAGAGTTGAGGGGCGTTATGTAATGATTCAAGAAGGGTCCATGCTGTCGCTTGGGGAAACACTTGAAGAAGTGAAACTGAAATTACAGAGAATAAAAAGGCATGATATTGTAAAAGATCTATCTTAGGTTATCGCTATTTTGAGCGGGGGGGCTGTTTTATGAAGCAAATATGGCTTGCAGGAGGTTGCTTTTGGGGCATTGAGGCTTACTTTATGCAACTGAAGGGAGTAATAAGTACAAGGGTAGGATATGGACAAGGCGTTACTAGTCAACCCACGTATCAGCAGGTATGCACAGGCATGACGGGATATACTGAAGTATGCGAAGTCACCTATGACGAACAGGTATTATCGAGTTAATCCATGTTGTTCAGTGCTGTTTTTAATCTTTGTATCCCTTCGACGATCTCATTTTCGTTCAGGTTGCCATAACCTAAAATTGCTTGATTTAATAGACTTGTATTGTTTTTATCAATGACATGTTGATGGGCAGAATAGATCTGAACTCCGTAATGCAGGATGTGACTCAATAATTGGGACGAAAATTTGATGGCTTTAAATTGCACTGTTAGATGGAGGCCCGCCGAGTTGCTCAGGATTTTAACATTGTTTGTAAAATGACGGTTTAGTTCAAGCATCACTTTGTTGCGCCGCTTTTGATAAATTTTATTCATCTTAGCCACATGGCGCTCAAATTGACCACTGTCGATAAATGATGCTAAAGCCAATTGGTCAATCGCTGAGGGTTGCTGCGTAGCATACCAATCTAGTTTATAAAATTTTTCCATAAGCGTGTTTGGCAGAATCATGTAGCCCAGTCTTAGCGTGGGGATTAATGTCTTGCTAAAGGTACCTACATAAATGACTTTTTCCGGGGCAAGTTCTTGTAGTGAGCTAATCGGACTTCCTTCAAAAGTGAATTCGTTTTCATAATCATCTTCTACGATATAAGAATTGGTTTCTCTAGCAAAGCGTATGAGCTGAATACGACGCTGGATGGGCAGTATTCCACCTGTTGGGAACTGCTGCGAGGGTGTGACGAGAATAAAGCTTGGCGGAGAAATAGATTGTTTAAGTAGGTAGTCAGTCTGTAATCCTTGTTCATCAATGGGTATGGGAACGAACTGGCAGCCGAGTGAAGATAAGTAACGTTGCAGTTGAATATTTAAGGGGTCTTCGATAATGACTTTGCGGTTGTGCGAAAGTAATAGTTGGGTAATTAATGTAAATGCCTGAGTCGATCCCGAAGTAACGATAATTTGTTTAGGGGAGCAAACAATTCCTCTTGTTTTAAATAAATAAGTGGCTATGGCAGTTCGTAATTTTAAACAGCCAGCGATGTCGTTATAGTCAAAATAGGAGACAGAGACATCCAATATTGTTTGAGTGAGGGTCTTTTTCCATGCTTTTCGAGGAAAGTGATCTAATGCAGGAATACCGTAGCGAAAATTAATCATATCGGATGGTGGACTTGTATCAAATTGATTTTCTGCTGAAAATTTTGACGGAAGTTGTGTGAGGAAAGCACCTGCTGCCACGGAAGTATAGGAACCTTGGCGACTTTCGATAAACCCTTCGATTTTTAACTGGTCGTAGACTTCTAATACAATATTTCTCGATATACTGAGTTGGGAAGCAAATTTTCTAGTAGCGGGAAGTGAATCTCCTTCACGTAGATGTCCGTTCAAAATGTTTTTTCTTATTTGTTGATAAAGTTGCTTTGTAATGGATAGATTAGAGGCGCGATTCACTGTTATGCCGTACATCAGATTTCACCTCAATATAATTGGTACTAAAAATATCACTGAAGATTGGTACTATGCACAACCAATTTTTAGTGATATTTTAATATATAAAGCATTGAAAGTAAATAGGATGAGGTGAATCATGAGTAGCGTATTAGGTATAGTAGGAAGTCCGCGTACGAATGGCAATACGCATAGTTTAGTTTCGAAGATTTTAGACGGGGCAAGGCAACAAGGGGCGACAGTAGAAACGATTTTTTTAGGGGATCAATCCATAAGAGAATGCGATGGTTGTCATGCTTGTTGGCATGGGAATGCATGCAGTAAGCATGATGATATGAATAAAATTTATCAGCAAATCAACCAAGCAGATATTTTGGTGTTAGGAACACCTGTATATTGGTATGGTCCTACGGCATTGATGAAGGGCTTTATTGATCGTTTTGTTTATTATAATTGTGAGCAAAACCGCGTACATGTTAAAGGAAAAAGTGTGGTTCTTGCCATTCCTTTTGAAGATGAGAGTGTTGAAACGGTTATGCCTGTTTTGCAATTTTTTGAGCGAAGTTTAAGTTATTTAGGGATGAATTTAGCAGGTAAGGTTATTGCGCAGGGCGTCGGTAAAAAAGGAGAAATTGCTTCTCGAGCAGACTTGTTGGAAAGTGCATTTTTACTAGGGAAAAAAGTGGTTGAAGAACAATAATTCTATTGAAACTGTCATTTTTCGTCAGCTGAGGAGGAATTTTATGCTAATTTTAGAAGATGAGTGGAAAAAACTGTATCCTGGGGCAAGTATCGGCATGATGACTGTAAGCAATGTAAGAAATCCGAAATATCATGAAGCGTTAGAGAAGAAAAAAGCCGAATTGATTGAATCGCTTCAGTTAACATTTAAAACGAAAGCCGATTTATTATCTTACGAACCAATACAGATTTATGCTGCCTATTATAAACACTATAAAAAAACATATCATGTAGTATCTCAGATGGAATCGCTTATTTTTAAGAATAGGTCCATTCCTTGTGTGGCAACATTGGTAGAAGCCATGTTTATGGCTGAATTGAATAATGGTCTTTTAACAGCGGGACATGATGTGGATACAATGAATTTTCCACTCAAAATAGGTGTTTCATCAGGTGAAGAGTCGTATCAAGGCATTAGTGGAAAAAAGCAGACAACCAAACAGGGTGATATGATCATGTATGATAGGGAAGGCGTTATTTCAAGTATTTTGTGCGGCCCTGATGATAGAACCAAAATAATGGAAAATACAACGAACTGTGCTTTTATAGTGTATATGCCAGCAGGTATTAAGCAATGTGTTATAGAAAAGCACTTTGATGAAATTATTGAGAAAATTCAATTGTTTGCACCAGAAGCCATTGTAGAGTTTCGTAATATTTACAAAGCGTAGATCCATTTAGGCTACTACTCTCTATTTATTATAAGTTAGTATTTATGATTCATGTTCTGTATAATAGGATGTAGGAGAATCATGATGAATAAATTAAAATTTTATCGCGATAAACGGCTTTCTTGTTATGAAATCAAACAGGGACAATATCATCTTCCTGCTGCCAAATGCCATTGCCATAATGAATTATCCATTGGAATCATCGAAAATGGTACAAGTATGGTAAGTTGTCAGGGAATAAAATTTGTTGTTGAACACAATCATTTAGTTGTTTTTCCGCCGCAAGTCATGCATCAATGTACTCCACAAAATCTAAAATCGTGGAAATTTAAAATGCTTTATATTGATAAGAAATGGCTCCAATCGGTGTTTACAAATCATAAGGAAACAACTGTTTCTGTGGTCGTTAAGAAATTGACTACTATGAACATTAACAAAGTAAAATCTTTTTTTTCTTTCCTTGAATCAGAGGCATCTCCCTTAGAGAAAGAGACGAGACTGATTATGACGCTGGCAGCGCTCCTGTCTTTTACCGATAGTGCCCTAGTTCATAATGTAGAAGTTAATATAAATGCTGATATACGGTTGTTGCGAGAGTATATTGAGAAGCATTATCTTGAGAATATAACATTAGATGAAATGACGGCGTTTATGGGCATGACAAAATATTACTTAATTCGTCTGTTCAATAAGAACTATGCCATGACTCCTCACGCCTATTTAATGCAATTACGGTTAAATTATGCCAAAATGATGTTGAAAAAGGGAAAAGATATTGCTTATGTAGCTCATGAATCGGGGTTTTATGATCAAAGTCATTTTTCTAATTCCTTTAAACAATTTTGTGGTGTGACTCCTCTCTGGTATCAAAAGCTGATTTGAATAGAGCAATTTTTTACAAGATTCGAGCTATCAAAACTGCTATGCTGAAAGAAAACATATAAAGAAGGTAATTGATATGGATTCAATGAAATGTGTAGCAGTAATTGATCAAGAGTTACCCGTAGGACTTATCGCCAATACGGCTGCAATTCTTGGCTGTACACTGGGTAAGCAAATAAACGAAATTGTAGGGGAAGATGTAGTGGATCAAAGCAATCATTTACATCTTGGAATCATAAATATTCCCCTTCCTATCTTAGCTGCCTCAGAAAATAAAATTAAAGAAATTTACAAAATCGTTCATGAAAAATATAATGAAACGATTACATTAATAGGATTCAGTGATTTGGCACAGCGCTGTAAATCCTATGATGATTATACAATCAAGATGTCTGGAGTTTTGCCTGATAATCTTAATTATTTCGGGATTTGTCTTTATGGGACAAAAAAAGAAATTAACCATCTGACAGGCAATTTACCTACACTGAAATAATAATTTTTGCAAAAACAGTCCTTATCCATTTGCTGATGGATAAGGACTGTTTAAAATGATATAAAGATTATTTCAATGTCATGAGTCAGTATCTGTTTGTGTAGCATTTTCGTGGGAGTACATCGCCCATAATACTAAATATTACGCCGCTAATAATCAAAATTGCACCAAAAATAAAGTTTATATTAATACTTTCTCCTAAGAATAGCCAACCAAGCAAAACTGCTGACATAGGTTGGAGCGGATAAAACAAGGAGCAAGTGCCCGCTTCCAGCATGGCTAAACTTTTATTCCAATATACATGAGCAAAAGCTGTACAAACAAGTCCCATATAAAGTAATGAAAGAATGGCGGTCCAGTCAAATTGAACATTTGGAGTCATTACTAGTTCATAAATTGAACAGGGTAAATTGCAGATAGCCCCAATAATAATTCCATAGGTAGTAATTTGAAAAGCATCATATTTTTGAGTGACTTTTCTCACGATAACGGATACAAGGGACCAGGAAATTACCGAGAATATGGAGATTAAGATTCCCCATACTTGTCCGATGCCACTGTTGTCACCGACAATAATATAAACTCCAACAATCGATAAAATAATACAGAACATTTTTTTTATTGTTAGTTTTTCTTTTAAAATCATAACAGCAAATAACATAATCGCAATGGGATTGATAGAATTGATCAACGAAGCCATGGATGCATTCGATAACTTTGTTCCTAATAATTGGGCTCCCATGGATACAAAATAGCCGATAAAACCGATAAAAAATATATATTTGTAATCTTGGCGTTCGATGTTCGGGAGCTTTTTTTTCTTGAGAATTAGAAGTAAGACAATTCCTGCAATAACATACCGCAGGAATGCAACTGTAAGTACAGGAATTTTCCCCAATACAAATTTACTTACAACGTATAAACTTCCCCAGATAAAAAAAGTTATGAATAGATATAAATAGGCCGTTTTCTTATTTGTCATTGTAAAATCACCACTGTCTTTTATTTGTTCAGCCTGCTTTGGTCGCACAATTCTTATTATAAACCTTCTATTCACAAGAAGGCCAAGGTTATTTAAAATAAAACGCCTATTCTGATTTGTTGGCATACAATAAATCAACGAGGTGATAAAATGGCGTATGCGATTACGATTAATCTTTCTTCCAGGCAGTTAATTTTATATCGCAATGGTGCTTTAGCAAAATCTTATTCGGTTGGCATCGGCAAAATGCTTACTCCTACACCAACAGGAACCTATCGAATAGTCAGTAAGGCACCTAATCCGGGAGGGCCATTTGGTGCGATGTGGATGGGGTTAAGTAGACCAAGTTATGGTATTCATGGAACGAATAATCCGGCATCTATCGGACACGTTGTTTCTCATGGCTGTATTCGTATGTATAATCGTGATGTATTAGAACTTGCTCATCTAGTACCTATTGGTACATCTGTGACGATCATAAATAATTAAGACAGACGAAGCGGAAGAGGCTGGAAAGTCTATTGGTAAGCATAGCTGTTGTTGTTTCAGGTCACGCTATCATTATTACTCGAATTTTTTTGTTACATCTTTGCGAAAAGCTTATTAGGGTATAAAATAATATGAGTAATGCAAAGTGCGATAATAAAAGAAAAAACTGAGGAGAATATAGCATGAGAGAAGAAACAAAAGACGAATTACAGGGAATTACCCTTCTTGGTAATCACAATACTTCTTATCAATTTGACTATGATCCAGCTGTTTTGGAAGTTTTTCATAATCAGCATATTGAAAATGATTATTGGGTTAAATTTAACTGTCCGGAGTTTACCAGTTTGTGTCCTAAGACGGGGCAGCCGGACTTTGCAACGCTTTATATTAGTTATATACCGGAAATCAATATGGTAGAAAGTAAGTCACTGAAACTGTATTTATTCAGTTTTAGAAATCACGGTGCTTTTCATGAAGATGTTGTGAATATTATCATGAAAGATCTTGTAAAACTTTTACAACCACGTTATATAGAAGTGTGGGGAAAATTTCTGCCACGGGGTGGTATTTCGATTGATCCCTATTGTAATTATGGAAAACCGGGCACAAAATATGAAAAATTGGCTTGGGTTAGAATTGAACAACATGATTTATATAACATGGATAAGGTGGACAATCGATAAATTTTTACACAATCAGATAGCATAAAAGCTCGCGATTTCGCGGGCTTTTGACGGTGGCGGGAAGGATTATACAATATGAACTATTATTTGGTACTTGGTGCGACAAATGAAGTGATGGAGCATGCGCAGCTTTACTCAGATGAAAATTTGGCAAACAAAGCGACCTTGTGTTTTGCAGGTAGTGAATCGACGTCGTTGGCAGCTGGAGTGATCGCTCATTCTAAGGACGCCGGAGTCAGTCGAAGAGCGCTTTATTTGTCTCTTAACATAGAGGCGGCGAGCCTCGGACCGCACTCTGATATTTATGTTTTGGTGCGTTCTGTACCTTATCTTCATAGCACGACGGGGGCGCGCGTTTTTTATAATGAGCAAGAGGCGCAAGCCGAAGTGGACAACTTTAACTCAGCAGTGAGCAGAGCGAACTTTCATGCCTATCTATTTACTTTCACTCTCTGAATTTTATTTCCCTTATAATCTGATAAGCTATTTATCCTAACCACGAGGAAATAGTTTGTTTTGGTGCGTTCGCCTGAACACTTACGTCGGATAAACGGTGCGGTACAATTTTATTAGTTTTACAGCTGAATTTACTTATGTTTTTATCGAAATTATACGATGATATAAAGAGTGTGTTATTACTAAATAGATACTTTGATACTTCGAAATATTAGTATTGTATGGTTATCGTGGAAGAATAATTTATAGAGATACTAAGATACTTGAATGCCTATTTTGTAATAACGTGTTTAACTTTGGAAGGAGAGGACCTGTCACATGGATATATCTGGAGTTTCTTTAACGCTAAGTAAATCAATGAATGGGATGAATAGCAATAGTTCAACACAAGATACCGATAATAGTTCGGGAGGATGGAAATATCTCACTGTTCAGGAGGGCGGTTATACATATACTTATATTGTAATTGGAAAAAACATGAAGGTTCTTATTAGTCAGGTTGCTGCTCAAGGAGATAAAGATAACAGTGCTGATAAAGGTAAAAAAACTGAAGAGAATAAAACCGGAAATAATAAGGTAAACGCTGAGAATAATTCCACTGCATCAAATCAAGCGGAACAACAAAATAATAAGGTACAGAATGTGCAGGAGAGTCAAATTTCTAAGAAATATGGAATGTTGACTTTAACGGCGTATCACGAGAAACAAATGCGGGAGATACTGAAAGAAATGGAAGAAAAGGTTGGCGGTGTCTCGAGTGTACGTAAAGAGGTTGATGTTAAGCAATAATTTCAGTTGAAAATAGTCAGTTAATTATAATACAACGTTTGTGAAATATTGTAAATTCACAAGCGTTTTATATTTTAATGTATCAACGTGAAGTGATACATTATTTGTAATATAAATAAGCTATTTGCCCTGATCATGGACAGATAGCTTATTTATATTATAAATTTCTGTTGATTTTAGGTGTTTTGTAACAAAGTAGTAATAATGGTTTGCTATTATTTATGTGCCTGCCTTTATAAGGACGTAAACATGGCATTGTAGCAATTCAATTGGAGAAGGAGGCTTAAAAATGGGGTTGGTAAGTCGTAATATACCGAAGAGAATGAGTGGCGTTTTGGGTTTTTGTCTTTTTGTGCAAACAACCCTGGGGTTTGCTATGCCTCTGTCCGTAGATCAAGCGGTTAAGATGGCGCTGGACAATCACTTGGATATCAAGGTTGCCGAAAATAGCGAAGAACAGGCAAAATATGCGCTCAAAAGTACAGAAGGAAGTCGGGGTATTTCTGTTGATGTTTCGAATACCTTTTATTTAAGACAGATCCATTATTCAGCTACGACAAATACGACGTCTCTTGCACTTTCTTTACCACTTTATAGTGGTGGAAAAAATGAGGGGAATATTGAAATGGCTAAGACCGATGTGAAGATTGCGGAGCTTACTTTGCTAAAAGAAAAACAAGATATTAAATTAAAAACAATTTCTGCTTATTACGACGTATTAGAGGATCAAAAAGTTCAGGCTGTCGATCAGGAAACGGTTGATAATTACATATTGCATTTGAATAATGTAAAAGCCCAATATAGCGTCGGCAATATTGCAAAGTTAGATGTATTAAAGTCAGAAGTCGAACTGGTAGATGCGCAGCAGACTTTGTTGAAAGCTAAGAATTCATATGCTGTAGCAGTTAATGACTTGAAAAATCTAATTCGTTGGAAAAGTATCGAACCCCTAGAGTTTATTGACGATTTTCAGCATGTACCTGTTAATCAGACTATGGATCAATGCGTGACATTTGCGAAGGAACATCGTCCTGATGTCAAAAAATATCGACTCAGTATTGGAGAATCGGAAAAGAACGTGGAAGTTGTTAGGGCCGATCAAAAACCGTCTGTATCACTTATGGCGGCAACTGGCTGGGGTAGCAGCATTTTGCCTAAGGAAGACAATCGAGATATGTACGTAGGAATTACCACTTCATGGAATTTATTTGACGGGCAAATAACCAAGTCAAAAATAAAGAAAGCGCAGAGTGCCGTAGCTGCGGCTCATTTAGAGCTGGAATCACAGGAAGATTCTGTAGAGGTATCCGTGAAAGAGTATTATTTAGGATTAAAAGAAGCAGAGAAGCGGATGGAAACGACACAGGTTGCAGTCCATGAGGCTGAAGAAGCTTATTTTATTGCCGAGGCAAAATATCAAGCCGGCGAAGGAGTTATTTTGGATGTGATCGACGCACAGCTTGCTTTAACTACAGCAAAGAACAATTATATTGCAGCCCGGTATGATTATGCAACTTATAAGGCGAAATTGGAAAATGCCATGGGTTTGGATTAGGAGGCAGGGATATGTGGGAACGGATTAATAGAAAAAAATGGGCAGCGAGTCTTGCTGTTTTGTTGGCGATTGTTGGCGGAAGCTACTATTATTATCAGAGTGCAAAAAGTCAGAAGGCCGCCGCCGTAGAGTCAGTGGCAGTAACGAAGGGAACGATTGTATCAAGTGTCTCGGCAACTGGCACTGTCAAACCGATAGATGCAGTCGACATTTCGTCACAAATTACGGCACTGATTAAAGAAATTAAAGTGAAGGAAAATGATTATGTCAAAGCTGGGCAAACGTTGGTGATTTTAGATGATAAGGCTCTTGAAACCACGTTGCAGGAAGCGCAGTACACTGTAAATAGCACTGCGGCAAAATATAAGCGGGCAAAGTATTTGAATTCAATTGGAGCTAAATCGGATGCGGATTTTGAAGATACCCTGCTTAACTATCAAAATGCAAAGGCCGCTTATGATCAAGCACAATCAAATTTGGACAAAACAGTCCTTGTTTCTCCGATGGATGGCGTTGTTTTGGGTCAGCCAGTCTCTGTGGGGACATTAGTGACTGCGGGTGTGAACGATCCGACTGTGATTATGATGATTGGAGATGTTTCGCAGAAAAAAGTGAAGGTCAAGGTCGATGAAACAGATATTGGCAAGATCAAAGTTGGTCAGCAGGCAACTTTTACAGTGGATGCTTATCAGAATCATACTTTTACGGGCAATGTGATTCAAATTGGTCAGATTTCAACTAACACGACTTCTGTCTCATCCACATCCACATCGTCATCGTCCACATCGTCATCAACAGCATCTTCTTCTACAAGCAGTGTCATCTATTACTATGTAACCCTTTCTGTCGACGATCCGGATAATTTATTAAAAACGGAAATGACGGCGCGTGTCAATATTAAGGTGGGTGAAAAAGATGATGCGCTTCTTATTCCACTAGCGGCTTTGAAGACGAGTACAAACGGACAGTATGTAATGGTATTGGGCGCTAATGGCGTCACAGAAAATGTGCCAGTTACAGTAGGGCTGACAAGTAATGATAAGGTGGAGATTATCAGTGGGTTAGAAGAGGGTGATCAGTTGGTTATTTCTTATACGAAGTCGGAAAATCAAAGTTCTTCTAAACAAAAAGATAATGGTCCGCCGCCGATGTAATGAGAAAAAGGGGATGAAGGGTCATGGGAATTTTTCTGAAGGAAGTAACTAAATACTATCAAATTGGCGAGGACACTGTGGCCGCTCTAGGTGGCATTTCGCTAGAGATAAAAACGGGTGAGTTTGTTGCGATTATGGGGCCTTCGGGTTCAGGAAAATCGACACTGATGAATATTCTTGGTTGTTTAGATCGACCAAGCAGCGGCTCTTATCTTTTGGAGGGACAGGAAGTGGCTACTTTAAAGGATGATGAACTGGCCAAGACACGTAATAAACGTATAGGCTTTGTATTTCAGAATTTTAATCTGTTGTCGCGCGTATCAGCTTTGGACAATGTGGCATTGCCACTTGTGTATGCAGGCGTGACGGAAAAAGAGCGGATGCAGCGGGCAGCTTTGATTTTGGATTCCGTTGGACTTGCTTCGCGCAAAAAGCATTTACCGAATGAATTGTCAGGCGGCCAACGTCAGCGGGTGGCTATTGCCAGAGCGTTGATCAATGATCCGAGTATTATTATGGCCGACGAACCAACAGGAAATTTGGATAGTCATTCTAGCATTGAAATTATGAATATCTTTAGCAAGTTGCACGAGCAAGAAAAAACGGTCATCCTGGTTACTCATGAACCAGATATTGCAGAATATGCCAAACGTGTCATTACTGTGCGGGATGGACTGATTATCAGCGATGAAATAAAGGAGCAGTAATATCATGTTTAAAGAAAGCATTGTCATTGCACTGCGTGCTTTGCTTGCCAATAAGCTTCGTTCTATTTTAACGATGCTGGGAATTATCATTGGCGTCGGCGCCGTCATTGCTATGGTGTCCATCGGGATGGGCGTTAGGGAAAAAGTGCAAAATTCGATTGCTAGTTTGGGTAGCAATATGTTGATTGTGACGCCTGGTGCTGCCACTTCACAAGGTGGCGGGCATTCTGCTTTAGGCACTAGTACTACACTATTGCTAGATGATGCGAATTATATTAAGCAAGCTGCGAAAGGAATTGAATATTTGGCACCGACAGTCAGCAAATCTTATCAGATCGTTGCTGGAAATCAGAACTGGACAACAACGGTACAGGGAATTACGCCGGATTATATGTCGATCCGTAATTTAACAGTGGGCAGTGGTAGTTTTATTTCGCAGCGTGATATGAATTCTCGTAACCGGGTGGTAGTTTTGGGAGCTACTGTTGCGGAAAATTTATTTGGTGAGATGAATCCGACAGGGCAAAATGTTCGTATCAATAATACGCCTTATCAGGTTATTGGTGTTTTAGACAGTAAAGGCCAATCGGCCATGGGGCAAGATCAGGATGATATTGTCATGGTGCCGCTGACAACGGCACAAGAACGATTGATTGGTATTACTTATTTGCACTCCATCAGTATTCAAGTCTCTAAAATGGATGAAATGGATCAGGTACAGGACCAGATTACTACATTACTGCGTCAGCGGCATAAGATTACTGGGGATAAACAAGATGACTTTACTGTACGTAATCTAACCAGTATTATGGCAATGGCAACAGAAACAACGGAAACGATTACTTTGTTGCTTGGGAGTATTGCGGCTATTTCGCTTTTAGTTGGCGGAATTGGCATTATGAATATCATGATGGTCTCGGTAACGGAAAGAACTCGGGAAATTGGTATTAGGAAGGCACTTGGAGCAACCTATCACGATATTATGCTGCAGTTTTTGATTGAATCGATTGTGATTGGAGTGCTTGGCGGGACTTGGGGTATTATTTTAGGAGTTGCCGCAGCATTTGCCATTTCGGCGTTTGGCAGTTTAAATACGGTCATTTCGCTTTTGCCCATCTTGGTGTCTTTTGGATTTTCTGTTGCAGTGGGCTTGTTTTTTGGAATTTATCCGGCTCGGAAAGCTGCCCTGCTCGATCCCATTGAGGCATTGCGTTACGAATAAGCAGGAACCTTTTTAGCTTTAGAGAATTTAATAATCATTCTACTTGTGAGGTGAGATATTTTGTACTCTAAAATTCGTACGAAAATTTCTTGGATGGTTTTGTTGACTTTGTTTGTTATGGCTTTGACAGCGTTGCCTGCGTTGGCTGATCCTGTTGCTGCTGACAATGATTTAGCGGCTGTGGCACTTTATATTGATACGACGGGTCATTATATTCCTGGTATGGATATGTTAAATAAGGCGTTGAATGATGTCATTCGTTTCAAATTGAATCTTTTAATGTTAGGCAGTGAAGTACAGTCAGGTGATGGTGTGCTGCGGGATTTAAGCGACTGCAATATCCATTCGGCCGGAGATGCCACTTTAGATTCGCTGGCAACTTATGGTGCTAAGCGTCATGTAAATTATATTGTGCTATTTTCGGTGCGCCCCTGGGATGTGGCACTGGATCTTAAAGCTTATTCAACAGCTGCGAATGATTATATCGTCGATAAAACAGTTACCCGGCCTGATGGCGATAGTGCGTTGTCAACATTGGATTCTCTTTCGAATATGCTTGGGTCGGCATTAACAGATGTCTTTCAACTACTGAAGGGTTCAACTTCTACAACACCTGCGGCACAATGATGTACTAAAAGATTATCGTATTTTGTTACGATTAACGTAGCTGCTATGGACTATTCGATTGTAGCTGGAACGGGATCACCCATGCGAGCAAACAGGTATCTGAAAAACAAAAAATAATCCACGCTGATTTTACGTGGGTTATTTTTTTGTCGAAAACTGTTATTATGAATTTTTGTTGGGACCATGAAGAATCCAATAGGATAACCCTATTAAAATTAAGATGGCACTGCTTGTCCAAAGTCCTGGAATTTGGTCAGGATAGAGTGGAGCTGATGCTAAAATCAATAAAATAAAGGCGGACACGATCCAAGATAAGTAAGGATATCCAGGTGCCTTATATTTCAACTTTTCAGGGCAGTTTTGTATTAATTCGCCTCGGTAGAAATAGTGAGTGGCGGAAACACTCATCCAGTTGACAAGTGCCAGGACACCACTGGCACTGATTGTATAGATGAATACTTTTTCAGGCAGGATATAAGAGACAAGAACAGCCAGCAGCAATGTGAATCCACTGAGTAGTACCGCTTTTGAGGGGACGCCTTTGTTATTTTTGTAGGCGATTTGTTTTGGGGCTTCGCTGTTTTTGGCGAGCGAGAGCAGCATTCGTGAGGAACTGTAAACTTGCGTATTAAGTGACGAGAGTGCCGCAGTTAACAAGATGAAATTGAGGACATCCGTCGCAAAAGGAATATTGAGCAGGCTAAATACTGACATAAAGGGACTGATGGTTTTATCAAGTAGTTGTTCTGGCAGTAAGGCAAGTAACAGTACGGTCGAAAGGGTATAGAGGATGACGACGGTACCTGAGACAATCATCGCTGCCTGAGGCACAGTTTGTTCAGGTTGTTTTGTTTCTGTGATGGCCAAGCCGATAATACCTGTTCCAGTGTAGGCAAATAGTACAACGATCATGGAGGATAAGAGACCGCTAATCCCTAAGAATGGCTCTGTAAGTGCACTTGCGAATATAGAAAAGTTTTCCCTTGCCGATCCTATGGAAAGACCGAAAGCCATCAATGTTCCCACGAATATGAAAAGAATGAGTGTAATAATTTTTATGGAGGCCAACCCAAATTCTACACGACTGAGGCCTTTTGCATCACATAAATTGATGGCTGTTACTAGCAGTGCAAAAACCAAACTGAATAGCCATAAGGGGATGGACGGAAACCAGATTCGCATAAAAAGTGCACAGGCCGTTACTTCACTTGCCATTCCGAGTACAGCGCTTGTCCAGAACATCCAACCGATGACATATCCCCACCAACGGCCAAAAATTTGTTGGGCATGGACCTTAAATGAACCGGGTGCGGGATTTGCAATAGACATTTCAGTAATAAAGGCTACTTCGCTCATCATAATAAGGCCGCCCAGCAAGTAGGCGATGGGAGCGAATGCTCCCGCAAGGATGATGACTGTACTACTTGCTAGAAAAATGCCTGAGCCAATAATATTGCCTAAAGCCATAATGATAAATTGAGATTGATTAAAACCATGTTTAGCAGGTTCATGAGGTTGGGAACAGATGTTACTGTTTTTGCAATTGAAAAAGCTTTTTAAATTTAGTGCCATTGTTTCGCTCCTTTTATCTCTAGTTTTGACAGTAGACTCGGAGTTATACTAACTGAACAAAGTGCATAACCTTGGGTATAATTACTACGTTGGTTGAAAGAATTTCTTGACTCATTATATCAATATATCGTAATATATAAATATAATGATTTTATGGATAAGGAGTGGTTGGGATGAAAGTATTAATTATTGGTGGTGTGGCTGGCGGAGCCAGCGCGGCGGCACGTTTGCGGCGACTCGATGAAGAATGTGAGATTATTTTGTTTGAACGGGGTGAACATATTTCTTTTGCCAATTGCGGGCTACCCTATTATGTAGGTGATGTGATCCGTAATAAAGAACAACTGCTTGTGCAAACGCCGGAAGCTATGAAGGCTCGGTTTCGCATTGATGTCAGGACAGGCAGTGAAGTGGAAAGTATTGATGTCAACGGTAAAACGGTGACTGTCCATGAGTTGGCAACAGGAAAACGCTATGCAGAGTCTTATGAACAATTGATTCTGTCGCCGGGAGCTGCGCCAATTAAACCGAATATTCCTGGTCTCAATGGGGAAAATGTTTTTACCATGCGTAATATTCCTGATACGTATGCGTTAAAACGGTTTGTTGATATGAAGCAGCCCAAACGGGCCGTTGTGGTGGGTGGCGGATTTATTGGCATTGAGTTGGCGGAAAATTTGGTTGAACGCGGTGTGAAGGTTACTTTGGTTGAATTGGCTGATCAAGTAATCGGTCCGATTGATTTCGAAATGGCCGCCTTAGTGCATCGCCATTTGAAGGAAAATGGGTTAGAATTATATTTACAGGATGGAATTCAGGCTGTAAGACAGGAAATGGATTATTCCGTTGTTGAACTAGCTAGTGGGGAAGAATTGAAAACAGATCTGATTGTACTCGGTATTGGTGTTACACCGGAAAATCAGCTAGCGAAAGCAGCCGGACTGGCAGTCGGAGTCCGAGGCGGTATTCAAGTCAATAAGACACTCAGAACATCTGCTCCTGATATCTATGCCGTAGGTGATGCTATAGAGATAACCGATTTTGTCAATGGGCAGCCTGCCATGATTCCACTGGCGGGTCCAGCCAATAAGCAGGGACGCATTGCGGCGAATAATATTTGCGGATTTTATGAGGAATATGCTGGTACACAAGGGACATCTGTTCTTAAGGTTTTTGATTTAACTGTGGCTTTTACGGGAAACAATGAAAAAATTCTCAAACGACTCAAGATCCCCTATGAAACATCGATTACTCATGCCATGTCCCATGCGTCTTATTATCGCGGCGCTACGCCCATTTCATTGAAAATTATTTTTTCGCCTGATACAGGTAAGGTGCTTGGGGCGCAAGCGAGTGGCAATCAGGGAGTGGAAAAACGGATTGACGTCATTGCTACGGCGATTCGCGCCGGTATGACGGTTTATGATTTGGAAAAATTGGAACTTTCCTATGCGCCACCCTATTCTTCTGCGAAAGATCCTGTCAATATGGCGGGATATGTGGCGAGTAATATTTTGAAAAAGGACTGTCAAGTGATTCATTGGCATGATATTGCCAAGCTTAATAAAGATGAAGTGGTGTTGATTGATGTGCGCACGTCGGTGGAATTTTCACTGGGGACGATTGAAGGGGCTGTCAATATCCCCGTGGATGAACTACGCACGCGGTTGGACGAAATTCCATTAGATAAGGAAGTCATTTTATTTTGCCAAGTTGGCCTCAGAGGGTATTTAGCCTATCGGATTTTAGTGCAACATGGATTTCAGCAGCTCAGAAATTTAAGCGGCGGCTATAAAACGTATGCTGCAGCGATAGAAGAACAATCAAATCGTCATTTGTATGATAATGACTTATTTGAGCAAGAAAGTGGTGAATTAGCTACTGAACCTGTTCAGGTTTTGGACCCAGCTGAAATTCAGGCGGATCAAAAAATAGATGCATCGGGATTGCAGTGTCCGGGACCGATTATGCAGGTATACAAAACGCTGGGAGAAATGAAGGCGGATCAAATTCTGGAAGTAACCGTGACTGATCCGGCTTTCACGAATGATGTAACGGCCTGGTGCCGTACGACAGGAAATCGTTTGTTGGCAATAAAGACATCCGATTTAGTTACTATTGCCTATATTCAAAAGAAAAACTCCGGTATTTCAGCTGATGTGCCGATTGGTGGACATGATAAGACACTCGTCGTTTTTAGCAGCGATTTGGATAAAGCCATGGCTTCATTTATTATTGCTAATGGAGCAGCGGCGATGGGGCGAAAAGTTACCATGTTCTTTACCTTTTGGGGATTGAATATTTTACGGAAAACGCAGTCGATCGAGGTCAAAAAGACCTTTTTAGAGCGTATGTTTGGTATCATGATGCCGCGCGGCTCACAAAGATTAGCTTTGTCTAAGCTCAATATGGGGGGCGTAGGGAGCAAATTGATGCGGTATATGATGAATACTAAACAAATTGCTCCGCTAGAAGATTTAATGGAACAGGCTAAAGGACAGGGAGTTCGGCTTATGGCTTGCAGTATGTCCATGGATGTTATGGGTATCAAGCGCGAAGAACTGATTGACGGCATCGAAATCGGCGGAGTCGCCACTTATTTGAGTGCTGCCGAATTGGCTGATACTAATTTATTTATCTAAAGTGATAAAATACGGGGGATCTTATGCAGAATCTGAAACAGTATGAAAAGCAAAGTGAGCTATTAAAAGCCTTGGCTCATCCAGTACGACTTTGTATTGTAAAGGGATTGATTGAAAATCAGTGTAATGTTACGAAAATGCAGGAATGCTTAGGACTTCCGCAATCGACTGTATCGCAGCATTTGGCAAAGTTAAAGGCTGCCGGTATTATTGAAGGCGAGCGCAAGGGTCTTGAAATTTGTTATAAGGTGGTTAATAAAGAGGTTTGTGAAATTGCAGAGGTGTTGTTTCATTAGTAAAATGCTCCTAGCTTGCATCATGCAGGCTAGGAGCATTTGCCATTCGGATCGAGACATGATAATTTTGTATCATATAATATTTTTTGAGGAGCGAACTTTTTTATCGTATCTATCGTACAAAGTATGGGATAGGTGATTTGAGTGATTTCTGATGAATGTTTAGCAATGCAAATTCAACAAGGAAAAGAGTGTGCTTTTGAAGCGATCGTTCGTCGTTATCATGGACCGATACATGGCTATATTGTCAGATTGGGCGGTGAATATCATGTGGCGAATGACATCGTACAAGAGGTTTTTATTAAAATTTTTCGCAATATTCATCAGTATAGAAGTTCATTGCCTTTTAGGCCGTGGATTTTTGCGATTGCCTCTAATGCTTACAAAGATTATTTAAAAAAGACGTATTTGTCAAGAGATGTGGGCGGGTTGGAAAATATGGATGGAATGATGCTGAGTCCGGATATTGCTGAAAATCAGTTGCTTATTCATGACCAGCGGGAAGTTGTTCTGACAGCCGTCGGAAGTCTTAAGACAATTTATCGTGAAGTTTTGGTGCTGCGTTATTATCAAGATCTCAAATTAGATGAAATTGCTATAACCTTGCAAATTCCAGTAGGCACTGTTAAATCAAGGCTTTCGACCGCTTTACATCAGTTAAAGAACTTTTTTGCAGAAGGAGCGGATTGCGATGAAATCAGAATTAACGGATAAACAGCGCGAGATTTTTTGTGAATTAGATGAGCCGATGGATCAAGAAGATTTGCTCAATATGATGGAGATGCTTGATGAATATACGGTGAAGTCTCCTTCTGAGCAAGAAACGGAGAATTTGATTGCTCAACTGAAGCCGCTGCTTCCTAAACCGTCAGTAATAAAGCATGAGACTAGGCAAACTTATTCCTCTTCGGTCTGGCAATTGTTGCGTCCACAATGGATGATCATCAGTAAAAAATTTATTGTCGGGACGGTTTTAAGTTTGTTTGTCGGTTTGTTTTTAACGAATGCATTTGATGGGAATACTTTGATGTTTTTGGCCAATTCTTCTCCTGTGCTGGGAATTTTGACGATTGTCTATACCTTCAGAGCGCAGCATAGCGGAGTTGATGAACTGGAGGCGGCTTGCCCTTATTCACCAGCGCAAATTGCTGCAGCGCGACTATTATTGGTACTGGGATATGATACTTTTTTGTGTTCACTGGCGACACTCGCAGTAGGCAATGGCCAGGGAGGGATATTGTGGCAGGTAGTCATGAGTTGGCTAGCCCCCTTGTTTTTTGTCTTGGGAGTTGCTTTGGCGACGTCACTGCGTTTCGATACTACGAGTGGTTGTTGTGTGTCGGCACTGGCGTGGTTTTTGCAATTAAAGACAGGAAAAGAAAGTTCTATGTTAGTGCGTTTGTTACCTGATCACTCGCTACTCTTTTTTGATTTTATCAGTTTGTCTATTGGAATCTGTCTGATTTTTTATTCGTATAAATGGTTGGAAGCAAAGGGGTGAGGAAGGCAAATGTTACAACTTACAGCAATCAGTAAGCGTTTTGCCGGAACTGACTTTATATTAAATCCTGTTTCTGTTTGTTTGGGCAAAGGACTCAATGTTCTTGTCGGCCCGAATGGAGCGGGAAAATCAACGCTATTGCGGATGATAGCGGCTATTATGAAACCCGATGAGGGAAGTTTCCTGTGTGATGGTTGCGATGTATTTGCAGATGTACGGCGCTATAAAATGGGACTGGGTTATTTGCCGCAAAATTTCGGTTGTTATGAGCATATGACTGGGATGGAATTTTTGCGTTATATGGCAGGTTTAAAAGGCTTATTTCATGAGCAAGGACGTGAACGGCCTGAATATGTTGCGGAACTCTTAGAAATCGGCGCTCAGTGCAGCATCAAAGTTGCGGCGTGGTCTAATGGCTTGAGGCAGCGTCTGGGGATTGCTCAGGCTTTATTGAATAATCCGAAAATTTTGGTGCTTGATGAACCCTTTTGCGGGTTAGATGCCGCTGAAATGGAAAAAGCAGGTGAGCTTCTTAGTCAATTGTCACAAGAACGGGTGGTTTTAATTAGCACTCATATTTTGACTGGTTTAGCTATGGATCAATTATTACTGATTATTCAAGGAACCTTGCAATTTGCCGGTCTACCTACCGTCTTTATAGATGAAGCACAGGGAAAGGTTTGGGCAGGTGAAACAAGTAAAAGCGAAGGAATGGTACTTCAACAGCGTTATCCAGGCAGTGAGGCTGTTTTTGACGGTGAACACTGTCGATATCGTATTTTAAGCAGCACCAGACCGCTGATTTCAGGAGCAAAATCTGTGGAACCTTCCTTAGAAGATGCTTACTTGTTTTGGGTGCAGCGCTTTCGTGAGGCAGATAGGGGATAGTCACTTATGATGATCGCAGGAGAACAGATTACCGTGCGTCATTCCGTATTAGGTTGGCGCAGATATTGGCCAAAGTATCGACATGGTGTCTATGCTTTAGAAAATTTGAATTGCCAATTTAATCGGGGCGTCAATGTGATTCTGGGTCCGAATGGATCAGGGAAAACAACGTTATTGCAAGTATTGGCTGGTCTGGTTATACCGCAGGATGGGACGGTTATGACGAATGGACAGGTTTGCGATCGTTCTGTTTTGCGTGGCTGCGTGAGTTATTTGCCGCAAAACTTTGGTCTCTATCCGCAATTTACTGCGCAAGAACACTTATATTATGTCGCATTGTTGAAAGGAATTACTGATCGACGGCGACGCGAGGAAGCTGTGGCAGTTGTTTTGCAACAAACGGGATTGGTGGCGATGGCGCAGCAGCGCGTAGGAACTTATTCACGGGGGATGCGTCAAAAGGTCGGTATTGCGCAA
The DNA here is from genome assembly GCF_018835585.1 of Pelorhabdus rhamnosifermentans. Classification (NCBI taxonomy): domain Bacteria; kingdom Bacillati; phylum Bacillota; class Negativicutes; order Selenomonadales; family Sporomusaceae; genus Pelorhabdus; species Pelorhabdus rhamnosifermentans. Next base: position 662,901 of record NZ_JAHGVE010000001.1, read on the forward strand.
GCCTTACTAGGGGATGCTGCCGTATTACTGCTAGATGAACCTACAGCGGGACTTGATCCTGAAGAACGAAATAAATTGCATGCTTTGATGGTTCAGATTGGGCAGCAGCGTAGTGTGATTTTGGCATCATCCTTGTTAGCTGATGTTCATTGTGCGGATATTGTTTTGGTGTTGACGCAAGGGCAAAGGTGTTTTATGGGAACGCCTGCCGAACTGGCAGCTTGTGCTAACGAAGAAAGGGATGTGCTTGTGTGTGACGAGCTCATAGTGGGAAAATCGCGAAATGCCCTTGAGCGAGGCTATCGGGCTGTTTTACGGAAGCGGGTGAAGAAATGAGCGTTTTTTTAGGACTTGTTGTTTGCGAGCTCAAACTTTATCTTCGTAGTAAAAGTTTTTGGCTTATGGGGCTTTTGATTATTTTTTCCGCGGGACTATCTACTCTCAATGTTCTCTTGCTGCAATTTTTGGTTGCTAAAGGGTTAGTCAGGGATCGTTGGACTGGTTTTGGTCGTATTCTATCGGCTTTGCCTCATTCGACACCGATAGTATATTTGGCGCGTGCAGTGGCGAATTTTTTTCTCCTGCTCAGTTTATGGCCGTTTATGTTGATTGTAGTGGGGTTATTGCCTGATTTTGTGCCGGCAGATTGGCTGTTTAGCTGTTCTTCCGTGGTCTTTGTTACGCTTAAATATGTGATTACTTGCGCTACGAGTATTGGATTTGTATTTTTGTTAGGAGCAATTACACAACGTTCTTTTTGGCTTTATATTTTCATCGGAATTTGTTGGATTCTGGAGCTTGAATTCGCTAGTAATTTAAATTATTTTCCAGCTTGGAGTAAATTAGTTTTGTTTGGTCATGGTGTGATGTTGCCAGCAGCGCCATCGGCTGCGGTAGGATATTTTCCGCAACAAGAGTTACTGGGGAACTTTGCGACTACCCAATTGGCAATGGCGGCTTTATTTTTCGTGATTTCCGTTATGATGCAAATGATTCGGCGCGGGGAATCTATTCGGCGCTCAAAGTTCGTTATTGCTATTTTATTGGTTGCAGTGGCATGCGGACTCGGAGCGGGCTGTGTTGTTTGGCAAGAACTTGATGGACGGGAACGGGATTTTCGCTTGGCCTTACAAGAATCGTTGGATTCAGCGACAGTGATTAGTACTCAGGGGGCTATTGCGCCTAATCTGGAAGCCTATCATTTGGAGGTGCAGCTTCAGACGAAGGATCATCAGTTGGCGGGTACGGCCCATTTAAAGCTTAATGTAACGGATACTTCAGCGGGACCGTTGGTATTTACTTTACGTAACTGTTTTCAAGTGAGTGAAGTAACAGTTGATGGTCAGGCTGAAGGAGTGGAGTGGTGGCGCGAAGGCTCTCGCCTGCTTGTTCGTCTGCCTGAACATTATCGACAGGAGAAGTCTTTTACTTTGAATGTGTCCTATTCCGGTCGAGTTTGGGAGTGGTTTGACGACAGACTCGCTCGGCCTACAGGGCCAGTGAACTTGATTGCTGCGGATTTTTCGTTGTTGCGCAGTGGTTATGCTTGGTATCCAATTCCAGGTGATCAGCCATTATATCAGCGTAAATTCTATACTGCGCCTGGTAACGATCTCAAAAATAGTTTGTTTTATACTGCGCTTAGTAACGATTCGATCAAAAATACTTTATGGGCGAAAACGGCTAGACATGATGCAGTTCCATTTCAGCTGACTGTCGATATTGACACAGACAGTACAGTCGGGGCCAACTTGGAACAAGTTGGTCAGGAGTGGCTTAAGGGTTCTTATAAACAACGTTACTATTTCGAATCCCCCATGGGAAAAGATATATTTTTGTTTGCCGGTCCTTATCATTATGAAAAAAAAACAATTCCCGGACAACGTGACAGTGTAGCCGTGTACAATTATCCGAGGCATCAAGGCAACGTGGATCAAGTCTTGACTTCATTAGCTAAGCCCTATCAATTTGTTGAGAATCTGATACAGCCAGCAAGAAATTTAACTGATGACGATGCGGCTCCACTCTATACATTAGTAGAATTGCCGCCTTGCTTTTTTTGTACCGACGATGGGACGCCTGTTAAAAGCTTAACGCTCACGAATGCTATTGCGCTTAGTGAAAATTTATTTCGGAAAGATGTTTGGCATTTAGATTTTCTCGATGGCATTCGAACGAATAAATTGGCGATTGCCGTATTACAGCGGTGGTGGCAGGCGGATATTACCGGAATTGACGATAGTCGTCATGGCGATATTACGGAAAGCTTAATGCTCTATTTGTATGCTTTGTATGTTGATAAAAATCAGCAACCGGGTTTTTATGATCAAGTCAAACAAAATTTATTAACTGGCGAAAGAACGGGAAATGGTGAAGGTGATTTTATACGCCCCGACATGATCGGCGGCGACGTTGTCAGAGATGTTTTTTTGACACTCGATGATATTCGCAATACCCAGCAGGGCGAAAGTGAATTTCAGGCAATGATGCAGCGATTTTATGAACTAACGGCCAAAACGGGAACAGTGAACCCCGACGATTTTGCCCAGAGTGTCGAGGCAGTTCTTGTGAAGGGCAATGCATCAGCGGAACAAACGGCTAACATTCGTCAGCGGCTTGCGAGTATAACGCAGCAGGTGAATGAGGATGTCATGCGTCAATTAAATGCTGAACCTTCTTTAGCGCTGTTTGTTTTTAATTTAGAAGATTGGCTGCCGTAATGGCGGCCGCTTTTTTTGATTGAACTTTTTTTTAGTTCCTTCGTAGTTATTGTAGAAACAAAATTTGCTATTGAAATCCAGTCAATTACGAAGGAAAGAAGCGAGAATATGAAAAAATTTATGTTTACCCAAGTGGTTGGCTCAGTTGATTCAAGAAGCTTATCAAAAGGAGTGAACCTTTCTGTATTTGTTTTCGTAATAAAAATGTGCAAATAATCACAGGAAAAGTTGGGGCTAAATTCAAAGGGGTTTATTATGAAAAAATATCTGCAGTTTGGACGTAATTTGGTTTTTTTTATTCAACATCGAAGTGCTTGGGGTGGACAGGGCGGCCATGCATTCCATTTAAATTATTTTCGTAGATTGGTTTTTGTCATCCAATCGTTGGCTCATCCTAAACAAATGGCAGAAATATTAAATTTTTTTATGAAAAATTCACTAAGGCGGGATATGGAAAAGTAATGAATACTCAGTTAACAATTTCATTCAGCAGTGCTTAGCCATTATCGGCGGCACTGCTTGAATTGTTTTTAGTCGGCTGAATAACTGAATAATGATATCTCATGAAAAGAGTGTAAGGAATATGATGAAAATGATAGATTTACTTAAATTAGGAACACATCTTTACAATTGTAAAAGATGGATCAATTATCGCTGTGTGATGGTATTTATAATCAGATTGTTACTTCATCATAAAGAAGTACAGAATTTAAATAACTTTTTCCAACTCAATCCTCTGCGCTGCGAAATTATCACGATGCATCCCTTGTTTTTTGCCCAATTAACACGTCAATTTTTTTACAAAAGCTCCAGTACTTCAGAAAGATTGACCCTTATTACACAAAGTTTTTTAGTATTGGAGAACCAATTTACAGAACAGGCCTTACAGCAAATTTATCTTGGACCTGGACTTCAGCTTTGGCGCGAAAATTATAAAGAACAAATCCTTGCTATTGATTTAGCATTTCGTGTCGGTGAAATCAAAGAAGGCACAATGAGTCTAGGTCTAAAGCTTGATAATAAATATATCTATCATATAAATTTCTGGATTGTTTTTGACGAGAATAACACTTTTTCTCTATACATTGGCGCTTTACAAGGCTCACGGAGCGGTTTATCTATAAACAAAGAACTAACCAAACATTTTTTGGGTTGCCGTCCCAAAAATCTAATTGTGTATGCTCTGCGTATCCTAGCGCAAAATTTATTTGTAAGCGGGATATACGCCGTATCTAACTATGGCTTTTATGCCAACAATCATTTGCGCCGGGATCGAAAACTAAAAACATCCTTAGATACATTCTGGACAGAAATTGGAGGCAGCCTGTCTCAGGATCGGCGGTTCTTTATCCTTCCAGTAACAGAACACAGAAAAGATATCGAGAAAGTAGTATCCCACAAACGTAATCTCTATCGAAAACGATTTGCCCTCCTTGACAAGATTGCTGCTAATATTGCAACCGCATTAATTCCCTTCATGAGAACTTACCCCACTGCCCGGAGTTCATCTGGCATTGAGAAATGCTATAAATAAGATTGCGATCATTCTGCAAGGATTCTGGCGAGTCGTGAAGAACTAGTAATTCGATAGTTAAAGATCCTATATTTATACTTAGTCGTGAAACATGGGAGATAAGATGGACAAAAATGATGTGTTACAAGATTTTAAAAAAAATTATCAGCAATTAACGGAAAGCCAGAAAATGATCGGACAATATGTATTTGACCATTATCAGGAAATTGTTTTTTTATCTGCAAACGATTTAGGCGAACGAGTTGGAGTGAGTGATGCTACCATTATTCGATTTGCACGGTCCATTGGTTTTGAGGGCTTTGCAGAATTGAAGAAACATATTCGAAAGGGTTTAAAAAATTTTTCTTCTCCTGACAAACGACTTTCTGAAAATTTCGAAGCATTAGATGAAGATGTCAGCTGGAAAGTGGGAAGAAAAGATTTTGAAAATCTGGAATATTTTTTAGCGCATCTTGAAATGGAGAAAATACATCAAGCTACGGCTATGATGGAGCAGGCAGAAACCATTTATATAATGGGAATGGGATCTTCGGGGATTTTAGTAGATCTTTTAACATTACATCTGCGCAGAATGGGTTTCAGAGTAACTGCTATTAGCGAAGGTGGAGTCGTGAATGTTGAAAAGATCCTGCCCATGACGAACGAGGATTTACTTATTACCTGCAGCTTTCCAAGGTATTCCAAACCTACTTATCACACCCTACTTTTTGCTAATCAAAAAAGGACTAAGACAATTACCATTACAGATAGCCATTTTTCATCGATGAGTATTCAGAGTGATATTGTATTTTCTCTGCAAATTGATAATTTCACTTTTTTTAATTCTTATGTTGTGCCGATGGAGTTATGTCATATTTTGATTATGGATTTATTAGAAAAAAATAAAATGGAAATTCATACAAAATTAAAAAACAATGTACAAAGCTTAGAAGTATTTGATACCAAGCTATGAGCAATAAAAACTCCTCTGGATAAGTGGGAGTTTTTATTTTTTTGATTATAGTAAAAGAAGGATTATTATTTCGTGTAGCGAAATAAAACATGTAACATAGTAAATGTAGCCAAGCACTACATTTACTATGTTACATGTTAAATGAGATTTGGCAATGACGCCTAGGGTTTATTACTCAAGGTGTTTTTTTTTTAGAAAGGGGGAGAGGGCAGCTATTTATGAGACATGAGACATGATAAAAAATAGGAGGAGTCTTCGTGGACAAACAATCAGAACAAATCAGTAAATCGAAAAAATCCGTTCCCTTATCAGGTTATGTTGTATTAGCTCTGGCGTTAGTAATATTTTCAGGTGTTCTTGCCAATGCCCATGGTTGGTTGTCTGCATTTGACTTTGATACGCTTTGTGGAAAATTTGGTACCATGAAGGATGCGGGGAAAGCAAATTTTGCAGGAATGGGGGGAGCTGGTGCGAAAGATGGGTTTCTCTTTGCTTTTGGATTGCTTCCAAGTGTTATGTTGGCCATGGGACTTATTGAAGTAGTAGAACATTTCGGGGGCCTTAATGCGGCACAAAAAATCCTTTCGCCTATTTTACGTCCGCTTCTGGGCATTCCTGGAATTACCGGTATTGCCCTTGTATCGAGTCTTCAAAGTACAGATGCAGGTGCAGGAATGACACGGGTCTTATATGATAATGGTGAAATTAATGAAAAAGAAAAAATGATTTTTTCAGCTTTCCAATTTACAGCAGGGGGGACGATTACTAATTATTTAAGCTCAGGATCGGCTCTGTTTGCTTTTCTTACTGTGCCCATGTCAACACCACTTGTTGTGTTGTTTATAATGAAAATATTCGGTGCGAATGTAATGCGGTTATATGTGAATAAACTTTGTAAGAAGGAGCTTGGGGCATGAACGATAAATCAGTCATTGATGTGTTTGTTGTTGGAGCGAAAAAAGGCTGGAATGTGGGAATTAACAATATCATTCCCAATGTGCTTATGGCGTATGTTTGCATTCAAATCTTACAAATTACAGGATTGCTTGAATTGCTTGGCAATTTATTTGCTCCTGTTATGGCTGTATTTGGATTGCCAGGGCAGGCTGTCATGGTGTTGATAAGCGCGCTCATGTCAATGGGGGGCGCCGTGGGTGTAGCTCATGCTCTTTATACGAATGGGATTTTGACAGGCATCCATATTACCATTTTAATTCCTGCCATTTATTTAATGGGTTCAAAGATTCAATATTTAGGACGATTATTGGGAACTGTCGGTATTCAACCGAAATACTATCCGCTTATGTTAGGTATTTCGATTTGTAATGCCATGATATCGATGCTGATTATGCGTATGTTTGCTTAATATAAAAGGGGAAGGTGTTTATGATGATAGATTTGGCAAAGCGGGTACGAGAAGTGTGGAGTTATCTTCATACCATTCCAGAAGTGGGATTTGAAGAGTTTAAAACGGCAGCCTATTTGGCAGAAGAATTAAGCGAAGCAGGTTATGCTGTCACAACAGGCATTGGCGGGACCGGCGTTATTGGCGTGATTGACAGCGGGTGCCCGGGACCAACGCTTGCTTTACGGGCCGATATGGATGCTTTGGCTCACCAGACCGATGATGGAATCTGTGCGATTCATTCCTGTGGCCATGACGCGCATTCATCCATGGTGCTAACCGTAGCAGAAGAAATTGCGGCGCAAGGCATTCAAAAGGGGAAAGTCAAAATTATCTTTCAACCAGCTGAAGAAAAGCTGGTTGGCGCGCTTCGTACCATTGAAGACGGTGCTATTGATGATGTGGATATTTTGTTAGGCATTCATTTGCGCCCGATTCAGGAGGCCAAACTGAATCAAGCCACACCCGCTTTGTGTCATGGAGCCAGTTATATAATGGAGGCTGAAATTGAAGGTGAAGCTTGTCATGGGGCTCGGCCTCATTTGGGTATTAATGCTATTGATGCAGCAGCCGCCGTTGTTCAGGCGATTAATGCTATTCATGTCAATCCTGTCATTCCAGCTACAGTGAAGGTTACGAAATTTCAGGCAGGCGGTGCAGCCCTCAATGCTATTCCTGGCAAGGCACAATTAGCCTTTGATTTGCGTGCTCAAAATAATATTGTCATGAATGAATTGCGTGAAAAGGCTACGCAGGCCATTCACGGTGGTGCCGCGACTGTTGGGGCTCAGGCAGCTATTCAATTAGTCGGTGGTTGTCCGGCGGCTGAATATGATGCGGATACGGTAGCATTAGCTCGGGAAGCTATTGTGGCTGTACTGGGAGAACAGGGGTTGCTTGCTCCTATTACTACGCCTGGCGGCGAAGACTTTCATTTTTATGTGAAACATAAGCCCACGTTGAAAACGGGTTATATTGGTTTGGGGGCTGATTTAACACCTGGATTACATAGTCCGAAGATGGCATTTGATCAAGCGGCTTTAATTAATGGTGTTCAGATTCTCTTGTATATGGTGAATAAATTAGTCACAATAGGTAAATAAACAAAGCCCGCGAATTTTGCGGGCTTTTATTTAATAATTATATATACACGTTGTCAACGTGCAGTGTACTGTCTGCCTGTATATATATAAAGAACTATTTTTATTTAATTCTGATATAATGAAACAAATGTATTTATTTCCAGAAAGGAGTAGGAAAATGACATGAAATCTATTTTACGCAATAATTTGTTTTCGTTTATTCTATTAGGTGCCGTTATTATTGGTGGAATTACTGGTGTCATTTTAGGTCCGAGAGCTTTAGTTTTGAAACCACTTGGTGATTTATTTCTGAACTTATTATTTATGATTATTGTACCACTGGTGTTTTTTAGCATTTCGTCAGCCATTGCCAGTATGGGCGGCATGAAGCGATTAGGAAAAATCATGGGCAGTATTTTGCTTGTCTTTATTATTACCGCCTTAGTTGCTTCGGTGTTTGGACTTGTCGTTGCTTTATTGATGAATCCAACGCAAGGCGTAAATTATGCTTCTTTACAGTCTATTATTCAGCAAAATCAGGACAGTGTAGACAAGGTTAAGCAGCTGGGGGTATTGGAACAGCTTGTCAACACTTTTACTGTATCGGATTTTTCAAAGTTGCTATCGAAAACAGCAATTTTACCGCTTATTGTTCTCGCTGTATTGACAGGTACTTCTACTGCATTAATCGGTGAAGCGGGTCAGCCTGTTGCGACTTTTTTAGCAGCCGTTACTAAAGTTATGATGAAAATCGTGCAGATTATTATGTACTATGCCCCCATTGGCTTGGGTGCTTATTTTGCCAATGTCATTGGGGAGTTAGGGCCGCAGATACTACAAGGCTATTTGCGGACATTTATTATTTATTTAGTTCTTTCCGTCATTTATTATTTTGGCTTTTTTACCTTGTATGCTTATATTGCCGCAGGGAAAAAGGGTATCCGGCTGTTTTGGAGTCATGCCCTAACACCTTCCATTACAGCGATTGCTACTTGTTCTAGTGCGGCTTGTATTCCAATTAATTTAGCGGCAACAAAATCCATTGGTGTACCAGAGGATATGGTCGAAACGATTATTCCCTTAGGTGCTAATATGCATAAAGACGGTTCTGTTTTTGGCGGTATCTTGAAAATTACTTTCCTCTTTGGTTTATTAGGAGTGGATATGTCGAGTATGTCTACTTTACTGGGTATTGTGGGCGTTGCCTTTTTAGTGGGGGCTGTCATGGGAGCTATTCCAGGTGGCGGTATGATTGGTGAGATGCTGATTATTAGCGTATATGGTTTCCCACCGGAAGTGCTGCCGATTATTGCTGTCATTAGTACGATAATTGATGCTCCAGCTACTTTGTTAAATTCGACAGGCAATGTTGTTTGTTCGATGCTCATAGCTAGATTAGTAGAAGGAAAGGATTGGTTGGCTAAGGCAATTTAACGGTATAAAAAACGGGCTATATTGTCACATGTAACAATATAGCCCGTTCTTCCAGTGGAGAGAATTTATTCTTTGTCGTAGCTAGCGATGATTTCACCATAATAAATTGTATGGTAGTCACCTTGGGGATAATTACTTTTATTGTCAGCTGCATTAAGTGCGCCAGGGTCCATGTCTTGCTTATAAATAATTTTGCATTCATAATGATGATCGCATTCAGCAATGACAGGAACAGATACCTTTTTTCCGGGTTGAGGTGTTAGATTTGCTTCAGTGAATTTATCGCAGTCACGTCCGGATTTACTGCCGCATATACTGAGAGCGGTTTTCATATCATGGGAAGGAATACTTACGGTGAATTCACTATTTTTTTCAAGTAATTCATGAGTAAAGCGAGAGTGGCGGACTAAAATGGTGAATACAGGTTTTCGCCAAACGTAGCCAATGCTGCCCCAACCAATTGTCATGGTATTCACTTTTTCACCATCACTGGTTGTTACAAAAGCACCTTTTTCAAGTTGTTTGAGTCTTTCTTCAGATTGCTCGGCATAAAAATTCTCAGTCATGAGTAACACTCCTTTTATTTGTAATTCAGGACGAGATAGATTTTCTATATTGATTATTATACCATATTTGGATAGTCAACATGTAGAATGGCGGAGCACCCCGATTGTAAGCTCAACCACTGCTACTGGCACCAAGAAAAGTGTTCGAGTAAATTTCCATTGAGAAATTCTGTGATAATGTATAACATTACAAGTGAATAAGTTTAAAATTTTTAAATCAAATAAAGCAAAAAGTAGCCTTTGATTAGATAACGCTACTTCTTGCTTTATTTTTATTTCGGGTAATAGTTGATATTTCAACTATTATGTAATATTATAAAAGTAGTTGAAAAATCAACTACTTTTGGAAAGGCAGGGATTTGTGATAAGTAAGCTAAAAAATGAAATTTTACGTGAAGTAGGAATGCTTGGACGCTGTATTCAATCAATAAGCGATATTAAATTTCGAGAAATCCAATTGCAAAGAGGACAGTTTACGTTTGTAACTCGTATATGCGAGAACCCCGGGATTCATTTGGTGGAACTCTCAGATCTGCTAAAAGTAGATAAAGCCACGACAACGAAGGCCATACAAAAACTGATCGAGGAGGGTTATGTCTTAAAAGAGCGGAGTAAACAGGATAAAAGAATGTGGCATCTCTTTCCTTCAGCCAAAGCTCAGCAGCATTATCCTTATATTATTAAAGAAGAAAATTGGAATATTGACAGTTGTTGTAAGGGCCTTAGTTATGAAGAAAAGGTCCTGGTTTATCAGTTACTTAAGCGCATGCGAGAAAATATTGAACAAGATTGGGAATACATCAAAGAAAGTAAAAAAAGAAAAGTAAAATAATAATAGGGAGAGATCAAAATTGACCGAGATTATAAAAGAATATGAACCACAATATAAAAGTGAAATAATCAATTTTATTCTCGAAATTCAGCAACAGGAATTTCATATTCCCATCACTCAAGCCGATCAGCCGGATTTAAATGATATACCGCACTTTTATCAGTCAAAAAGCGGAAATTTTTGGATGGCTATAGATAAAGGGGCTGTTGTAGGCACGATTTCATTATTAGACATTGGAAATAACCAAGGTGTGCTGCGAAAATTATTTGTAAAAGCCGATCATCGTGGGAAGGAACATCACGCAGCCAAGCTGTTATTGCAACAGCTTATGGAATGGGCCAGGGAGCATCGTATTTCTGAAATTTATCTTGGAACTACGGATAAATTTTTAGCTGCCCATCGCTTTTACGAGAAAAATCACTTTACTTCGATAACAAAAGAACGTCTTCCAAAAACTTTTCCTCTGATGAAGGTTGATACTATTTTCTATCAATTCCTCTTTTAGGGACCCGAAAGGAGAAAGCATGTGACAGAAAAAGTATTTTATCTATTGATTGATTTTGTCATGCCTCTTGTATTCGGGTACTATTTTCAAAGAAAACAGTGGTTGAATGAGAAAATTTGCAATGACATTATCGTGGCGAACATTACTATTTTTTGTACGATCCTATCTGTTCTTTCTTTCTGGATCTTGCCGCTAAATTTAGAGTTACTTTGGCTGCCTCTGTTTGGTATTTTGTTGAGCTTTATTCCGGGTCTGACGGCTTATTTGATTACACTGAAGAAAAATCAGCCTTGTTTAGAAAAAGCAAGTTATTTAGCTTCAGCTATGTTGTCAAATATCGGGACATTAGGCGGACTTTGTACATTCTTTTTGTATGGAGAGCCGGGGTTTGCTTATATCCAAATTATTGCTTTGTTTCAAAATTTGGTGTTCTTTTTATTTTGCTTTCCTATGGCTGAGTTCTATCGTCAACTGAGTCAAGAGAAGAGAAGCGTACAAAAAATTACCTTTTCGTCCTTGTTTTTTAATCGTAATCAACTACCTGTAGTCGGATTGATTGTTGGCATGATGCTCTACCTAAACGGGGTGCCACGTCCAGCATTCTTAGGTGACCTTTTTAATTTCTTTATTCATATTTCTGCTTGGATGGCTTTATTTCCAGCTGGATACTCGATTAGGTTTTCGGCCATGAAAACATACTATGGTCGTGTTAGCGATCTTATTCCGATAAAATTCATTCTTACGCCTTTGTTGGGATATTTTGTTGCGCGCCTGCTTTTTAATGACCCCATTGTTCTTGGCACAATTTTAGTATCGGCCAGTGTACCTACTGGTATTAATGCTATCGTATTAGCTCGCCTTTATGATTTAAATCTTCCTGTGGCTGGAGCAGCGTTCTTTTTGACTACGGTGATTTTTTTATTCCTTGTATATCCATTGCTGTTTCTTTGGCTGAATTAGTCGCATACTAATAAATTCCGCGAATATCGTGGGATTTTTTTAGTATTACTGTTGTGTGTGGTTTTATTTTCGTTATAAAAAACTGACAAAGCGCAGAAATGCGAGGTAAAAGCACAAAATAGTCGAAATATGCAGTTAAAACTGATAATTTAGGCATTGACTATGAAAAAACAGTTTGTTAAAATAATAACAAAGATTCAAAATTAGTAATTTTTTTTGGTAAACAATTTTGCTTGCAAACTATTTTATTAACAAACTAGTTTACTCATTGAAGTAAAAGTCTAATAGAAAAAAAATATTAATTTTTTTAAAAATATATTTTGTAAGCAAAATATATTAATAGAAATAATCAACACTTAATAATATTTGTATAATGAAGTAACATTTTAAAAATTAAATTGTTTATCATTGGTCATTGTACTTGATAAAAATGTAGTCCAGTTCTTGCGGTATTTCGGTGTTCGGCAGACAAATACACCGTTCTTACATATTATTGAATTTTGTTAAAATTGAGGTGAGTGTATATGCGATTGTAATTAAATTTTACTGAATATTTTGATAAATGTTTACTTATAAAATTAGCTGTATGGTAGCTGTTATCTGCTGAATTTATTTTTTGATAAAGACTGTCGCACTTTAGATGTTTTCAAGGTATGAACTATACACCGAAATACTTATTTATCATAAGGAGGACTATGCAAATGGAAGTTTTTGGGATTATACTAAGCCTAATTTTACTTGTTACATTTGCTTATCGCGGATTTTCAGTCATTTTATTTGCGCCGATTTTTGCTTTGATAGCGGCAAGCATGTCCAATCTATCCATATTGCCAGGTTATACTGAACTATTTATGGTAAAAGCTGTAACGTATATAAAATCATTCTTTCCAATTTTTATATTAGGAGCAGTATTTGGCAAGGTAATGGAAGATACGGGAATGGCTAAAAGTATTGCTCTTAGGGTTATACAGTGTATAGGAAAAGAAAAGGTAATTTTGGCAGTCAGTCTTGCGTGTATGGTTCTATCATATGGTGGGATAAGCATGTTTGTGTGTGTATTCGCAATTTATCCGTTTGCTTCTGTCATGTTTAAGGAAGCACAAATACCAAAACGTCTCATTCCAGCTTGCATGGTACTCGGTGTATTTACAGCAACAATGGATTGCTTGCCTGGAACTCCTCAAATTCAGAATATTATTCCGACGACTTATTTGGGAACGTCACTTTATTCGGCTCCGATATTGGGAACAATCGGCGGCATACTCTTAGTTTTGATTAGCTATTTATATTTGGAATGGCGACGGAAAACGGCTATGGCCAATGGTGAGGGATATGGGAAACATACTCGCAATGAATCAGTAATTGATGACAGTATTTCTTTGCCACCATGGTATTTGTCAATAATACCTCTGCTATTAGTACTAGTAATGAATTTTTTGTTATCAACTGTATATACATGGGATCCGGCACTCCTGGCGCCGTTTCAAGCAATGAAAATGCCACTAGTTGCATCATCGATAAAAAATGTTATCTCTATTTGGTCATTAATTGTGGGATTAGTGAGTGGCATTGTAATTGCTTCTGTTTTGGGATATAAATATATACCGAAATCCGGTAGCTTGGTAAATGCTCTTAATGCCGGTGCCATCGGTTCATTATTGGCGATTATGAATACGGCATCCGAAGTCGGGTATGGAAATGTGATTGCATCGTTACCTGCTTTCCATACTGTTGCGAATGTATTACTAGGTGTTGGTGCTGATTCACCGTTACTGAATGCCGCGATTATGGTTAATATTCTTGCTGGTGTTACGGGATCGGCCTCAGGCGGTCTCAGCATTGCTTTGGAAATATTTGGACAGCATTGGTTAGAAGCGACAGCTGCCGCAGGTATTCCGCCAGAGGTGTTACACAGAGTCGTTGCCATGGCATCAGGCGGGCTGGATAGTTTGCCACATAATGGTGCAGTAATTACGATATTGGCTGTTTGTGGATTGACACATCGTGAATCTTACAAAGATATTTTTGCTATAACATGTTTTAAGGTAATCACAGCGTTTTTAATGGTTGGTTTGTACCTGCTTACAGGAATTGTGTAAAAGCATGGTTGTGATAAAAATTAGGATGGGGTGATAGGAATGTGCAAGGTCATTAGTGCAAAAGAAGTGGTTAAATTGATTCCCAATGGAGCTACTGTGGCAGTCGGGGCTTTTGTAGGCAGCTCGATTGCAGAGGAAGTGCTTGAGGCAATCGAAACGAGGTTTATTGAAGAAAAAATGCCACGTGATTTAACATTAATGCACTGTGCTGGGATGGGAGATGGTAAAGACCGTGGCGGAAATCGTTTAGCCCATGAAGGATTGCTTAAACGAGTTGTAGCGGGTCATTACAATATGGCACCCAAACTTGGTAAACTGATCGTTGCTAATAAAGTCGAAGCTTATAATTTCCCACAGGGAACGATGGCGCAATGGTTTGGCAGTGTAGCGAGTCGCCAACCAGGTATTATAACTAAGGTAGGCTTGAATACTTTTGTAGACCCGCGATTAGAGGGGGGAAAACTAAATACGGTAACTAAGGAGGATTTAGTTGAAGTCATTCAACTAGACGGGAAAGAATGGCTTAGGTATAAACCGTTTCCTGTTGATGTAGCGATAGTCCGTGGTACCAGTGCTGACGGGAAAGGAAATATTTCAATCGAGCATGAGTCTGTAAAGCTAGAGATATTGACGATGGCATTAGCAGCCAAAGCATCTGGTGGTATTGTGATCGTGCAAGTGGAACGTATTCTTGCAAATGGCAGTTTGAATCCTAAGAACGTAGTTATTCCGGGCATTAATGTAGATTATGTGGTCGTTGCTGAAAATCCGGCAAACCATATGCAAAGTTATGCAGAACAATATAATCCCGCCTATTCTGGTGAGGTGCGTGTATCGCTATCAGAGATTGCGCCAATGGCTTTAGACCAACGCAAAGTAATTGCTCGCCGTGCCGCTATGGAACTGATTCCCCAAGCCAAAGTCAATTTGGGTATTGGCATCCCGGAAGGGGTTGCTCTGGTGGCAAATGAAGAAGGAATTGGAGATACCATGACGCTTACTGTTGAGGCAGGTCCTGTGGGTGGTGTTCCGGCAGGAGGCGTTAGCTTTGGCGCATCGACAAATGCAGAAGCCATTATTGATCAGCCTTATCAATTTGATTTTTATGATGGCGGCGGCTTGGATATGACTTTTCTTGGTTTGGCAGAAACAGATCAACACGGGAATATCAATGTAAGTAAATTTAAAGATCGAATAGCAGGTTGCGGTGGCTTTATCAATATTACGCAAAATACGAAAAAAGTTATCTTCTGTGGAACTTTTACTGCTGGCGGATTAAAAGTGAAAGTGGCTGACGGTCAGTTGACCATTTTGAACGAAGGAAAAATGCGTAAGTTCTTAGAGCAGGTTGGCCAAATTACATTTAGCGGTAAATATGCACAAGAACATCATCAATCAGTGCAGTACATTACAGAACGTGCAGTATTCGAATTAACAGAAAAGGGACTTATGCTAACGGAGATTGCGCCGGGTGTTGATTTGGAAAAAGATGTGGTGGCACATATGGATTTTAAACCGCTTATTTCTCCTAATCTGAAAAGAATGGATGCACGGATATTCAAAGCTGAGGTTATGGGTCTTAATAAAAACATTTAAGATGGCAAAAATTCATATGGAAGGTCGAGATAATATGACTTTTAGTTGTATACCACCATAAAAATGGTTGCGACCAAAATTATTATCAAAAAATTGGAGGAGAAACTTATGGATTTTATTTATAGTGATGAACAGGAAAGCATTCGTAAAATAGTGAGGGCTTTTGCCGAAAAGACATTGTTACCAACCGTTGTTGAAAGAGATGAAAAGGAACAGTTTTCACGGGAATATTTCGATGAAATGGGTAAACTCGGCTTAATGGGAATTCCTTATCCCGAAGAATATGGTGGCGCTGGTAGTGACTTTGTGAGTTATGCCATTGCTTGTGAAGAAATTTCACGTGTTGATGCTTCCACAGGTATTGGAATGTCGGTGCATACTTCTTTGTGTTCTTGGCCGATTTTTAAGTACGGTACAGAAGAGCAGAAACAAAAATATTTAAAACCGTTGGCTGAAGGGACAAAATTAGGTGCTTTTGGTTTGACTGAGCCTAATGCCGGTACTGATGTTAGCGGCGGTACAGCTACGGCAGTAAAAGATGGGGACTATTATATTCTTAATGGAACTAAAATATTCAATACAAACGGTGGCGAAGCGGAAATCGAAGTTATTTTCGCTATTACCGACAAGGCTGCGGGTCCTAAGGGAATGAGTGCTTTTATTGTTGAAAAGGGTACGCCTGGTTTGAGCTTTGGCAAGAAGGAAATCAAGATGGGTATTCGCGCATCCGTACAGCGGGAAGTTATTTTAACAAACTGCCGTGTGCCTGCGGGTAATCTGCTTGGCAAAGAAGGACAAGGTTTTAAAATTGCAATGACGACTCTTGATGGTGGACGTATCGGAGTATCGTCGCAAGCACTGGGTATTGCCCAGGGAGCATTGGAAGCGGCAATTAAATATTCTAAAGAACGCAGTCAATTTGGTAAACCTATTTGCAAACAACAGGCGATCGGATTTATGTTAGCTGATATGGCAGCGAAAGTAGAGGGAGCCAGGCTTCTTGTATATCGTGCGGCATATCATATTTCACACGACTTATCTTACGCGAAAGAAGCGGCAATGGCGAAGCTGGTTGCTTCAGATACAGCGATGTCAGTTACAACGGATGCCGTACAAATTTTTGGTGGGTATGGATTTACGCGTGAATATCCCGTCGAACGTATGATGAGGGATGCTAAAATTACCCAGATTTATGAAGGCACGAATCAAGTACAGCGTATGGTTATTTCCGGAAGTATTTTGCGCTAATAGTACGTACTCGGTGTAGCTATGATTTCCGAAAAAAAATTGGGGCGGTGGAAATAATGAGTGAATATCAAAATCTTTTGTTTGAAAATGATAATGGGATCGGAGTCGTTACTATTAATAGGCCTAAAGCACTTAATGCACTAAACGAAGCAACGGTGCGTGAATTGGATAAAATCATTGATGTACTTGCCCAAGATGATTCTGTTAAAGTTGTTATTATCACGGGTAGCGGTGAAAAATCCTTTGTCGCTGGTGCGGATATCGTTGAAATGAAAGATAAGGATGCGATGGAAGGCCGGGAATGGGGGATTTTAGCGCAAGGAGTATTTAATAAACTGGAAGGCTTGGCTAAACCGGTCATTGCGGCTGTAAATGGCTATGCATTAGGCGGTGGCAATGAATTGCAAATGGCATGTGATATTCGGGTTGCTTCCGAAAAAGCAAAATTTGGGCAACCAGAGGTAACACTTGGTATTACTCCAGGTTTTGGTGGAACTCAGCGGCTACCAAGATTAGTGGGAAAAGGAATGGCTAAAAAGCTGCTGTTTACCGCCGATATGATTGATGCCGCTGAGGCCTATCGCATTGGGTTGGTTGATCAATTGGCTCCTGCGGATCAATTGATGGATGCGGCTAAGAAATTGGCCAAAACAATTATGTCCCGCGGACCGATAGCGGTTAAATTGTGCAAGTTCGCAGTTAATAAAGGAATCAACATGGATTTGGAATCGGCAATTCAGTATGAAGATGAAGTTTGGGGCCTGTGCTTTGCAACTGCTGATCAAAAAGAAGGTATGAAAGCGTTTGTTGAGAAGAGAAAGGCTAGTTTTACTGGTAAATAAAATTATATAGAGAGCCTTGAAAGCGTATGAATTCTAATTGATTATTTGATGTCAGATATAAGATGAAAATAGATGATAATCGGATTCTGGGAAACGTTTAATGATACATTAAACTGTTTCCCGATTTTCCGTACAAAGGTATTTATTAACTGAAAAATGTTTTTTTTAGCCGTATCATTCGCTTTGGAAGGGAATGTTATCATGACTAATGGATATTTTTGTGGGGAGTTTAATGAATTTACACGTAACGAAGATGGAAAAAATAGTGATAAGATAACGTTTGATGATAAATTGGTTGTTGGTGGTTATGTATTATTTTTGTTGGGCTTTTTAGGCATACTATGTTGCCAATGAGGGGATTTTGAATATTAAAAGCATTAAAGATAAGTATATCCAATTATGCATATCTCAATTTATGAATAGCGTTACTGTCAATAATTGCAGTCTATTGATTGTTACATCCAGATAGGATTTAATTTAGTATGAGTATTTCAAGGAGGCTTACAATATGGAAATGGTAGTTTGTGTCAAGCAAGTACCTGACACTACAGAAGTTAAAATTGATCCAGTAACAAATACACTTGTGAGGCAAGGTGTGCCAAGCATTGTAAATCCCTTTGACAAAAATGCCTTGGAAGCTGCCCTGCAATTAAAAGAGAAAAATGGCGGCAAGGTAACCGTTGTTTCAATGGGACCCCCTCAGGCCAAAGATGCTTTAAAAGAATGTTTAGCTATGGGGGCTGATGAAGCTTATCTTGTCAGTGACAGAGCTTTTGGTGGTGCCGATACGCTTGCAACAAGCTATACCTTGGCAGCAGCCCTCAAAAAACTGGGTAAGTTTGATTTGATCCTTTGTGGTAAACAGGCGATTGATGGAGATACGGCGCAAGTGGGTCCTGAAATGGCAGAACATCTGGGAATTGCTCAAATCACGTGCTGTTCAAAATTTGAAGTCACTGG